>CAVUJR010000001.1:0-133879 GCA_963741805.1 uncultured Chloroflexia bacterium
GTCTCTCATACAAGGCGTCCTTCATCCCACACTCATCCCGGCAGAGAGGATGCACCATGGCACGATTGAACACGCATCATCCGGCTCACTCACCGCGCGTCGCGATCCCGCCCCACGCGCTCGCGATCGGCGCCCTGATCGCCGCGAACGTGATTTGGGCGGGTTCCGCCGCGGCAAGCAAGGCCGTCTTGCCCGATGTGCCGCCACTGACGATGGCCAGCGCCCGCATCGGGATCGCGCTGGTGATCCTGACGGCGTTGGTCGCGCGCCGGGGCGAACGCGTGGCAACCGGGCGGGCCCCGATGATCCTGGGGCTGACGGGCGTCGCCTTGTTCTGCGCCTGCCAGAACCTCGGACTCATCTTCACGGACGCGGCGACCACCGCGCTGATCGGGGCCGCGATCCCGGTATTCACCATCGGACTCGCCGTGCCCCTGCTCGGTGAACGCCTTCGGGGAGCGCGGCTCGCCGGCTTCCTCATCTCGATCGTCGGGGTCGGGGTCATCATCTCCATCGGATCGGGCAATGTGGGCGGCATCGCGACGGTTACGAGCCTCCTGCCGCTCGCCAGCGCGTTGAGCTTCGCGCTCTACAACGTCGCCGGCCGAAGGGCGTTCGGCCAGCAGAGTGCACTTCGGCTCGTCGCCGGCAGCACCCGCTATGGCCTGCTGTTCCTGCTCCCCGCGACCACGATCGAGCTGGGACAAACCTCGGTCCATGCCCTGGACATGGCGGACGTCCTCCTCCTGGCGTACCTGGGCGCCGGATGCTCGGCCGTCGCGTTCATCCTGTGCGGTTATGGGCTCTCGCACATCGAGGCGGGCCATGGCGCGGTGTACGGGAACCTCAAGCCGGTGGTGGGCGTGGCGCTGGCTGTGATGGTGCTCGGCGAACCGCTCGGCGCCAGCCAGGTCGCTGGCGGGTTACTCGTCCTGCTCGGGATCGGCGTGACCCTCCGCCGATGGGGGCCGTTTCCTCGCCCGCATCGGGTTATCCGGATCCAGCGTGCCGAATCAGCCACGGTATCCGGACCGGCCAGCGGGCACGCGATGAACTGACGGCAGCCACCGTCTGTGAGCGATCGTGAACGGGGACGCGTTTGCCGTGACCCGAGCACCTCAGCAGGAAGGGTGTCTCGTATAGTGAGACGGTGACAACTGCGCCCGGATCTCCAGCTTCATTCTCAGGATTCAGCCATGCCGTTGACCTCGATCGTCGTCCGCACCCTGGCGGCCCTCCTCTCGCTCGCCATGTCCGCGTCCGCGTATGCCCAGACACCGCCTGCGCAACCGGTCGTGCTCGTCGCGGCCGGGGACATTACCTCGTGCTACGACGACAACGACGAAGCGACCGCGCGGCTGCTGGACGGGATCGAGGGCACGGTCGCGACGCTCGGCGACAACGCCTACGACCGCGGCACGGTGCATGAATTCGAGTCGTGCTACGACCCGACGTGGGGGCGGCACCGGGAGCGCACGCGGCCCGTGCCCGGGAACCACGACTACTACACGCCGGGCGCAGCCGGGTATTTCGCCTACTTCCGGCAAGAGGCAGGCGACCCGACGCAGGGGTATTACTCGTATGACCTCGGCGATTGGCACATCATCGCCCTGAACACCAATTGCGAGAAGATCGGCGGCTGCGGCGAGGGCTCGCCCGAGATCGCCTGGCTGGAAGCCGATCTCGCCGCGCACCCGGCGCAATGCACCCTCGCCTACGGGCACCACCCGCTGTTCAGCTCCGGCGAGCACGGCGGCGAGGCCGAGCTCGTGGCGATGTGGGACCTGCTCGACCGCTCCGGCGTCGACGTCATGCTCTCCGGGCACGACCACATCTACGAGCGTTTCACCCCGCAGGACGCCTGGGGCAACGCCGACCCGGCCGGCATGCGCCAGTTCGTGGTTGGCACCGGTGGCGTCCACCTTTACTCCCTTGCCGCGCCGCTCCCGAACAGCGAGGCGCGCTCGAACGAGGCGTTCGGCGTGCTGAAGCTGACGCTCAACGCGGACGGCTACGACTGGGCGTTTGTGCCAGTCGAGGGCGCAACGTACACCGATACCGGCAGCGCGCCCTGCTCCTGACCCGTCGCGACCACTACCAGATGAGAATTCGTTGCTCGGGCGGCAGGTACATCGCGTCGCCGGGCTGGATATCGAACGCCGCGTAGAACTCGTCCATATTCTGGATCGGCATTAACGCGCGGGCGATCGCCGGCGAGTGCGGGTCTGTGAGGACCTGCATCCGGAGGTACTCGTCGCGCGTCTGCATGCGCCATACGGTCGCGACGGAGACGAAGAACCGCTGCTCAGGCGTCAAATCCTCGAATGTCAGCCCGGCGACCGGCGAGGCCCACGGCGTCCTGACGGGCGTCGCTAATGCCTCACCCTGGCCCTGCTCCGCCAGGTAGATCGTCATGGCGTCATGCGCGATCTGGACCCCGCCGAGGTCGGCCACGTTCTCGCCGACGGTGAGCTGGCCGTTGATATGCAGGCCGGGCAGGACCTCGACCGCGCTGTACTGGTCGGCCACATCCTGGTTCAGCTCGAGGAAGCGCTGGCGGTCCGCGTCGGTCCACCAATTGACGAGGTTACCCTCGGCGTCGAATTGCGAGCCGGAGAGATCGAAGCCATGGATCAACTCGTGGCCGATCACCATGCCGATGCCGCCGAAGTTGGCCGCCGGATCGCCCCGGTATGTGAAGAACGGCGGCTGGAGGATCGCGGCGGGGAAAACGATCTCGTTCGCCAGCGGGTTGTAGTAGGCGTTCACCGTCTGCACGGCGATATCCCAGGCGCCCGGGTCGACCGGTTGTCCCGCGCTGGCAAGCTCCTCGCGCAGGCTGGCCTCATACGCGTTCTGGACCGACCAGGCGAAGGAATCGCCGATCTCGACACTCTCGTAAGTCTCCCATTTGTCCGGATAGCCGACCTTGACCGTGATCGCGTCCAGCTTCTCGATGGCGAGGACACGCGTTTCGTCCGACATCCACGGATTGTGCTGGATGCGGATGCGGAACGCCTCGATCTCGGCATCGACGAGCGCGGTGATTTCGTCCTTCGCCTCTGGCGGGAAGGTCGCGTCGACGTAGAGCTGGCCGACGGCGTCCGGCAGGATGTCGTTCACCTGCCCCAGCGTCACCTCCTCCAGCGAGCGGCGTTCGGTGATGCCCTCAAGCGCCGTCCCGGTGAAGGCGAACATGATCGCGTCGGTGTCCAAGGTCAGGAAGGGCGCGTATGTCCACATCACCTCGAGGGTGTAGTAGTCCTTCAGTACCTCGACCGGGGTCGTGGCCAGGAGCCCGGAGAGCGATTCGAGATACCCGACATCGCTGACGACGATCGTGTCCACACCGGTCATGCCAAGCGCCTGGAGGTACCCGGCCCAATCCATGGCCGGGTAGGCCTCCTGGAGCTCCGCGATAGACATCGGGTTATAGCCAAGTGAGGGGTCCTGCTGCTCCTCCAGCGTCATCGTCAGCGCGGCCAGCTCGGACTCGAAGCGGGAGACAGCGTCGGCGGCCTCGGCCGCGTCGGCCTGACCAGCGCCCGCCTCGACGAGCAGGGCCGCGCTCGCCTCGATATACGCGTCACGCGTGGCGGCATCATCCTGTGTGTAGTAGTCCCGGTTCGGCAGACCGAGATAGGGGCCGTCGAGGTAGACGGTGTTGGTCGTGCTATCCAACAGGTTGGGGCTGACAACGATCGCGAACAGGCCGGTGACCATGTCGAAGACCGCCGTCTGCTGATAATCGTGGAGGTCACCCATGTCCCCGATCGCGGCAATCTCGTCGAGGATCGGCCGGATCGGGTCGATGCCATCCGCGTTGCGCGCGTCCATATCCAGGCCCTGCGCGTACAGGGTGGTCGCCTTCCACGTATCGCTGCCCGGCGCGAGCGTCGGGTCGTCCATGGCGCCATTCATCAGGCTGATGAGGGTGCGGGTAGTCGTATCCTGCAGTTGCCGCATGGCGCCGTACGCGCCGGTGGTCGCGGGCATCCCGGTGCTGTCGAGCCAGCCGCCATTGGCAAAGCGGTAGAAATCGTCCGCCGGGTCAACGGAGAAATCCATGTTGGCCGGATCCAGCCCGGTCGGGTGCTGCGCGGCGATCGGCGCGGCGAGGGGCAGGAGCAGCGAGACAAGACAGAAGAGCACGATCCGGCGCGACCACCGGGAGAACAGGCGCATGGTGTTCCTCACGCGAGCAGCCGCACGAAGCGACGCCAGGCGCGCTCGCATCCGGTGCTCATCTTCATCAACGCGCGACAGGTGTCGACACGTTTTGGCAGGCGCGGGCGCATGGCCACGGTCGCCGGTCCATCGGCCCCATACATCGCATTATCCCAGCGGAACGAAGCGTGGCAAGGTTCGTGCATAAGGTGGCGAGGGATCGTTGGCGCGGCGGTCTCGTGAAGAAATACACAATCAGGACTGGAAACCCTTGAATGTCGGCTTAGCGACCATTACTATTGATTTGTAAGTGACATATGCGCCCGCGAGGGCTGTATGTCCTCCACGGCAGACCCACGCCGTGGATCAGGACGATCACCGATCGTCCGTCACCTCATGAGACACCACATGAGCACGGAACGAGACGAGACCCCACCGCGTGGGGAGGTGCTTTTGCGCCCGAACGCGTGGCAGGTGGCGAACGCCACCGGGGAGCGTCCGGCCGTGCCAGGGGAAGACATCCGGGGCCATGTGGCTCCGCGAGGCACGCGGCGATGAAGCCGCCAGAGCATAAAGGAACGACACGACAATGATGATGCCGACGAGCTACACCACCACCGCCATGAACCTGATCGAGCTGGAGCGCATGGAGAGCGGCCGTCCCGCCTCTCGCCTGGAAGTTCTCCAGAGCCGCCAGCGCGCGATACGCGAGGACGCGATGGCGATCGCGATCGACGGTTCGGAGACGGGTAACGGGCGGACTTCGCTCCTGCAGATCGTGCCGCACACGCTAGGGAGCGTGCGCCACACGATTGGCCGCCTGTTCAGCCACGACGACCAGCGCATGGGCCACGAGGCGGCGTAAACAGCCCAACAATCCTGTTCAAAATGAAACACGGCCCCTGGAAGCGATTTCTTCCAGGGGCCATGTTTCATTTGACCGTGAGGAGCGTCAGGCACCCGGCGCCGGGACGGCTTCAAGCGTCACGACCGAGAGATGCCGGATGCCCTTCAACAGCGACCGGCGGATCTCCTCCACCGTGCGTTGCGCCTCCACCAGGTTCGGCGCGCCCGACAGCTGGACATGGATCTCGGCGTGAAGCTCGTGACCCACCCACCGCGCGCGCACCGAGGCGACGTGCTCGACACCGGCGACATGGCCCGTCAGGTGCTCGATCTGGTCGATCAGGCCGGGGTCAACCGCGTCCATCAGGCGGTGCCAGATCCGGATCGTTGCGTCCTTCGCAATGAAAATGATGGTGACGCCGATCAGCATGCCGACGATCGGGTCTACGATGGGAAAACCGAGCGCTGAGCCGGCCACGGCGACCAGCACGACGAGCGAGGTCAGGCCGTCGATGCGGGCGTGCAGGCCGTCCGCGATGAGTGAGGCGGAGCCGATTCGGTTCCCCGCGCGGATCTGGAACCAGGCGACCGCCTCGTTCCCCAGGAATCCGACGATCGCCGCGGCGGCGACCCACGGAAGCTGCTCGATAGGCTGCGGGTCGACGAGCTTGCGGAACGATTCCCAGAAGATGTAGCCGGCGCTGAAGACGATCGAGAATACGATCAGGATGCCGGCAACGTCCTCCGCCCGGCCATATCCGTAGGTATAGCGACGGTTGGCCACCCGCCGCGCGAGATAGAACGCGACCAGCAGGGGCACCGAATTCAACATATCGCCGAGGTTGTGGACGGTGTCCGCGAGCAGCGCCACGCTGCCGCTTAGCCAGACGATGATGAACTGGAGCACGGTGGTCACCGCGAGCGCGCCGAGGGCGATCCAGACAGTGCGAATCCCCTCGTTCGTGGCAAACGCCGGGTCGCCGGTGAGGTCTTCCTCCACATGCTCGTGGCCATGCCAGTGCATCAGGGTCGCGATCCAGCCGAAGACACCCCCGCCATGGTGATGACCGTGGTCGTGGCCGTGCCCATGGTCGTGGGTATGCGGATGTGGATGATCATGCCCATTGACGTGATGGTGATCATGCGAATGAGGGTGCTCTGCGCGCGTGTCGCTCATCGGTCACTCCTGCCCGGTATCGGCGCGGTCGCGGCCCATCACGGGTATCGCCGCCCTGCTATCGTTGGGAGTGTAGGAAGCTTAAGGGGCCCGCGGCGCCTTATTGCGACGATTGGCAACAGGCAGGCCCACATGGCGCATCACCGGCTGGACTGGGAACGGATGCTCTCGTCACGGGGACATCGTGTGACGCCCCAGCGCCAGCTTGTGCTTGACGCGATCTGCGACGCGGAGGGGCACTCGACCACGCTCGGGGAGATTCACGCGCGGACGCGGCGGCGGGACGCGAGCGTCGACCGCTCGACCGTGTACCGGGCGCTCCATCTCTTCGTGCAGCTCGGCATCGTGGCGCAGACGGCCAGCGTGGACGGCGAGATGCGCTTCGAGATCGTCACCGCCGATCCGCACCATCACCTCGTCTGCCAGGTCTGCGGCCGGGAAGAGCTCATCGAGAGCCCGGAGATCGCCCATACGTTCCGGACGATCTCGGATCGGTTCGGCTTCCACGTCACCACCGAGCACCTGACCCTCAGCGGAATCTGCGCCCGCTGCCAAGAGCGCTGAATAGCGCGTCCAGGTCGATGTGTCCTGTGCGCCGCCCCCTCCTGAAATGTCATCCATCGACACGCGTCCCGCTGCGCGGTCCGCGTGTCGATGGATGACGGTGGCTTTGGGACAGAACACCGTAGGCGCTCTACTGAGCATGTCAGGGGAGCTTCGACGCGTCCTCGCGCAGGACCCGCTGGTGCAGCACGGGGCCGATCGGGAAGCGCGCGAGAAGGATGCGCTCCAGCCGCGCCTCCAGCGGCAGGGGCATCGCCCGCGCCGCCGTGATGATGGGCGCAAGCAGTGGCAGTGGGACGTCCGACGCAAGGGTCGCGTGGGGCACCCAGCTACCCGGCAGGAGTGGCGAGAAAGGTCCTCGGGTGCAGGCGGCGAGCTGCTCGTGCAGCCAGGCATGCCGCTCCAGCAGCTCCGCCGTCACGATTGGCGCGCCGAAGACGACGTCCGTCTCCAGGATAAAAACGCCGAGATTGCTGAAGGTCAGCGTGATCGCCGGGAAGCGCTCGACGAAGTCGTCAATGACCGCCACGGCGGCAGGCACGTCGACCGCCTCGAACATGCCCACGGTCAGGTGCGGCCGCACGCCGCCGCCATAGAGGCGGTGCTGGCCGTGGATCGCCGCGATCTCCGCCTCCATGCGGTCGATCACCGCGGTCGCCTCCGGATCGAGCGTCATCGCGAGCGTGTAGTTCTTGGTCATGCTGCTCCCGGGCCTCGCCGCCCCTCACCTGCCCGGTCCACAGCGTCGAAACGACCTACCCCAGGCAGGCGGCCGGGCTCCCGCTGTCGTACCCCGTCGTGAACGCCTCCATGCGCTGGTCGCTGGTGCCATACGATGCGTCGCGTCCGAAGACCGCGAGCGGCGCAGCGTCTGGACCCCATGCCGACTCCTGGGCCGACCCAATCGCCGCGAGATCGAGCTGCCCGCGGTCGTAGGTCGAGTATGCCCAAACGCCTGTGAAGCATTCGGCCACAAGGGACACCTGCTCGTCGCTATACCCGGCGCTTCCGCCGCCGGTGTGATCGGTGACGCCCAGGATGTGCTCGATATGGTTGCTATATTCTCGCACCACCCGATACGCCAGGGCGACATCCGGCGCATCGCTACTGTCCGTCGCGTAGGTCTCCAGCCACGGCACCGAGAGGTAGATGACCGGGGAGAAGATGTAGACGGAGTCGCTGACCTCGCTGGAAGCGAGCTTCTGCCCGCCTAGCTCCCCGCCGTATTGGCAATAGAGCGCCGGGGTGAGCGAGTCACTCTCGCGCGGATCGCCGGCATTGATGCCGCAGCTGGAGCGAGCGTAGTACCCCGCCGCAACCGTGACGACGGTCGGCGGGACAAAGGGGTATCCCGCCCCGGCGAGGAACGTACCCCAGGTGACCGAGGCATCCTGCACGACCATGGCGATGAACGCATCGGCCGTGTCGGTGCGGTCGCCCGTCTCCGGGCGAGGTCCGGGATCGCCGACGCCGGCCCGCTCGACGGCCCCTTCCGGCACATCGGGGCGGGCTTCTTGCGCAGATATAGTGGAGAACCAGGCGGAGGCCAACGTGAAAAGGACGAGGGCAGTAAGCAGGATACGCGTCATGGCTGGGCTCCTTACCGGGAGGTGTTGCGGCCGAGAGGCGGCAGGGTGGCGGAGACGGTGCGGGGTCCCGGGTAGCCTCCCATTATGGCGCCCCATCGTCCGGCGTCAAGCAGGCGCCCCGGCTTGCGGCAACGCCTCCGTTGGCGCAGAATTCGGCCTTACCCGCCCTCCGGAAAGGATCCCCGCATGGCCGTCCAACGCTCCCCGTTCCCATTCCGGGAATCCGACCTGTTCGCGACCCTGTTCGGCCTGGTGACGCCGCTCGGCATCCAGGCGTCGAACGATCACCTCTTCAAGGGCGCGATCTTCGGGCGCGACTCCCTGCGCGTCGGGCTCGACCTCGTCCCCTGGCTGGCGCCGCTGAGCGAGACGATCATCTTCTCGCTGGCGCATTTGCAGGCGACCGAGGCGCGCGCGATCTCCGACGCCAAGCGCCCCGGGCAAATCCCGCACGAGGCGCGCTTCCGGTTCGTCGGCCCACGCCAGATCGGCCCGGACCAGCAGGCGCTACTCGACGAGCTGGCGGAGCGCTGGGGCGGCACACCCGACGGTGTGGTGCAGTACGGCTCCGCCGACGCAACGCCACAGTTCGTTCGGTTGATGGCGCGCCACTGCCAACTCCATGGCGACGACATCCTGGCCGAAACGTTCCGCCGCGCGGATGGGGCCCTGCTAACGCTCCGCGAGAGCGTCCACGCCGCCGTGCGCTGGACCGAGGAGGAAGTTCGCGCCAGCGAGAAACCGCTGCTCGGGTTCTTGCGCAGCAACAAGGAGCACGGACATCGCTGGCAGATCCTGCAGGACGGCGCAACCTCGATCATCCACCCGGATGGATCGCTGGCAAACGCGGATGCCCGCGTCGAGACGATTGGGCTGCAGGGGCTCGCCTATGACGCCCTCGTCGATGGCGCCGCCCTGCTGGAAAGCGAAGCGCCGGACGACGCTCGGCGATGGCGCGAGTTGGCCGTGGAGCTGCGGGATGCGACGCTGGACGCCTTCTGGATGCCCGACGAGCGGTATTTCGCGCTCGCCATCGACCGCGACCCGACAGACGGCGCCACGCCACGCCAGGTGCGGACGATCACGGCAATGCCCACCGAGCTGCTGGAGACCGGCATCTTCGACGTCCTGCCGGACGACGAACGGCAAACGTACGTCTCCGCGATCGTCCGCATCGCACATGGGCCGGAGCTGATAACCCCGGCGGGGATCCGCAGCCGGTCTCTGCGCCACGCGGATGCCCTCCCCTACCCGGACTACCACGGCGTGCTGAGCTGCTGGGGCGTGGCGAACAGCATGTATGCCGCCGGGCTGGCGCGGCAACGCCTCGGGGAGCTCGCCGACGATCTCGCGCTCCGGCACATCCGCGCGCTGGACGCCGCCGGGGCGCTGTACGAGTTCCTGTACGTTGATGCTGAAGGCCGGGTGCGATCGCCGCTGCGGGAGCCGGAACCCGGCGTGCCGGAGGAGGATGTCCTTGCCGGGACGAACCGCCCGGAGTCGAACCAGGCCTGGACGCTCTCGTTCGCGCTGCGGACGCTGCTGCAGCAGGAACGCGGCGATCCGGTGCCGCAGGCATCCGTCTGGCAGGAAGCATTGACGCGCGAGGTGATCGGCAAGGGAGCGCCAGAGATCACGTTGCGCCCGGCCTACCTCGACCGGAAGCGCGCCTTCGCCCTGGAGGCGCAGGTGATCGCGCGGAACACACAACGCCGCTCGTAGCGGACGACTTGCGGCGTCCAGAGGGAATTGTTGCTGCACGGGTACGCCGCAATGTCGTCCCATCGCAGCGGAATCGGCATGGGCAGGCCCGGCCCCCAATGTGGGAGGACATTCCGGCCAGCCACATGCCAGTTGATATGGCAGTCTGTGGTCGAACGTCCATGGCCGGGCATGGAGTAGCGAGCCTTTCGCTCCAGCGTTGGAGGTTCTGGTTACCCCTTCACGGCGGCCGACGTTTGTCCCTGGATGAAGTAGCGCTGGAAGACGATGAAGAAGATCGCGACCGGGAGCGTCGTAATCACCGAGATGGCCATCAGCGTCGGCTGATCCGTGTAGTAGGCCTGCTGGAAGTTGGCGAGGCCGACCGGAAGCGTGAACAGCTCCGGCCGATTGCCGCTGATGAAGATCACCGGCTCCAGGAAGGCATTCCAGCTTCCCTGGAAGGTGAAGATGGTCAACGCGGTGATCGCCGGAAGCGCGTTCGGGACCACGATCTGGGAGAAGATGCGGAACCGGTTCGCGCCGTCGACGCGGGCTGCCTCCTCGATCTCGTTCGGGAACGACTCGAAGAACTGTTTCATCAGGAAGATGCCAAACGCGTCCGTGAGGAACGGCACAGTCAGCGCGCCGTAGCTGTTCAGCAGTCCGAGCTCCTGCAACAGGATGAACTTCGGGATGATCGTCACGATCCCCGGGATCATCAGCGTGCTCAGCACCAGCAGGAAGAGGATGTCGCGCCCCGGAAAGCGCATCCGCGCGAACGCGTAGCCCGCCATCGTGCAGGTGATGACGCGGCCGACGATCCAGACCAACGCAACGAACACGCTGTTGAAGAACCACCGCGTGACGTTCGAGTCCCGCGCGACCTCATAGGCGCGCGTGGTCGCGTCCTTCGGCCAGAACATGTTTTCAAACGAGATGGTCAGCGCCTCGGGCGGCGCCTTGAAGGATGTCGCCACCGCGTACGCGAACGGCACGAACATCAGGATCGCCACGAACACGAGCACGACGTAGGCGAGAACCTTGAAAACGGTGTCCAGGCCGCCCTGCCCCCGGCTCGGTCCACTTGCCGGGGCCTGACCGGTGGTGACCACCTCGGCGGCCGGCGTGGTCGCGACTCCCTGATCGACGCTGCTCACCATGACTGCACCTCGCTCCCCACCGACTCCGGCATCATCGCGTGCATCAGGTGTTGCTCCCCACGATGCGACGCTGGATCAGGTAGATGGCCATGATCATCGCGAAGAGCACGACGGCGATCGCGGCGGCATAGCCCATCGCGAAGTTCCGGAAGCCCTCGAGGTAGATCAGGTAACCGAGCGTGATCGTGGACTTGGCTGGACCGCCGTCGGTCATCACGAAGATCTGGTCGAACACCTGGAACGTGCCGATAAAGCCGAGCGTCAGCACGAAGAAGATCACCGGGCGCAGGAGCGGAATGGTGATGTCGAAGAACTGCTGCCGTCGCGTGGCCCCATCGATCGAGGCCGCCTCGTAGACGTCATTCGGGACATCCTGCAGACCGGCGAGGAAGACGACCATCATCGTGCCCATCGTGGTCCAGATATTCATCATCATGATCGACAGCAAGGCGACGCTCGGCCCGGCCAGCCAGGTGGAGACGTTGTCGATGCCGACGCTGTTGAGCAGCATCTCGAGCACGCCCCTGGGGTTCGCCAGCCAGGGCGGTCGTGGTGTCGGGAAGCCAAGCTCGCGCAACACGAAGTTGATCAGGCCGCGCTGCGAGTAGAGCCACAGGAAGATGATCGAGATGACGACGGAGGAACTGATGGACGGGAAGTAGAACGCTGTCCGGAAGAACCCCTTGCCACGGATCTTCTGGTTGGCGAGCACCGCGAGGACCAGGCCGAGCGCCGTCTGCGTCGGCACCACACCGACCGCGAACCAGAGCGTGTTGCGAAGAGCGATCTGGAAATCGCCATTGGTAAGCAGGGTGCGGTAATTGTCGATGCCGACAAACGGTTTCTCCGGCGTGATCACGCTCCACTCGTGGAAGCTGAGCCAGAACACCTGGATGATCGGCCAGAAGATAAATGTGCCGAAGATGATCAGCGCGGGAAGGACGAAGAGCCATCCGGCGATCGCGTCTTCCGCCGCCATCGGATCGCGCGAGCGCCCGCGCCGAAGCAGTGTGGCCATGGATCAGATCCTCTCCCCACCCCTGGCAGGATCGCCAGGAGCCCTGCCACTGACACCTGCCGCCGGACAACCGGGGACGGTGCGGAGGGGCTGGTGCGCCCCTCCGCATCTCTATCCAGGATCAAGTCCTAGGACGCCGGCGACGCCTCCGGCGAAGCCATGCCGCCACCGAGGGTGAGGTCGTTTGTCGCCGCCTCGGTGAGCTGGGTCTGCGCCTCAGCCGTATCGATCTGGCCTGCGTAGAGCGACTGCAGGACTGCGTTCGCGTCGGCCGCGAACTTCTGGCCACCTGGACCGTACTGGACCGCGGTCGCGTACTCACCGCTGGTGATATACGGCTCGCGCTCCGGATACTCCGACAGCCACTGGTCGGCGAGGTCCGGCCGCGAAGGCATCGCCAGGCCGAGCGAGGTCCATGTCGCCATGCCGTCTGGGCCGGTCATGTAGCGGACGAGTGTCCACGCCGCATCCGGGTTCGGTGTGCCGTTGAAGATGGAGTACGCAACGGTGAACGCTGGCGTGCCCTTTTCCTTGCCCTGCGGCAGCTCGGCGACGCCGTACTGCTTGTCCGGCGCGTTCGTCTTCAGGAACGGGAACATCCAGTTGCCTTCGAAGACGATCGAGGCGAGCCCCTGCGCGAACGCGTCGCCCGGCCACTGGGCGCCGATGTCGGCCGAGGTGGCCGTCAGCCCATCCTGATAGAGGCCATAGAAGTAGTCGAGCGCTTCCTTGACCTCGGGCTGGTCGAGGGTGACCTGCGTCACATCGTCGTTGGTGACATTGCCGCCGGCCTGGTAGAGGAACATGACGAAGCGGTCGAAATTCGGGTCGATGACGACGGCCGGGGCACCCTGGGTGTCGAGCAGCGCCTGCGCGGTGCTGCGCAGCTCATCCCACGTCGTCGGCGGGGTGCTGACGCCGGCATCCTCCAGCGCGGCCGTGTCGTAAACCATGCCGAGCGGCGACCAGTCCTTCGGGAGGCCATACGTCTTGCCGTCCCAGGTAAAGGCGTTGTAGAGGCCCGGATAGTACTCGTCAGCGGAAACGCCGTCGGCCTGCATGTAGTCGTCGATCGGCAGAAGCACGCCGCGAGACATGAAGTCCTGCGCGAACTCGGCCTGGACATAGAAGACGTCGGCGGCGTTGCCGGCGGCGATATCGGTCTGCAGCTTGATCAGGTAGTCGGCCGCGATCGGTTCGTAGTTCACCGTGATATCAGGGAATTCCTGCTGGAAGGAATCGAGTGCCTGACGCAGCAGGTCTTCCTCCTCCGGCGAGGCGGCACCACCGGTCAGGCGGACCTCACCAGACGCCTGCGCGGCGATCGGAGACGCCTGGCGCAGGTAAGCGGCCCAGGCCGCCATGCCGGCAGCCGTCGACGCGCTGCCCTTCAGGAAGGATCGTCGCGAGAGTCCACTATGCAAGAGACGCGTGTTCATACGACCTCCTCTTTGTGATAGATAGGACACGCTCTGGACGCGCGCTCCTGGCATCGTGAACGGCGTCCACAGTCGCGAAGGCGGCCAGAACAATGCCTGGAGCCGTAGGTCCCTGTTTTGTCCCTGAAGCTTTCGGATCGCATAATTCGTGCCGGATTGACCCAGGTTGCAGCGTGGCGACAGGATACGCTGGCCTGTTACCGGGCGCGGGGACGCGCCCAACGGCGCAAGCGATGGCGCCGGCGCTCCCGCTCCTCGGCGGGGTCCGGAGAACGGCGCGTGTCTGGGCCGGCGATTGCCGCGCGGACGCGGTCACCGAAGGAGAGCGGCTGGGTCATGAGGTCGGCGTAGGCCTCGGCGGAGGCGATCGGGCCGACGTCCTGCCCTTGCTCATCCTCGAGCATATGCCGGTTCTTCATCACCCAAAGATAGATGTCCGCCTCGGTATGCCGGGGAAACTCCCTGAGCACCTCGCGGTCGCGCACGACCTGGATGATCGGCATGTAGATGTACTCGTACCAGTCGTTGACCGCCTCGTGGACGGTGGCCTGTCGGTGCCAGATCCAGGACAACCACTGCCGGTGCAACTCGATGTGCTGCCATATCTCATCGTAGCGGCCCAGGCTCGTGGGGCGGATGTCGTGGTCCGGCTGGAGGCGATCGAGATCGGTGCGGCGCAGGAATTCGGCGTACTCCGCCTGCATCAGGAGTTCTTCGGTCGACATCTCCGAGGTGATCGGCACGCGGACGTGGCCCTCGATGACCTCCGCATCGATGAACTCCACGCCCCGCTCGCGCGCGACGGAGACACGGTGGTTGCCGTCCTTCACGAAGTAGACGTCGCCGACCTTATAGAGCTGGATCGGTGGCAGGCGGACATCCTGGTAGTACGCCTTGTCGATGTTCTTCCAGCGAGAGCGGGTGTGCTTCTTCTTCGGCAAGAAGGTGCGGTCGAAGTCCTGGTAGCGATCCATGCTGCCGACGATCCTGGTGATCGGGACCTCCTGCATGCCGCGGTAGCTCTCGCCCTCGGGATTGATGCGGCTGCGGAAATCGTGGAACGACATGAGACGGTTGTCGCGCCGGGCGATGGCGGCGCGGAGGTCGTTCACAAGGGCCTTGTTGTGGGCGCGTTCGTAGTCGGCCTGGATCTGGTCGTCAATCATGGGGCCTCGCTCACTTCCGCCCGGCTCGCGTCCAATTCGGCGCGAAGCGAGTCGGTGGGCGTGGTCGGCAGCTCGCGCTCGGGGAGCGACGGAAAATCGAGCTGGAGACGCTGGTAGGGATAGACGTTGACGATGGTGGTCTCGGAGAACTCGTGCATGTTATCGATGGTCCGGTCGTAGAGATGGACGTGGCCGTGCAGGTGCCAGCGGGGTTTGGCCCACGACAGGAACCAGCGCAGGCTCTCGAACCCGCGATGCGCGTAATCCTCCCGATCCCCGACGTGACGCGGGGGCGCGTGGGTGACAAGGAGGTCGAGGGCACGGCCATAGCGCCACCGATTCCAGAGCAAACGGGGTGCCATCCGGATCATGCGCCAGCGCATCTGGAGCTCGGTGAACTGGACCGGATCGCCGTCTGAATAGCGCAACGAGCCCGGAAAGCCGGAGATGATCAAGCCGGTCAGGGGATCCTGGACGATCTTGAAGCCGACATCGATGCATCCCTCGGGATGACGCGGCACACCGCGCTCGCCGACGCGGGTGATCTCCTCGGCGTGGTTGCCGAGGACGTAGTAGACCTCGCGATGGAGGGCATCAGTGAGGAACTCGAGGTAGCTGGCCGGGAGGTCGCCGCAGCTCACGATGATGTCGACATCCCCCATCCGCTCCCGGATCGAAGGGCTGTAGATCCGATCATCGACTTCGTCGGTCACCGCCAGCACGCACAGGTTCATGTTGTTGTTTCCGTCCGCCATACCCCCATGTCCACGTGCGTGCATCTTACCGTAATGGACGCGCCACCCCTGGTCCCGTCTACCCGTCCCGACGCACGATCCACGCCGGGACGAGCTCTGGAGTCCGGGGTTCCGTCGGCCTTGGCGCCTGCCTCGTCCCAGGCTGCCAGCCACACCACACGCCACTCATCCCGAACCGGTAAAGGGCCGCTCCGCGTCGACTCCCGCGGAGTCGACCGAGGGATCCTTGCTTCTGCCTGCATACACGTTGCGCCAGGACCGAAATCCCTCCAGGCGCGTCCCGCTGCGCGGTCCACGTGGTCGGGATGACGTCAGGTGAGGCGCGGAGGATCGGACATATCGGGCCAATCGCTCTGCTCAGGGTGATGTGGCTTTTGCTGATCGGCGTGTCTACTCGTGTGGAAGGTGATCGAGCTGGTTCCAGGCGCCGATGGTGTGGACGCCGTGGCGATCGATGGTCAGCTCGCTGAGGGAGCAGTTGGCGAAGACGGCCCGCTCGAACGGCCAGTTCTCCTGCGGGTCACCATGCAGGTGGCTGGCGATCCAGGCGAGCGCGCCACCATGCGAGACGACGGCGACCGTGTCGTCCGTCTCGCGGTGGTCCTCGACGATGCGCTCCCAGGCGGATAGCACACGGGTCCTGAAGACGCGGCCCGTCTCGCCGCCTTCCCAGCCGTCGTCCAGCGAGCGAGCGCGGGTGCGCATCCGCGCCGCACGTTCCGGGTAGGCAGCCGTCCACGCCTCCCACGTCATGCCGGCGGCCGTCCCGGCGTGGATCTCGGCAAGGCCGGGTTCGAATACGGGTTCCAGGCCGATATGCGCGCCGATGAGCATCGCCGTCTGCCGCGCACGGGCCAATGGGCTGGCGTAAAGGAGGTCGATACTGCGGGTCGCGGCAAGGTGCCGGCCGAGGGCGTCGGCCTGGCGACGGCCCAGCCCGGTGAGCGGGTCATCGTTCCCCTGGATAATGCCGTCGAGATTGGCCTGCGACTGACCGTGCCGGATCAGCAAGAGCTGCATGCATGACTCCTGGAATGGGAAGGCGGAGATGGGCCACATCCCGTGCCCGAAGGCGTCAGGCTGTGCTCCAGCCATTAAAGCAGGACGCGGGCCCGTTGGGGGAACGGGTCCGCGCCTTGCGGCTGTGCTGCTGTCCGGGTCGGGGCTGGTGACGGTCCAGCTAGATCCCGAGGCGCGTCCAGCGGGAATGGGTGGCCGTGTCCTGGCGCTCGCCGCGGCGGATGACCAGCGCGGTGCTGGCGAGAATGAGCGCGGCGGCGGCGGTCGCCCACAGGATCGCGGTGCGTGGGTCGGACGGCCAATCGAGCATCGCGCCGACACCGGCCGTCTGCGGCAGTGTCTGGACGTTGTCGCCCGTGGCCGCCCCGGTCACTCCGGCGGTGCCGTCGCCCGATGTGGTCGGCGGGACCGTCTGCACCGGGATCACCGGTGTGGTGGTCGTGGTGGAGGTCGACGGGGTCGTGGTCGTGGTGGTGCCGCTCGTGGGTGCCTGGGTCGGCGTGGTCGACTGGCCACCGGCCGCGGTGGTCGGAGCTGGCGTCGGCGTCACGGTGGTGGTCGTGGTGGCCGTCGTCAGCTCACCGCAGACCATCCAAATGTCCCAATTCGCCTCGTCCGGATGGACGTTGACCATGTAGCCGCCGGTCACGAGCTCGTCGAGCGTCATGTTGACGACGGTCTCGCTGGTGCCCTCGGCCGAGACCGGGTTCAGCGTGTAGGTGTACTCGCCGGGCGCCTCGCAGGTGCCATCGTGCAGGTGGGCGATGTGATCGCCGGTGACAGCGTCACCCGTCAACTGGATGGAAATCCGGGTCGCGTTGCCCTGCTCGGAGAGGACGACCGTGCCGGTCACGCCAGAGTCGTTCAGCTCGCGTAGCGGGATCGTCTCGGAGCGCTCGCCGGCGTTGATCGTGCCGCCGGTGCCATCCGACTCCGGGGTGGACGCCGCGGTGGCGGTGGTTGTCGTCGGGGCCGGGGTGGTGGTGACCGTGGCGGTCGGCGTCTCGGTCGCGGTGGTGGTGATGGCCGCCGGGGTCTTGGTCGCGGCCTGGCCACCCTCACCGGTCGGCGAGGCTTCTGGCGACGCAGCGGACGGCACTTCCGGCTCACCCTCGATGTTGGCGCAGGCGATGATCGTGCCAAGCTGGTCCGGCGCGAGGCGCATGTCGATCGCGTGTTCGCTCTCCAGCAGCGTGTCGAGCTTCTCATCGACGACGGTCAGGCTCTTGCCATCCTTGTCGACCGGCTCCAGCTCGAAGGCCGGCTCCGGGTCGAGGTCGCCGCAGACACCGGTGGAGATGTTCGCCGGGTGATCGCCACCGGCGCCGTCGACGTCGAACTCGACGATGGTGCGCTCGCCGGCATCATAGAGGGTCACGGTGCCCGAGATGCCGGAGTCGTTAAGCTCCTCGAGATCCAGCTCCAGGCGCGGCATCTCGGCCGACGGGGTCGCCGACGGCGTGCCGGTCGGCGTCGATGACGGCTCGGGCGTATTTTCCTGCGCGGTGACGAAGGCCGCCGCGAAGAGCGCCGAAGCGATCAGGGCGACGACCATCAGGCTCCGGCCAACGAGGTTGCCGGAGCTGCGGCGTGACGATGGTGTTGCTGGCGGCGCCAGCTTGTTGGTGTTCGCGGTGTTGGCCGCCATGGCGACGTTCTCCCCCCTCAGGCGTCAGTCAATGACGATGTCCGGTGCGGTCGGTAGCCAGGGGCATGGATACGGGTCCATGCCGAAGGCGGCCGATACGGGCCTGCGGGGCCAGCATCGGGCTCACCGTACGGGGACGGTGATCGGGAGCGGCGGCGCGATGCGGGTCGAGGTGCCATTCCCGTGCGAGACCACCTTACGCCGGGGCGTGACTTGTAACAAGAGTACGTTCACCCTCAATTGGACAGGAAAGTGATTGCCGGATGGGAATTGGATAGCAAAGAGGGGCATCAAGTCGCGCATTCAACCTTAGGAGATAAAGTTACGTACGCCCTGACGGTTGCGCATGTACATGCTGTTTGTACAGACCATGCATGTCGCGCCATGTAAATAACGAACGTACATGACATGCACTCAGCAACGCCCCGCGCACATGGACGGAACCGCTCCGGACACGGCGCGACCCCGGCCTGGGCCGGGGTCGCGTGTGGTCAACAAGTGGAAAGACCACGTCGACTATCCCTCGTCGCCGGAAGAACCCCACGCACCTGCCGCGCGCAACGCGTCGACGGCCTCCTTTGGGCTGGACTGGTTCGCCGGGCGACCGAGGATTTCTTCCACCCGCTTGGCGTCGAGCCCGAAACCACGCGCGGTGTTCCAGAACGTCGTCCAGGAGTACTCCGGCAGGTGGGCGTCGTCCTCGCGGGCGGGCTCTTGCGTCGCCGGGGGAACCGCCTGCGGGCGCTGGCCGGCACGGCGGAGGGCGTTGACGACCGGCGGGGCCGATTCCTCCTGTCGCTGGATCGGCGTCGGGCGTGGCTGCGCGGGAGGCATGGAACGAGGCCCGGACTGCTGCTGCACCGGCTGCGACGAGGCCTGGGCTCCTTGCGCGGGCCGCGACGTGGCCGGCGCGGTAGTGGCGCGCTCTACCACGTATCCCAGCGTGTCGAGCGCGCGGGAGATCGCGTTCGTCTCGGCCCGTTCAACGGCCTCGGCCCACTCCGACGGCTCATCGACCGTCGCCGCGGCCAGCCCGGAGCCGCCACCGCCGTGCGGGATGGCGATCGTCGCGCGGATGACCACAGCCGTCTCGGTGAGGTGCGCCGTCTCCGTGGTGATGACCGCGGCCGGGTGGTCCTGCCGAAGCCAAAGCAGGCGAAGGATCGTGGCGCTCGCGGAGGTACCTTCGCCGCGCTCGATCAGCGTGCGCAGCGCCTGGCGCGGATCTGCTTGCTCCGTGGAATCCGGTCGGTCGGTCACAGCGGTCGCCTCCCTGGCGTATGCACAACGGGTTCTGGTCAGCAGTATAGCGATGCATCAAGATGAGCGCAGAGCCTGCCGCACCATATCGATGGAAGGAGCCCGCTGTGAGCACCGACCGCCCGTCATCGCGACCGCGCGAGATCGAGCTGCTGGACATGATCTGGCCGGAGACCGGCCTCTCGACGACACTGCACATCCCCGACCGTCCAAAGGACGCGCTGGACGCCGACGACCAGTGCCGGTTGCAGATCGACTTCCTGACGTTGTCGCTGTCGCCGCTGGAGCTGATCCAGCTCGCGGCGTTCCTGCGGATGAGCATCGACGGGCTGCTGGACCAGCACCCAAAGCTGCAGCGCGCGGTGGTCGAGGCGTTCGACATCCGCTCGTGAGGCGGTCCGCGAACGTTCAGGGAGTTTTCAGGAAAGGCTCAGCGTCCGTTCAGGGGACGCCCCTATAGTTCTGGACATGAGAAGCGGGACCAACGCTTCTCGCCATCTCTCCCCCCACCCCCAAGGCGGCCGGTGTCCTCGCGATACCGGCCAAGCCTTTTAACGCGACCCTGAGGTTTCTCGCACGCGTATCGTTGCAGATCGAGCCTCCCGAAAGACGGTCGCCAACGTGAGGAGAGCGTCCACATTGATGTGTCCAGTTCACCCGCTCGTCACCCCGCGCCGACGCGCGTCCCGCTGCGCAGTCCACGTGGTCGGGATGACGGTCTCGGATAATGGCTGTGCGACAAAACAACGTAGACCTACTGCTGTCCGTAGGGACGGATAACGGGTGTCTCGGTGTGAGCTTGACCGTGCAGTGGCGAGGCGATCATCGGTATCGAATTCATACTTTCCTCAGGAAAGCTTCAGCCATGGCTCAGCGTTCCGCCCTATCTTTGAGATCAGGGAAGTGCAACACACTTCTCACATCTCTCCTCCCACCCCCAGATAGCCGGCGGCCCTTCCCCAAGGATTATCCCGCCGGCTATCGCTTTTAACTCCGTCCCAGGTCCGCCAAGGGCTTGTGACCCCGCCTGCCAACCCGCATAGTGCATCCCAGAACCACCGCTGGCCGCACACGCACGGCTGCCCGTCCCGGAAGGATGGCCCCTATGCAGCATGGACTCTTCACGTACGCCTGGGATCTCGAGGCCCGGGGCGACGACGCCGCGCTCGGCGAGATCGCTGACGCCGGCTTCGCGAGCGTGAATCTCGCCACCCAGTACCACGCCGGCAAGTTCCTGCTCCCGCGCAACCCGCGTCGCCGGGTGTATTTCCAGGAGGACGGCGCGGTCTTCTTCGAACCCGATTCCTCGCGATACGGGCGCATGCACCCGCGGGTCCATTCCCTTGTGAAAGAGACCGGCAGCCCCCTGGCGCGTGTGGTGGAGATCGGCGAGCGGCACGGGTTAACGACCACCGCCTGGACCGTCTGCCTGCACAACAGCTGGCTCGGCGAGCAGTTCCCGGATACGACGATGCACACGGCGTTTGGCGACCCGCTGATCCACTCGCTCTCCCCGGCCCATCCAGATGTGCGGGCGTACATCCTCGCGGTGCTCGGCGATATGGTGAGCCGGCATGAGGTCGCCGCCGTGCAGCTCGAATCCCCGGGCTACATGGGCTTCCTCCACGGCTACCACCACGAGATCATCGGCGTGCCGCTGGATGCGGTGCAGCAGCGCCTGCTCTCCCTCTCCTTCAACCCGGTCGAGATCGCCGGGGCGACCGTCGCCGGAATCGACGCCGAGGCGGTCCGTCACCGCGTCGCGAGTCTGCTTGACGGCTGCTGGAACCGGGGCATCGCCCTGATGGATGGCGACGAGCCGACCGAGGCCGCAACGGCGGTGCTGGACGACCCGGAGGTTCGCGCCTACGCCGGTTGGCTGGTGGATCAGGAAATCTCGCTCGCGAAAGAGATGCGGGAAGCGATCCGCGCCGCGAACCCGAACGCGACGATCTGGCACTTTGCCGCTCTCGATGGCAGCGAGCGCGATGCGCGGCTGGTCGGGACGGGCGACGGCATCCTCTCCGGGTACGCCTCTACCGACGAGGACGCGATCGACCGGGCACGTCGCGCCCAGGCGCTCGGGAAACCGGCACGCGGGGCGATCCGGGCGATCGCGCCGGACACGACCGACCCGGCGGCCATCGCCCCCCGCGTAGCGGCGTGGGCATCCGCCGGAGTCGAGGGGATCGATGTCTACAACTACGGGCTGATGCCAGGAACGATCTGGGACGCCGTCGGCACGGCGCTCGGCCAGGGAGAAGAGGAATGACAATCACGATCCGGGACGTCGAGGAACGTGACGAGGCGCGTTGGCGCGAGATGTGGGACGGCTACTGCAACTTCTACGAGACGGACATGCCAGCCGAGGTGACCGACGCGACGTGGCGACGGGTCCTGGACCCGGCCGTGACGGACTTCGGCGCGATCGTCGCCGAGCGGGACGGGCAGATCGTCGGGTTCGCGAACTACGTGCTGCACCCGTACACGTGGTCGACCGGGCTCCAGTGCTACCTGCACGACCTCTACGTCGACCCGGAGGTACGCGGCGGCGGCATCGGCGAGGCGTTGATCCGCGCGCTGCAACGGCGTGGCGCCGACGAAGGGTGGACGCGCATCCACTGGCTCACGCAGGAGACGAACGCGCCCGCCCGGCGGCTCTACGACCGCTTTGCGCCGCCGACCGGATTCATCCAGTACCGCATCCCGGTGGACGGTGACGCATGAGCGAGCCGACCATGCGCCGGGCGACGCGCCTCGACCTTCCGGCGATCGTGGCCATGCTGGCAGACGATCACCTCGGCGCGCTGCGCGAATCGCCAGACGACCTTTCCCCATACGAGGCGGCCTTCGCCACGATCGACGCCGACCCGCATCAGTTCCTCGCAATCTGCGAGATGGACGGCACGGTTGTCGGCACGATGCAACTGACACGCATCCCGGGACTCTCCCACAAAGGTATGACGCGGCTGCTGATCGAGGGCGTCCGCGTCCATCGCGACGCGCGGGATCACGGGATCGGCACGCGGATGATTACCTGGGCGATCGCATACGCGCACGAGCACGACTGCGGCATGATCCAACTGACGACGGACAAGAGCCGGGCCGACGCGCATCGCTTCTACGAGCGCCTGGGGTTTGCCCCAACGCACATCGGATTCAAGATGAAGCTCGCGTGACCCTGCGCAGCGGCGGAAAGCCGTCCCTGGATTGATACTATCCGTACCGCCGAAGCTGGTCTCCGGCATCCGAGGCCGCACACCGGCCGCAGCTGCGAAGGCTCGCTCCCGCTTCTCGGTGGCGATGCCCCCTCGGCCGGGGTACAACGGTACGACGTCGGTGACGACCGTTCTAACGTGGTAAGCCAGCCCGGGCGATGATCTCCGCCGCGATGTCCCGCGGCTCGCGCGAGCCAACGTCGATCACAAGGTCACCGACGCCCTCACGCTCCATGATGCCCTGCAACTCCGGGGCACGATGCAGATACCACGCGATCGTCTCCGGCCGCTCCCGGCCATGCAGCCGGCGCTTCAGCTCCTCCGGCGCGACCTGCAATCGCGCGATGAGCACGCTTGCGCCAGGCATCGCGGCCTCGTAGGCGTTCACCTGCCCGCGCGACTCCACGACATCGGCCAGCACGGCACAACGGATGCCGACATCGCGGAAATTCGGCCACACCGCCGCGAGGTTCCGGTAGCCGAGGGACATGCCGAAGCGGTCTCCTTCCGGCTCCGGAGCGACCCAGCGCAGGTAATCCATGTCGATGGCGGCGTGGCGGACGCCAGCCTCATTCAGGCGCGTGGAGATAGCGTCGAGCGTCGTCGACTTGCCCGAGCCGACCGGTCCGGTCACGACGACGACCGGCAACTGTTCGGATACCATGACGAGCAGTACCGCCCTTCCGACCCTCTCCCTGGAGATTCCGACCACCATGACAGACCCCATCATCGCCCGTGACCCTGCTTCCCGCCAGCAGCTGCTAAGGGAGCATGCCGACGACTGGGTCGCGCTCTCGATCGAGAACATCCAGCGCGAGTACCCGCATATGGCGTGGCTTGTCGCCGAGGACTCCTCGGACTATCGGCTGCACCGGGAGCTGCACCCGGCCTTCTTCGGCTCCTTCGACTGGCACTCCTGCGTCGAGATGTACTGGGCGGCCGCGCGGCTCATGCGACTGCTTCCGGGGCTGCCGCATGAGGCGGAAGCACGCCGGACGTTCGGCTCGTTGCTGACGGAGGCGAACATCGCGCTCGAAACCGCCTTTATCCGCCACCCGGCGCACGGCGGCTTCGAGCGCCCCTATGGCTGGGGCTGGCTCCTGACGCTCTGGCACGAGCTGGCGATCTGGGACGACGGGGATGCCACCCGCTGGCACGAGACGCTGACGCCGCTGGCCGAGGCGATCATGGACCGCTTTGGCGCCTGGCTGCCGAAACTCACCTACGCGCAACGCATCGGCATGCACACGAATACCGCGTTTGGGCTCTCACTCGCGTGGGATGCCGTCGACGCGCACCGGCCGGAACTGCTGGATCTCTTCCGCGAGCGGGCAACGGGCTGGTTCGGCGAGGATACCGACTACCCGGCGCGGTACGAGCCATCCGGCGCGGACTTCCTGTCGGCCGCGCTGTGCGAGGCGGAGCTGATGAGCCGGGTGCTGCCAGCCGACGCCTTTCCCGCATGGCTGGAGCGGTTCCTGCCGGGGATCGCGACGTCGGAACCGGCGTCGCTGTTCACGCCGGCGACGGTATCGGACGCGAGCGACGGGCAGATCGCGCACCTCCACGGGCTGAACCTCAGTCGCGCCTGGGCCTTTGTGCGGCTGGCGAGCGAGCTGCCAGAGGGAGACGCGCGGATACCGGCGCTCGAGCGCGCGGCGGATGCGCATGCCGCCTCATCGATGGCGCAGGTCACCGGCAGCCATTACATGGTGGAGCACTGGCTGTCGGTCTACGCGGTGTTGTTGCTGACGGCCTGACAGCGAACGCGAGGACCGTTGTGCCGGCCCATGCGCCTTCCAGAAGGACGACGCGTCGCATGGCCGTAGCGGAGGACTTTCGACCACAAGGAACGTCTGTAACCGCAACGCGGCTGGTCGAAATGTCCTCCCCGGCAATCGGCGCTGGATCGGTCACAACGGACGAGGCCGGGGGCATGTGCCTCCGGCCTCGTTCATGTACGTGTGGTGTGGGCGGTCGCCTACTTGATGCGGTCCGCCGCGGACTGGTGCTTCGAGGCGCCCCGGGTGATCGTCTCCGGCGGCGAGGTCCAGCCGAAGGCCTCGGTCTCATCGCCCTTGATGGCGAGGAAGGCCGACTGGGTCTCCGGATAGACGGCCGTCACGGCCTCGAAGGGGATCCACAGCTCCTTGGCCGCGTGACCAACGCCCTCCGCGTACATGAAGCCGCTGAAGCGCTTGCCGTAGTCGCTGCCGCCCGGCAGGAGGCCGGTGACGGTCGCGAGCGCGCCACTCTGGGCGTAGAGGGTATAGCCGGCGTTGATATCGGTAACGGTACCCGGCGTGCCGCGCACGGCGCGGGCATCAACCGGGGGAAGCTCGTGCGAGCCGAGCGGATGACGACCGAACATGACGTCCTTCTCCAGTGGCCCGAGCGAACCCTTCGGGCGGGTCGCGACGAAGGCGATGAGCGCGATCACCCCGAGCAGGATGGCGATGCTCGCCCACAGCTCGGGACGGTCCAGGCGATCCGTCGTGTCTCCGGGCACGAAGAGGGCCAGGTAGAGCTCGCCGATCCCGGCGAGGATCAGCAGGATCACCGCTAAAATGCCAAACGGGAGCATGAACGGATTGATATATTTCTCGAAGAATTTGCCCATAGTCTCCTCACCCTGTCGAATCGGCACCCGTCGTGCCGTCGTTACCCCACGAACCCGTTATGCGACATCCTCGCGCCGGTGGCCCAGCATCCGGAGCCGCGCCTTTTCCTCGTCGGTCAATTGTATCGCCATCGTAGCGGATTCCTCCGCGCCGTGCGATTCCATGAACTCTGCGTTGCGAAGCTGATCAACGCGCCGTCTGGCGGATCGCAGACGAATCCGGTAGCCGATGAAGCCGCTGAGCGCGACCACCGGAATCAGGATGTAATACCACGTCGTCGCGGCCAGCAAACCGCTCGCGGCGGCGCCTTCCTCGTGCGAGCCGCGCGCCGCCCACCAGATCACGCCGACGGTCAGGAACTTGAAAACGAACAGGACCCAGATCACCGTCCATCCGGTGACGCGCTCATCCCGATCCCGGTTATGCTCGGCCTCGAGGTCTCGCAACGCCCGTTCGGAGTGGGACGACGGCTGTGGTGCTTTGTTGAGTGGCAGGGCCATGCGTCTACCCTCCTTTCCTCGACTCCCGCAGCCCGCGGGCCATCAGGAGATCACCTGATGGTGCCCTCTCGGCTCCGGCACCGGCGCGATGCGCTGCCGCAGTTGGCCGGTGGAGACGGACTCGCGCTCCTTGCGGTCTTCCACCGCGGCCCAACGCAGGAAGATGATCGACAACATCGTCAGGAAGACCAGGTTCATCCCGACCCACATGATCAGCCCGCCGATGACCTGGTCATCCGCGACGGAGAGCCCCCACGGGCGCACGATCGCGTTCGCGTAGTGGGGATAGAGCGGCGGCGCGGCGTAGACGATCGTCGCCCCCACGACGCCGGACGGAATGGTCTGCGCGAACAGGTACAGCGTCTTCATCGGCGGTGAGAGCTGCGGCGACTCCTTGACCGTGCTCATCAGTGGCCAGAAGAACAGGAACCCGGCGATGACGAAGAACACGTGCTGCAGCACATGGATCAGCTCGTTGTTCAGCGTCGCGTTGTAGAACACCGGCACATGCCACAGCGCAATGATCAGCGAGGCCAGCAGGAACCCGGGAAGTGCGCGAGGCACGACGGTCAGCAGAAACCGGCCACGCCGGCTGTGAATGATCGGGTCGAACACCCACGGCGGCGTCCCCTTGATCCAGGCCGGGACGACGACAAACATCAGCATCAGGTGCTGCACCATGTGGGCGCTGCTGAAGTAGTAGTACGACCAGTCGTCGAGTGGCGGCCCGAGCGAGACCAGCAGCGCCAGCTGCCCGAGCAGGAACCAGCGGATCTGGGACGAGCTCACCGGACGGTTCTCGACGCCAGGCCGGCGCCGGTTCAACGGCCCGACCACCGCGAGATACGCGCCGGTGAGAACGATGATCAGGAGCGCAATGGATGGATCGAGAATCCAGTGTGAGTACAGGAATCCGGTTGGCTCTGGTCCACCGATATGGAGAAGTGGCAGCGATGTCAGCATGATGGTGATACCTGGCGCTGTGCCGGCGCGAACCGGAGGACCCGAGCGAGCGCCCGCGCTCCCGAAGGACCTGGACCGAGTCTGCCGGCGGATCCGGGATCAGGAACGGTTCCGGATCCGCCTGGACGGCTGGAGCGTGGCTAGACGCTCATGTCCGCGGTGAACTGCGTGATGGCGTCATTGTTCATCACCAGCCATGTCGCGATATAGACGGCAAGCGAAACGAGCATGGCGGCGGTGAACGTGAAGGCCAGCATGCGGCTGTCGAACTTCAGGTGCATGAAGTAGGCGACAACCGTGATGAACTTGATCGCCGAGAGCAGCACGAGTGCCGGAACGAGGATCGCCGAGAACGCATCGACGTAGTAGATGAACACCTCGATACCGGTCACGATCGCGAGGAACGCCGCGATCTTGATGTAAGTTCCCTGTGTCGGATGCGCGTGCATATCGGAATGCTGGGCATCCGGAACGGCGTGATGGGTCGCCATAGTCGATCAACTCCTCGGTGCCGGGCCCCACGCCTGTGCGGGACCCGGTCGGGTGCGCTCCTAGAAGAGCGCGTGGGCCAGGGACTGGGCGAGCTCGACGATACGCGCGCCATGCTCCGCGCCACCCTCCGACGTCACCTCGTCGTATGGCACGAGGTAGACCAGCGTGAAGATGACGATCCAGACGATATCAACGAAGTGCCAGTAGAGACCGGCGATCTCCAGGCTCATCGCGTTCTTCGCTGTCAGGCCACCGCGGAAGGATGTCCAGAGGAGCGCCAGCAGCCACAGCACGCCGATCGCGACGTGGGTTCCGTGGAAGCCGGTCAAGGTGAAGAACGAGGCGCCGAAGATGTTCACCTGCATCGTCAGGCCTTCGTGATAGAACTCCGTGAACTCGAAGTACTGACCACCGAGGAAGGCCATGCCCAGCAGCGCCGTGGCCGCGAGCCAGACGCGCGAGCCGCGGATGTCGTTGTGCTGCAGCGCGCCGAGCGAGAGCACCATCGTCATGGAGCTCATGAGCAGGATGAACGCACTCACGGACGTGAACGGGATGTCGATCAGCTCGGACGGGAACGGCCCGGTACCGACCGACTCCGCGCGACCGCGGTAGATCATGTACACGGCGATGAACGCGCCGAAGAACATCGTGTCCGAGGCGAGGAAGAGCCACATCGCGAGCTTGCGGTTTTCGATCCCGCTGCCCGGGGCGTGGTGGCCTCCCTCATGGTGAGCCTCGACGTGTCCGGCCCCGCCGGACGATTGGGTGACCTGTACTGCCTGTGCCATCTGTGTCGTCTCTCTCCCCGAACGATCGGCCTAGTGGTCGACGCCGCTTGGCTCGTAGGCCCACCCGAAGATGGAACCCAGCATCAGGACGAAGCCGACCAGCGCCATGACCCCGAAGTCGACCGGGCCAAGCGACATGATCACGGTCGAGTCAATCAACATGCCGAGACCAAGCATCAGCATGCCGACGGCGGCCAGCAAAGGCCAGAACGACGGGTTCGGCATCACGATCCCGGCACCGGCATCCTCGAGCGCCTTGTGGGCAACGCGGTCATCTTCGTGCTCGGCGTCATCCGGACCCTCAACGTGGCCGATGGACTTGCCGGCGATGGAAACGTCCACCTGGGCGGTGTCGTCGCCGTGGTCCTCTGTGCCGTACTTCTCGGCCCAAAGCGGATCACGATGTCCGATGACCGGGATCTCGGCGAAGTTGTACTCCGGCGGCGGCGAGGTCGTCGCCCACTCCAGCGTCGGTGCGTCCCACGGGTTCGCGCCGACGCGCTTTCCCTTGAGGAGCGACATGGCGACGTTGGTGATCAGCAGCAGGAAGCCGAGACCCATGATATAGGCGCCGAAGGTGACGAATGCGTTCCAGAAGCTCCAGCCGGAGCCCGGACCATACGTGTAGTAGCGACGCGGCATGCCTTCCAGCCCGAGGAAGTGCATCGGGAAGAAGGTCAGGTTGAAGCCGATGAAGAGTGTCCAGAAGTTGATCTTACCGAGCTTCTCACTCAGGAGACGACCGGAGACCTTCGGGAACCAGTAGTAAAGACCGGCGAGCAGACCGAACACCGCACCACCGAAGAGCACGTAGTGGAAGTGGGCGATGATGAAGTAGGAGTCGTTGTGGTGCGTGTCGATCGGCACGACGGCGTGCATGACGCCGGAGAGCCCGCCGATCGTGAACATCGCGATCGTGCCGACCGCAAACATCATTGGGGCCGTGAACCGCACCTGGCCGAAGGCCATGGTGCCGAGCCAGTTGAAGATCTTGACCCCCGTCGGGATCGCGATCGTCATGGTGGTCGCGGAGAAGATCGACGTCGCAGTCGGGCCGAGGCCGGTTGTGAACATGTGGTGCGCCCAGACGCCGAAGCCCAGGAAGGCGATGGCGGCGGAGGCGTAGACCATGATCGAGTAGCCGAACAGCGGCTTGCGCGAGAACGTCGGGATGACCTCGGAGAGGATCCCGAAGGACGGAAGGATCAGGATGTAGACCTCCGGGTGCCCGAAGATCCAGAAGAGGTGCTGCCACAACAGCGGATCTCCACCAGCGGCGGTCACAAAGAAGCCCGTGCCGATCCAACGATCGAATATGAGCAGCAGGATGCCGACGGTGATGGCCGGGAAGGCCATGATCAGCAGGATCGATGTGATGAGTGTGAGCCAGGTGAAAACGGGCATGCGCATCAGCGACATGCCGGGGGCGCGCATGTTCAGGATCGTGGTGATGAAGTTGAACGCGCCGAGCATCGACGAGATACCAGAAATCGTCAGGCCGACGACCCAGAAGTCAACCGCGCGGCTCGGGTTCCAGGCCTGCTCGGTGAGCGGCGCGTAGGCGTACCAGCCCTGGTTCGGGGCCTCGCCGTAGAGCCAACCCAGGTTCAGCACGATCCCGGCTGAGAGGAAGAGCCAGAAGCTGAAGGCGTTGAGCCGCGGGAAGGCGACGTCTCGGGCGCCGATCTGGAGCGGCATGATGTAGTTCCAGAACGCGACCGAGAGCGGCATCACACCAAGGAAGATCATGGTGGTGCCGTGCATCGTGAACAGCTCGTTGTAGACCTTCTCGTTGACCAGGTCATTGCCCGGAGTGACGAGCTGGGTACGGATGATCAGCGCTTCTAGCCCGCCCACCAGCAGGAAGAAGATCGCGGCGACGCCGTACATGATGCCGATTTTCTTGTGATCGATGGTGGTGAGCCAGTCCCACACACCTGACCGCTTCTTTGTCCCGGTTTGAACGACCACCTGAGGTGCGTTCACCGGTTGTGCGATTGAAGCCATCTTGTGCTCCTACCCTGGGCATCCTGCCGGATGCGTCGTTCTCTATCCCCGGGCGACGTTGTCGTGCCGCCCTGCTCCAACCCCGGAGCCTCCCGATGCTGAGCGGAGATGTGAGCGCCGGCATCGGGCGCGACGCTCACCGTGTGTTAGAGGAAGGACCTAGGTGCCGGGGGCCGGCGTGGCGACCGGCGATGCGGATGGTGTGGCCATGCCGCCTCCGGCCCAGCCGTCGGGTGCGGTACACCCACCCTCCGGCTGCATCGAGAAGATGTAGTCGACCAGCTCCTGGATCTGGGCGTCATCGAACTGGACGCCGTTCGGGCCGATCTGGGTTGCCATGAAGTTGCCGGGCTTCACCGCGCCAGGATCCTTGATCCATAGGGCGAGATTCTCCGGCGTCATCTCGAGCATGCCGGCGGCGATCGACTCGCGGCAGGCAACCATCGTCAGGTCCGGCCCCATGTTCTGCGGGGCATTGATACCGGAGAGCGCGTTGGAGCCCTCCATGCCGTTGACCTTGTGGCAGGCGAGGCAGACCTGGAACGTCTGCGGGGCCTGGACGACCCCCTCACCGGCATCGGCGCGAACCGACTGGGCCGGGGCGCTCCGCCAGTTGTTCACCCAGGCGTAGAACTCGTCTTCCGGCACGACGTTGATCTTGAAGCGCATCCAGGCGTGCTGGGCGCCACAGTACTCGGCGCACTCGCCGTAGAACTCGCCGGTTTGGGTCGGGGTGATGGAGATCTTGTTCACGTGACCCGGGATAACGTCCATCTTACCCGTCAGCTGCGGGACCCAGAAGGAGTGGATGACGTTGTTGGACTGCAGGTTGAAGACGACGTTCTTGCCGAGCGGGATCGTGATCTCGTTGGCGGTCACGACGCCGAGGCTCTCACCGCCCTGGGCTTCGTCTTCATTGATATGGAATTCCCACCACCACTGCTTGCCGAGGGCGTCGATCTCGATGTCGCCGTCCTGCGCCTGCGCGTCGAAGTCGAAGATCATGCTGACGGTCGGGACGAGGAGGACAAGGAGAACGACCGCCGGGATGATGGTCCAGAGGATCTCGAGCCGCTTGTTGCCGTGGATCTGGGGTGGGCGGCGGGTATCCGACTTCTTGCGGCGATAGCGCAGCGACACGTAGACGATCGCGAACTGCACGCCTACGAAGACGATTAGCGATAGCCAGAAGATGAGCTTGTACAGCCCATGGATATCGTCGGTGGTCACCGAGGCCGGGCTGGTCGTCGAATACGGCTTGTCGACGTCCGGGCCACAGGCCGCCAGCACCAGCAACGCCGAGATCGCCAACATACCAAGCGTCAGGAGCCGCGCGGCAAAACCACCCCGCCGCCTCTGCCCGGTCTGTGCATCCCGGTCGTGAAGTCGCCCTTCCATTCTGCCTCCCCGCACCACCACCCCGAGGGGTGGGAGTGTAAAAACCATCATTGGCCGTGCCGGGACATCCTGTCCCTGCCCGACCGCTCTCCTCACAGATGGCCGGCGTTACCGACCCCGTCATCGTGACGACAAACGCACGCGCCCGATTCACCACATCCTTTTGCAGGGATCGTGAGGAACCCGGTCGTCCGCGTGCGTCAACGTCACGAGTTTAACGCATGGACCGCCACTTTTGGGGAGAACTGGTGACCAATACCGGCCGGGCCCCGGGCGACGAGGGAGATCCGTGCGGATACGATGGGCCCCGCCATCTGCGGACGCCGGCATACATCGCATTCGTACAGACCACGTCCTCGTTCGTCTGCGTACGGATACCTATACCCAACTGCGTGTCACCGGGTCAAGGAGTCCTCTCCCAAAGTGTGGCATCAGCACACGACGTCCCACCCTCGCGGATGGGTGCCGGGTGGGACCGGAATTCATCGTGACGGCGCGGAAGCATCGGGCTAATTCGGTATACTTGGTGAAGACGGCCCGGGTGGCAGGTGCCACCGCATTCGACACCATCGCGGAGACTCTGCGCCATGTCGGCTCATCGCCCCGCATCCCGCTCGCTCGCCCTTCTCCTGGTGCTAATCGGCACCGTGGTCGCCCTGCTGGCGATCTTTGCGGACTCGCTGGGCTATGGCACCGGGCGCGGCTTCGGCTACTACCAGATGATCATCCTCATCGGCGGCCTCATCATCGGGTTGGCCGGGCTTGCCCTGCTGATCCAGGGGTGGGCCAGCCACGGACCCGACGATACCTTCGAGCCCGAGCCCTAAGGCCGGGAGCATAAAGCGCAGTATTATTGGAAGCGCCCTCTCGCAGGGCGCTCTCCGTGTCCGGGCGGTATGCGCCGGACATCCACCCGCCGCAGCAACCATCCGCGGCACCGCATGACGACACCCCAGGAGCTTCTGCAGGCCCATGACAGGCGAACCCACGAGCACAACCCCATCCTCCGCCACCCCTGCCGCGGGCGTGATCGCCCGGGAGGAGCAGGCAGCCCTCCAGGCGATCCGCGATGCGCTCTCAAGCGCCGGCATCGACATCGGGACGCGCACAATCGACTTGCGGCCGATCCCGTTCGAGGGCACATGGGGCAGCGCCTCGACCATCTGCCGCATGGTGGCCGGGGAGCTGGTGACCAACGAGATGGAGGCGTCCGGCGCGCTGGAGGGGCTCTCCAAGAAGGAAACCAAGAAGCTCGTCAACGCCCGCGTCGGCGAACGCGCCCAGGAGCTTGCCGAGACGGTCGCCGCGACGATCCGCGACAGCGGCCGGTTCGCCTCGGTCGAGGCGGCAAACGGCTACATCAACCTCTCATACGACGCGCATACGATGACGCAGACACTCCTCCACGAAGTACTTGAGAAAGACGCCTCTTACGGTCACGCCGTTCCCGACTCACGGGGCATGAAGGTGATGATCGAGCACTCGCAGCTCAACACGCACAAGGCCGCCCACGTCGGCCACCTGCGTAACATCTGCCTCGGTGTCGCCCTTACCAACATCAGCGCCGCCGGCGGCTTCACAACCATGCCCGTCACCTACATCGGTGATATCGGGCGGCATGTGATCCGGACGCTGTGGTGCTATACCACCTTCCACCGGGGCGAGGAGCCGGCCGGCACTGTTTCGCGCGGCCGTTGGCTTGGCGAGCTCTACGTCGAGGCCGTAAATCGTTTGAGCTTCCGGGACGATGTGCTGGGTTTCATCAAGAAGCTCGTGCAGGAGGACCCGGCCTTCGTCGAGGCGATCGACGGCATACTGAAGACCCTTTGGAGCAACGATACGCCGGTCGACGGCGAGGACATCGCGTACCTGCTGGGCAAGGTCACGAGCGACGGTGAGATCAGGCCGGAGGAGCTGCTCGACGAGAACGTGCTGGTCGCCTTCTGGCCGATTGTCGGGCGGCAGCTCCGCGCCGAGATCGAGATCGCCGATCTCTCCTCGAACGGGAGCGATACCAGCGACGACGGTGAGGCCGCCGCGGCCAACGCGATCGCCGCCGGGGAGCGCTATGCCAGTTGGCAGGCACTGGACGAGCACATGGCCGACTGGTGGCCGCACGTTCCGCAGTGGCTGGTCGATGAGAAGGCGACCTTCGCCCTCTGGGAGCAGAAGGACCCGGCGTTCGTGCAGCTCTGGGAAACCACCCGGCAGTGGAGCATGGACGAGCTGAAGGCGATCTTCGACGAGTTCGGCGCCCACTTCGACGTCTGGTTCTCCGAGAGCGGAGTCGAGGACGCCGGTCGGAAGATCGTGCGCGAGCTGCTCGAACGCGGCATTGCGGAGATCAGCGACGGCCTTCCGGTCGTGAAGATCGATGAGAAACTGGGTCTTGAGCAGGAGACCTATCGTACGATGCCGATCCTCCGCTCGGACGGCTCGACGCTGTACTCCACCAAGGATCTCGCCCTGGCCCAGCAGAAGTTCCAGGACTACGACGTCGACCGCGCGATCTGGGTGGTCGATGTCCGGCAGTCCCTGTACTTCGACCAGATCACGAAGATCCTTGAGCTCTACGGCTTCGAGCAGGCCCAGAACAACATCCACTACGGCTACGAGTTCGTGACCCTGCCGAGCGGCATCATGTCGTCGCGCAAGGGCAACGCGCCGATGCTGGAGGACGTCCGCAACGCGATGATGGAGCGGGCGCTGGCGGTGATCAAGGAGAAGAACCCGTCGCTGCCGGTAGACGAGCAGGAGCGCGTGGCACACGACATCGCGATTGGCGCGATCAAGTACGTCATGCTCGCGCGTGACGGCAACAAGGTGATCGTGTTCGACCCGGAAGAGGCGCTCTCGTTCGACGGCCACGCCGCGCCGTACATCCAGTACGCGCACGCGCGCGCCTGCCGTATCCTCGAGCACTCCGGGGTCTCCGATGCCGACATCCTCGGGTCGCTGGCGCGAGTCGATTTCAGCGCGCCGCAGCCGGAGGAGCTTTCGCTGCTGCAGCAGATCTCGGCCTTCCCGGAGATCGTGCAGCGCGCGGCGGACGAGTACCGGCCGCTGCACATCACCAACTACGTTTTCGAGCTGGCGAAGCGCTTCAACGACTTCTACCACGCCTGCCCGGTGCTCCATGCCGATGAAGGCGTCCGCGACGCCCGGCTGGCGCTGGTGACGGCAACACGATTGACCCTGCGGAACGGGCTGGCTCTCCTCGGGATTGCCGCGCCGACCGCGATGTGAGTGATATGACTGCAAACGATCCGGTTCTTAAGGATGCGAACAGCCCCGGCAATGAAGCCGGGAGCGCCCTGCGCACGGCGCCGATCCAGCCGATCGCGATGCCGATCTGGTACGGCAGCGAGGTGCCCGGGGCGGATTACGGCGCGATCGCGCTGCGCGACGGACTCGAGCAGCGATGGCTGTTCGGGCACTACAAGAAACTTCTCTCGCGGATGCAGCCGGCGATCACGATCCCGGTCGAGGACGTGCCACGGGCGCGGGCGCGCATGAACCAGCGCGATCTCGTCTTCCTGGAGGCGATCGACAGCGCAAACGCGAAGCTCGCCGATGCGGTCGAGGCAACGATCCGCAAGGGTCACCTGCCGATCATCCTCGGCGGCGATCACTCACTGGCGGTGGGAAGCATCGCCGGGGCGTCGCGTTGCGCGGAACGACTCGGGGTGCTGTGGATCGACACCCACCCGGACGTGAACAGCCCGGAGACGAGCCTGACCGGGCATATCCACGGCATGCCGCTGGGCATCGCCATGGGCCTGTCCGAGGGGTCGCTGCCGCGGGCGACGAAGCTCGGCAAGCGGGTGCCGATGGTGGCGCCGGAGAATATCGCCCTGCTCGGGATCCGGGACATCGACCTGGAGGAAGAAGACATCGTCGTCGAGAGGGGCATGTTCGCCCGGACGATGGACGAATGGCACGATCAGGGCATTCTCGACGGCCTGAAGGACGCGATCACGCACCTGATGGCGCAGGGCGTTGACGCGATCCACCTCGACTTCGATCTCGACGTGCTCGACCCCGGCATGATGCCGGGCACCGGCACCCGCTACCCCGGCGGCCTGACAATCCGCGAGGCGTCGCAGGTGCTGCGGTACCTCGGCAACACGGACATTCCGATCCGGTCGATGGACTTCGTAGAGCTGAACCCGCTGCTCGACGACACCGGCGACAGCACGGAGGCGGCGCTGCACCTGCTCGCCACCGCCCTCGGCCAGCGCATGCTCGACCGGGGGTAGCAATCCGGGAGGATATAAGGTCCTCCCCTACCCGGTCGCACGCATCCACAGCGGTTTGTGAGAGCACGTCACGTCTCGATGAACGGTGTGATGGCCCGACGACCCGATCGACCGAAGGTCGATACCGGGCAGCGATCACCGCTCTAGAACGGGATATCGTTCAAAGGCCCGGCATCCCAGGGTTCCGGGTCAATCGGCTTCCGGGAAATCACCGCGAAGGACATCGCGAAGCCGTTGAGGGCAGGGACGCCCTTGATGGGGCCGATCTCTCCGAAGGAAAACATACCCGCCACCGGCAGGCGCGGGAACGCGTCGCGGATCGCCACGGCGTCGTGGTCCTCGCTGCCGAACATGGCCTTCCCGCGCCCCTTGCAAGTGCAGACAAGCCCGGCGACGAGATTCTCGCGATCAAACTGCGCGGCCAGGTTGCCGAGGATCCACGCCGCTTCCTCGGTCGCGGCGTGCGGATCGCGCAGGTGGAACTGCACCGTCTGGCCGACGCGGGGGATGCTGCCGACGAGCAGCGAGCCACTCTGCTCATCGACCCCGAGCATGCCACGCACGACGAAGTCGCCGCGCTGGAACGTGTCCTGGTATTCGTTCATCGGGAATCCGATCAGGACCGGCGGGTCGTCGCCCTGCTTCCCGCCGAGCGTGGCGATGGTCTCTTTCAGGACCTCTAGCGCCGGGCGGTTCGAGATCGTGGTGATGCGGTTCCGGTCGACACCAGTGATAGTCCACGCCTGTCCGACGGGCTCGCCGCCCTGCGCGACGATGACCTCCATCCGGTACGGACCCTTGATCGCCAGCGCGACGCCACCTTCGTCATAGACGTGGTCATCGATAAAAATCCACATCTGCCGATCGTTCCGCGTCGTCGAGGCGAGCGCGCCGACCATCGGCGTGTCCGGATAGCGGGCGCGGAGGTTCTTGACGGTCTCGTGGACGTCCATGCGATACGGCTCGGCGAAGACCATCCAGCCCTCGACGTCGTCCGGATGAAGGTCATGGAGGTCGAACCAGAGCATCGGGTCGACGAGGGTGTCCTGCATCTCCTGATGGAGGCGGACCGGCACCAGTTCTGCGCCCGGCAGCCAGAGAGCGAGCAGCGAGATGCCCGGCTCGGCCTCCCGGCTATCGTCGCCGGCAAGGACCCCACGAGCGGAGCAGCCGACGAGGCATCCCGCCTGTGCGCCATAGTAAGCCTCGCGCACCAGCTCGGGATAGTGGTTGCTGTAGGCCGTGCTCGCGAACATCAGGAGCAGGTCAGGCCCACGGGATCGCCCCTCGAAGATGCCGTGCAGGGCGTCCTCGAGCGCGATCCGCCAATTGTCGTTACGTGCGACGACCGCCCGGGCATGAGCGGTTTGCGTAGAGTCCATCAGATCCCGGCCAATTCCATGTTGGCGGCAAGCGACATCGCTTCGTCCAGGTGGTGTTGCTCCCTTTTCACACAGACTGACGACGGCGTCAACAGAGGCGCGGCTCGGAGGCCCCGGTTGCGCCGACCCCGCAGCTACGACCGCGGTGGTCGGCGAGGGGGTGTGGCGTCAGGCCAGGTGCGCAGCTGCCCGCGCTCTCGGCCATCGCCGGGCCCGGGCTAACCGTGACCGCGTTCAGCGCCAGCGCATACAACAACGCCCCGACCATATGGCCGAGGCGCTGCTTCGCTGATTATCTCGGACTGGCTAGAACGCCGGGACGTAGTCCGGGTCGACGGGGCGGATGCCGCCCTCCGGCGGGTTGAAGCCGCGGTCGACGAGGTAGTTGACGACCTCCTCGATCACGTCGTCCGGGGTGGACGCGCCGGCGGTGATGCCGACGTTGCCGGTGCCGACGGCCTCAAGCCACTCGCTCTGGATATCGTCCGGGCGCTCGATGTGGTACGACGGCACACCCATCTGGTTGCCGACCTCGGCGAGGCGCGCGGTGTTCGAGCTCTTCTTGCCGCCGATCGCGAGGATCAGGTGCGCGTCGTGCGCGAGTTTCTTCAGCGCGTTCTGGCGCTCGGTCGTCGGCTCGCAGATGGTGTTCGCGAGGCGGAACTCACCGCCCTCCGGGATCACCATGCGCTGCAGCTCGTTGGCGAAGGCCATCAGCTCATCGATGTTCTTCGTCGTCTGGCTGACCAGGGCGACCTTGCGCGGCGGGACGATCTTACCCTCGCCTTCCTCGCCGCGAGCGGCGTTCCAGGGCAGGTTCTCGATGTGCTTGGCGGCACACGACTTGGACGTGTTCGCCCAGGCCAGCACGCCCTTGACCTCCGGGTGATACGAATCGCCGTAGACGACGAGGTAGTACCCCTGGCGGACGAGTTTCTGGGCCAGGCGCTGCACCTTGATAACCAGCGGACAGGTGGTGTCGATCAGCTCCATGCCGGCGGTATCAGCCTGCGCGGCGAGATGCGGGCCCATGCCGTGCGCGGTGATCGCGACGCGGCGGAAGCCTCGCTCCTTTGCCTCATCGACCGACGTCGACCCTTCGACGCCGCGCTCGCGGAGGCGCTCGACGACCTGCGGGTTGTGGATGATATCGCCGATCGGCGCGACGCGATGCTCGGGGTCGGCGGCGTCCTGGATGATGTCGAGGGCGCGGCGAACGCCCCAGCAATAGCCGAGCTCCTGGGCAACGACGATCTTGCGATCGCCGACGGGCTTGTCAACGGGAGGTACAGACGTGGCAGGCGCCAAAGCCATAGGAATCGTCCTGTCGTGAAGTGGAAATCGAAACGAGGGCCGGGGATGTTGGCGGAACATCACGCATCGGCCTGGCGCGGCGGCCGGGATCAAACGCATTCCGACCTTGCGCCTAGAGTATACCGCGCGCCTTCCAGCACGGTGCCCCACCCGTGCGGGCGGTCACCCGTGAGCGTTTCGCGCGCGGCGCGTGTCCGCCGGGGCACCCGTTGAGGCGGCCTGGCCGGTCTCCGGGTTGTAGACGACGAGCTTCTTGCCGGCGCCCGTCACCCGGGTCTCGTCCAGCTTGCCATCCAACGCGGGATGCTGCGGGTTCGGGACCGCGATCGTGTCCGGGTTGCCATCGCTCGTGTAGAGGATGACGTCGCCGCGCTCGAACATGCCGAACCAGAAGTCGATCGACTCGTCGAACATCTGGATGCGCGGGATCCAGAGCTTGTCCCACTCGGTGCTCACCGGAGACTGAGATGGATCGGCACCCACAAGCAGCGCGCCGCGGAAGTAGATCTGCTCGCCCTCGTAGGTGAATCCGTCGCGGAACATCTGCCGCTGGTCCGGGTGCCGGTCAAGGTCCGGCGTGGTGCCGAAGGGCAGTGTCAGGATGTCCGACGCGTTGCCGGGATGATCGCCGAGCAGGTTGTTCATGTAGATCTGCGGCTTCGCCACGGTCATCATGAACTCGTCGGTGGAGATGTCGGTCAGGTTCGTGTGCTGCCAGGTATGGTTGCCGATCTCGTAGCCGTGATCGGCCATCCACTGCACTTTCTCGTCGAAGTACTGCTCCTGCTCCGGGTGGTCTGGCTGGGCGAAGGCATTGAAGATCAGCGGGGCGAAATGGGCACCGGAGCCGGCATCCGGATGCCGCGCGTAGAACTCCTCGAGGATGCCGACCGCGCAATTCGGGTCGATCACCGGATCACCGTTCCCGTCGCGCACGATCTCGCCGTTGGCGTCCTGCTTGTAGGAGAACTGTGACGAGGTGCCGTCATCGAACGTCAGCACGACGGGATGGCGGCCCGGTGGGGCCTGGATCGTGTTATCGACGAGGTCGGAAAGCGGAATGATGTAGAACCCGTGCTCGTAGAGCCACTCGAGGTCCGCGCGCATCTTGTCCGCGGCGCGGACGAACTGCTCTTCCTCCTCAGGATTGGTGGTGATGTAGTGGTATTCGAGGACGGGGATCACGCCCATCTCGTTCGGCTGGTACTGGACGAGTTGGTCAGGCGAGAGGAGAGCGGCGGGGTCGTTCCGGGTGCTTGCCGGGACGTTGGCGAGCGGCTCGGTGGTTGGCAGCGCACCGGTCGCGCCACCCATGCCGGTCCGGTCGTCTGGCGTGGGCGCGGTCGCAACGACGGTGGCAGGCACGGTCGGCGGCACGTCCTGCCAGGCGACGACATCGCCATCGGTCGACGAGCCAACGCAGCCGGCGAGCAGCGGCAGGGCGAGAATTGTAAATAGCGCAAGGCGGAGCGCGCCCACACGGTACGCGTCAAACGACACGAACGGTCTCCTTGCCGATGCGGATCGGCCGGGATGTCGTCGAAAAAGACGTCATGCTGTGATTGAAAGGTCCCCAGAGCCCGAAGGCCCTCCACTAAGGGTACGCGGCTCGCCTGATGAGGGCAAGGGCGAACGTACGGCATTTCGCGAAAACACTACGCCTGGGGAATGAGCAAATCTCGACGCCGGTCGGTTTCGGGTTCGTGTCCGGACATGCGAAAGGACGAAGCCATGGGTGGCTTCGTCCTTTCGCAAGATCAGGTGGTACGTCTGGCGACGCCCGCCGTAGACGCGAACGAACGCGCCGGCTGTCATCACTATCGGTGCTCATCCCGGCACGCTGCCGCCAAGCGCTGGATTACGGCAGGGCGTAGACCCACTCGTCAGTGTCGTATTTCTCGCCGACGAGCTCCTCGAGGCGCTCCAGCTCCTGCGGCGTGAAATCGTCGCGCGTCAGGCCGAAACGGGCGTCGAAGTGCCCAATCATGTGGTCGATGATGACGTCGCGGTCGATCTCCGTCTGCTGGCGCAGCGGCCCGACGCGCTTGTCGGCGGAGGTGACGCCCTTGTCGCTGAGCTTCTCCTTGCCGATGCGCAGGAGCTGGGTGAGGACGCCCGGCGCCATCTCGTAGGCGATGGTCGTGTGATGCAGCGCGATGCCCTTCTTCCGGGCCTGCGCCGCACCGCCCAGCTTCCCGCCGGACGACGTGATGTCGTTCAGGGGCACATACCAGGCGTCCACGCCGAGCTCGCGCAGCGCGTCGATCACCCACGAGTCGAAGAACTGGTACGACTCGGCGAAGCTCATCCCCGTCACCAGCGACTCCGGCGCGGCGATCGTGTAGGTGATCGACCCCTGTGGCTCGACCAGCATCGCGCCGCCGCCGGTCATCCGGCGGGAGATGGTGACATCCATCGCGCGCGCCGCGTCCTCATGGACCTCGTTGCGGACGGACTGGAAGCGCCCGATGATGATCGCCTTCGACGCCCAATTCCAGAAGCGCAAGTGCGGCCCGCGACGTCCGGCGGCCATCTCATCGAGGAGCACCTCGTCCATCGCGTTCTGGTAACGGGGTTTCAGGGCCGGGTTCGGCAGCAGCGTCCACTCGACGCTGCCGAAGCGCTCGGTCCACCGCTCGCGAGTGGCATCATCGGGATCCGCCGGACGATTGACAACATCGCTCATTCCCGCTCCTCCCCGCCGTTTAGCGCGCGGCGCACGGCGACGATGATGCCCTCCGGCGAGGTGCCGAGCAGGGTCGTCTCCGGATGAAGGTCCATGCGGATGCGCTCGGCAAGGCTCTCATCGTCGAGGTCAGCATCGACCCCTTCGAGCGCGTTCGCGATGACCCGGTGCTCTTCCTCGGGATAGACGAAAAAGTCGCCGGAGATGACGACGTTGCGGAGCCGTCCATCGATGATGTCGATATCAGCGACCACGAGCTTGCCGCCCGGGGTCTTGTACTCCCCGTGCATTGGGGCGGTTCCTTTCTTGCGCTCGCATCGTTGCAAGAGGCTGCGTACGAACGCTTGCACAATACGAACATTTGTACTATTCTTTTCGTATCACCGCTGCCGGGCGCGATCCCCACATCAGCGCTGGCAGCCAGGTGTCCCCTTCCCCCTTGAGCCACCGGTGTCGCACCCGGTGGCTCTTCCTCGTTAACGGCGGAGGTCAATTGATGCCCCGTGCGTAGCCCAGGACCTCTCAGCTGAGAGCGGTATCCGGGGTCCGGCACGTTCATCCCCGGACACAAGGTGCGGGGCTAGGGTGCCGGGGAATCGAATCGTCAGCCAAGGAGGGACTCGACGCGGGTGAGGGATTCCTCTTCCCACGTCAGGTGCGTCTCGATCTCATCCGAGAGCGTGGTCTCACCGAGCGTGAAGTGCGGGACCTTGCGCTCCCAATCCTTCAGCGTCAGGTTGATCAGCAGCGAGACGAGCTCGCCGCGGTCGTGCAGGAAGGCCTCCATCAGCGCCTCCGGCGACTCCTGCAGCTCGGCGGCGCTCGCAACTTCCGGCTCGTTCGCGATATCACGCAGGTCGATGCGTTCCTTGCGCATGATCGCCAGCGCGCGTCGGAGCATCGCCGCCTCGCGACCGCGAATCTCCTTCAGCGCGGTCACGAGCTCGGGGTCGAGGTCATCCGGGACGGGGTCGCCCAGCATATCGCGTAAGGTGGTGGATTCCTCGGTCAGGCCGTCGATCAGGTCTCTGTAAGCGTCAAGCATCTAGGACATGGCCCCTTCACCGTCCTGGGCCACCAGTGCCCAGGTGTAGCCGAACGGATCGCGGAAGATGAACGCGTCCGGCCGCGTATCGCGCACTTCCCACGAGCGCATCATGACGTTCGCCCGCACGCGACGCAGCGACTCCATATCCATCAGCAGGTGGATCGGCTCCGGCACGCGAATGTAATGATCCAGCGGGTAGCCACGGCCGACCCGCTCGAGGGCGATGGACAGCGGGCCATTCTGCATGAAGGCGAAATCCGGCTCGGTACCGTACTGGGCCTCCTGCTCGATGTCGTATCCCGGCTCAACGAATTGCCACGGTCCGTTCTTGGGGTGGTTCCCGCGCGCGACGACCTGCATGCCGAAAATCTCGCTGTAGACGCGCTCTGGCTTCGAAAGATCCAGCACCGGCAAACGGATGAAGGTCATCCCCTCGACGTTCAACGTGGTGTGGACCGCCACGTCGTCGCTGCCGAGGATATGCACATCGGCGATGCGCGGGGCGTTCGCGACCGTGGCGACGCTGGCGTCGTCGGCCACGGCGACCTGCGTCTCACGCGGCATCGGCGTCGAGAGCGGGGCGTCGGCGGCTTTCAGTGGTCCGGTGCGGGTCTGGTGCTCGCCAATCTTCGGGATCGAGCGCTCGACCCAGGGCTGGTCACGGCGCACGGCTGCCACCATCTGGCCGTACTCAACCTCACCGACGACCAGGCGCTCGCCGGAGTGCAGCGCGATCCGGATTCGGTTGCGGGAGAGCGGCGCGTTGGCGTCGATGTCCTTCTTCCACTTGTAGACCGCCTGCACCACGCGCAGGGAGTGCGCGGCGATAGACAGGTCGTACGCGCCCTCGTCGATGCCAAGGCCATGGGCGGCGTGGCTGATAAGGACCTGCGCGTCGGGGACATGGTTGACGACGACGTTGGCGTCTTCGACCAGCGACTCCGGTACCTCGAGCAAGAACCGGTAGGCCATGTGGTGCGTCTCCTGTGTCGTTTCCCACCGGTACCGGGGGACTGGCGAGCCGGTGAGCCGGCCCGGATGCGCGTGCATTGCTGCAGGCATTGTACCAAGTGCGCCGCTGCCTCCCCTGCTGGTCGGGAAGCATGCGGTAAACTCTCGCGTCGGCTCGCGCGCGACACGTGTGCGTGTCGTGTGGTAGCCTGACCGCTATCGGTGCAATGACGGAACGTACGTTCCTCGCACCGCGTCGCCATCCCGTGGCGACACCCCTGTGTCAACTCCGTGGCTGGAGGATTGGCGCGGGGCACAACTGCACGGACCGGGCGCGAGGGCGCGCTCCACCGGTCCGACGAAAGGAGTCCCTGCACGGTCGTCCCACCATGACTGGTGTGGACACCCATCCACCGGGATCGTCCCGTCCGCGCCGCACCGGGGCACATCATCCCACCACATCCACTTCTATGAGGGAAGGATCATCTCACATGGCTTCTGCCGTTAACCACACGGAGGGGACCGCTGCGTCCCACACGACACCGCGCCTGACCCGCCGCCTGTTCGGCAAGCGCCTCGCGGGCGCAATTGGCGCCGGTGCGATCGCGGCGACGGCCGGGCTCGGCGCTGTGCGCGAGCAGGCCTCGGCGGCGCAGATGAGCGGCCAGGTCATCGCCGACTTCGCGATGCAGTTCCTCGGATACGCCTACGTCTGGGCGGGCAACTCCCCGGCGACGGGCTTCGACTGCTCCGGCCTGACGCAGTACGTCGTCCTCAACACGGTCGGCATCGACATCGGGCACGGCACGGCCGGGCAGATGAACTACGGCTACTGGGTCAACTGGGGCGAGTGGCTCCCGGGCGACCTGATCTACTTCGCCGGCACCTACGGCGACGGTATCTCGCACACGGGGATTTACATCGGCGACGGCCAGATCATCCATGCGGCGAACGAATCCACCGGCGTGATCATCTCCAGCCTCTACACCGATTACTACGCCGGTCATTACTACGGCGCGATCCGCGTCGTCTAGCGCACGAACCGACTCCTTTCAACGGTACCGGAAGGCCTCGCTGGCGATCTGCCGGCGGGGCCTTCCCGTTTTTGCTCCTGCGGGCGTCGAGGACTGTCGCTGCGCGGCGGGACCGGGCACAAGGGTCTCTCGCGGATCCGCTTGGTCATTTCGCGCGCGTGTCGACCGTCGGTCGATATCTCGCACACGTGGCGCGAGACGACAGTCGACGTTCACGCTTCTTGACAATCTCAACCGATACTGTAGAATACATTTCAACAGGGGGAGTAACCCGATCCGCCTAGCGGGTCGCCTGCAATCGTCAATCCGTGGAGCGTTTCGCGCTCCTCCGGTTGCAGCACGAGACCTTTCTCGTCCGGTAAGACCCTGGCCTGTCCACATTGGATACGGCCGGGGTTTTTGTGTACCCGGGCCACCGCACGAAAGGATCTCGCGTTATGGACGACCTTCTGGACCTCTTCGACCGCGACTCACGGCAACGGCGCGGCGATCGCCGCCCGGCTCGTGGCATCCGCGCCCTCCTCGACCGCTTCGCGGACGACGATGACGACCGCCGCTCCCGGTACGCGGATGACGACGAACTGCCGCGCGAGCGGCGTCGCGAGCAGCACCGGCGGCGCGACGATTTCGATCCCTTCGACCTCTAGTCACTCCCATGCCGGCGCCCCATGCATGCGTGGCGCCGGCCACGTTCACCCTGACCCCATAAAGGAGACCGCGTTTCCATGCTCATCGAGCTGCTCCCCTGGGCGCTCTTCCTGCTCTTCGTCGGCGCCCTGCTCGCCCTCGACCTCGGTGTGTTCCACCGCGAGGCCCACGTCGTCTCGCGCAAGGAGGCCCTGATCTGGAGTACCGTCTGGATCGGTCTCGCCATCCTCTTCAATCTCGGCGTCTACCTGTTCCAGGGCTCCGAGAAGGGCATCGAGTGGACGACCGGGTACCTGGTCGAGAAATCGCTCGCCGTCGACAACGTCTTCGTGTTCCTGATGATCTTCTCGGCCTTCGCGGTCCCGCCGCAGTATCAGCACCGGATCCTCTTCTGGGGCATCGTCGGGGCGCTCGTGATGCGCGCCATCCTGATCGCCGGCGCGGGCGTGCTGCTCGGCTCGCTGCACTGGATGATTTATATCTTCGGCGCGTTCCTGATCCTCACCGGCTTCCGCTTCCTCAAGCAGGACCACGGCACCCCCTCGCTGGAGGACAACCGGCTCGTGGCATTCGCCAAGCGGTTCTACCCGGTGACAGAGGGATACGAGGGCCAGCGCTTCTTCGTGGTGCGCAACGGCGTCCGCTACATGACGCCCCTCTTCCTCGTCCTGCTCCTGGTCGAGAGCACCGACCTCGTGTTCGCGGTCGACTCGATCCCCGCGATCTACGCGATCACGGATGACCCGTTCATCGTCTTCACCTCGAACATCATGGCGATCCTCGGCCTCCGCGCGCTGTACTTCGTGCTTGCCGGGTACCTCGGCGGGCTGCGCTACCTCAAGCCAGGGCTGGCCGCCGTGTTGGTCTTCGTCGGCAGCAAGATGATGCTGGTGGACGTGTTCAAGGTCCCGGCGCTGGTGAGCCTGGCGGTGATCATCACGATCCTCGGCATCGCGGTCGCCGCGTCGGTCATGGCCCGCAAGCGCGAGGAGCGCGCGAGCGGTGTCGCGGCGGTGGAGCCGATGCCCGGCGCCTAACACCGCATGGGGCGGGGATGTCGCATGGTGGCACCCCCGCCTTGAGCCGGGGTTACGCCGACGCGTTGTCCTGGTCGCGGTAGAGGTCGCGCAGGAGCATGATCTCGGCGGCGTGATGGAGGAACTCGCGGTTGATGTGGAGGACGAGCGCCGCCATCGGGAACTCGGCGAACGGCCCCTCGGATGGGCCACAAGGCCGGAGCAGACCCTCCTCGCCCAATCCGATGACGCCCTCACGCCAGGCGTTGTACTTCTCCGTCATGAGCGCCATCGACTCGGCCACCGAGCCGGGGATGATGGCGCTCTCGGCGGTGTAGGAGCCGTCGCCGAAGTGGTTGCTGACCCGCTCGCCGAAGACCTCGACGATGATGTGCGTCATGCGCCAGGCGATCGTCGTGAAGGGCGGCGGTTCGGGCTCGGGAAAGCGCCGCTCCGGCCATGTCCACCTGCCATTCTGGCCCTGGTACACGTTCCAGCACCCGGGGACAGGCTCCCGGAAGTACTCCTCGACGGTCAGCCCCTCCATCCGCGGCAGGAACTGGTGGGTCCACGCGAAATCGAGCTGGTCGACAAGTTGCTGGTTCCAGTCGATGGTCATGGATTGCTCCCCCCTCTCCCGCTACTGCCGTTGACTGTGAGCCTATCGCGAAACGCGGACAGACCGCGTCCAGAGCGCCGACCCGCAGCCGCCAGGTGACATCCGCATCTGCCAGTCTTCCCCGGACACAAACTCAGGGGCGACGAAAGGGCGTACACCGGTAGCCTCACCGAGGTCATCGGCCCGCAGAGCACCTTCTGGTGCCGAAGGGTCGATATCTGGGCGGGTAGGCGTGCCGGTCGCTCAGTCGTCGCCAGCGGGCAGGGGTTCGCCTTCCAGACGGGCGTGAAGCAACTGCTCGCGGATCTGCCCCTCGTCCTCAAGGCGGGCGATCTCCTCGTCACCGCGGAACTGGCTGTTATGCAGACGCGCGTAAAACCCGCCCTGCTCCAACAGCTCGCTGTGCGTGCCGCGCTCGATAATCGTCCCGCCACTGATGACGAGGATCTGGTCGGCGTTGCGGATCGTGCTCAGCCGGTGGGCGATCACGAAGCTTGTGCGACCCTCCATCAGCGTCTGCATCGCCTTCTGGATCGTCTTCTCGGTGCGCGTGTCGACGTTCGACGTCGCCTCGTCCAGGATCAGGATGCGCGGGTTCGCGAGCAGCGCCCGGGCGATCGCGATCAGCTGCCGCTGGCCCTGGCTGACGTTGCCACCGCGCTCGGTCAGCATCGTCGCGTACCCCTCCGGCAGGTGCTGGACAAAGGTGTCGGCCTGCGCCATCCGCGCTGCCTCCACCACCTCGTCGTCCGTCGCGTCGAGCCGACCGTACCGGATGTTCTCCATCACCGTGTCGGCGAACAGGAAGCTGTCCTGCAGGACGATCCCCATCTCGCGCCGCAGCTCGCTCTTGCGCAGGTCATGGAGGTCGACGCCGTCGACGAAGATACGGCCGGCATCGATCTCGTAGAAACGGGTGAGCACGTTGATGATCGTCGTCTTGCCGGCGCCGGTCGGGCCGACGAGGGCGACGAGATCGCCAGGTTTCGCATGCAGGTCGATGTGCTGCAGCACCGGGGTGACGCCGTCATAAGAAAAACCGACGTCCTCGAAAACGACGCCGCCCTGCGTGATCGCGGCGCGATCGCGGGGTGCGGCATCGACTTCCGGCTCCTCGTCGAGCACCTCGAAGACGCGCTCGGCGCCGGCCAGCGCCGATTGCAGCTGGTTGTAGAGCTGGGCGATCTGGTTCACCGGCTGGCTGAGTTGGCGGGTGTAGTTGAGGAACGCGGCGATCACGCCGACGGTCGTCCGGCCATCGACAACGAGCCAGCCTCCGGCGCCCGCGACGAGCGCGAGGGTCACGTTGTTGATGAAGTTCATGATCGGGCCGACGCTGCCGGCAAAGGTCTGGGCGCGGGTCGAGGCCTGGCGCAGCTCCTCGTTGGCGGCGTGAAACTGGGCCAGCTTTGCGCTCTCCTGGTGATACGCCTTGACGACGCGCTGGCCGGTGATCGTTTCCTCGATGATGCCATTGAGGGTGCCGAGGTTTTTCTGCTGCGCGCGGAAGCCGGTCTTCGTCTGCTTCCCGATCACGCGATTAACGAGCAGGGTAAACAGCAGCAGCGACCCGATGCTGACCGCGGCGAGGATCGGCTGGACGACGAGCATCAGCACGATCACGCCGATCGCGGTGAGCACGCCGGAAACGATCTGGGTCGTGCTCTCGGTAAGGATCTGGCTGATCGTCTCGACGTCGTTCGTGAGGCGACTCATCGTGTCGCCGTGCGGGCGCTGGTCGAAGAAGCGCAGCGGCAGTCTCTGGAGCTTGGCAAAGATGTCGCGCCGTAGGGAATGCACCGTCCGCTGGGCGACACGAGCCATGATCGTGGCCTGCAACCACTGGAGGACGGCGGCCAGCGCGTAGATCCCCGCCATGAGCAGGATGATGCGCAGCAACCCGGGCATGTCGCCGGGCAGGATGTACGTGTCGATCGCCACACCGAGCAGGTACGGGCCGGTGAGTTGCAAGGCAGTGGTCGCGATAATGAGCACGACGGCAATGATCAGGAGCAGCCGCTGCGCGCTCAGGTAGCCCCACAGGCGGCGGATCGTGCCACGGGGGTCCTTGACGCGCGGCGTCTCGGCCGCGAACCGGGCGCCTGGTCCACCTCCCCTATGCTGCGCCATACGCCGCCCCGCTTTCGACCTGCGACTCGTAGATCTCGCGGTACACGGGGCTGGACGCCATCAACTCCCCATGCGTGCCCTCGGCGACGATGCGCCCCGCATCGAGCACGAGGATCTTGTCGGCGTTGACGACGGCGCTGATGCGCTGGGCGACGATAAAGGCGGTCTGTTCCAACTCGACGAGCGCCTCCTGGATCTGCCGCTCGGTGGCGACATCAACGGCGCTGGTGCTGTCGTCGAGGATCAGGATCGGCGCGTTGTGAAGCAGGGCACGGGCGATCGCGAGGCGCTGCTTTTGGCCTCCGGAGAGGTTCACGCCGCGCTGACCGACCTTGGCATCGTAACCGTCCGGCAGATCCCGGATGAACGGATCCGCCTGCGCCATGCGGGCGGCCTCCTCAACCTCCTCGTCCGTCGCATCCGCGCGGCCGAAGCGGATATTGTCGCGGATCGTGCCGCTGAACAGCACCGCCTCCTGCAGCGCGATCGCGACACTCGCCCGCAGTTGGTCCTCGGGAATCTCGCGCACATCGACGCCGTCGATGGTGACGCGGCCGCTGTCGACGTCGTAGAAGCGCGGGATCAGCCCGACGAGCGCCGATTTGCCGGAACCGGTCGCGCCCAGGATGGCGACAACGGAGCCGGGCTCGGCCACGAACGAGACGTCGGTGAGCACCGGTTCGGCGCCATCCTCATGATTGAACGCGAAGGAGACATGCTCGAACGCCACCTTCCCTTTCGGCCGGAAGGCGTCGATCGCGACCGGGGTGGCAGGCGGGGTGATCTCGGGAACGGCGTCAATCACCTCGTTGACGCGCTCGGCGGATGCCTCAGCGCGCGTAAAGCGGACGATGACCATGGAGAACATCATGAGGGAGAAGAGCGTCTGCATCATGTAGTTGATGAAGGCGACGAGCGCCCCGATCTCCAGATCGCCGTCGTGGACGGTATTGCCGCCATACCAGAGCACCGCGACGATGCCGACGTTCACGGTCAGCATCATCACCGGCATGATCGCGACAATGGTGTAGACGGCGCTGAGGGTGGTGTCGCGCAGGTCATCATTGGCCGAGCCGAAGCGTCCCATCTCGTGGCGATGGTGCGCAAAGGCCTTGATCACGCGCACGCCGGCGAGGTTCTCCTGGATGACCGCGTTGATGCGGTCGAGCCGCTGCTGGACCTGCTTGAACAGCGGGAAGGCGCGCCGGAGGACGATCGCGACCGCGCCGAGGATGATCGGCATCAGGACGATGAAGAGCAGCGCCAGCTTCGGCGCGGTCATGATCCCCAGCACAAGGCTGCCGACGAGCAGGAGCGGGGCGCGGACCATGATCCGCAGCATCATCTGGACAGCGTCGGAGAGCTGGACAACGTCGTTGGTAAGGCGGGTGACCAGCCCGCCGGTTTCCAGCCGGTCGAGGTTCCCGAAGGAGAGCGTCTGCACCTTGGAGAACAGCGCCTCCCGCACATCGGCGCCAAACCATTGCGAGGCGCGCACGGCGAACACGCCGCAGAGCACACCGCCGATCATACCGACGACCGAGAGGGCGATCATCAGCGCACCGGTGCGCTGGACCTCGCCAAGGTCACCGTTGGCGATGCCCTGGTCGATGATCCGCTGGATCAGGCGCGGCTGCATCAGGTCCATCCCGACTTCGACCGCCATCATCAGGGGCGCGAGGATGACCCAGAGCTTGTAGGTCCAGAGGAAGGACCAGAGGCGACGCATGGAACGCATAGACAGGAAGACCTCGGTCTAGGGGGAAGATCGGTGGATGCGCGCAACGATGGGCGCGATCCGCTGGTGCTGGCCCGTTCCGTAGTGTACGACGCTGATCGGCGTTGCGGTCGCCACGTCCCATCGGGGACGTCTCCGGCACAAGAGCTTCGTCCCGGTAGCGTCGACCCGCAGTGGTCGGCAGGCTACGGGTGCCAGACCGGGGCGAGACTCCGGTGATAGGTCGTTAGGACTTCACGCCGCTGTGCATGGCGACGGTGCCGAATCCGAGAAGCTGATACGTCACGTTCTCGAGCCCGGCGCTATGGAAGATGTCCGCCAGGGCATCGGCCGGCGGGAAGGCGCGCACCGACTCCGGCAGGTACTTGTAGGCCTTGTAGTCGCGGCTGACCAGCCAGCCGACGATCGGGACCACCTGCTCGAAGTAGAGTTTGAACAGTGGTCCGAGAAAGGGGCGACGGAACGGCGTCATCTCCAGGCAGACGAGCTTGCCCCCCGGCCGCAGCACGCGGGCCATCTCGCGCACCGACGCCGCGTAGTCCGGCATGTTGCGCAAGCCGAAGGAGATGGTGACGGCGTCGAAGGAGCCGTCCTCGAACGGGAGATTCATGCCGTCGCCGACGACAAAGCTCACGCCGTCGGGACGCTTCCGTGCCTTGCGCCGCGCCTCGTCGATCATGCCGGTCGAGACGTCCAGCCCGACCACCTCCGGCACCCCGGCCTTGCGGATCTCGAAGGCGACATCGCCCGTGCCGGTCGCCACATCCAGCACGCGCAGGCTGCGGCGGTCAGCGAGCTCCGCGGCCTGCTTCGCCAGCATCGTGCGCCAGCGAAAATCCATGCCGACGGTCATGACGTGGTTCATCACGTCGTACTTCGGCACGATGCGGTCGAACATCGTCCGCACGTCGTCCCTGGCGGAGATCGCGCCCTTCTGCGGCTGGTCGGTATTCGCGTTGGTCATGCCTTTGTCCCTGTGAGCCCGAAAACCGTCGTCATTCAGAGCGGAGCGATGAATCCCCCGGCGAAGCCGATGCACCGCCGGTGTATATCCGGGGCGGGCTCCTCGCCCGGCAATAACGAAGGCGCTTCGCGCCTATTGAACGTGCGTCGCACGGGGATCCTTCGCATTCGCTCAGGATGACGGATATGGTGGTCTTTCATCATGACAGCACCAGCGCGAAAGAGAGCAGCACGCTGGCGGCGACGGAGACGCGCCCGGTCATGCCGAGCGTCTTGTTCAGCGCAGGGCCGCGCAGCGACGTGATCTGCCGCCACAACATCCACAGGAGCGGCCACCCCAGCAGCGTCACCAATGCCCACGCATCGAGCCAACCAACCGCCCAAAACACCAGGGGCGTCGCGGCGGTAACCAGCAGCATCAAGGCATATTCCAGGCGCGTCTTCTCCGGCCCGATGCGCACGGCGACGGTCCGCTTGCCCGCGACCCGGTCGCCGTCAAGGTCGCGGTAGTTGTTGACGATCAGGATACCGACGATCAGCGCGCCGGGGATCAGCGACGACCAGAGCGATAGCGCGGTGATCTCGCCTGTCTGGAGATAGGCCGTGCCGGTGACGGCGATCAGCCCGAAGAAGAGGAAGACAAAAATCTCCCCCAACCCGAGGTACGAGATCGGGAAGGGCCCGCCGGTGTAGGCGACCGCCGCGATCACCGCGAAGAGCCCGAGCAGCAGGAACGGCCAGCCACCGCGCAGGACAAGATAGAGCCCGGTCAGCACGGCGAGGCCGAGAGCCATCGCCGTTGCCCGCATGACGCCTTCATATGAGACGTACCCGGCCGACGTGATGCGGGTCGGGCCGACGCGTTCCTCCGTGTCCGTGCCCCGCTTGAAATCGATGGCGTCGTTGGCGAAGTTCGCCGCGATCTGCAGCAGCAGGGCGGTCAGCAGGGCCATCAGCGCCGTGAGGACATGGAACCCGCCTTCATGCCAGGCGACCGCCGAGCCGACGATGATCGGCGCGAGCGAGGCCGGCAACGTCCATGGTCGCGCGGCGAGGTACCAGATGCGGACGGTTGACGGGCGCTCGGTGGCCGCACCGACAGGGATACTCATGCCTCCCCTTGCCCCGCGCCACCGGGATCGAGGTGGATGTTGTCGATGATGCGCGTCTCGCCAACGCGGCCGGAGACGATCGCGTAGGCGCCGGTGACGACCTGCATAAGCGGGTCGAATGTGTCCGGATCGACGATCGCCAGGTACTGGAGCTCGACGGACGGCTGGGCAGCGATGATCTCGCGGCCCAACGCGAGGAGCGCCTGCGCGTCCGTCTCGCCCTCAACAACCCGCTGCTGGATGGCGAAGAGGGCGTTCGGGATCGCGATTGCGGCGGCACGGTCCTCCGGCGAGAGGCGCATGTTGTAGGAGCTCAGCGGCAGGCCATCGAGGTCGCGCACGGTCGGCGATGCGACGATCGTGCCGGGCAGCGAGAGGTCCTCGTGCATGCGGCGGAGCAGCGCGAGCCGCTGCAGGTGCTTCTCGCCAACATAGGTGCGGGTTGGCTGGAGCTGGTTCAGCAGGATCGCGAAATAGGCCGCCGTGCGACCGGAGCGGCCGGGACGGATCTCGCCCTCGAAGCGGTCGTCGAGACCATCGACGAGCACGTGGGTGGCGAACCCGGGCGGGAAGATCGTTTCCAGCTCAGGCAGGTAGAAAATCCGCGCGCCCTGCTCCCGCACGGTGCGGATGTCCTCGTCGGTAAGTGCAACCCGCCCCCCGTTGGGGTCGAAGACCGCGACGATCGTGTCGTCGTTCTCGAGGTCCGCCCGCCGGATCAGGGAGAGATGCCCCTCGTGGAGCGGACCCATCACCGGGACGAGCCCGGTCGTGACCGCGCCAAGGGTGGCGTCCTGCACCTCGGCGGGCGTGGTGGCCTTTACAGCTGGCCGGGTCATGCGCTGCCCTCCCGTCAGGCCTGGCTATGGACGTTAGAGCGCGGCGTGTAGGAGCTGTCCTCCTTCGAGCCGCCCTGCGGCCGGTGACCCTGCTCGTGGGCGCGGACCAGCCGGGTCAGGAGCGCGTTCGCCGGCACGGGCACATTCACCCGCTTGGCGTGGCGCATAACCTGGCCGTTGATGGCGTCGATCTCGGTGCGCATGCCCTGCTGCAGGTCGACGTACATCGAGGAGAAGGTGTTGCCATGCGAGCGGGCAACATCCTCAAGAACATCGCCGAGCGTCTCGGCGCTGAGGTGGACCCCCTGCGCCTCGGCGACGGCGACAACCTCCTGGATGACCGACATTGCAGCCTGCTTGAGGTCCTGGTCCTGGCTGATGGCGAAGGTCGGGACGGCGGCGAGCGCGGTGACCGGGTTGATCGCGCAGTTGAGGGCGAGCTTGCGCCAGACCCAGCGGTGGATATCGGCCACGGCACTGGTACGCCAGCCGTTGTCGCGCAACGTCGCGGCGAGGTTGCTCAGCTTGTCGTTCACCTGCGGCGTGCGGCGGCCTATGGCGGTGATGCCGTCGGTGGTGTGCATGATCTTGCCGGGGGCGGTGCGGACCGCCTCCTGGGTGGTGACGCCAAGCCAGACATGCGGGCGGACGCCGTCTTTCGTCAGCGCGCGGCGAAGCGCGGAGGCATTGCCGAGCCCGTTCTGGAGCGTGATGACGATAGTGTCCCGGTCGAGGTGATCCCGTAGCGGGGCCACGGCCTCCTCGGTCGCCCACGCCTTGACGAGCACGATGACGACATCGCTGCCGCGTACATCGGCTGGCTCGCTACTGACATCGAGACGGGCGCGGCTGACCTGGCCGTCGCGCTCGGTGAGCTCCAGGCCGTGCTTGCGGATGGCGTCGAGATGGGCGGAGGGGCGGCCGTAGAGGAGGATGCGCTCGAGCTCCGGCGCGGCACCGGGTTCGCTGGCGTGGGAGCGCATGCCGAGGGTGAGGCGTGCGGCGAGCAGCGAGCCCATGGCGCCGGCTCCGACGACGGTGATCTTCACGGTGGTCTCTCCCTCGGGTGTCGCGGGACCCGCCGGCGCAACGGGGGCGGCCGGGACAGGGGTCCATTCGTGTCTGGGGCTATTGTCGCACGATGGGTGCACGGACACCTAGCGAGAAATCGCGAGCGATGGATTCAGGACTCGGTATCCGCAGCCCTTTCGCTCGCAGACGACCAGTCGATTGTCCTGCCATCCTGACGACCGTGAAGAATGCGTGCAATGAAGAGCATGTTGTCCGTGACCAGGTAACAAACGAGATGACTTCCTACTGGAAATGCTCGCATTCCAGGTGCAAGATCTTCTCGAGCACGGCCAAGCGATGGAATCTCTGCCAGGCGGTTAAGCGCCTCTCGCAGCTGGTCTCGATACTGTATCAACTGATGGGGTCCCCACTCCTGTTCGGTGTAGTCGAGGATCGAAGCAATGTCTCCGCGGGCGGGCTCGGAGTAATAGATCCGCAGCTTACGTAAGGACATGGGAGCCCGGTCGTTCACGTCGCTTTATGCGCTCATCGACCTCACGGTCGATTCCTTCCCAGAGCTCGTCGGATTCTTCGAACACATCACCCGCCTCGATCGCCGCAATGCCCTCAGCAACCTGCGACCGCATCCATTCAAGGCGCTGCTCTTCTTCTTCCAATATGCGGAGCCCGGCGCGCAGAACGTCGCTGGCGGTGGCATAGCGGCCGGACGCGACCTGCTTCTCGACGAATTCGGTGAAGTGGTCCCCGAGGGAGACAGATGTATTGCGAGCCATGACGGTGCCTCCTGCATGCTGATACCAATGTTTGGTACGGCCATTCTAGCAGGACACTGATCGTCCTGCGGCGGAAGGCCACGCGACGTTATCCCGAGCGGGATTCCTGGGCCTCCGCGACCGTGGTCGGCGCATCGGAGACGCCCGTCCAGCGGCGGACGAAGGGTGTCGCGACCTCCGCGAGTAGCACCTTCAGGACACCGGCGAGCGGGATGGCGACGAGCGCGCCGACGATTCCACCGAGCGCGGCGCCGATGGAGAGGGCGATGAGGACGAGCAGCGGCGGGATATCTGTCTCGTGGCTCATCACGTTTGGGGTGATGAGGTTGCTCTCGATCTGCTGCACCACGACGTAGAAAACGAGGACGATCAGCCCCTGGGTCGGTGACGCGGCGAACGCCACAAGGGACGTCGGCACGGCGGCGAAGACGGGCCCGACCACCGGGATGATCTCGCCGAAACCCGCGACGAGCGCCAGGACCAGCGGATAGTCGACGCCGATGACGAGCAGGCCGATGTAGACGATCGTCCCGACAAGGAGCGCGGAGATCAGCGTGCCGCGCACATAACCGCCAACGGTGCTGCTCAACTCCTCCAGCACGCGTTGGACCTGCGCTTCGTCGTCCGAGGGGACCAGCGAGCGGGAGAAGCGGGCGACCCGCGAGCGGGTGAGCAGCCAGTACGCCGACATGGCGACCACGAGCACGAGATCGAGGGCGGTGGAGACGATCATCATCGGCAGCGCGATCAGGAGATCCGTCATCTTGCCGACACCGCTGGTGATCTTCGAGAGGATATCGTTGCCGCCGGCGAGATCCCATCCCTGAACTGTGCTGCGGAGCCGCTCGATCGTCTCCGGCGCCTGTTCGGCCATATTGCGGGACTCGCTGACGAGCCCGGGCGCGACGTACCACAGCAGCCCGCCGAACAGGGCCGCCACCCCGAGGTACAGGACACCCACGGCAACACCGCGCGGCATCACCTTGCCGGCACGGTCGATCAGCGGCGCCGCCGCCTCAGCGATGACGATCGCGGCGAAAAGCAGCGCGAGTGGCCTCGCCGTCAGCCAGACACCGCCGATGAGCAATGCCGCGAGCACCAAGGCGAATGCGCCCATCACCGCCATCCGCGCCAGCGATGCGGTATCCTTTTCCGTCCTTCTTGATCGTCCGGCGATGCGATCGACCATGCCCCCTCTTTCATGCGAAGAATCCGTCCGGGATAACGCTCTTGTACCGCAGGAGCGCGCACAGACGATGCCGGGAGTCGGAATTCTGAGAGCAGGATGACGAGGCGCGGCCGCTGGAACAGCCCCATGCTACGCTTTCGGCACAACCCGCATATCGGACGGGAGCTCGGGACGGCCGGGCTGAGAGGGCGACCGATTGTCGCCGACCGTAGGACCTGATCGGGGTAATGCCCGCGCAGGAACCGGAGGTTTTCCATGACACACGAATTCGCTTCTTCCCGCCGCTCGCTCATCAAGGGCGCCGCCGGGGGTGCCATCGCGCTCGCCGGGGCGTCCGCGCTGCCGTTGCACCAGGCATCCGCGCAGGAGCGCACAAAGGTGACGCTCGCGCTGGACTGGTACCCGAACGCGAACCACGCCGGCATCTACGTGGCGCAGGATCGCGGCTATTTCGAGCAGGCCGGGCTGGACGTCGAGATCTTCACCCCGGCGGACCCGACGACCGTGCTGCAGACCGTCGGCGCCGGTCGTGACACCTTCGGCATCAGCTACCACTTCGACGTGCTGCAGGCGCGCACGCAGGAGGTGCCGGTCGTCTCCGTCGCCGCGCTGGTGCAGCATCCGCTGAACAGCCTGATGGTGCTGGAGTCGAGCGACATCATGTCTCCCGCCGACCTCGCCGGAAAGACGATCGCGATCGCGGGCGTGCCGAGCGACGAGGCGTACCTGGACACGATCCTCCGCCACAACGGTCTCTCTATGGAAGACGTCGAGGTCGTCAACGTCGGTTTCGATCTCCTGCCGGCCGTGCTCTCCGGCCGGGCGGATGCCGCGATCGGCATCTACTGGACCCACGAGACGATCCTCGCCGAGCGCGAGGGCACCCCGGTGCGCTACTTCCGGATCGAGGAACAGGGCGTGCCAGACTACTACGAGCTCGTGCTCGTCGCCGGGGAGGAGACCATCGCGAACCAGCAGGAGATCGTGACGGCGTTCCTCGGCGCGCTACGGCAGGGGTACCACGACGCCGCTGCCGACCCGGACGCCACACTGACGCTGCTGCTGGCCGAAAGCCCGGACCTCGTCGAAGATGTCGAGCGCGAGGGGCTGAAGCTGCTCGCCCCGCTCTGGACGGACAACGGCGCGGTGCCGTTCGGGACGCAGACGGCGGAGCGCTGGGAGACCTACGCGACATGGGCGATGGAGCAAGGGCTGCTACCAGAGGATACCGACTGGGAGAGCGCCTTCCGCGACGACCTCTTCCCTGCCGGAGACGCTACGCCGGATGCCAGCCCGGTTTCGTAGCAGCCGAGGTACACGTGATTTCGCGGAGGGCGTTGCGCCCTCCGCGCTTTGCGTTTTACGAGCGCGGACATCAGGGTCCGCCCCTGCACCGTGGCCGTGTCGTTCCCGGATCAAAGGCATTGTTGTTGCGCAGTCCGTGGTAGACGAATCGACCGATCTGTACACCATGGAGAGCATCACATGACCGACGCGACTACCGATCACCCGCTTCCTGCGCGACCTGCGGCAGGTACGCCGCTTCAAGGACGCACCGGTTCCCGATGACGCGTTGACGGACATTCTCGAGGTCGCCCGCTGGACCGGGAGCGCCAAGAACACCCAGCCGTGGCACTTCATCGTCATCCGCGACCGCGAGACACTCCGGCAACTGAGTGGGATGGGCAACTTCACCGCCTTTATCGCCAACTCGCCGCTGGCGATCGCGGTCGTCATGAACGGGACCAACATCCATACCGAGCCTTATGACCACGGCCGTGTTGAGGAACGCATCATGCTCGCGGCGAAGGCCCACGGCCTCGGCTCCGGCACTGCCTGGTACGACCCGAACGCCGTTCGCGAGATCCTCGGCGTTCCCGAGCCGTACGTCGTGCGCTCCCTGATTGGGATCGGTGTCCCGGCCGACGGTGACAACAGCGCGCGCGGCGTCGAAGGCGGCCGTACCCCGCTCCAGGAGCTCGTCAGCGAGAACCGCTTCATGCCCCGGTAGACACGCGACAGCCTCCCAGTTGCATGCAGGATCCCCGAGCGAAGAGCCTGCACGGCCGCGACCCCGGGCCACGACGGCTGATCCTGTGGCGCAGGTCGCCTTCAAAAAGGGGGGCTCCAGCGCGCCGTCGATACCGTGAGCACGGCCCATCCCGAGGCCCCTCTTTCCGTTGGGCCGAGGACGAACACCGCCTCGGCTTGCCCGTCATCCGCCGGGTGTGGGCCCCGCGCGGCCAACGCCCGGCCGCCGATGTCCGGCGTCGCTACCAGTGGCTGTACGTCTACGCCTTCGTGCGGCCGACCACTGGCCAGAGCTGGTGGTGCCTGCTGCCGACCGTCAGCACCGAGGCCATGGCGCTGGCGCTGGCGACCTTGCCGCCGAGACCGGGATCGATGCGACCCGCCGGGCGGTGCTCGGCTGGATGGCGCCGGGTGGCATACCTCCGGCACCCTGGCGATCCCCGCGGGTCTGGACCTGGTGGTCTGCCCCGGCCTCGCCGGAGCTGCAGCCGGTAGAGCGGGTCTGGATGCTGGTCGATGAGCCGGTGGCGAACCGGACGTCACGGATCTGGACGCGCTGGAGGCGGCGCTGGTGGCGCGCTGCCGGACGTGCGGGCGGATCGCCGCACACAAGGCCCACACCGCCAGGTGGCAGAACGCCGGCGAAAGAGAGAAGAAGTTCAGGGGCTGTGTTCGGCATGGCCTCATAAGGTTTCAATCTAAACAATAGGCTTCAGGTCTTGACTTTTTTAACTATCACATCTATAGTTACTAATGTTGAGTAACGAACACGGCAGCGGCCGGTTCGCCTGCGGCCAGCCGCATACACGAAGGAAGAAGGACACCCCATGGTTGACACCAGCACCCGCACGATCACCCTGAACATCGACCCGTCGCACTCCGAGATCATGTTCCAGGTGAAGCACATGATGTTCGCGAAGGTGAAGGGCAGCTTCGACACCTTCTCCGGCACCATCCAGCTCGACCCGCAGGACCTCACCAACTCCTCGGTCAGCGTCGACATCGAGCCGGGCAGCGTCAACACCCGGGACGCGAATCGCGACAACCACCTCCGCTCGCAGGACTTCTTCGGTGTCGAGCAGAACCCGACGATGACCTTCCACAGCACCCGCATCGAGGCGGACGGCGACGACTACAGGGTCTACGGCGGCTTGACGATGAACGGTGCGACGAAGGAGATCGTCCTTGATGCCGAGTTCAACGGTAAGGGCGTCTCGCCGATGGGCCCGACGGTCTACGCCTTCTCCGCCAAGGGCAAGGTGAACCGCAAGGACTGGGGCATGGAGTGGAACGCCGCGCTGGAAGCTGGCGGGATGCTGGTGTCCGACGAGGTGAAGATCGAGGTCGAAATCGAGGCCACTCCGGCCGAGTAAGCCTCCCTCTTCAGCACCACGAAGCAACGAACCGGGCGAGGGACAACGGCGTCCCCGCCCGGTTCTTGTGTCATGTGCTCGCCAATCCAGTCGTAGCGAAAGGCTCGCTTCGCTTCTCGCACTCCGTGCTCGGCCGGGGACTTGCGACCGCTTGCGCCGACATCGTCTGCACCTGTGCCGGTCGCAATATCCTCCTCCGGGGCGGATTCTCCCCTGCGAAACGACCTCCCTCCTCCGGCGTTACCATTAAGGAGACGTCCGACGCCGCATGCTAGCATGCACGTACACCGGGAACCCGATACGCCGCTTCCCGGACGAGCCGATTCTCCCCAGAGGTACGACGCGTGGCCTACCCGACCAACTCCCGATCCGCCTACGCCGCCCCTCGCCGCGCACCGCGCTGGCCATGGGCATTCGCCTCCATCCTCCTCATCGCCGTCATCGCCACGACGGCGCTGCTGCTCAACGGCGGCCTGACACCGGAGACCTCCAACGACCGCCAGCTCGCCGCGATCGACGTCACCGAGCAGGCGCGGACGAACGCCACCTTTACGCCGGAGCCGACGGCGACCTACACGCCCGTCCCGACCGCGACGGCGGTCGACACCTCCATGCCGACCGCGATCGCCGGCAACTGGATGTCGTTCTGGGAGGCCGGCGACTACAGCAGCATGTACGCGCTGACCTCGAACGCGACCCATCAGGAGATGACGGAAGAGGACTTCGTCGCGCGCTATGAGAACATCCAGCATGAGGCCGGGCTGACAAAGGTCAGCGCCGAGGTCACCGGCGAGGCGTCACTGGACGGTGTCGTGCCGTTCAAGGCGACCTTCACCTCCAGCCTCGTCGGCGACATGAACGAGGAAAACGAACTTTACTTCACCCGTGAGGGCGACGCCTGGAAGATCGTCTGGACCCCGGCGTCGATCTTCAAGGATCTCGGTACCAACGGCTGCGTGCATTTCTCCTCCGATGTGATGAACCGCGGACGCATCCTCGACCGCAACGGCAAGGTGCTCGCCGAGGATGCAGAGGTGGCGCGTGTCAGCGTCGTCCCGGCGATGATCGAGGACACCGCTGCCACCTATGGGGCGGTCAGCGATGTGACCGGCGTGTCGGTTGCGGATATCGAGGCCCGCGCGGCCTCGTCGCAGTCGCCGAGCTGGCCCGTCGCCATCGCCGACCTCCCGGCGGACAAGAACACCGAGTTGATCAATGCCTTGCAGCCGTACAGCGGCGTGCAGGTGACGCGCGCCACGCAGCGCACGTATCCATATGGCGCCGTCACGGCCCATCTCGTCGGCTGGGTGAGCATTGCCACGCAGGAGGACGTCCAGCGTGACGAGACCGGTCTTGTGCTCCCGGACATGCTGATCGGGCGCTCCGGGCTCGAGCTGGGCGCGAACGAGCTACTCACCGGCAAGCCGGGCGGGCGACTGCTGATCGTGGAGTGCAACACCCGCGCGGAACGGTTCGAGCTCGGCGTCTCCAAGGGTGACCCCGCGAAGGACATCTACACGACGGTCGACGTCGACTTCCAGATTGAGGTCGACAAGGCACTGACGGCGGTCGAGAAGAACGACGACTCCACGCCGGACAAGAACGACAAGCTCGGCCAGCGCTCGGCCGCCGTCGTGCTCGACCCGCGCACCGGCGCTGTCCTGGCGATGGTCAGCCATCCGTCGTTCGACCCGAACGGGTTCATCACCGGCGACTTCAAGGATGAGGACGTGGCCGTGATGACCGACCCGCTCCTGCGCGGCGAGGTCAACCGGGTGACGCAGCAGGCGCTGCCGACCGGCTCGATCTTCAAGGTCATCACCACCGCCGGGGCGATGGCGGACCTCGGCTACGACGCGAACACGCCGATCGACTGCCCCTCGTCGTTCTCCATCGGCGACCAGACCTGGAACGACTGGGTGGTCGAGAACGGCCTCTCCGGCCAGGGCATGCTGACGTTGCATCAGGGGCTGGTGAACTCGTGTAACACCGTCTTCTACCAGATCGGTGCCGAGCTGGATAAGAAGGACGAGAACATGCTGCCAGACATGGCGAAGGCATTCGGCCTCGGCTCCCCGACCGGCATCGAGTACTTCCCGGAAGTCGGCGGAACGATCCCCGACCCGCAGTGGAAGCTCGAGGTCGTCGGTGATGGCTGGGCGCGCGGTGACGCGGTCAACCTCTCGATCGGGCAGGGCTACTCCGAGGCGACGCCGCTCCAGATGTCAGTAGCCTATGCCGCGATCGCGAACGGCGGCTCCGTGCTCCAGCCATACGTCGTGGACCGCACGCAGGTGCCGGGCGAGGATCCGGTGCAGGTTGGGAAGCGCGTCGAGGTCAGCAAGCTGCCGTTGAACGCGGACCAGATCGCCCAGATCCAGGCGATGCTGCGGGCGCAGACGAGCGACCCGACCGGCTACGGCTCGACGAAGGTGTTCGGCGATTTCGGCTGGCCGATCTCCGGCAAGACGGGCACGGCGCAGAACCAACTCGACGGTAGCGACCGGCCGCACTCGTGGTTCGCCGCCTATGGCCCCTACCCCGGCGACGGTACCGAGGCCACGATCACCTCGATCGTGATGGTCGAGAACATCGGCGAAGGCGTCTCATACGCCGCCCCAGCGACGAAGACGATCTTCGAGGCCTATATCCGCATGTATCCGGAGCCGTAGAGAGCGTGAGGGCGGGCCCCGGATGCGCGAAACCCGCCTTCACACAAAATCAACGTCACCCTGAGCGAATGCGAAGGGCCCTACGCAAAGCGATGCGACGATAAAACGACCTCACCGCGATTTGCCAGATCGTCGTTTCCGGCATTGAGGCAGATGATCGGACCTGGAACTTCGCTTCGCGTAGGGCCGGCCCTTCGCGTTGCTCAGGGTGACGTTGCCTTGAGTTCTGGTAAATCTGGGTCATCTCCCTTTCGCATTCCGACACGGATTGTTCACACTTTTCCCGGCCACTCGTGTATGCTGGGAGCCGCACGCCGTTCAGAGAACGCGAACGCGCCTGCCTGCCGCATCGCTCGCGGCATGATGGTGGACCTGACAGGATGCCGGCACACGCCGGCGCGCCTTCCGGCTGGTCGTCTCCCCGACGCCCACGCCGGTCAAGACGGAAAGGGGTGATGACGATGATCCAGACCATCACCAATACCGGCGCCACTCCCGCGGGACGCGCCTGAATCCACCCGGACCGGTGCCGCCGCGTACCGATCCGTCCTGTAATCATTGACCAACGCCATTGCATCGGGAACCCGGGAGGGCAGACCGCTTCTTTCACCGTGAGTGAGAGAGTGCGTCCCGCCGGACCGCGCATTATCGCGCGCGGCCGTCCCGCGTGTCCGAGCCGGAGAATCATCAGCATGTCTACAGCAACTGAGGAGAAAAAGGCTCCAGCGCCCGGCAGCGGGCACGAGGGCCAGACCTTCCTCGTGGGCGAGAACGTCTACCTGCGCACGATTCAGGAAGCGGACGCGAAGTACGGGATGTCGTGGATGAACACGATCCTCCCGCGCTCTGTCGCCCGTGTCGAGAAGTACATCACCGAGGAGCTGAAGGAGCAGCGCGATAGCGGTCACCTCCTGATTCTCCGCAAGAGCGACGACCGCCCGATCGGTTCGATCAACACCGAGCGCTGGGCGCATTCAGTCTGGGTGGACCCGTTCGTCGATCCGCTGTTCGGCGAGCAGGGGGATCGCTGGCTCGGCGAGGCGCTCGCGCTCTTCCTGCCGTGGTATGTGGACGAGCACCACCGCGTGATCGCCCACGTCAACGAGATCGCGGACGATCGTCCGATCCTGCGCGATGCGCTGGAGGCGATCGGGGCCCGCCCGGAGTACACCTTCTCGGAATACTTCAAGCGCGGGAACCGCTTCATCGCCTGCCACAACTACGAGTACCTCAACAGGCAGTGGGTGGAGACGCTCGGCGACCCGGCGAACGACGAGCTGCCGCGCTCCGGTACGGGCGTGCCGCGCCCGGTGATCGCGCCCGTCGCGGTCAATGGCGCACTCCCGCTCAACGCCATACGCGTCGGCCCCCGCGTCTACCTGCGCCCGCTGCAGAAGGAAGACGCCAAGGTTATCGCGGAGTGGCAGCGCAAGGAGACCGAGGGTTTCTGGAGCGGTGGCCGCTACGTCTCGACGACGACCTCGCTGGAGACCTGGTTCAAGAGCCTCCAGGAGGACGAGCCGCAGGAGTGGGTGCGCTTCGCCGTCTGCTTGCGCGAGACGGACGAGATCATCGGCGTTGTCGGCATCGATGGCATCGACTACGTCAACCGCCGCGCGGAGTCGGAGAGCGAGTTCCACCGGCCGGACTATCGCGGCGGTGGCTATGGCACCGAGGCGAAGCACCTGCTGTTCGACTACGCCTTCAACACGCTCGGGCTGCACTCGCTGCAGTCATGGGTGATGTTCGGAAACACCCGCTCGGCCGCCGCGCTGCGCAAGCAGGGCTACACCGAGGTCGGCCGCGAGCACTGGCTGGCCCGCACCAGTGGCCGGTTCGAGAATTTCGTCACCTTCGAGCTCCTCGCGAGCACCTGGCGGGCCATGCCGCGCACCGGCAGCGCCTACCCGGAGGACAGCTAGACCATGACCGATACCCTGGACGCGGTACAGGCACCGCAGCAGATCGAAGAGAAGAAGAAGACACCCGAGCCGGGCACCGGCCACCATGGCCAGACCTTCCTCGTGGGCGATGAGGTCTATCTCCGCACGTTCGAGCTCGGCGACGAGAAGAATGCGGCCTCGTGGCGCAACTCGGTCTTCCCGAAGTCGACCGAGCTGGTCAGGAAGTGGATCGAGGAGGGCATCCCGAAGGCCGGCAAGGACAAGACCGCGTTCTACGCGATCGTGCGCAAGGCGGACGACCTGATCGTCGGCTCGCTGCGGACGCGCTCCTACGACCCGATCGCCGAGCTGGAAGCGCATGTCGATCCCCTCTACGGGGAGACCGGCCAGCGCTGGAAGGCGGAAGCGATCACCCTCTTCGCCGGATGGGCGGTTGACGAGCGGCACATGCCGTCGCTTGGCGTCGAGCTCCCGGCGTCGGAAACGGTCGTCGCCGAGCGCATCACCGCGTTCGGGTTGCGGGAGATGGCGCGCTGGCGCGAGATGTTCTCCATCAACGGCGAGCGGGTCGATTGTGTGCTCTACCAGTACCACAACAGGGGCTGGGTGGAGACGCTGGGCGACCCGCTGGCGACCGAGATCCCGCGCTCCGGCACGGGCGAGGCACGGCCGGTCCCTCCCCCAGTGACGATCGAGGGCGACCCGCCGAAGAACGCGATCATGATCGGCAAGCGGGTCTACCTGCGGCCGGAGGAGAAGGACGACGCGCAGATCGTCGCCGACTGGGCGCGCAAGGAGGAGGAAACCTTCTTCGACATCGGGCGCCACCTGCCGACCACGGTGCTGCATCAGCACTGGATGCAGTCAGCGCAGGAAGGCGACCATCCGGAGGGAATCTGGTTCACGGTCTGCCTGCGCGAGAACGACGAGCCGATCGGCTCGGTGGGCATGCTCGGCATCGACTACGTGCACCTCTACGCCGAGACCGGCAGCTTCTTCCATCGTCCGGATTACCGTGGCGGCGGCTACGGCTCCGAGGCGAAGCAGCTGTTGCTGGAGTACGCGTTCGAGAAGCTCGGGCTGCACATGGTGGAGTCGTGGGTCTACTTCCCGAACACGCGCTCGGCGGCGGCGCTGCGCAAGCAGGGTTATAAGGAGGCCGGCCGCGTGACGTGGCTCTACCCGTACGAGGGGAGCTTTGGCAGCATGGTCGTCTTCGACCTGCTCGCCGAGGAATGGCGCGCCATGCCCCGCGCGGAATGGGATTCGTAGTCTCGCACCACGCAGCTGCGACCGGTGTCCGGGACACGACCCGAAGGGTCATATTGCGCCGTTATCGACCTGAGGTCCGTAGTCTCGCACACGTGGTGCGAGACTACGGACGGTAATGGTCATTCGTGACAACGCAGAATAGCCCCGGCAGGATAATTCCCGCCGGGGCTATTCTGCGCCTGTTTGGATCAACGCCGGGCGCTAGACGTCGCGGAGGTCCACCATGACGATGATCCCGCTGTCCGGCTGCCACATGAACATGCTGATCTCGGTCTGCTCGTACATCTCGAAGATGATCGTCAGCTCGACGCTCTCGCCAGAGGCGATCGCGGTGTCATCCTCGAAAATCTGGACGCTGCTGCCCTCGTCCACGCTCACGTACGAGCGGGAATTGTTGCGGCCGAAGCTGTCCAGTATCGAGAAGTCGTACGGCTCGACGATGATGTTGCCGCGCGAGAGGTTCTCGACCTCGAACGTCACTGCGATGTACTCGATGCCCGGATCCGGATCGTAGTACTGGCCATAGTCCTGCCAGCCACGCTCGACATCCAGCACCGTGATGCTGGTCACGGCGTCACCGCGATCCGAGAAATACGTCGCCGGGACGTCGTAGCCCACCGCGAACGCTGTCGGCTCGCCCGATCCTGCCGCGCTCGCCTCCGGGGTCGCATCCTGCGCCAGCGCCACGCTCGCGCCGCTCCCGATCAGCATCATGAGCGCCAGCAGCGCCGTCAACACCTTCCGCATAACCCACTCCTCAAAATAACTGGTCGTTCGGGTGACCGACCTTCGGCCCCGTTGCGCCGGCTCCGTGGTGCATGTCCGGCGCGGTGACGGCGAGTCGATGGTGCATGCCTCGCCGCCTTCGTGGGGATAACGCCAGGCCCACCGCGCGGGTTCCCCCCATGGCGCATTTCGGCGCGCCCGATCTGTATAGGGAGTAGACGAATGCGAACATTCGTTCTCTTTCTACGCCGAGGAGCCGACACCATGACCACAGTCCATCCGGGCCATGAAACGACCGATTTCCGCGCCGACCACCCTGCTGCGGGAGACGATGGAGGGCCTGCGCGCGACCCAGCACCAACTGCTCGCGCAAGACCCCGAGAACGTCGCCACACACGCGCCGCTGCTGGCGCGGATCGCCACGGCAATGACGCAGGCCGCGCGCGTGCACGACCAGATCACCCGTACCGACGACGACCGGGAGGAGCGCCGATGATGACCACCCCGGCACGCCTGATCCATCCGAAGCGCCGCAGCCGGCCCCATCATTCCCGCTCCGCCAGCCCGCCGATCGATCTCGATCCGACCAGCGCCTACGAGGCGATCACGCGGGAAAAGGTCGAATCGCTGGAGGACGACCTGCGCGAGATCAAGTCCCGCGTCGATACGATCTTCTACCTCATCATCGGCAGCATCCTCGTCGACATGCTGACGCGCTGGATGGGCGGATGAGCCTGCCCGACGCCACGGAGTGGCCGGACCTCACCACGTTCTCGCAGCAGGGCCTGCCGGCCCACGCCCTGCGGCCGTACCAGCTGGACGCGGCGCGCCCGATCGTCGACAGCGTGCTGGCGGGGCGGGGCGAGCAGTACGCCGTCGTCTTCGCGCGGCAGGCCGGCAAGGACGAGATGCTCGCCCAGCTCCTGGCCTTCCTGCTGCTCCACCGCGCGAAAACCGGCGGCTCGGTGGTTGTCGCCGCGCCGACGCTGCGCCCGCAGGCCATGCTCTCGCGCGACCGACTGCTGGCGCGTCTGCTGGATCATCCCGCGACGAAGGACTCCACGTCGACGAACGGGACGACGATCCGCGTCGGCAAGGCACAGGCAACATTCCTCTCCGCCGCGCCGCGCGCCAACGCCCGGGGCCAGACCGCCGACCTCGCGCTGATCGCCAACGAAACGCAGAACATCGCCCCGGACACGTGGGACGCCGTCTTCGACCCGATGGCGGCAAGCACGAACGCGCCGACGATCTTCCTCGGCACGGTCTGGAGCCGGCACACGCTCCTTGCCCGGCAGATGCGCTACCTGCGCGAAAAGGAGCAGGCGGACGGCAGCGCCGCGCGTCTTCCTCGTGCCGTGGGACGGAGGTCGCGAAGGAGATTCCCGCCTACGGCCAGCGCGTTCGCGACCGGATGGCGCAGCTCGGCCAGCGGCACCCGTTCATCCGCACGGAGTACTTCCTGGAGGAGCTCGACGGCGAGCAGGGACTCTTCCCGCCGCACCGCATCGCGCAGATGCGTGGCGAGCACCCGCGCCAGCATGCCGCCACGCAGGGTCGTCGCTATGCCCTGCTGCTCGACGTCGCCGGCGAGGAGGAGTCCGGCGGCGGGCAGCTCGCGTTCGGGCTGGACGGGTCGTCCCGCCGCGACAGTACGGCGCTCACCGTGGTCGAGGTCGACACGTCGTCCCGCGTCGATGAGCGGCCGCTCTACCGGGTGGTCGACCGCCGGACATGGACCGGGATCAGCCACGTCGCGCTGCACGCGCAACTCGTCGACCTCGCGACGAACGTCTGGAAGGCGAGCTGGCTCGTCGTCGACGCGACCGGCATCGGCGCCGGGCTCGCCTCGTTCCTGGAGTCGTCGCTGACGCCGCGCGGGGTGAAGGTACGGCGATTCGTGCTTCACCAGCGCCAGCAAAAGCCAACTCGGGTGGGACTTCGTCGCGCTGATCGACAGCGGCCGCTACAAGGAGTACGCCGATGACGGCGAGCATGACACGACGGAGTTCTACGCCCAGCTCCGCGCGACGGAGTACACGACGGCCGGCGGCCCTGGCAGCGGCGCTGCGTTGGAGCGTTCCCGCCGCGGCCGGCCACGACGACCTGGTGATCAGCGCCGCGCTCGTCACCGCCCTGGACGGCGAGAAGCTCCGCCCGCGCATCGCCAAGGGATCGTGAAGCGCATCCATGCGTACACCCGGCCCTCGTGGCCGGGTCTGGGCGCGGCTCTCAGGACCCGGTCACAAGGGCCGGGTGTACGGAGTAACGTGGGCGGTCCCTTCGTTCAACCCGGCCACTGCCGGCATCCGCGAGGATGGGAATACTCGGCGCTACGTCACACCCGCACCCCATCGTCATTCCGACCAACGGGAGGAATCCCCCGGCGAAGCCGATCGACCGCAGGTCGATACCGAGGAACGGCGCGGTGCCCGAGGAGAAACGGAAGGCGCTTCGCGCCCATACACGTGCTTCGCACAGGGATTCCCAGCCGAGCCGAAGGCGAGAAGCGCAAGCGGGCCTTTCGCTTCGGTCTGAATGACGAGACCTTTGAGGCCCAGGTCCTACCGCCAGCCGACGGTGATCTCGTCCGTCGAAACCGGCCCGGTCGGGTCCGTCACCGTGATCGTCTTCGAGACGCCGGGCGCGAGATCGACGTAGTTGTCGCTGTAGCGAGTCTCCGCGACCGGCCGCTGCAGGTGCACGAACCAGCCGTAGCCGTCCTCCGGCGCGGTGAGCGTCACCTGACCGTCTGCTCGCCGACCTGTCGCATCGCCACCTTCGGCTCGGCCGGGACGCGGTCGAGGTCCTTGAAGTCGACGAAGAAGTGGCGGTTGTCGTAGAAGATGCCGCTGCCGCTCGCCGCGCGGAGATACCGGTCGCGGCCCGCGATGTCGGGCGGCCACGACGCAACCTTCATGCTCGTCGTGGGCGGGACATCGACATCCAGCACGCGCTGCTCGATGGTCTCGCCGGAGAATGTGCCGAGCGTGACGGTGACATCGTCGCGGACATGCGCCAGGGAGTCGTTCGTGACCCACAGCTCGACGCCGTCGTCCGTGCCCCTGAACGACGCCAGCACCGGGTGGAAGACCCGCCGCAGGTAGAAGTACCCCGCCTTGCCGAAGCCGTAGTAGTCCATCACCGACCAGCTCTGCACCGGCCAGCAGTCGTTCATCTGCCAAACCAGCGCGCCGGAGCAGTGCGGCGTGCGGCGCCGGAAGTGCTCGATGCCGAAGATGACGCCCTCCGCCTGGGCGATCTGGCTGAAGTCGATGTAGTCCTCGAGATTGTCCGGCACGCCGGTGACGGACTCCATCAGCATGTCGCCCTTGTTCTTCGGGTTGTCCTTGTTGTGCCAGTCCATCGCCGGGCTGTGATGGTAGAGCTCGTCCTCCGGCACCGCGCGCCGTAGCGTCTCGACGACCGGCGAGGCGTGCAGGCCAAACTCCGAGCAGAACCGCGTCATGTCCTCGGCGTAGCGACGGTAGCTGACCATCTCCGGCGTGAGGACCTGCTTGCCCTGCTCGAAGAACCGGCGCGGACTCTGCCCATGCCAGGCATCCCAGTTGTGCCGGTTCCCCTCCTCCATCGAGTTGTAGTCGTTGCCGCCATAGGGCGAGCCCGGCCAGTACGGCGTGCGGCCGTCCAGCTCGCGGATCGCCTCCGGCAGGATGTGGTCGAAATAGAGCGCGCCGTAGGCCGGGCGCTCGTCGAACGGCATGTTCCAGTACCGCCCGTCGGTCAGCCACTGCACCTCGTTGTTGCCGACCCAGACGGCCAGCGAGGGGTGGCTGCGCAGCCGCCGCACCTGGTAACGGGCCTCGAGGTCGACCTCGCGCACGAATGCCGGATCCTCCTCCGGGTAGCCGGCGCAGGCGAACATGAAATCCTGCCAGACGAGGATGCCGAGGCGGTCGCACTCGTCGTAGAAGACGTCGTGCATGTAGATCCCGCCGCCCCAGACGCGCAGCATCTGCATGTTCGCGTCGCGCACGGCCTCCAGCCAACGGGTGTAGCGCTCCGGCTCGATCGCGCCGACGAAGGAGTCCGGCGGGATCCAGTCGGCGCCCTTGGCGAAGATCGGCACGCCGTTGAGGATGAAGCGGAAGAAGCGCGTGCCCGGCTCATCCGGGTCCGGCGACTGATCCAGCACCAGCGAGCGGATGCCGACCTTGCGCTCATCCGTCGCGACCACGTCATCCCCGGCCAGCACCTCAACAGTCAGGTCGTAGAGGAACGGCTCGCCGAGATCGTGCGTCCACCACAGCTTTGGCATGTCGACGGTCAGGTAGGCCCGACCGTCCGCAATCGCGTCCGCGTCCAGCGGCAGGTCGAACGCCGCGTGCCATTCGCGGTCGCTTCCCGGCTCGCGGAGTGTTACGCCGGCTCGCAGCGGCTCGACCCCGGCGACAGGGGTCGCCTCGACGCGCACGGCGACGACGGCCTGGGTCTGGTCCGCCGCGAGCTCGACGTTGTCGAAATGCACGCCGAGGATCGTCGCGCGGTCGACGCGGCGCAGCTCGATCGGCTGCCAGGCGCCGATCGTCGGCAGGCGCGGCCCCCAGTCCCAGCCGAAGCCGAACTGGGCCTTGCGCATCGCCGTGCGCTCGATCGGGTAGAAGTCCCACGGGCCCAACGGCTTGCCCTCGACGGCCTTCAGCGGCGGGTGAAACTGCAGCGCGAGGACGTGCTCGCTGCCCGGCTCGACACGGCCGGTGATGTCCACGGTGATGTCGTGGAACATGTTCTGGCCCTCGCCGATCTTCTCGCCGTCGAGGGAGATGGTGACGAAGGTGTCCAGCCCGTGGAAGACGACCTGCCAGCGCTCATCCTCACCGAGGACGACATCGGGGATGCGGAGCGGGATGCGATACCACCACTCCTGCTCTTCCATCCACGCGCAGTCGCGCTCCTGCTGGTCCCAGAACGGGTCGGGAATCTGCCCGGCGTCGATCAGCGTGCGGTGGACGTCGCCGGGGATGGCGATATCGAGCCACGAAGCGTCGTCGAAGCCCGGCGTGGCGGCCCCGGCGTCGACACCCGCGCCGGGGTCGAAATGCGCCAGCTTGCCGGTGGTGAGGAAGGTCGATCGCTCGGTCGATGTCGTCGTTGACACGGTACTGCTCCCTGCGCTGAACGGTCGTGCGGTCTCTCACGGCAGTGTAGCAAGGGTGCCGGTGTCAGACGCGCCGTGCAGGAAATAACGAGGCCTGGTCCACTGATGACGCACGGCTGAGCCACACGAGCTCGTCATCATTCGTCTCAATCGACCGTTAAGTTTTCATAACACGGCGGTTATGACATATGCCAAAACCATGACAAGCCAAAATCGGAAATCACCTCTCTACTTACATTGATTTATTACGATGAATATCTACAATGGAATACAGGAATCAACGCGCCCGACGCCCGCCACCTCCAGACCGCCGGGGACGGTCGTCACCGTGCCGAGATTTTGAGACCTCCCGCCCTCACCACAGGACCATAACCATGCGAAGACTCACGACCACGTTCCTCGTCGCCCTGCTCACCTTCTCGGTCGGCTTCGGCACCGTCGCGGCCAAGCCGAAGGACGACAACCCCATTCGGGGCAACGGCAACGGCGCCATGACGATTCCATTCAAGGTGAGTGGCGAAACGGACCCCATTGGCAACTGGAATTGCACTGGCGTCTACGTCCAGAACCAGAACCGCACCCGGATCAACGGGAACTGCAAGATTGACAACGTTCTTTCGTATGCCGGCACCTACACCAGTGGCGGCCCGGTTCCCGGGTGGCTCTCCGATGTCGGAAGTGGATATCTTGTTGACGCCGTTGCCAAGACCGGCAACGATCAGCTTGGGAACGTCACCTGGCAGGTTACCGTCACACCGAATGACAACGGCACCGGAAACGTCAACGTTGTCGCGATTCTCGAGAACGACTAAATGTGCGGGGCTTCTAGCCCCCACCACTTCGTGAGCCGTCATCCCCAGTGGTGACTAACGACGGATTCAAAGCATAGTCACGCTTCACGACGACAAGGCCACGGTCCGGGGCAGAGGACCGTGGCCTTGTCGCGTTCTGTGCCGGTTATCGACCTTCGGTCGATCGGGGCGACAACCCTTGGGGGTCGCCCCCTACACATCGCCATCGCGAAGGACGTCATCCCGACCAAGCGGACCGCGGAGCGGGACGCGCGTGGAGGGATCCTTGCCCCCAGCCTGAAGTCATGTCATGCAGGAGCAAGGATCCCCCGGGCAACTCCGCAGGAGTCGAAGCGGAGCGGCCCTTGACCGGCTCGGGATGACGACCTGCCTCATTGGGGCCTTGCCGGCCGGCGAGGGCCCGTTCCGGGATCAGTCGCCGGCGGGCGGCGTTGCGGGCATGAGGGACGTAGGCGTCCGGCATGGTGCCGCGACGGTCGTAGCCGGTCAGCTCGACGTAGCCGAGGCCATCGATCGGTTTCCCGTCACGGGTGCCCACGACCGACACCTGGCCCTCCCAGTAGATCTGCCCGGTCGACCGCGTGGTGTCCAGCTCCTGGTCCGGCACGTCTGGCGTCACCGACAGCGCCAGCGACGCAGCCGGCAGCTCGACCGTCCATCCGGAGGGGTAGTCCGTGCCGGTCGTCGGGCTGCGCCACGAGCCGGTGGGCGTGGCCGTGAAATCGTCCTCCCCGAGCGCCGTGACCGTGCCGTCGGGCGCGACAAGGGACCCATCGACGATCCCCGGTGTGCCGTCCGGCGCGTAGATGACGTAGAGCATCAGGTCGCTGCCGTCGTCGAGCTGCAGCGCGAACCAGTCCCAGCCGCCGCCATCCCACGTCGTGAAATCGCCCCACTGGTGATCCATCCAGGCCTCGCCCTGGACGTTCAGCACCTTTCCGTCGACCTCCAGCGTGCCGGTCGTCTCCATCCGCGTGCGCGAGTAGTAGTACGAGTATTTGTCGGAGCCGTAATCGACGAAGCCGTCGCCGTCGTGCAGCGCGGCCGGCTTGGTGCTGCTGGTCTGGAGGTCGAACGCGTACCCGGGGATCTGCGCGACCAGGTGGTCGCTCCCGTTCGCCCCGCTCATGCGCCAATCGCCGAGCTGGAGAGTCGTAGCCGCCGCCCGGGACCTCGGTCGAGACGGAATCGCCGATCACCAGCTTCTCGTCGTAGTGGAAGGTGCCGCGCGCATCATCGACGATCGCGACGTGGGCGGCGTAGCCCAGCAGCTCGTCGCGCTGGCCCTTGAAGACGACCATCTGGAAGCCGTAGCGGTCGCCGGTCTCCGTGAACAGGTGCCCGGTGATGTACCACCACTCAATCGGCACATCGTGCGGCCCGTCGTCGCGCGGGAATTCGACCGGCACGGGCGTCACCTTCGCGGACGCGGCTGTTGCACCGGCAGGAGCGCGGCCGGCGCGACCAGGCTGAGCAGGGCCACCACCATGGCGAGGAACGGGAAGCAGGCGCGGGCGGGATGACGACATGGATGCGGGGACTCCTCGAATCGGGACACGAACGACCTCTTGGCTCAATAGTGCCCGACGATGCATGCCGTGTGCCATAGAGTTGCAGTAGAACTTCACTAATTGCGCGTTGAGCCCCGCCTGCCTGGACGAAAAGGGCCGTGGCTGCGCTCCGGGCACGCCGGGAGCCGGCTGCGGTGGTATTCTCCGTGAGCAGTACCTGTCCGTCCGTCCTCACCTCGGAGCCCCACATGGACGCCACCCTCTTTCACGCCATCAACTCCTTGGCGGGTCATTTCGACCCAATCGATGACACATTCGAGTTCGCATCGCGGTCACTACCACTCGCGATCATCCCGCTGCTCCTGGCGCTCTGGTTCTGGCCGGGCAGCCGGGCCACGCGCGACGTCCGACAGTGGGCCTGCATCGCCGCGAGCCGCCTCGGCCGCGCTCGCGCTCGGTATCAACCAGGTCATCATCCATCTCTGGGATCGACCTCGCCCGTTCGCCGAGCACTCTGCTGTCCTGCTGCTCTCCCCGTCGCACGACCCCTCGTTTCCCAGCGACCATGCGGCCTTCGTCTTCGCTGTGGCGGTTGCGGTACTCCTCAACCACCGGCGGGCGGGACTCATCGCGCTCGTTATCGCGGCCATTGTCAGCTTCTCGCGCATCTACGTCGGGGAGCATTACGTGAGCGACGTGGTCGCGGGTGGCGTGATCGGAGCGTTGACGGCTGGAGCTGTCCAGGCTCTGCGGCCGCGCGTGCTGCCGCTCATCGAGCCGCCGTTGCGCCTCGCGCGGCGCCTGCATCTCGGGTAATTGGTCACACCTACTAAGGTAGGTAGCGATCCATAAAGGGGCACGGTGCTCCCAGCGAGGCGAACCGACGATCCACCTAACTGGCGCGCAAGCCGTCACGCCCGATACACCCTTCACGGAATGCTTCAGCCACATGGCAATGGAGGACGACCTCGGTACGCACCTCCACCACATGACGGGCGGCGAATCCACCCTCGGCGATCACATCCAGACGATGTTCGCAGGCTCCGATGCGTGCATGCTCGAGATGGGGACCACGCGATAGCGTCCATCGTTCGGGAGAGCCGCGAATCATGCCGTTCGGTGCTGCATCGAGGGGCATTGCGCGACAAAAGAGCCCCTCGACAGCGTCACCCGCCAGTCCTGCCGCTCATTCTCACAGGGCCACCGGCACAGGCATGGCATTGCCCGCTTCCGCCCCCTCGCCTGGGATGACCTACGAGTCCAATCGATACGTACCGCTTACCTCGCGAGGGAACGCCGGATGGCATTCTCCTTCCACCCGTTTTCGACGCGACGCCTGCTCGCGCTCCTCGTCATGCTGCTCCTCGACGACCTCGTCCTTCCCGGCATCGCACGCGGTGACGCCAGCGGGCGCCGGCGTGGCCCGGCAGGGCGAGGAACGGGAGCAGGCGGGAACGGGCTGGCGACATTGCTACGTGGACTCCTCGATCGGGACGCGACGGACCTCTCGCCCGATGATGCACGCCCCGTGTCATGTAGTTGCAGGAGAGGTTCGTGCCTCGCCCGCGCTGGCGTGCCCGATTCCCCACCGGTAGCGGCACGGCCTATACTCTCTCCACGGACACCTTTTTACGAAGCCCGGAGCAGCCCGCGTGGACCCCATCGCGTTCCAAAGCAAATGGCGAACCGCCTCCGTGAACCTCAAGGAGCGCACCGCCTCGCAGTCGCACTTCAACGACCTCTGCGCCCTCGTCGGCGTCCAGAACCCGATCGAGGCGGACCCCATCGGCGACACCTACACCTTCGAGAAGGGCGCCGGGAAGGCCGGTGGCGGCGACGGCTGGGCGGACGTCTGGTATCGCGGCCGCTTCGCCTGGGAGTACAAGGGCTACGGGCGCGACCTCGACGCCGCCTACCTCCAGCTGCTGCGCTACAAGGACGCGCTGGAGAACCCGCCGCTGCTGGTCGTCTGCGACCTCGACCGCATCGAGATCCGCACCAACTTCACGAACTCGGTCCAGCGCACCGAGGTCATCACCCTCGACGACATCGCGGACCCGGGCAAGCTCGCGATCCTGAAACGCGTCTGGACCGACCCGGAATCGTTCCGGCCGGACCTCCACCCCGACGACGTGACAAAGGAGGCGGCGTCCCGCTTCGGCGAGATCGCGCGCGGCCTGCACAGCCGGGGCGTCGAGCCGGCCCGCGCCGCCCACGCGCTGATGCAGCTCCTCTTCTGCCTCTTCGCGGAGGACATCGGGCTGCTGCCGAACCGCATCTTCTCGAAAATGCTGGATATGGGCCTGCGCTACCCGGCGCGCTTCCAGGCCGAGACCACGCGCCTGCTGGAAGCGATGAACACCGGCGACTTCGTGGCCTACGAGAAGATCCCGCACATCAACGGCGGCCTCTTCCGCCACGTCGACGTGCCGGAGCTGGACGAGGCGGAGATCCGGATCCTGCGCGAGGCGGCGAAGCTCGACTGGTCGTCCATCGAGCCCGCCATCTTCGGCACCCTCTTCGAGCGCTCGCTGGACCCCGCCAAGCGCTCGCAGCTCGGCGCCCACTACACCGGCCGGCCGGATATCGAGCGCGTCGTCGACCCGGTGGTGATGACGCCGCTCCGCCGCCGCTGGGACGAGGTCCGCGCCGAGGCGGAGGCGCTGCTCGCGACCGCGAACGACACGTCGAAGTCGGCCTCCGTGCGCACGCGCAACCGGAACGCCTTCAACGCCACGATCGACGCCTTCCTCGCCGAGCTGCGCGGCGTCCGCGTGCTGGACCCGGCCTGCGGCAGCGGCAACTTCCTCTATGTCGCGCTGGACCGCCTGCTGAACCTGGAGAAGGAGGTGCGGCTCTACCGCGCGACGCAGGCGGTGTCGCCGCTGGGCTTCCCGGAGGTGCGGCCGGAGCAGATGCTGGGGCTGGAGATCAACGAGTACGCCCAGCAGCTCGCGCAGGTCGCGATCTGGATCGGCTACCTGCAGTGGATGATCCGCAACGGCTTCGGCTGGAGCGAGCCGGTGCTCGGCGCGCTGGACACCATCCGCCTGCAGGACGCGCTGCTGACCTTCCACGAGGACGGCACGGTCACCGAGACGGAGTGGCCGGAGGCGGATTTCATCATCGGCAACCCGCCGTTCCTGGGGGGAACAAGATGCGGCGAGAGCTTGGCGACAATTACGTCGACGTGCTGTTCCGCATCTACGATGACCGCCTGCCTCAGTACAGCTGACCTCGTCTGCTACTTCTTTGAGAAGGCGCGAGAGCAAATCGAGCAAGAGAAGGCGAGCGGGCAGGGCTCTTGGCCACGAATTCCATCCGCGGAGGTGTCAACCGGCGTGGTGCTCAAGCGCATCAAGGAGACCGGCGACATCTACATGGCGTGGTCGGACGAGCCGTGGATTCTAGAAGGTGCGGCAGTCCGAATCTCAATCATCGGCTTTGACGACGGGGCAAGAACGAGCGCGATTCTTAAACGGCGAGACAGTCACAGCGATAAACGTCGACCTCACTGCCTCTGTCGATCTCACGTCAGCCACAGCCCCTTGGAGGAGAACGAAAGCATCTGCGTTTATCGGGTCTCGCAGAAGGGTCCGTTCGACATCACACGCGATGAGCTTGCGCGCAAGATGCTGGCGGAGCCTCATCAACCTAATGGGCGACCACAATTGCGAAGTGGTCAAGCCGTGGTTAACGGATGTCATGTCACGACGTCGACGCGAGGATGACTGGATAATAGATTTCGGCGTCACGAAGTCGAGAGCAAGAGGCAGTCGCTATACGAGAAGCCGTTCGAGTACGTACGAGAACGTGGTACACCAGATCGCGTGCGAACAGACGAAAAGGCAACACGGGAACATTGGTGGCTGCACGCGCGAGCCGCGCCCGATATTGCGAAGGCGCTTGCTGGACTCGATCGCTATCATCGTGACGCCCGGTCGTCGCCAAGCACCGCGTGTTCGTATGGCTGACGGTTCAGACGTTCGCCGATCAGCCAATCTATCGTCTTCGCCCGTGAGCGATGACTACTTCTTCGGCGTCCTGCACTCCCGCGCGCACGAGGTCTGGTCGCTGCGGATGGGAACGTGGCTCGGCAAGGGGAACGATCCCCGCTACACCCCGACCACCTGCTTCGAGACCTTCCCCTTCCCATGGCCGCCCGGTCAGGAGCCGGTCGACGACCCGCGCGTGATCGCCATCGGCGAGGCCGCGAAGGCGCTGAACGAGCTGCGCGAGCGCTGGCTGAACCCGGAGGGCGCGACGGAGGCCGAGCTGAAGAAGCGCACCCTCACCAACCTCTACAACCAGCGCCCCACCTGGCTGCAGCACGCCCACGCCGCCCTCGACCGCGCCGTGTGGGACGCCTACGGCTGGCCGGCGGACGAGGTCCCCGCGGAAGTCGACGAGGATGTGATCCTCTCGCGGTTGCTGGCCCTGAACGGCGAGCGAGCGGCGTAGGGGCCGTACCTGCGAAGCAGTCGTCGGCCCGATCGACATGCAGGTGGCCTTCTGGTCACCAAATGTCGATACTCCAGCGCCACATGTGGCCTTTCTCAACGGTGCACGGCGGATACGCTGGCGGCTGCCGGTGTTTCGCATATCGCCCCGCGGGCGATCGGGTCGACAACCCTGCGGGGTCGCCCCCTACACAGGGGATCGCGTCGCCGGTAGGATGACGTAACGGGCTGGCATTGCAGGTCATCATCGGAGGCGCGACGATCCATGGTGGACCATCGACGGCGAAACACGCTGCGGTATCCCGGGTTCGATTACGGCTCACCGGGGGCTGTCTTCGTCACCATCTGCACCGCGAACCGGCAACGCCTTTTCGGCGAGGTGAGGCAGGACACGATGCACCTGAATGACCCCGGGGAGGCCGTGCTCCGCTGCTGGCAGCGGTTGCCCGACCGGTTCCCCGACCTCGCGCTGGATGGGGTCATCCTCATGCCGGACCATTTGCACGGCATCGTCCTTCTGGGCACCGATCCCGGCTCGAAGCCGAAAGGTCACCTGCTCGGCGACGCGATCCGCTCGTTCAAATCCGCCACCCGGCGCGCCTGGTCTTCTGGCGTGAGGGACAGAGGGTGGCAGCCGTATGACGGTGAGCTGTGGCAGCGCGGTTTCTACGACACGATCCTCAACCCCGAGCGTCCGATCGACCGCGTGCGCGAGTACATCATCGCCAACCCCGCCCGCTGGCACGCCAGGGTCATGGACGAGCTGCGGTAGCCGTGCCGCGTGCATGGCGCACGGCGGCCCGCCCGCCGACGAGGGCCCCGCCGACGTCGCGGAGGACGTGATCCTCTCCCGCCTCCTGGCGTTGAACGGGGAGCGGGCAGGGTCAGGCTGACGGCGGGAGGACGGTACCAGCGGTGCTGTCCGGCGTACCCGATCCAGGCGCCCGGGAGATGCCGGCCGTCATCCCCTACCCTCTGCCCCTATAATCAGATATGTCATCCCTCGTCAGGAAAATGTCTGTGATGGCAGGCGTCAGGGGACTGGCACTGCATCACGCGCCTCCTGACGCAGGCCGGGAGAACAGGAGCGGGCGCCATGTCATTCTCTGCATCGGAAGGGGAGCCGGTTTCTCCCTCCACCACGCCGCGCCAGGACCCGGCCACGCCGCTCGCGGCCCAGGTCCCGTATGAGGCGATCTTTGCCGCTGTCTCCGACGCTATCCTGGTCGCCGATGCCGATGGGCGCTACATCGACGCGAACCCCGCCGCCGAGCTCCTCCTGGGTTATACCCGGGATGAGCTGCTCCGCATGCGGGTGGCCGACGTGGTCGCCTATGAACCGACCTGGACCGACGCTGAATACACCCGGTACCGGGAAGAGGGCACGTGGCGCGGTGAGCTCGTGCTGCGGCGCAAGGACGGCGCGACCGTGCCGGTCGAGGCCCGTGCAAGCGTTGTCCATGTGCCCCAGGCACAGCTGTTTGTCTCCGCCGTGCGCGACCTGTCCGCCCAGCGCCTCGCGGAGAATCGCCTCCGGTACCAACGCCGGATCACGGAAACCATCGCGGAACGGGCCGGCGAAGCCTTCTTCGTGATGGATGAGCGTGGGCGGGTCGTCTATGTGAATCCGGCGGCCGAGGCGTTGTTCGGCTGGAGCGGGAGGGAGCTGCATGGGCGGGACCTGCATGAAGTGCTTCACTACCAGCATGCGGACGGATCGCCGTATCCGGCGTCCGAGTGCCCCTTGCGAACCGTGCTGCTGACCGGCGAGGTCCTCCATCACCATGAAGACACCTTCTTCACGCGCGATGGACGAGCGATCCCTGTGCGCTGCTCCAATGCACCGATCGAAGAGGAGGGGCGCATCATCGGGGCCGTCCTGGTCGCGAGCGACATCTCCGATCGATTGGCGGCCGAGGATGAGCGCGAGCGCCTGCTTCAGTCGCTGGCGCACGACCTGAAGAACCCCCTCGCCGTGCTTCATGGCCAGGCGCAGCTGCTGCGCCGGCAAGTCGTTCGACGCGGCACGCCCGATCCCGAGGCGCTGATCGAAAAGCTGGAAGGGTTCGAGCGCCTCACGAACCGGATCAGCACGCTGATCGACGAGTTGGGCGATCATGCGCGGCTGGCGGCTGGCGAGCCTTTGGACCTCCAGCGCAGCCCGGTCGACCTCGTCGACGTTGTCAGTGCGGCGGTCGACGAGCTGAACGGGGTCGCGAGGTCGCATACCATCGATGTCGAGACGGAAGCGCGTTCGGTCGTGGGCGAGTGGGATGCGAAGCGATTGCGGAGGGTCGTCTCGAACCTGCTCGACAACGCCGTGAAGTACAGCCCGGAGGGGGGTCGGGTGGGGATCGGCATCACCATTGAGGGAGGGGTAGCCGTGCTCACGGTCCGCGACGAGGGCATCGGCATCCCCGAGGCAGATGCACCACACGTGTTCGACTTCCAGGCGCGCGCGACGAACGTCGGCGCGGTCCCGGGCAGCGGTATCGGCCTGGCCGGCACAAAGCGGATCGTGGAACAGCACGGCGGCTCGATCGGCTTTGAGAGCGATGAGGGTCGCGGCACGACCTTTACGGTGAGGTTGCCGCTCGCCGTTCCGGACGGGTTGTCCTCTGAGCCGGGTGATGAACGGGATGCGTCGACGACGGGATAGTTCCCTGGCCCTCATTCGGGCTGATCCGATGCGCCAATGGTCTCGACCACGACCTGCACGAGCGGGGCCCAGCGCCCCGGGCGGCTCTTTCTGTTCCTGCTATCGGGAATCCCGACCCGGGTTTCACCGGAACGTCGCTGTCCAACCTATACTGGGGGTATCCGGCGGTCATCGCCACCGCCACCCGCATCAGTCGCGAGGGTAGTTGCCATGCGACGCCTCCCCCTCTTCCCTCTCCTGCTCGGCGTCTTCTTTTCCCTCGCGCTCCTGCCCGCCCAGGCGGCGCTGGCGCGGCAAGCCACGACCCCTCCGCCCGTCGCCGAGGTCGTGCCTTACGTCCCCGATCCAACCGCGTGCACCGTCGAGCCGATGGACCGCGAGGTCCTGCTGGATCTCTGGTTCCCGCCAGAGGGCACGCCGCAACTGGCCAACGCGATCGACGCTGTCGAGACGAGCGTGACCCTGCCGGTCGGGCCAGCCGCCGACGAGGCAACGGTCACGGGTGTCACCGCAACCCTGCACAGCTTCTACGATTGCGTCGCCGCGGCTGATTTCACCCGCTACCTGACGTACTTCACCGACGATATGGTGCAGCGCTTCGGGCCCGACCCCTTCCCCACCCGCGCCTGCGTGATCGGCTTCCTGGACGCCTACCCGGATCCGACGCCGAGCACAGATCCGACCCGGATCGTCGCGATCACCAACGTCATGGCGCTCGGCGAGGCGCGCGCGGCCGCGCTCGTCACCGATGCCGGGCGTGCCGGCATCTTCACCATCTACGTGATCCTGGTCCAGGCGGACGATGGACGCTGGTTCGTCGATGAGATCTACCAGTTCCCGACCTGCTAACGGTCCTCTTGCCGGCATCCGGCCTCTCGCGTAGGATGATCTCCGGGTCTTATCGACATTTGGCGCTCATCACCACGAGGATTCCCGGATGGCACTCCACTTCCACCCGCTTTGGACGCGACGCCTGCTCGCGCTGCTCATCACGCTGCTCCTCGGGCTCGGCCTGCCCGGCATTGCGCTGGGTGAGGACGCCGCGACCCCGGCGGCAACGCCCGCGGCCGTCGTGCGCGAGGTGATCAACGAGGGGGATCCCGCCGCCGCGCCGGGGCTGACGCTCCAGCTCGTGCGCTACACGATCCCCGGCAACATCGCCCTGCCGGCGCACACGCACCCCGGCATGCAGGTGAATACCATCGTTTCCGGCACCCTCACCTACACCGTCGTCGAGGGCGAAGCCACGATCACGCGCGCTGACGGCACGATGGAGACGCTCGCCAGCGGCGAGACGACCGACCTCCACGCCGGCGATACCCTCACCGAACCGGAGGGCATGATTCATTTCGGCGTGAACCACAGCGCCGAGCCAATCGTCATCCTGACGGCATCGCTGTTCGCCGCCGACGAGGCGCCGAGCACGATCGTTTCGGCCGCGACGCCGGCCTCCTGAGCCCCGGCGCCCATGACACCTCACCGCCAATTCGGTATCCTGCGTCAGGCGTGCCCATCGGGGCATGGGTAGAGGGGGACACCAATACGTGAGCACCATCGTCCGTATCGATACCGAGTTCGGCCCAATCCGCGTGGATCTGGACGAACAGGCATCACCGATCACCACCACGAACTTCCTCCACTATGTCGAGGAAGGGCTCTATGACGGCGGGTCGTTCCACCGCACCGTCCGCATGGACAACCAGGGCAACGAGAACCTGCCGAAGCGCAAGGACGTCGACGACGAGGGCGCCCCCCTGCCGAACGACCAGGAGAAGATCGAGGTCATCCAGGCCACGATCAACGAGGAGCGCCACGAGGAGCTGGGCGACCCGATCCCGCTGGAGCGCACCTCCGAGACGGGGTTGCGGCATGTTGACGGCACCATCTCGATGGCGCGCACCACGCCGGACTCGGCCGTGGCCGACTTCTTTATCTGCATCGGCGACCAGCCGGCGCTGGACTTCGGCGGCATGCGCAATGCCGACGGCCAGGGCTTCGCCGCCTTCGGGCATGTGATCGAGGGCATGGACATCGTCCGGACGATCCAGGAGCAGCCGGCCGAGGGCCAGCACCTTGATCCCGAGGTCACCATCAACCGCATCGTGATCGAGAACGACTAGAACCAGGATGGTTGAACGCGGCTGCGTAGGGGTCGACCGCCGTGGCCACGACCGTGTCGATCCCATCGACCGAAGGTCGATACCCGGGAAACAGACTCGGGAACACAGAACGGGGCGAGCACAGATGTGCCCGCCCCGTTCTGCGCCATCCAGCCGCCCGGTACAATAGCGATCGGAACAACCGACCGCGCGCGTCCAGGGACCACCGATGAACAACGAGCCTGATTACAATCCACCACCACCAAGCCAGGGAGGCGCCCCGAAAGAAGTCCTCCTCTTCGCCGTCTTCGGCCTGGCGCTGGTCGCGTTCGTCCTCTACGCCATCTACCAGAGCACCGAGGAGACGATCCTCGCCACCGGCGGCGGCCTCGTCGCGCTCGGGCTGGTGTTCGGCGTTGGGCTCGTCTCGCGCTCCCAGATCGTGCAGTACATCGCCGCCGGCATCATGATGTTCAGCGGCGGCATCGCGATCGGCCTCGCCATCCGCAACAGCCAAACCTACTGGTTCGCCGGCGCGGCGCTCTTCTTCGCCTGCGCGGTCCTGCTGGTGATCAAGGACCAGATCGCCCGCCCGACCTGACGGATCTACAGGTCCGTCGACCGCGTTTCCAGCACCCGCCCCTGCGAATACAACCCCGCGGCGGCCAGCCCGTAGACGATCCCGCCGATGATCCACCGCGCGACGGCGCGTCCCAGCTCGCCCGACGCCGGGACGCCATCCAGCGCGATCTCCGCGATCACCAGCAGCGTGAACGCGATGACCATCGACGCCACCCCGGCGAACCGCGCCGGCAGCCCGTTTCCCTTCGCGATCTCGACCAGCGCCGGCGTCACTACCACCAGCGACACCCCCGCCACCAGCTCCACCGAATCCTGCATCTCCATAGAATGGCCTCCCTTCTCAGCCGTAGCGGAGGACTTTCGACCGTCACCGGCGTCAATGACCGGATCACAAACGGTCGAAATGTCCTCCCTCCCGGCGCACTGCCCCGACCGGCCATGCCCGCTCCCCGTCAACAGCACGTCACCCTGAGCGCCAGCGAAGGGCCCAACGCGAAGCGGACTGGCCATGCTCGAACCTGGCCGTAGGCGCAGTCGAGAGCGGCGTCGACAACCATGCAAGCAAGACATGCCCGATCGCAGCGTCGCTTCGCGTAGGATCCTTCCCTTCGGTCAGAATGACGTAATGTTCTTTGGTGGTGGCCAAAGCTCTACGCCGCGTCCCGCACCGTCTCCAGCGCCAGCACGCCCATCCCCGCGAGGTCCGTCCCGCCCGACCAGACGCGCCACTGAAGGTCCGACTTCACGCCCTTGCCGGTGATCCACCAGACCGGGTTGCCGTTCACCGCCTCGCCGATCACCCAGCCACGCGCCCAGAACCGCCGCCCCTCTTTCCAGATGCCGCGAACGGGCTGGCTCGTCTCCGCCCACGCCCGCGCATTGAGCGAATCGACCATCACCGTGACCAGCCGAGGCGACGCCAACTCGCCGATCGTCCCGAACGGCGGCCAGACAGGCCCGGACGGCATCGCAACCGGACCGCTGACCACGTCCTCACCCCTCGCCCGGGCGATGCCCTCGACCACCCCGGCGCCAATCTGCGCGGCGAACGCCGGCCCGTCGATGATCGCCGCGTCGCCGATGATGTTCCCGCACTCCAGCACCAGCCGCACCATGCGGTCACGCGCCGGGGCCGTGTAACCGAACATCGCCAGCCGCCAGCCGAGATCCGCGCCGACATGCGTCTGCCGCTCGCTCATCACGCCCGGCTCGACGACATTCGTCCGACGCAGCGGCATGCCGGTGCACCGCGAGATCGCCTGTGCGATCTCCCGCGCCGTCGCGTGGTCCAGCGGGTTGGTGTGAATCGCGTCGGAGCCGGTATACGGGGTGAGCGTGCGCAGCCCGTCGCCGTCCGGTACGATCGCGAACACGCCACGCGTGTGACCCGCATCCCCCTCGAAATGAACGTCGATCATCACGTCGATCGGATCGTGCCGGTGCCGCGTCACGATCTCCCGCGCGACGGCGTCCAGCGTTCCCGGGAACCAGTCGTTCTCCGGCTGCAGGCACTCGGCGCGATGCCCCGCCGCGTTCAGCGCCGCAACGATCGCGCGGGCCACGCGTGGCGTCTTCGCCATCTCGCGCGGGTTCCCGCCCGACGCGTTCCGATGCCCCTGCACGACCATGATGTGAAGCGGTTGGAATGTCATGAATGGTCTCTCCGGTCATGTAGGCCATGTGTCGAAAGAAAAGCCGTCATCCTGAACGAATGTGAAGGCTCCCGTGCGAAGCACTTCTCATGGCGCGAAGCGCCCTCCTTTTGCATCGAGGCACGCTATCGCGCCCGGGTATCGGCATACGGCCGATCGGCTTCGCCGCGTTGGTAGCTACCGGGATGCCTCGCCGCTTCGCTAACCTCGGAATGACGGTTGTTTGTTGGTGATAAGGACGTGTGGCGGACAGGACATCAGACCCATCCCTCACACCGCGACCAGCTGCAACGCGACCACCGCGTCGCCCCACCGGCCCGCGTCGGCCGGGGCCGGCACCGTCTCGCTGATGCCCACGACCCGAACGGTCCGCTCGACCGGGTCGGCGTCGTAGTCCTGGTCGCGGAAGCACCAGCGGCGTTCCCGACTCCCACGCGCCCCACAGCTCCGCGATCAATTGCCGCCCGGTTCGCGAGAGCGGCGATCCGGCCCTGTCGACCACCTGATCGCGCGCCTGCACCCGGAACGACCAGCGACGACGACGCGCCGGAGAGTCCATCACCTCGAACTCCGCCCAGACACCGACCAGCACCGGCGCCCAGTCGCTCACCGATTCCCACCGCACGCGCAACATCAGGAAGCGTGACATGGCGCCGGTCAACGCCGCCTCCAGCGTGACGTTGCTGTTCACCAGCGTGTTCCCGGCCAGCGTCTGCGACGCGACCTCGCTCCACGTTGCCCCGGCGTCGAGCGATGTCTCCAGATAGACGGTCACGGCGTCGGTCGAGGACAGGTTCCCGCTCCGCACCGGCGCGGCGAACACCGCCCCGGCCTTGCGCCATGCCTTCGTCTTGTCCCGCTCCCCGGCGTCGATCATCGGCGTGACGAACGTTGCCGAGGACGGAAAGGCGTGCTGCGCCGCCGAGCGGTGCTGCAGGCGGACGAGATCGACCGTCGCCTCGCCGTCACGGAAGACCATCAGGTCGTGCCCGCCACCTCCACCGCCGAGCGCAGTCGGCCAGATCCACCTGCCGGTCGCCGCCATCGCCTTCTGCGCGAGGCGCCACCACCCGGCGCCATCCCACGCCCATAGCTCGTTCATGCCCTCGTGCGACTCGATCGAGACGACGACGTAGCCACCCGCCACCGTCCCGCCGAAGCAGCGCCGCCCGGAGAGCCCGGTCGCGCGCCAGCCGGCACGGTCGCCGCGCGGGTTATCCTCCATCATCCCGCCGGCCACCCATGTGTGGACGCGACCGCCGTACCCAACGAAGACCGTAGAAATCGTCCGCTTCCGCATAGACACCGTGCTGGAAGTACGGCGTGAACTCGCCGGACCACTGCTGCGCCCGGATTTGCGGGTCGTCGGTGTCGCCCGGCCCGGAATACGCCGGGTTCGGGATCATCACGTCCTTCACGCGGCCGTTGTAGGAGTAGATCGACTGCTTCGTGATCACGAACAGCTCGGCGTCGACGTTCGCGAACCCGATCACGTCGTAGTCGAGGATCCGCGTGTCGATCCCGCTCCCGGTGACCATCTGGATATAGGTCGGCCGCGCCTCGGGCCGGGCGTCGTTCCACGCCGCGTATCCGGCATACCCGCCGATCGAGAACCCCCGTTCACCAGCCTTCAGCGCCTGCGATGCGCCTTGCGTTGTCGACCAGAACGCCACGTCCTTCGCGTTCCCGAACGTCAACAGCAGCCCGTCCGACGCGTAAAGGCACATGTCCACGATCGTCGCGCCGGCGTCCCACTCCAGCACCGGCGCGGACCACGCCTCGTCACGATGCGGCCCCTTGTAGAGCCGCGACCCAACCGCGAAGTAGAGCCGGTCCCGCACAAAGGCGGACGGCACCCGCGTCGCCGCCGAGGGCAGCGTCGTCATCGCCGGGACCGCGACCTCCGTCGTCATCCGGCCCCATGGCGCGACGCCCTGCCCATCCAGCGCCGGGCCAACCGCCATACCGTCGAACGCCTTGTCCCGCTCCAGCTGGATCGCCCGCCGCTGGCCACCGAAGAAGTCGCGCAGCGCGATCCGCCCGGTCCGCCCCTCGGCGATGCCATCCTGCGAGCGGGTGTATGCCGCCGAGCCGGTTCCCGGCACGAGCATATAGCCCGCGCCGTCGAGCACCACATCCGTGCGTTGCCCCATCCATCACTCCCAGCCGGTGATCGCCCAGTCGAACACCGTGTGCGACGACCATTGCAGCCGCCACTCCTCGACGTAGCGCGTATGCCATTCCGTGAACGCGTCCTCCCGCCGGCACCGGCAGTTGACGTGCAGCGGCGGCACGTCTCCCTCCCCTTCCGGCCACGCACGGCCATGCAGCGGGCCGCATTCGGGGCAGACCCGCTCATCCGCCTCCGTAATCCATCGCTCCCAGCGCACCGGGTAGACCTGCGCGACCGTTTCAAGCACCCACCGGGCGACCTCCACCACACGCCCGACCAGCTCCCAGACGGGCTCCAGCACGTCCGGAACGCGCGTGGTCAGGAAATCGGTGATGTCCTCCCACGTCTCGCGCACGGCAACCGGGTTACCGGGACGCCCGTCCGACGGCGCGCCGAGGTCGTACCCGATCACGACGCCGCTCGCGGGTCGAGCGAGCCGCCCCGCGCCCGGTGCGTGCGGGCCCAGAACATCCGGTCCGCATCGACCTGCGCGCTGCGAGCCGCCGCCGCGAGCGGGTGCACGCCCGCCCTGCCGGTGTAGCGCTTGCCTTCGCTGATCGCCCGGCGCGAGAGGGCGACGGCCAGCGCCAGCGCAACGATGATGTCCTCGTCATTCGGCTGGATATCGATCGGCGTCGCATCGTCGAGCGGCGCGTCACGGTGCACGAGGTGCTCGATCCGCCACAGCCCGGTGCGCGGCACGGCGTCGCCGAGCAGCAGCATATTCCCCCACACCCGCCAGGTCGTCGTGCCCCCCGCGGGACCCATCGGCACCGGCGGCGCCTCTCCGTAGCCCTCCCAGCGCGGCCATGGCGTGCCCCGGTCGTCGAACACCCGCGCGACGCGCAGGGCGTTGACGTCCTCCGGCATCTCGATCTCGCGATCCCCCGCCAGTACCGCAATCGCGGCCACCTCCTGCCGGGGCACATGGGTGCTGTAGCGGCGCACCGCCTCGGCGATCGCGTCGTTCAGCACCTCGTCGTTCCACAGCGGGTCCGGCCCGCCATCCTCCAACCGGTTCCGCAGCATCGTCCGCATCTGGAGTCGTGTCGTCATCAATGTCCCTCTGGATTGTTCCTTCGTAGGAGAGGACTCTCATGTCCTCCCGCATGGATCCGTACAGCCGGCCTTTGTGGCCGGCTCGAAGGCACGAATGAGCCGCCCACGAGGGGCGGCTGTACGGGGCGATCTATCGATATGCCGAAAAAAGGAAGAGGCCGTCATTCTGACCGAAGCGAAAGGCCCGCTTGCGCTTCTCGCCCTCGGCTCGGCCGGGAATCCCCGTGCGAAGCACGTTCAATGGCGCGCAGCGCCCTCCGTTACGGCAGCGTCGCCGCCCACTCCTCGCGCACCCGCGCCAGCTCCGCATCCGGGTCCATCTCGCCCAGCGTCGCCATCGCGCTGCGACGGCTGCGAATCCCGCTCCCGACGAGCGAGACGGCGTTCCGCACCGCGCTATCCGTGTCGCTCGGCAACACCGGCGGCCAGGTCGTAGTCGTCCGCCGCAGACCGCCGAGATCCTCCCCGCCGAAACGCTCCAGCAGGTCCAGCAGCATCGCGTTGCGGGCGGCATAGACGCCATCCCAGATCCGACGCTTGCGGTTCACCTTCTGCACCAGCGGCTGGATCTCTACCTCCAGCGCCGCGCCGGAAAGATCGCGCCCGGAGTCTCCGAACGCGGTGCGCGGCGTTTCCGCGAGGTCGTGCAGCATTCGGAAGAGCAGATCGACGTACCGCAGGTGCACCTCGGCCCCGCCGCCTTGCAACAGGTCCAGCAGGTAGGCGCGCGATCCCTCCGGTAGCTCCCACTTCGCGCCCGGCCCGACGCGGATGCCCTCCGAGCCGTCGACGTTCTCCAGCACCGCGATCGGCGCGCCGGAGAGCTCCAGCACATGCGCCAGCACGCTCATCCGCCGGTTCAGCTCCCTGCAAACGGTGACCAGGTCGTCCAGGTCGGACGTGCCCCAGAACGACAGCGGCCGCCGGTCGTTCGCGACGACGAGATACGGGATCCAGCCGTATGGGTTCGGCCCGTCGTGCACCGGCTGGTCCGCGATCGAGACGCGCCAGCGATCAGCCGTCCATTGCTCGACCACCGGATACGGCCGCGCGGGGTCCAGCCCCGTCGCCATCGCGCGCGAGAACACCTGCCGCACCTGGAACCCGGTCAGCGAATATCCTTGCGCCACCTCGACGACCTTCCGCGCGTCATCCGGTGCCGAAAGCGCCACGAGCGTCGCCGGGTCCACCGCGCTGACGCGGGGCCGGCGGGTCGAGTCGTCCCACGTCACCTTCATTGCCGCGTCGCCGAGCACCGCGCTCTCGACCGCGAGCGAAGCGTCCAGCCCGCCAAGATCCAGCGCGTCGCGCAGCTCGCCCAGACGCGTCTCGGCCCGGTTCGCCAGGGCCATCACCTCCTGCTCCGCCAGCACGCTCGTGCCAACCGGGCCGGAGAAGATGTAGCTGGCCGTCTTCCGCACCAGCGCCCGCGCGTAGTTGAAAACGAGCGGCGGCGGATCTCCCGCGCGCACCCGCTCGGGCCGCTGCTCCCCGGCGAAAAACGCCGACGCCCGGGCATACGCCTCGAAACGCGCCTCATCGTCCGCCGTCACCATCCCGGGTGGCCATGCGGTCCGCTCCGCGCCGGACCACGGTCCCTGTACAACCATCGACACCCTGCTCTCTCCTTTGGAGGGACCGCCTCGTGGCACCCCCCGTGCATGACGTTCCGCATTGGGCATGACTACTGTGTGAAAGGACCGTTCCTATGTCTGGCGTTCTCGGCAAATTCGCGGCGTCGTCCGCCTGGCTCGATCAACCGGCTGGTCTCCTGAAGAAGGCGTTCTCCCCGCTGCTCGGCGAGAACGGCCCGCAGGCCGTGAAGGACCTGCTCTACGGCACCTGGCTCGGCCACCCGCTGCACCCGTTCCTGACCGACGTCACCCTCGGCGCGCTGACGACATCGTTCGCGCTGGATGTGCTGGGGGAGGACGACGGCGCCGACATGGCGCTGAAGCTCGGTGTGCTGACCTCTGGCGCGACCGCCCTCTCGGGCGCAGCGCAGTGGTACGACGCGACGAACGACGATGAGCCGCGCCGCCTCGGCACCGTCCATGCCGAGCTCAACACGATCGCGCTCGGTCTCTACGTCGCCTCCTGGATGCTGCGTGACCGTGACCATCGCGCCGCCGGCATCGCCACCGCCTGGATGGGCCATGCACTCTCCCACGCATCCGGCTATATCGGTGGGCATCTCGCCTACGTCCTCGGCATCGGCGTCGATCGCTCGATCACCGTCGGCCACCTGGACGACTGGACCAACACCGGCATCGAGGCCAGCGCGCTGGGCCATGGCGAGGCCAAACGCGTTGAGCTCGACGACGTGCCGGTGATGCTCCTGAAGGACCACACCGCGATCTACGCCGCGTCACCGGTCTGCACGCATCTCGAAGGGCCACTGGACGAGGGTCCGGTGGACGGCAGCTGCGTGACCTGCCCGTGGCACGGCAGCGTGTTCGACATGACGAACGGGAAGGTCGTCCACGGCCCGGCGACGGCGCCGATCCCGGTCTTTGAGACGCGCGTCGTCTCCGGCCGCATCGAGGTCCGCTCCCGCCCGGAGGATTAGTCCCAACGAGTGTAGAGGGGCACGAATACGAACGCATGTTCTATTACCCCTCTACTCTATATACGCATCGAGCGGGCGAAAGTGCGCCAATTGTGAAAAATCGCACGAAATGTTGACGTTGATGATGCCGCCGGGCACAATTGCTCGGGTAATCGCATTGCGGCGGATTGTCGCCAATATGCACTCAACGGATTTCGACTGGCATCGCACGCGAGACTGGCTGCTCGGCGAAGGTCCGTTCAACGAGGAAAGGATGCTCCTGCCATGGCCCATGCACAGGAATCCCCAGGGACGCAACAGGTCTACCACCAGCTCGGCACCGATGAGCTGATCCGCCACTCGATCGAGGCCGGCAACGGCGAGTTGGCCGCGACCGGCGCGCTGGCCGTCTCGACCGGGAAGTTCACCGGCCGCTCGCCGAAGGACAAGTTCGTCGTTGAGGAGCCATCCTCCAGCAATGACATCTGGTGGGGCCGCGTAAACGCCCCGATGAGCCTCGACCACTACCAGACGCTGAAGCAGGACGTTGAGGCGCACCTCGCCCGGCAGCCGGTCCTCTACACGCAGGATCTCTACGTCGGCGCCGACCCGCAGTATCGCTACCCGGTCCATCTCACGACCGAGGTACCCTGGATCGCCCTCTTCGCCCGCCATCTCTTCATCGCCCCGAAGGACGGCGAGCAGATCGGCGGCAAGCAGATGACCATCATCCACGCCCCGCACTACGAGGCGGACCCGCAGCGCCACGGCACCCGCACCACCACGGCCATCGCCCTCAACGTCGCCGAGCGCACCGTCGTCATCGCCGGCACCGAGTACAGCGGCGAGGTGAAGAAGTCCATCTTCACGATGATGAACTACCTGCTTCCGAAGCAGGACGTCGCGACCATGCACTGCTCGGCCAGCGAGGGCCCGGACGGCGAAACGACGATCTTCTTCGGCCTCTCCGGGACCGGCAAGACCACCCTCTCGATGGACCCCATCATGCGCCTCATCGGCGACGACGAGCATGGGTGGAGCGAAAACGGCATCTTCAACATCGAGGGTGGATGCTACGCCAAGACGATCAAGCTCAAGGAAGAGGACGAGCCGCGCATCTGGGCGGCGACGAACCATCCCGGCACGCTGATCGAGAATGTCCCGCTGGACCCGCAGACGAAGGTGCCGGACTTCTACGACAGCACCCTGACCGAGAACACCCGCTCCGCCTTCCCGATCGAGTTCATCCCGGACTACGTCGAGAGCGGGATGGGCAAGCACCCGAAGCGGATCATCTTCCTCACGGCGGACGCCACCGGCGTGTTGCCGCCGGTCTCGAAGCTGACCAGGGAAGAGGCGATCTCGATGTTCCTGCTCGGCTTCACCTCGAAGCTGGCCGGCACCGAGCGCGGCGTCACCGAGCCGACCCGCACCTTCTCCGAGTGCTTTGGCTCGCCGTTCCTGCCGCTGCCGCCGGAGCGCTACGCCGAGCTGCTCGCCCGGCGCATCGATGAGCACCAACCCTCGCTGTGGCTCGTCAACACCGGCTGGACCGGTGGCGGCTACGGCACCGGTCATCGCATCAGCATCGCCCACACGCGCGACATCATCCACGCCATCACCAGCGACCTGGAGCCGGCGACCGGATACCACCGCCATTCGATCTTCAACATCGAATACCCGCGCGAGTTCCCGGGCGTGCCGAACACCATCCTGAACCCACGCAAGACGTGGAAGGATGACGTAGCCTATGACGCCGCCGCGAACGCGCTGATGACCGCCTTCCGCGCCCGCGCCACCGAGATGGGCATCGACCTCCGCTGGACGGAATGGATGCGCAAGCCGTAACGGCTTCCCGTCATCCTCAAATATGAGAAACAGGCCCCGGGCGCATTGCCCGGGGCCGTTGTTATGCCTGCGTCAAGAAAACCGTCATTCTGACCGAAGGGAAGAATCCCGGTAGCTACCACCGGTGCGAAGCACGTTCAATGGCGCGAAGCGCCTTCCTTTCCCCCTACGGCAGCTCGATCACCACCGCGCCGTCATTCCCCGTGACCTGCGCCGCCGGGAACACCTGCTCCACCACCATCGGGATCGACACGCTGTAGAACTCCGACTCCGGCACCGCCGCCACGAACTCCCACGCGCAGCCATCGGCGTCCGTCGCCGGCTCCAGCTCCGTCACCGACGTGATCGTCCCCTGCTCGTTCCGGATCACCACCTGGCGACCGGCGTGTAGCTGCGCATACGCCCCGAGCGCCACGCACCCCTCGTCCGTCAGCACGTAGGCCTCGTTCGGCTGGCCATCCAGCGTCACCTGCCCGGTCATCTCGATCATCACCGGCGGCTCCGTCGGCTCGGCGACCGGAGGCACGATCATGCCGGCTGGTTCCTCGACCGCCGTCCCCTCCGGAGTGGCAATCATCATCGGCGAAGCAACCACGTCAGGCGTCGCGGCCTCGGTGACCGGTGTCGCGACCGGCGTGGCATCCGGCAGCGTCATCATCCCATCGTCCGGCGTAGCCATGAGCTCCTCCGCCGGGGTTGCCGCCATGGCGGGCGTCGCCACATCCGGCATCGACACATCGGGTGTCGCGATGTCCGGCGTGGAGACCTCGGCGACATCGAACTCCGGTGTACCCGGGATCCCGACATCGGTGTCCTCTTCCGGCTCCGACGTCGCTGAGATCGTGGCCAACGTTGGCTCCTCGGTCGGCTTCGGCGTGTCCTCTTCCCCAACACTGCACGATACGAGCACGACACTCAACACCAGCAGCATGACCATTCCGGCGAGCTTGCGCACGTTGCATCCTCCTTCACCCATCACCCCACGCGCGCAGCGCCCCGGTGAAAGGTCCTCTCTGTTATCCGGTCTCCACATTCTACTGCGGCTGGTCCCTCGCACAAACCGTGCACCGGCCCGGCTATAGTTGACCTGTTCGGCCCGTACGCCTCGTCGCCGGAGATCGCATGCCCGCAGCACCCGCCCCGACCACGCCCCGCCAGCCCTCGACCATCGCGCTGGCGATCCTGACCACGCTCACCCTGCTGGCAATGGCCGGACTTGGGTGGCTGTGGCTGGTGCGCGTCGCGCCACTCCACTTCGACATCGGCAACGCCACGCTCGCCGACGCCCGGCACGCCACCTGGCTCGGCCCAATGCTCGGTTTCGGTGTCGCCATCGTGGCCATGCTCTGGGTCGCCGTCTGGGCCCGCGCGGGGTGGGAGATCACCATCCTCCCGATCGTCGTCGGCATCATCGGCGTGCTCGTGCTCGTCCTCGCCGGTCGGGCACTCTGGCAGAACCTCGACACCCGCCAACCGATCCGCGTCGTCGCCTACACCTGCGACGCCGGCGCCGCCCGACCCTCGAAAAGCACCACCGATGTCCCGGATGGCTGCGAGATAGCCACCGACCCCGGCACGGCATCGATCGGGACCGTCGGCGACCCGAACGAGGAAACGCCGGACGAAACCGACACGACGGCAAACGCCTTCAGCGACCTCCCCCGCGGCACCTACGATGCGCGCCTGACCACGACGGCCGAGCCGGACACGGCGACGATCGTGCTTGCCGCGCAGACGAGCGACGGCGTGCGCCCGGTCTCCCGCCTGTCGCACACCAGCGGCGACCGCTGGGCCGGAACCATCGCCCTGCATCCGAACCTCCAGACCTACCTGCTGCTGATGTACGACTCGCCCTACCCCGCCGCGCCGGAGGCGTCGCTCCGCTTCACCGTCCAGCAATGCGTCGGGACGACGGTCGCGGACTTCGACGTCACCACCTGCGAGCGGACGACGATGGCCGCCCCGGTCGTCGAGACGGTGCCGTCGGCGAGCGCTGACGACGCCGGTCGCCCGCCGGCGATCACGATCGAGGGCGACACCCTCGTCATCACCAACCTCGAGGAACGCGGCTATACCTTTGCCCCGGCGATCCGCCTCGCCGGAAACGGCATTCTCGTCATCCCCACGGACGACACCCAGACCGCCGACCGCAGCATCCTCGTCCGCGACGGCGCGCCCCTCGGCACGTTCTCGATCGACGTCACGGAGCAGACGCGCGACCGCGCCTACATCGTCTATCTCGTCGACGAGGGCGTGACCTACGCCTCCATCACCGGGAGACGCCCCTAACGCCATGGTCCAGCCACCACCCTTTCCACCCGACGATGACGACACGTTTGAGGACGAGGCCCCTCCGGACGCGCTCCCGGCCAGCCCGGGCTTGCGCCGCGTCGCAATCGCGGTCTACATCCTGATTGTCGTCTGCGTGATCCTCGGGTTGGTGCTCAGCCTCATCTGGTCCGGCATCGTCTCAGACCGCTGGGGAATTCCGCTGCCGGAAACCTGGTCCGTCTAAAGCCGGGCCCGACAATGTATGCGGGAACTCGGCCGATATGGCCCCGATCCTGCAACGTCCGGGATGGATAGCCGACAACGCCCTCGCCGGAGGACCGCTTGGACTCGTTCCTGGACACCTTTCTCTACACGCTCATCCCCGTGGCCGCCACCATCATCGGCGGCATCATCGCCGCGTTCCGCACACCGTCACGCCAGCTTGGGAGCGCGATCCAGCACTTCGCGGCCGGTGTCGTCTTCGCGGCCGTCGCGACGGAGCTCCTGCCGGAGATCTCCGCCGCCCACTCCCCCATCTCCGTCGTGCTCGGCTTCTCAATCGGCGTTGCGGTGGTATTGACGGTCCGCCACCTCACGGAGGGAACGCATGGTGAAGGCGGGGACCAGGAGAACACGTCCGGGCTGCTGATCGCCGTCGCGATCGACCTCGTGATCGACGGCTTCCTCGTCGGCATCGGCTTCTCGGCCGGCGAGCAAACCGGCATCCTGCTGACCATCGCGCTCACGCTGGAGGTCCTCTTCCTCGGGCTCAGCGTCGCGGCCACGCTCGGCGCGGCCGGCGCGTCACGGGGCCGCGTGATCGCGACGACGACCGGTCTCGCCCTACTGCTCGGCGTGAGCGCGGCGGTCGGTGTCGCGCTGCTCGGCGGGCTCAGTGGTGGCCTCGAGGCGGCCATCCTCGCCTTCGGAGCGGCCGCGCTCCTCTATCTGGTCACGGAAGAGTTGCTCGTCGAGGCCCACGAGGTGCGCGAGACGCCGTTCACCACCGCCGTCTTCTTCGCCGGCTTCCTGATCCTGTTCGTCCTCGACGGACTAATTCAGCGCCGGCGTCGACACACATCACCCTTCGAAGAGCGGTCTCAAGGAACGTCGACCCGGCTGGCCCTGCTGCGCGGTAGGGATCGGGCGAGTGAGAGCATCCATCGGCAGCAGGTGCCCTGCGGCCATCTGCTGCTATAGCCGCAGATCTACCGAGCACGGCTCTACTCGGGCGAAAGGTGGTGCTGCGCGAGGCGTTGTTTCAGCATGGGGGAACCAGCGTGCCATCGAAAGGACCCTCCGACCGCCGATTCGAGCGGCCTGCGGCAAACCGATGTGTAACCGGCCGCTGCAACGCAGAACCCGGTCCACGCGTGACGTCCCTTGCTCGTGTGGCACCAGGCGGCCGTGACATCACCATGGCGTGCCCCGGAACGGGTCACTCCCCGGCGCGGACCAGCAGCAACGGGCATCGCGCGCGGCCGACGACGCGCTGGCCGACGCTGACAGCCCAAAACCCCTCTAGGCCGCTCCGCGCGTGCGTCGCCATCGCGATCAGGGCGGGCCCTTCGGCGTCCGCAAGGTCGAGCACGGACTGCGCGATATCCCCCCGGGCGACATGCGCCCGCGTCTCGACGCCGTACGCCGAGAGCTGCTCCGCCAGCCCGCGCGCATACGCCCCGGCGGCCTCCGCCTCGAGATCCAACGAGGCCGCCGTAGCCGAGGGGACCAGCCGCGCGGCCGCGATGCGGTCACCCGTCAGCGTCCCGAGTGTGGGCACGGCAATCAGCAGCTCATGCGGCACATCGAACGCGCGCGCGAACGCCGATGCCACGGGCAGCACCCGCTCCGCCTCCGGAGTGCCGTCCAGTGCGGTGATCACGCATTGTGGCGGGAACGCGAAGCGTTCTTCGATCGAGGGGCGGATCAGCAGCACCGGCGTCTCCGCCTTGCGCACCACCTGCTGCGCGATCGAGCCGACGATCCAATCCCGCGGGCGGCCGCGACCGTGCGTACAGAGCACGAGCAGGCTCGCCCCAAGCTCCGCGGCATGATCCGAGATGCTCGCGGAGACATCCCCCTCCGGGTTGTCGTGGCTGTGGTACTCAACGTCCACACCCTCCGCGGCCATGCCCTGCGCGATCTCCGCGAGGTAGGCGTCCGCCTCTTCGGCCGTCGTCAGGTGACGGTCACCATGCACGGTCGATGGCGCGCGATCCTCCAGCACATGCAGCAGGATGACGCGCGCGGAAAAGCGCTGCGCCAGCCGGGTGACCGGGTCAATGACGACCTCCGCGAGGCGTGAGCCGTCCAGCGGGACCACCAGGCGATCGACGGAAACCGGGGAGATGGCGTCCATGAAGCCTCCTTTTCTCAGCGCGCGATCCGCCTAGAGCCCGCGAACGGTCTCCCAGAGCAGGAAGATATTGAGCGCGATGATCACCGCGGCAACAACCGCGACAGCGACCGTCGTCGTGCGGCGGTTCACCAGCTCGCCCATCAGGTCGCGACGCCGGGTAAACATGACCAGCGGCACGAGCGCGAAGGGGATGCCGAACGACAGCACGACCTGGCTAATCACCAGCGTGCGCGTCGTGTCCACGCCCATCGCGATCACGACCAACGCCGGAGCCATCGTCACCAGACGGCGCAGCCAAATCGGGATCTGACGCCCGATGAACCCCTGCATGATGACCTGCCCGGCCATCGTCCCGACCGCGGTCGAGGCCAGTCCGGAGGCAAGGAGCGAGACCGCAAAGATCGTGCTCGCCGCGTTCCCCAGCAGCGGGGTCAACGTCCTGTAGGCGTCCATGATAATGTCGTCACCGGCCGTGACATCGATGCCCCGGCTCCAGAACGTCGCGGCGGCCGTCATCAGCATCGCGGCGTTGATTAACCCGGCAACGCCCATCGCGATCACGACGTCGATTAGCTCCAGCCGATACAACCGCCGCGCCTGGCTCGCGTTCTTCGGGACGATCCGCCCCTGTGTCAGCGCCGAGTGCAGGTAGATGACATGCGGCATAACCGTCGCGCCAAGGATGCCCGTCGCCAGCAGGACGCTCTCGCCCCCCTCGAAGCGCGGCTCGAGGATCGCCGCCCCGGCGGCCCCAAGATCCGGCCGCCCGAGCACCATCTCGACCAGGTAGCAGCCCCCGATCAGCGCGACCATGGCGGTGATCACCGCCTCGAGCGGGCGGGCGCCGTAGCGCTGCAACGCGAGGATGACGAACGTCGCGACGCCGGTGAGCAGCCCGGCCGGGAACAGCGGGATGTCGAACAGCAGGTAAAGGCCGACCGCCGCCCCAAGGAACTCGGCGAGGTCCGTCGCCATCGCGACGATCTCGGCGAGTACCCACAGGACCCAGGTCACTGGCCGCGGGAATTGTTGGTGGATGAGCTCGGGCAGGTTCTTGCCTGTCGCGATCCCCAGCTTGGCCGAGAGGGCCTGGATCAGCATCGCCATCAGGTTGGAGACGACGATGACCCACAGCAGCAGGTACCCGTACTGCGCGCCACCCTGGATATTCGTCGCGAAGTTGCCGGGGTCGATATAGGCGACGGCGGCGATGAACGCCGGCCCGAGAAACGGCATCAGCGACGCCCAGCGCCCCTTGTCGCTCGTCCCTTCCAGGACGGCCGCCGTGCTCTCCAGCATGGCGGCATCGCGGCCATTTCCGCTCGCCTCACCGAGCGCGCCAGGCCCATTGCCCCGGAAACGATCTCCCTGCCCTGATCGAACAGGTGCGGTTGCTGATTCTGGCCCTCCCGGGCCGTCCGTTGCCATACGAGTTCAGCTCCACCATCACTGTTCCAGGATGCCCCATCCGGGCTATCCGGGGAACGACGGGTACGACGTCCAGAACGCCACATGGCATGCGGCAATCCGGAGGGCGCCGGGGGAGCATCGGTCATCATGGCCGGCCCTTCGATCCGGGCCCACGGGCGACCGCTCATCGACGAGCGGCCATCTCCGGGCTTCATGGTATTTTAGTCGCCGCTAAATCGCTAGTGGTGGGGAGAGATCCGCATGCACGCCCTGGCGCCTGCGAGTCCGGACACAAGACGGCCCGGCAGGCGCCATGGGGCTCCGGCCGGGCCGAGGATGTGCGCCCGGATATCGGGCACGTCTGTGGAGGTCAGTCCGTCACGGTCAGGTTGAGCTCCATCCCCTGATCGGCGTGGTTACCGACCGGGCAGTAGATCTCGTATGTGCCGGGCTTCAGGTCGACCATCAATGTTCCCTGCTGGCCACCCTGCAGGTGGTTCTCCAGCTCCATCTCGATTCCGTTACCTTCGATCTCGAAGCCATGCGTGGCCCCGCCGTCGTTTGTGATCACGAACTCTGTCATCCCGGCCGAAAGCTCTGTCGGCATATCGATCGTGAACTCCGACAAGGTCACCTCGACCCGGTTCGCGCCAGTCGACGCCATCGGGCTCGCTTGCGGCGCCTCCGCTCCCGGGATCGCATCGCCCTCGGCGGGGATAGCCACATACCAGACGTCACCAATGCCCTGGCCTGTCACATCACCCGGCTGCTGGTCCTTGGCGAAGAAGTAGAGCGGCCAGCCGTTGTAGGTCACCTGCATCGTGCCATCGGTTCGCTCGATCGTGCCCAGCTCACCGGAGACACCATCTGGCAATGTCAACGGTTCCTCGGCCGAGAACACCGGCCAATTCTGCTCGCACTTGTCATAGCAGGTGCTCTCACCGGAGCCCGGGGTGTCGGAGAGGAAGATGTACAGGGTCATGCCCTGGGCATCGGTCAAGATCGTTCCGAGATCCGAATTCTCCGCCGTGATCACCGTCGTGCCACCTTGGGCCATCGGACTCGCGGCCGGGCTCGCCTGCGGCGCCTCCGCGCCGGGGATCGCATCGCCCTCGGCCGGGATCGCGGCGAACCAGACATCGCCCACGCCTTGGCCGGTCACATCGCCAGGATTCTGGTCCGCTGCCCAGAAGTAGAGCGGCCAGCCGTTGTACGTGACCTGGGTCGTGCCGTCATCCCGGGTGATGGTGCCCAGCTCGCCGGGTACGCTGTCCGGCAGCGACAGCGGCTCGGTGGCGGAGAACACGGGCCAGTTCTGCTCACACTGGTCATAGCAGGTGCTCTTGCCTGAATCCGGTGTGTCCTTGAGGAAGATGTACAGGGTCATGCCGTCAGGATCGGTAAAGTGCGTGCCCAGGTCCGGGTTGTCCATGGTGCTGACGGTGGTCGTCGCCTGCGCAACCGCGCCGAAGGCGGTAAACGCGCCCATAAGCATGACGATGGACAGGATGCGCGTGAACGTAGACATGGCGCTGCTCCAATTCCGAAACGTTGATGTGCCAGTCGGCTCGACAGGGTCCCGATCGGCGCGGCGTCGATCGCCGCACCAGAGCATTGGATCGTCGTGGCGTCGTTGCCGACGCCCGGCACACAGGGCTGCAGTCCCGGCGTGTATCTCCCCTACGCGCCAGACCTTCGATTGGATGAGCAGGTGACCATGGATAAGGACGTGTGATTACCGCATCGGCGCAATGAGGAACGGCTCGCCGTCCGGGGCGCCGGGCGCGTAGCGCGTGATGCCGACGGTGTCGTAGGCCGACATCGGCTCCGGGCCGGACAGCAGCAGCCAGCCGACACCTTGATCGTTGACCGTGAGGTCACCGAGGTCCACCTGGTCACCGTCGCGCTCCGCGAACGCGGCGTAGCGGTACCCTCCACCGGAGGCGGGCAGGTCGTAGACGACGATCATCGCCCGGTCCTGATCCGGCGCGATGGCCAGCGAGCCATGACCCGGAACGACATCCTCCGGCGCACCGGGTGCCGGCACGAGCGCCGACAATGTCCCGCCGTCCTTCAGGTACTCCGCAATCTCATGCTCGGACATCCGGGCGTCATTCCGCTCGTCCAGCGTCACGACCAGCAGGAAGCCGAGCGCGACCATCGAGAGCACCGCGATGGAGGCCGCGATCGCCAGCCACGCCAGCGGGACCTGGCGCCGGAGCGCCCGAGGCGTCGATGAGCCACCTCGTGACGCGCGCGCATCCGTCAGCAGCCGGTCACGCAACGCCGGCGATGGGGTGATCGGCTCGACCATGGCGCCGAGATCGCCGACGACATCCTCGTAACGCGACAGCTCCGCGCTGCAGGCCGGGCACGACGCAAGATGCGTTTCGACGTCCCGCCGCTCGTCGTCATCGAGCACCCCGAGCGCATACGCGGCGATCGCCTCGTGCGACTGATGGTGCGATGCCAGGTGGTTGGGCTGTCGGGCGTTCATCGCTGCTCTCCGGCGCGTGTTCCAGCGTTCGAGGGGTGGGCCATCCCCGGCGAAAGCCGCTCCGCCAGGCGTGCCATGGCCGTGCGGATCTGCGACTTCACCGTGCCGAGCGGCCGATGCAACCGGGCCGCGATCTGCGACTGGCTCAGGCCGGTGAAGTACGCCAGCTCCAGCAGCTCGCGCTGATCCGGCGCCAACGTCGCCAACGCTTGCCGCACCTCATCCCGCCGCAGCCCGGCCAGGGCCTGCTCCTCCGGGCCCGGCTCGGGATCGACGATCCAGCCCGTCACGTCCGCGTCCAGCACGCTCTCCGACGTCTCCCGCCGCCTCCGCAGCAGATCGATGGAGCGGTTCCGCGCCACCCGCAGCAGCCACCCGGCGAAGGTGCCCCGCGCCGGGTCATAGGCAGTTGGCTGTTGCCAGAGGCGAAGAAACACGTCGTGGGTGACCTCCTCGGCCAGCGCCGGGTCGTGCAGGACCGACCGCGCGAGCCCGTGGACCGCCGGCGCGTAGTGATCGTAAAGGGCGGCAAGGGCATCTTCATCATGCGCGGCGACCCGGCGCATCAAGTCCCGGTCTCGCTCGGGATCCTCTGTGGTGAGGGACGGCGCATCGCGCATCTGCGACGGCCGGGACGTACCGGCGCCCGCCTCCGTGGATCGCCGCAGCGAGGCGAACACGCGGGGCCACGCGCGTCCTTCTCCCCTCACTACGTTTGACCATGCCGGTCGGATGATGCCACCCGCCCAGTCACCCACAACGATCATTCCGTTCCCTCAAAAGCCCACGTAGTCTCGCACCATGTGTGCGAGACATCGACCGAAGGTCGATATTGCGCGTTATGGCCCTTCGGGCCATGTCCCGGACACGTGGTCCGGGACTACACAGATGGTCTCGTCCCCGCCGGCACCGGCCGCAGCCGCACCGTGAACGTGTACGGTTCCACCGGCACCAGGTACTCTTCCAGCGGCATCGGACCGCAGATCGACGAGCCCAGCCCAGCCACCTTGTGGTCCAGCGAGAGCACCGTCGTCGCGCCCGGCGTCATCTGCCATGAGTGGGCCGCGTCATCCAGCTCCGCCGCCGTGTACGGCAGCGCCTTGATGCTCATCCCCTCGTCGGCCCACGCCAGCACCCCGTACCCGTGCTGCGGCGAAACGGTGACCCAGCACGCGTCTTCGCGATTGCCCGTATCCTGCGGCATCACGTACGGGTACGGCATCTCCGTCACGTCCAGGGTCCACGTACCAAACGTCGCGCTCTCCTTGCGGTCCGGGTAATTCTCGTGCGGGCCGAGGCCACGCCACGTCACCGACCCGAACGTCCCCGGCAGCTCCATCGTCAGCCCGAGGCGGGGCAGCGACACCAGCCCGGCCGGCACCGCGCGCGGCGTCGCCTCCGTCGTGATCTCGACGTCGCCAGAGCCCTCGATCACGAACCGCGTTACCAGGTCGTAGAGCGGCTTGAACGCCGGCGCGCCGAACGCCGCCCGCACCTCGATGATGACGTGCGAGTCCGCCTGCTTCACGATCTCCGTCGAACGCACGATCGGCCGCATGTGCCGCAGGTCCCACTGCCGCCAGACGTCGCGGATGTACTTGTCGTTGTCCGTCGGCGCGCGGAAGACGTCGAACACCGGACCGGACTCGATCAGGTCCTGCCCGTTCACGGTCCAGCTCGCGATCGTGCCAAGTGTGCGGTCGAACAGCACCTCGCCCCGGTCCGTCGCGACGAGGATCGCCACGTCCGTCTCCGCGACCTCCAGCGTGCCCGTCGCAAGCTCCGGCACCCCGGCACCCTCCGGCGCGGCGATGCAGACCTGGCAATGCGCCAGCTCGAACCCGGCCGGCGCCCACTCCGTCTGCCCGGACGTCGTCGCGACGATGTCCAGCCACGTATCGGCGTTGGCGGCAGCGTCAGCGACAGCGTCGATCGCGATCTCCCAGGCGTGACCCGCCTCGAGGTCACCCACCTCCAGCGTGCCCGTCGCGACGATGCGACCACCTGTGGTCAACGTCCAGCGCAGCGCCAGGTCAGACAAATCGGTGAAGAAGCGACGGTTCAGGAGCCGGATCGTGCCGGAGCCGGCATCGACCAGCTCGACCGCGATCGGCTCGTAGACCTTCTTCATCTCGATGACGCTCGGGTGCGGCTCGCGGTCCGGCGACATCAGCCCGTCGATGCAGAAGTTCCCGTCGTTCGGGTGATCCCCGAAATCGCCGCCGTAGGCGAAATACATCTCGCCGTCGGCCGTGTACTGGCGAACGCCGTGATCAGCCCACTCCCAGACGAGGCCGCCTATAAGGCGCTTGTGCGAGCGGATCGCCTCCCAGTACTCCTTGAAGCTGCCGGGGCCGTTTCCCATCGCGTGCGCGTACTCGATCATGATGTACGGCTTCGGCTCATCCAGCTCGCCCTGCCGGATCACCTCGGCGACCGGCGGGTACATCGTGCTCAGCATGTCCGTCGCGGCAACCGGCGACTGGCGATGCTCCTCCGCTTCCAGGTGCACCGGCCGCGAAGGGTCGTGCTCCTTCAGCCAGGCGTACATCGCGTCCTGGTTCTGCCCGTAGCCGGACTCGTTGCCGAGCGACCAGATGATGATCGCCGGGTGGTTCTTGTCCCGCTCATACATCCGGATCACGCGATCGAGATACGCTTTCTGCCACGCCGGATCGTCGGATATCTCGCTGAAGTTCCCCGTGACATGGAAGCCGTGCGTCTCCAGGTCGGTCTCGTCGATCATGAAGAGCCCGTAGCGGTTGCACATCTCGTAGAAACGCGAGTCGTTCGGGTAATGCGAGGTGCGGACGGTGTTGACGTTGTGCTGCTTCATCAGCTGCACGTCGCGCTCCATGTCCTCCAGCGGCACCGCGTAGCCGAAATCCGGGTGATCGTCGTGCCGGTTCACGCCCTGGATCTTGATCGAGACCCCGTTTACCCAGAGCTGCTGGTCGCGAATCTCCACCGTCCGGAATCCAACGGTCTGCCGCTGCACCTCGCGGACCGTGCCGTCCGCGTCGAGATTGCGCAGGATCACCGTGTACAGGTGCGGTGTCTCGCTGCTCCACAGCGCCGGGGCATCGACTGCGATCGACACGGAGCGGTGCTCGTCCCCCTCCAGCGCCTCCGCTCCGACCTCACTACCGTCCGGCCCGAGCAGGACGGCTTCGACCGACCCATCCGCACCGCCGCGCAGGGTCACATCGAGCTCCAGCGTGGCGGTAGAGAAATCGTCCGCCAGCACGGGACGCGCGTGGACGTCGTGAATGTGCGTTTCCGGCAGCGCGGCCAGCCAGACATCGCGGAAAATGCCGTTGAACCGCCACATGTCCTGGTCTTCGAGGTAGCTCGCGTCCGACCACTGGTGGACCTGCACGGCCAACGAGTTGATCTCGCCCTGCCGCACCACGTCCGTGATGTCGAACTCGGCCGGGACATGGCTCCCCTTCGAGAGCCCAACCTCCTCGCCGTTCACCCAGACGGTAAACATCGAACACACGCCGTCGAACGTCAGGCGGATCCGCCGCCCGTCCCACGCGTCCGGCACCGTGAACTCATGCCGGTAGCACCCCACCGCGTGATCCGGCACGAACGGAGGATCGACCGGGAACGGATATTTCACATTCGTGTAGTTCGGCATCCCGTAGCCGTGCATCTGCCAGACGGACGGCACCGGGATCGTGTCCCAGTCGAGGTCGTCCATCTCGTGCTCGGAGGCGTCCAGTGGCACCAGCGACACCGACTCCGCGTAAAAGAAGAGCCAGTCGCCGTTCAGGCACCGGTACCACGGCGAGATCGTGCGGTCGCCTCGCGCCGCCGACGCGTCGTCCGCGTACGGGATCAGCAGCGGGCGCGGGTCCTCCCGGTTGCGATGCGTGAGCTCGGGGTTCTGCCAGTCCGGGAGCATAGCGGTCGATGCCATGGAAGCCGCGTCCTTTCAGGTGATGCGCTATCGGTCACAGCGATGTGATGATCAGCCTCTCCCGGCATTGTATCCACCCGGCCTGCGCTTGCGGAGTTCGCGCCTGAACCTGCAGCAGAACATGCATCGTGGACCTATACTGGGATTTCATAATCCGCCGAGCGAGGCACCGAGGGCGACGTATGCAGACCATCGCGATGGACAACCAGCTCATCCCCCTCCCGACGACCTCGCTGGTCGGCCGGGACGACGAGCTCGCCCGCCTGCTCGTCCTCCTCACCCGCCCGGACGTCCACCTCGTCACCCTCGTCGGACCCGGCGGCGTCGGCAAGACCCGCCTTGCCCTCCAGATCGCCCACGACATCGACCCGGATCTCGCCGGCCCGGTGCGCCTTGTGCTCCTCTCCAACGTCACCGAAGGGGCCGACGTCCTCCCGGCCATCGCTCGCGCGCTCGGTCTCTCCGTGCCGGACGACGACTCCCTCCTCGACGAGCTCGCCGCCTCCATCGGCGCCCGACCGCTGCTGCTGATCCTCGACAACGTCGAGCAGCTCACCGCGCACCTGACCTTCCTCTCCGACCTCATCCGGCGCTGCCCCGGCCTGACCATCCTCGCCACCAGCCGGGTCATGCTGCACCTCTCGGGCGAACATGTCTTCAGCCTGGACCCGCTGGCGACCACCAGCCCCGGCCACGACCAGCTCGCCCCGGCCAGCGCCCTCTTCGTCGACCGCGCCCGCCTCGTCAAGCCGGATCTCGCCCTCACCGATGAGAACATCCGCGCCATCGACGACATCTGCCGCCGCGTCGACGGCCTCCCGCTCGCCATCGAGCTCGCCGCCGCCCGCACGCGCTTCCTGTCGCCAACCGCCATGCGCGATCGCCTGGGCGAACGCCTCTCCATGCTTATCGGCGGCCCGCGCGACGCACCGGAGCGCCACCGTACCATCCGCGCGACCCTCGAATGGTCGTACGACCTGCTCAGCCCGGAGGAGCGCACCCTCTTCCGCCGTCTCGGCGTGACCACCAACGGCCTGCCCTACGACGCCGTCGAGCCGATCTGCAACCTCGCTGGCGATCTCGACGGGCGCGTCGATGAGTTGCTCGAAGCCCTCGTCGACCATAGCCTCGTCCGCATCGAGGACAGCCCGGAAACCGGACCGCGCATCCGCCTGCTCCACACCATCCGCGAATTCGCCTTGGAAGAGCTCGAGCGTAGCGGTGAGCTGGGCGCCATCCTCCGCGCCCATGCCCGCTGGTACGCCATGATGGTGATCGAGACCCCGACCTCGACGTGGCGGACCGGGACCACCGAGCTGCGAGCCTGGACACGGCGCTTCTCGCCGGACCTCCCGACGTTCCTCGCGGTGCTCGACCGGCTTCTCAACATGGACGACGGGCCGACCGCCCTCCGCATGACGGCCCAGCTCACGGTCTTCTGGCTGGAGATGGGGCAACTGCACGAGGCGCGGCAGTGGATCGAGCGCTGCCTGCCGCACATCGACCAGGTCGACCAGGCAGACCGCGCGCAGTTCCTGCGGATGGCCGCGCTGGTAATGATCAACGTGGACGAGCATGCGCGATCCCGCGCCTACGCCGAACAGGCCATGGCGATCAGCAACGATCTCCACGACGTTCGCGGCATCGCCAACAACCTCAACCTGCTCGGTCTGCTCGAATGGATCGCCGGGCACAACGACGTCGGCGAACGCTACCAGCGCGAGGCGATCAAGACCCTCCGCGACGCTGGCGACGAGCTTGGCGCGGCCATGTTCACCGCGCAGCTCGGCGAGCGCCTGGTCGAGGATGGCCAACTCGAGCGCGCCCAGCCCCTCCTGGACGAGTCCTTCCCGGTCATCGCCAAGGGCCGTCGGGAAGCGCTCCCCCTGCTCTACGGCACCGTCGCGTACATGCATATCCGTAGCGGGGCCTTTGACAAGGCCGGGGCCGCGCTCACGCGCAGCCTCGAATACCACCTCGCCCCGCCGCACCATCGACCGGACATGCTCTCCATGGTCCTGATGCTCACCGCCGAGCTGGCCGGCAAGACGGACGCCGCGGAGGACGGTGCGCGGCTGCTCGGGACCTCCCTGGCGATCCTCGACCAGATCGGGATCACGATCACCGACAAGTCGCAGGACGACGTCGACCGCGCCGGGTTCCTGCTGCGTGACCGCCTCGGATCCGCCACTTACGAACGCGCGTTGCAGGAAGGTCGGCAGCTCGGGATTCCCGCCGCCATCGCGCTCGCCGAGCGGGTCATCGCGGCGCCCGCCACGCCCGCGCCACAGGCGGTCAGCCCCCAGCCGGACGATGACCTCACCCCGCGCGAGCGGGAGGTGCTGGGCCTGCTCGCCTCCGGCAAGTCAAACGCCGAGATTGCCGATGAGCTGTTCATCAGCCAGCGCACGGTGACCACCCACCTCACCCGGCTCTACGCGAAGCTGGAGGTCGCCTCGCGCACCGCCGCGATCTCCGCCGCGATACGCATGGGGATCGTTGCTCCGTCTTAAGTCCTACGCGAAACCTCGTACGTAAAGCCCCCGACACGAATACGCACTCTGTACGATGTATCGCCCCTGGCGCTCCGGCATGATGTGGTCATGAACAAACGTGATCGCACTCGCGCATCGCAGCCACACCAGGGAGATACAGACGTGAACACCAACCAGCCCATGAGCACCAGCCTCTTCGCCCACGGCATTCAGGGCATCGATACCCACTACACCACCGAGCGGCTACTGATCGACGCCGAGACGCGCCGCACCCTCGACACCCTGCGCGCCAGCGGCACCGCGATCGGCGTGCGCCACGCGCTCGGCGGCATGATGATCGCGCTCGGCGCGGCCATCGCCGGCAAGACCCACGACCTTCAGGAACGGCAAGCAACGATGCCGTCTCCGTCCGCGAAATCCGGGTTCGTCCCCACGCGCTAGATCCGGATCTTCGATCTCTCCCCAAACAGCAGGAGGGCGGCCCGACATAGGCCGCCCTCCTGCTGTGTTCCATCCCCATACGCCAGCCGTAGCGGAGGACTTTCGCCCTCTCCCACGGCATTGGTCGCACCGTTACAGGTCGACGTGTCCTCCCGGGTGTCGATGCCTCATCCGATGACCCGCTTCAGTAGCCGCCCAATTGTCACCGGCAGCCACACCAGCCCCGCCATGAACACGAAGGACTCCAGCGCGAACGTCCACCACGTCTCGCCTTGCGACGGATCATCCGCCAGCGGCTCGATGATGTTCAGAAGGTTCGCGGTTCCGTAGACGGTCCACAGCATCACGATCGCCCCGAGCCAGACCATCCAGAGGTAACGCGGAGCGAACAGGTACCCGGCAACGATCGCAACCGGGAAGGCCATGATGAGCCATTCCCCTGCCCCGATCACCGAGGCCACCATCGGCACGGCGATCAGCGCCAGCGGGTAGACAAGGTCATGACGCCAATCAATGTCATGAAGATCCAGGTGCATCTGCATGACGACCTCCGTTCCGGTTCCTCGCTGCCGGCAGGCGCCTTAAGCCGTCGTGGACCGCGCCCTCACCTGATGCAGCTTCCGCCCGAGCCACAACGGCACCAGCACCAGCGCTACCGTGAAGATCAGGGCCACGGGCGCGAAGCCCCAAACCGTCTCCCCGCTTCCAGGCTCTGACTCGAACTCGCCCATCAGCGCGGCAATGCCCTGGATTCCCCACAGGATGGCGAACGATGAGAGCCAGACCGGCCAGAGTTGGCGCGGCGCGAACAGGTATCCGGCCAGGAACATCGCCGGAGCGATGACGATCAGCAGATCCCCGGTCCAGATCAGCGACACCGCCAGCGGTACCGCGAAGAACAGCAAGGGGTAGACGAGCGTCATGCAGCCAGTCGGTATGGTGCAGGTCGATGTGAAGTTCCATGACGATCTCCGTTCCAGCGGACAGACGGAATTGGACTGCCTAGTGCGCCCCGGAGGCCTTCCGTCTCCCCGCGCCCCGCGCGTTATCCCGCCTGAAGAGCCGCCCGCCCCAGAGCGGCAGGAGGGACACCGGAATCATCGGCACGAGGATCATGACCCCGACAAACCAGGGTGTGATGCCCGGCACGGGCTCGCCCTGGCCCAACGCGCCCATGCGATCCCAGATGCCGAAGATCGCCCACGTAAGCAGGAATGCGCCAAGCCAGGCCACCCAGAGATCACGCGGCACAAACCAGTACCCCGCCAGGAACGACATGATGCCCATCACGAACATCGCAGGGAGCAACGCGTGTCCGTTGGTGACGGAGACGATCAGTGCCGGGAGCGCCACGATGGCGACCGCCGCGCCGAGATCACGCAGCCAATCGATACGATGCACGTCAGGGAGGACCTTCATGCCGCCCTCCTTTCAAGCGACGACACCTCTATGAGGAAAGACGCCTCGCCTCACCTTCCACACTACGCCGCACTCATGACGTACGCATGACAATTCACGGCCCATCGTGCCAACGTTGCAACGATTCAGCGGCCACCCGCGCGATCGGCCTCGAAGTCCTCCCACGTCAGCAGCATCACCAGCTCGTATCCGGTGTTTCCCGGCTCGTCGTCCGTCACGTACACCGTCTTCACTGGCCGGAACCCCGCCTTCGCGTAGCTCCGCACCGCACGCGCGTTCTCCGGGTCCGGCGCGATCATCGCCAGCGGCGCATCCATCTCCCCGAACACGATCCGCGACGAGGCATGCGCGGATCACATCCGTCCCCCAGCCCTTCCCGCGATACGCGGCCTCCCCGATGAACAGGTCCATCGCGACCGCCTCGGCGGACACGTCGACCTGCCTTCGGTAGTCCTCCTCGTCGGCCAGCCGGTAGACCTGGATGTACCCGACGGGCGTACCGTCGATCAGGATGATGAGCTTGCGCATGTGCGGCTCCGGCGCGAACTTTCGCCCGATGTTCGCCTCGCTCAGCTCGCCCTCGTCATACCAGCGCCGCACCTCCGGGTCGCCCAGCCACCGCAGCAGGTCCGCCAGGTCCCGCTCGATCTCCACCGGCCGAAACCCGATTCGCTCGTCTCGCATTCGTCTTTGGCTCCTTCCGCCCCATTCCGCCAGTCACGTAACCCCACATCGTCATTCTGAGCGCCAGCGAAGAATCCCCCGGCGAAGCCGATCGACCGCAGGTCGATAGCCTGGCGGTCGCCGCGCCCAGCATGAAAACGGAAGGCGCTTCGCGCCATTGGAGGTGCTTCGCACAGGGATCCTTCGCGTTCGCTCAGGACGACGTCCCATTTTACGTTGAAGACTATGGCGACACGGAGGGCCTATCGCGTCCTCCCCGGTCGTATCCATTCGTCCATCTGATGGATAATCACCCGATGATCGGAGCCGACGACCAGCGGAGGAACCTGATGACCAATGTACCGGAGCAGGAGCTCTTCGAACTCCTCGGCGACCAGCAGGAGATCACCGTCGCCACCGCCGAGTCCTGCACCGGCGGCAACGTCGCCGGCCGCATCACCCGCATCGCTGGCTCGTCCGCCTACATGCTCGGCGGTATCGTCTCGTACGCCAACGACGCCAAGGCGACCCTGCTCGGCGTCTCCCGTGACGTGCTGGAGAACCCCGGCGCGGTGAGCGAGCAATGCGCGACGCAGATGGCCGATGGCGCACGCCGCGCGCTCGGCGCCACCTTCGGCGTCAGCACCACCGGCATCGCCGGCCCCTCCGGCGGCACCGCCCGCAAACCCGTCGGCCTCGTCTACATCGGCGTCAGCGGCCCGGGCGGCACCACCGTCGAGGAGCACCATTTCGCCGGCGACCGCGCACAGGTCATCGAGTCGGCCACCATGCGCGCGCTGGAGCTGCTCGTCGATGCCGTCCGCGTCCATCGGGCGGGTTAACCCGCAAACTTTACAGAGGCTTCATACTTGTATGCGCACGGCAGCTCCGCTGACCGGCGCCACATGACCGACATTGACCCGAGGAGTACCCGTTCTTGACCGCCTCCCCCACCCCCGCAACGTCGTCCGCCACCGATGCCCCCTACGAGAAGACCACCCTGCCGAACGGCGTCCGCGTCGTCACCGGCACCATGACCGGCGTCCGCTCGGCGAGCCTCATCTTCTATTACAACGTCGGCTCCCGCATCGAGCCGGACGAGATCGCCGGCATCTCCCACTTCCTCGAGCACATGGTCTTCAAGGGCACGGAGCAGCGCCCGGACCCGATGATGATCTCCCAGGAGATCGAGAGCGTCGGCGGCATCGTCAACGCCGGCACCGGCCGCGAATCGACCTCCTACTGGGTGAAGGTCCCGAGCACCCACTTCACTCTCGCCTTCGATGTCCTCGCCGACATGATGCGCAACTCGACCTTCGACCCCAAGGAGCTCGATCAGGAGCGTCACGTCATTTACGAGGAGATCCGCTCCGTCCAGGACATCCCGGAAGAGCTCGTCCACGACCTCATCGACCAGGTCGTCTGGCCGGACGACCCGATCGGCCGCGAGATCGCCGGCTCCGAGGAAACCGTCGCCAACATCTCGCGCGACGCGATGATGGACTTCTGGCGCAACAACTACGGCGCCGACCGACTCATCATCGCGGCGGGCGGGGATGTGCGGCATGAGGACGTCGTCGCCCTCAGCGAGAAGCACTTCGGGGATCTCCCCCGTAGCGAGAACGGCTTCGTCTCCCGTCCAGTCACGGTGGATCAGTCGTCGCCGCGCATCGCCCTCGTCAACCGCGAGACCGAGCAGGCGCACTTCTGCCTCTCCTTCCCGGCGATCTCCTATCACGACGAGCGCCGTTACGTGCAATCCACGATCGAGTCGATCCTCTCCTCCGGCATGAGCTCGCGACTCTTCCAGGAAATCCGCGAGAACCTCGGTCTCGTCTACTCCATCTACGGCTACTTCCGCGGCTACGAGGATGTCGGCCAGGGTGTTATCTACGCCGGAACGGACGTCGACCGCGTCAAGGAGACGATCGCCGCGACCGTCGGCGAGTTGAAGAAGCTGCGCGACATCCCGGTCCCGGCTGACGAGCTGGAGCGCAGCAAGACCCTGCGCAAGGGCCGCCTGCTGATGAGTCTGGAGGACAGCCGCTCCGTCGCGAGCTGGATCGGCAGCCAGGAGGCCACCTACGGTGAGATCCTGACCCCGGAGCAGATCATGGAGCATATCGACGCCGTCACCGTCGAGGATGTCCAGGCGCTCGCCACCGAGCTCCTGCGCGCCGACCGCTTCAGCCTCGCCCTCATCGGCCCCTTCGACGCCGAGCAGGACTACCTCGACCTCCTCTCGCTCGACGCGTAGAGGCCGCGACATGCGTCCAGCCGGCCATGAGCCCGCAGGGTCATACGCGCCCGTATCGACCTGCGGTCGGAGTCCGGCCACAAGGTGCGGCTGTACGAGAAACCCCTCGTCAAGGAACACACACCATGCCCGACAACGACGCCCTCGTCTTCATCGATCCGGAGAGCGGTCTCGAGATCCGGCCGCTCCCCGCTAGCCGGGATATCGACGCGGCAGCCATCCTCGCCGACGCCACCGGCGCCGGTACCCCGGAAGCCGCACGGGAAGAGCTCGCCGAGGCCCGAGCGGGCGGTGACGACCGGGTCATCGGCGCGTCGCTGAACGGCGAGCTGATCGCCGCCTATACCCTCGTGCGCGACGGCATGGCAAACCAGATCGGCCTCATTGCTGTCCATCAGGACCATCGTCGCCGGGGCATCGGCCGCGCGCTGCTGCAGGACGCGCTGCGCCGCTCTGGCCGCCGCCCGCTCACCGCCGAGACCGACGAGGAAGGGCTACCGTTCTACAAGGCGTGCGGGTTCAAGATGGTGGGCCGCCGCAAGCACCCCTCCGGCACCTTCCGCTACCGCATCGGCTGGCACGCGCCCGGCGTTCGCTTCAAGGGCGGCAGCACCGGCGCGCTGGGCCACCAGGGCGTCAAGCCGGGAGAATAACCCCGTACGGGCGATCTTCATGATCGCCTTCGACGCGACGAAGGTGGACATCAGCGTTCGCCCTGCATCTGGAGATTCTGCGGCATCATGACGACCTTCCAGCCCGACGTCCGCGCCATCATCGACCTCGCCCTGGCTGAGGATATCGGCACCGGCGACGTCACGAGCCTCGCCACCGTTCCAGCGGACCGCACCGCCGAGGCGGTCATGTTCGCCAAAGCCGAGGGCGTGCTCAGCGGCATCGACGTCGCGCGGGAGGTCTTCGCCATCGTTGACCCGACCCTGGCGTTCGAGGCCATGGCCGCCGATGGCGACCCGTTGGCCCATCGCATGCCGATCGCGCGCGTCAGCGGCAATGCCCGTTCCATGCTCACCGCCGAGCGCACGGCGTTGAACTTCGTGCAGCGCCTCTCCGGCGTGGCGACTGTTACCGCGCACTACGTGTCCCTCGTCGACGGCACCGCGACAAAGATCGTTGACACCCGCAAGACCACCCCCGGCATGCGCCTGCTCCAGAAGCGCGCTGTCATGCACGGAGGCGGAAGCAACCATCGCTTTGGTCTCGCTGACGGCGTCCTCATCAAGGACAACCACCTCGCCGCGATCGGCGGGCCGCGGCGCATCACCGACGCCATCGCCGCCGCGCGCACCCACGCCCCGCACACGCTGAAGATAGAGGTCGAGGTAACCTCGCTCGACGAGCTGGGCGAGGCGCTCGACGCGGGCGCGGACATCATCATGCTCGACAACATGGACACCGCGACCATGGCCGAGGCCGTCGCGATCCGCGACGCGCACGCAAGCTCACCACTCCTGGAAGCGTCCGGTGGCATCACCTCCGAGCGCATCCCGGAGATCGCCGCGACCGGCATCGACCTTATCTCCGTCGGGGCCCTCACCCATTCCGCGCCGGCTCTCGATATCAGCCTCGACATCACCCTCACGTAGCGCCCGAAAGCGATCAGTGCCAGGCCGTCACCGAACGTGGTATGGTCCACCGGGACAGCGTATGGGCGGCGATGCCGACGACCGGTCTGGCCAAACGAAATCCGGTGCCCTATAGTGTACGTACACGTCTCCAGGGACGATGTGCGACCGCGTGATCAGGTGGATTCCCGGCAGGATACGATCCACCATCGCGAGAAACCGGATTCGCCAGCCATACGTTCACTCAGATGGGGAATCGCCCCCTGCCGTGCCGCTCCGGCGCGCCACGGCGGAACGCAATGGACATCTTCCCTGGGAGCGCACCTCTCACGACACCTCATGCCGCCTGGCACGGGGGCCTGTTGAGAGTGCCAGAGCACCCGGCCAGGCCGTTTGCTCGACGGCGGTCCGGGTCCAGGCGGGGACATGCAGTATTTTTCAGGGCGAAAGGGAGTGGCGGTGAAATACGTGTCGAATGGCGCAGCGGGAACGTCCGGGCGTCGCATGTGGATGGGGGTCGCGGCGATGCTGCTGGCGGTCTTCAGCCTGCTGATGTCAAGCGTGATGCCGCTTGCGTCGCAGCCGGCCTCGGCGCAGAGCGCGAGCGACTGGGCGCCCCCGCCGACGGTCTACATCCCGGAAACCGGCCACTCGCTGGACCGGCTGTTCCTCGATCTCTGGCGCAACGCGGGCGGGGCCGCGGCCTTCGGCTATCCGATCACGCCCGAGATCACCATGGACAACGGCCACGTCGTCCAGTACCTCCAGTACGCGCGTTTCGAGTACTGGCCGGAAGGTGACGCCAACGGCAACACCGTCCTCCTCGGCAAGATCGGTGAGGAGCTGCGCCCGATCACCCTGCAGCGCTCGATGATCGCCTCCAAGGACATCCAGCAGAGCGCGAGCCTGCAGCAGTCCGCTGCCCTCATGCGCGCCTGGCTGCCGGCCGAGAAGATCACCGACACCGACTCGACGATCTACGTCGCTGAGACGCAGCACACCATCAAGACCGGGTTCCTGAACTTCTGGTACAACAGCGGCGCCGAGACCTACCTTGGCAACCCGCTGACCGAGGAATACACGCTCGACGGCACCATCTACCAGGTCTTCGAGCGCGGCCAGCTCCAGTACACCGACCAGGATGGCGTGAGCATGGTCCCGATTGGGAAGGTGCTTGCCGAGAAGTACAACCTCGACACCGCGCCGATGGCCCAGGGCAATCTGCCAGCGTACGACGAGGCCCTCTTCATCCCGCCCCCGGAGCCAACCCCGGAGCCGGTCGAGATCGCCGGAATCCCCGAAGCCGCAACAGGTGAGCTCTGGATCGATGTCAACCTCTCGACCGAGTACATGACGGTCTACCAGGGGTCGACCGTGGTCCTCGAGACCTACATCAGCTCGGGCCGCCCCGGCTTCGATACCCCGACCGGTACCTTCTATATCAACACGATGCTGCCAGAACAGGACATGGAAGGCGTGATCGGCGGCGAGTACTACAACGTTCCGTCCGTGCCTGACGTCATGTACTTCACCGACGTTGGACACGCGATCCACGGCACGTACTGGCACAACAACTTCGGCGCACCGATGAGCCATGGCTGCATCAACATGCCGATGGACCAGGCAGCCTACCTCTACAGCATCGCCACCGTCGGCACCCGAGTCGAGATCCACTTCTAGGTCTCTGCCAGACTCAACCGACCGTCAACGAGAAGACCCGCGCGAGGCATTCCCTCCGCGGGTCTTCTCGTTGACGGATGCCGCATCCCGCCCGGAAATCCACCCCCTGCATGGTAGGCTTCCCGCAGAACGGCCCCGCCCGCTCACCAGCCCGCAACCCGCCCAGGAGGCCCGCCATGCGCCACTCCTTCGCCCGCATCCTGACCACCGTCTTCGCGCTCTTCGCCGCCCTCTCGGTACTCGCCACGCCGGCCGCCGCGCGCGAGACACGCACCCTCTCCGACCGCTTCACCGTTGAGATCGGATTCGTCGATGAGCCCGCCATCCAGGCCGACACGAACGGGCTCTGGCTACGTGTCACCGAGGGCGACCAGCCGGTCACCGGTCTGGAGCAGTCCCTCCAGGCCGAGGTGGTCTACGGCGACGCTGTCCGCGCCCTGCCACTCATCCCGACCACCGACCAGGCCGGCGTCTACACGTCGACGTTCATCCCGGTCCAGCCTGGCGACTACACCTTCCACATCTTTGGCACCATCGCCGGCCTCGGCGTTGACGAGCGATTCACCTCCGCGCCGGAGGGCGTTGCCCCGGTCGACGCGCGTATCGATTACGAGTTCCCGACGGCCGCCCAGGGCTGGACCCCCGAGCGCCTCGCGATGCCTGCCGCGATCGGAGCGGCCACGCTGGCGACGCTCGTCATCACCGCCCTCGTTCGCCGCGGGAAGGGAATCACGTAACGTTGCTGTAACGGAGGACGTGTGACCACAGACCACGCGATCAACCGCGTCGAGCCTGGTCACAATGTCCTCCTTTTCGCGGCTGATCATGCTGGAAGGATCCCGGAATGCCGGCCGCATTGCCCATCGAGGGGCACGGGGAGCACGCGCTCCCGAAGGACCCGCAATGACGCGCCACAGAGGAACCCATCGTCCCGCCGACTTGCGTCCAGGACGCGCGCCCGGCCTCCGTCTCCTGCTCCTCGTGGTCGTTCTCGCCATCCTCTCACCGGGGCTCCACACCGCCGCCGCGCAGGAGATCGCCCCGGACACCACCGTCCGCACGACCCCGATCGACGGTGAGATCCTCGACCGCTGGCCACGCGCCGCCATCGCCTCCTTCCCCGCCGACATCGACCCGACAGCGAGCACCCTGCGCCTCGTCGATATCCGGGGCGAGGATGTCGCCGGAGTGACCTCCGCCTTCCCGGCCGACGGCGTCTCAATGTCCCTCGCGCTCCCGTCGGGTATCCCGGATGGCGTCTACTCGCTCGTCTGGAACGCCACCACAACCGGGGGCGATGCCATCGTCGGCTATGCATCGTTCTCCGTCGGCAATCCGGAAGACGCCGCGATCCTCACCATCCCGACCGACGCGGGCACATCCGACGGGCCGGCCCAATGGCTCCAGACGGGCGCCCGCTGGAGCGCGCTTGTCGGTGTGCTCGCCGCCATCGCGATTTGGCCAGCCTGGACGCTCGTCGTCCGCCCCGCTCTCTCACCGGTCTGGCGTCGCGGTCCTCAGGCAGTCGTGGCGATGCAGCAATATGCCTTCATCGCGTTCTCCCTCGCCTTCCTCGGGTCACTGCTGGAGCTCGTCGTCCACGCGCAAACGCTGCCGGAGGGCATCTGGCTCGACAAGCTGATGAACACCGTCGGCAACAGCGACTGGGGCCTCTGGTGGCTGCTGCGGATGGGGCTCCTCATCCTTCTCGGCATCGGTTTGGCACTCGTCGCCTGGTGGTATCCCAAGCACCGGCCCTACCGCCTCACCGCGGCGTGGATCCTCTCCCTCTCCGTCCCCCCGACGCTCGGCATGACATCCCATGCCGCCGAAGACACCGTGGGGCGCGTCTCCGCCGTCGCCGCCGATGCCGTCCATGTGCTCGCCTCCGCCCTCTGGATCGGCACCGCGATCATCGTCGCCACCGTGCTCCTGCCCCGGGTGCGGGGATTGGACGCGACAACGATCCAGGGGACCATCCGGCGCCTCGCGCCGCGCTTCGCCGGAATGACAATCGTCACCTGGACGCTCCTTGCCATCACCGGTGCCTACGCCGCCTGGCTCCACGCCGGCAGCCTCGATGCCCTGCAGGACACCGACTATGGCCGAGCCCTGCTCGTCAAGCTCTTGCTGGTGGCCATTGCCCTCGCGCTGGTCGCCGCCAGCGTCGTGGTCCTGCGGCGACTCGGATCCTCCCCAGGCGACGCGACCCGCACGCGCCTCCGCTGGATGCTGACCGCGCAGGGCATGCTGGTGCTGCTGATCCTCATCGCTGCCGGCTCGATGACCACTAGCCGGACTGCACGCGACATCACGACCGAGCGTGCCCAGCAACGCATGGTCGAGGCGCCGCTCGGCGACCGGTCATCGCGGTATCTCATCGCCCCTGGCCGCGTCGGCGTCAACCACCTGCGCCTGGAGATTCCCGGCGCATACGTCCCGAACGAGTCGGAGGCGTTCGTCACCCTCTCCAGCCCGGATCACCCGGAGCTCGGCACAAAGACCATCCAGATGTACCGCGTGCCGGGCAACGCCTTCGAGCACCATGGCACCGAGTTCGCCCTCACCGGCACCTGGGCCATCTCGCTCAGCTTCGTCGAACCCGGTTTCGACACACGCACCTATGCCTTCACGCAAAACATCGGCGAAGAGGCCGATGCACCGGATACCCCGGGCAACGTTTGGAAGTTCGAGACCCTCGGCGGCACCTCGGCACTCGTCCTGATCACGATCGGGGTCGCCGGCATCGTGATCGGCGTCTTCTCCGGCGCCGGCCCAACCCGGAAGGAGGCCGCCGGGCTCGGCGCCGCCGCTATCGCGCTCGCCGTTGTGCTCCTGATGCAAGCGCGCATCGACGCGATCCTCGCCGTGGGCGAAGACGAAGGCGGGATCAACCCGGACGATGTCGCGATGGTGACGCGGGGTGAAGAGGTCTACTCCACCTTCTGCGTCACCTGCCATGGCACCGACCTGCGCGGCGATGGCCCACTCAGCGCGGACCTGAACCCGCCCCCCGCCGACTTCACGCAGCCGCACACGTTTGTCCATACGGACGCCGACCTCATCTTCTGGATCCAGAATGGCAAGCAGGGCACAGCCATGCCCGGCTACGACGCCCAGCTCACTGATCAGGAGATGCGCGACGTCGCCGCCTTCATCCAGCGGTGGCAGCAGGACTACATGGAATCAGGCGGGGACATTGGCAGCCCGGTCGCGTCGACGCTGGCGTGTGACGTTGCGCCGATCGAGTACGCACAGATCCCGGAGATCTTCCACCATGGGCTCGAACCGGAGGTCACACGCGGCACGCCGCTGGTCCCGGCGAGCGACCCGGCGGTCGACGGCGATACCGCGAACGAGGTGATGTGGACGATCGAGCAGATGGTCGCCTGCACAAACGAGGACCTGACGCTCTCCCGCCTGCGCCTGTTCAGTCATCCATTGTTGATGGAGTTCTTCCCGAACGGTGCGGACCAGCGCCTGACCACAGCCACCACGAGCCAGCCGCAGCCGCTCGCGCCCGGCGAGCAGGTCGGTATCGAGGACGTCCAGTCGCTCACCCGCCTGGCGGACGGACGGATCGCGGTCAGCGTCATCTTCAGCGACCCTGCCGGCGTCGGCGTCGCCCCCGGAGCCCCGGTCATCACGCAAGTCACCCTGATCATGCTGGAGCAGGACGGCGCCTGGATCGTCGACGAGATTCGGTAACCGATCGGAGGTGATCAAGGGTAGCCCCGGGTCCAGGTTCGAGCCTTGGCGCGATCCCGCCGTACCCGGGGGGTGTTGGCAGAGAACGACCTCGCCCCGGAAGGGAGGAATGGCCGCCAGGTCTGCCCCCGGGGTATTGCGGAGCGCTTCGGCGCTCCTCCAACCCCCGGGGCTACGTTGGGACAACGACTCCTGGCCCTACTCCCCGGCGCGCTCGACGTGCCACTGCCCGGCGTAGCCGGCATGCCGCAACGCCTTCAGCAACGCCTCCTCGGCCGAGACGCCATCGTCACCCGTCGCCGGGAGCATCACCATCAGGCCGCCATCGTGCTCGCCAATGACCTCCAGATCGGCCTTGGTGGCGACCTCCCGCAGCCCCTCAAAGCCCTTCTCGACGTCCGGCGTCATCAGCACGATCCGGCGCAGGCGCACCCGCTTGTACCCGGCCGTCCACTCGCGCAGCAACCCGGCCAGCGCATCCGGAATCGGCATCCCGGTCTGCCGCTCGAGGTAGGCGGTGATCTGGTCCAGGTCGAATCCCGCCCCCAGCGCGCGTCCGACCGATCCGGGACGGAGCTGGTACGTCGTCTCCGGGGTCAGCGTTTCGGCGTCCGCGAACGCCGTCAACGACCAGACATGAACCGGCTCCGGCCGGCGGAGCGTGATCGCCCCGGAGGCATCCACGGTCAGCGTCTGCCCTCCCGGAGCGACCTCGGTGCTCTCCACAACCGCCCGGCTGTCGGACGCGGCGAGGCGTGCGGCCTCGGTCACGCGCATGGCGATCCCCTTGCGCCCGATCCGCACGAGGTCGACGAAGCCGAACCACCACATCGCCGTCTGCAGCTCGATCTCGATGATCTGGGCGATCGCCGCGACGCGAGCGTCACCCCGATCCATGCCACCCCGCGCGGAGGCGGCGGTGAACGTCGAACCAACGATGCTCGTGTCCTGCTCGGCCAGCCGCCGCGCGACATCCGTCAACAGGAACCACTCGTCCGGGTCCATATCCCGCAGGTCGCCCAGCAGGCGCCGGCGGAAGCCTTGCCAATCGGCGCCCCAAACATCGATCTGCTCGCGCTCGCGTCCCTCGACCCACTGATCCGCGAAGAGCCAGGCGTCGCGCATTGCGCCGATCTGGTGAGCGAAGCTCTCCCGCGTCCACTGCCGCACCCGCGTGGCGAGCGCAGGGCGCACGGCATGTTTGTCGCCGCCGGCTCCGGTCGGGCGAGGCCCCGGCTCCAACGCGCCGACGCCCAGTGCCAGGTAGATCAGGAACCCCAGATAGCCCTCCGGCGGCACCTCATCGCCGCCAAACCACAGACGCCCGTTGAGCTGCCGCTGCCAGGTGCGCGAGATCGGCTCACCGGGCACCCAAACCGGCGCGCCCTTGCTCGCGATCTCCCGCACCACCGTCAGCAGGTCCCACGCGATCGCGAAGGGGTGCCGCTCCTCCGGCTCCGGCACGTCATCGCGCAGCGGCGTCAGCGGCCGTAACGGCGCGGCGACGGGCACCGAGCCGGGGTTCAGGATCTCCTGCGGCACGAAGAGCGCCCGGGAACCGTCTTTCAGGTAAGTGTGATGGACGAGCAGGCTGCTCTCCAGCTCGATCAGGGCCGCCCGCAGCGCCGCCGCGCGCGTGATCGCCAAACCCTCCGGCTTCTCCGGCACGACCATGCCGGCCCGCCGCACGGCCTCATCCAGGCGGATCGGCCCCAGCTCCGCCTCCGCGCGAACAACATCCCACAACCGTCGGGCGTCCTTGCCAAGACCCTCAATCACGGTGTCGATCCGGCGCGTGGAGTTCACCTGCCGCAGGATCTCGGAGACCAGGTCGTGGCGGCGGCGCAGGCCGGGAATCACGCGGATGCCCCAGCGCCCGGCGGCCTCCTCGATATCCGGATCGTCGCGCAGCTCCAGCAGCGTGCGCAGCGGCAAGGTGCTCTGGTCGCCCGCGTCCATCTCGTCCAGCACGCGCCGGAAGTCGATCCCCAGCTCGCGCGGGATAAACAGCTTCGGGGTCGCGCCGACGGGCAATTCCTGGTCGTCGCCCTCCCGCGCGAGGATGCCCCAGCGGAAGAGCTGGACGCAGCTCTCGCGGACGGTGGCATCATCGAGTATCGAGATCAGCGGCCAGTTCGGGAATCGTGCGCGCGGCAACCTGGGAGGCGCAGAGCGTGCGGACGATCCGCTGTGACGTCTCGTCCAGTTGCGACCATGCAGTGCGCACAGCGCGGACATCGGTCATCACGCGGTAGATCGTGCCGACCTGCCGCCCGCTATCGCTGCCCTGCAGCGGGATGCCCCACAAACGCGCGATATGCACCAGCGAGGGGGTCTTCCGGGCATGAAGGCGGCCAAGCAGGTTTCGCATGTCGGGCTCCGCGCGTTCGATCCGGGCACACCAGAGCGACATCACGGCCTGCGCGCGCGATGCCGCCGGTTCTCTACGATCAGGGTAGCAGACGGAAGACCCGGCATGGCCGGCGGGGAAACTAGAGCCGTTCCTTCGGATCCTCGATGACGTCCTCGTCGTCGATGCCCTCGGGATCGTTCTCCCAGCCAGAGTGCTCAGACGTATCGCGGCTGACGTTCAGCGTCAGGTGATGTTCGTCGGCCGAGGCGATCGCGCTCTTGGGGATGTAGACGTCCTCCGGCACGAGGAAGCCCTTCTCGACCACGAGGTGATCGGACCGGACATCGACGACCTCGCCGATCTTGTGGCCGCAGGAGCCAACGACGTCGAGGCCAACCTCGACTGCGACCTCATCGCCCGCCTCGTCGGCCGCGTCTCGCTCGACCGTGGTGGTCGTTTGCGGCGCCTCCTGCTCGGTGCGCTCTGTCAGCAACTCGTTGATCGAGCCGCCGACGTCGTTGCGCGGACTCTCATCATCCTCGCGGGCATGGAAAAGTCCGGACGGCTCTTCCCAGCCTCTGGGCTTGTCAGCCATGTTGATCCTTGTCGCTGCAGGAGCGGTTCGTCGTGGGACCCTTGAATGTCCCGGGGGCCGCGCCCCCTTGATTGCTGCAGCGCACCCAGAATAGCCCGGTTGCACGCGGCGTGCCAATCATCCGCGTCGTTCAGGCAACATCACGCCGGCGCAGGAGTCCATAGGAGATGACCACACCCGCGATCACCGTCGCGGCAAGGATCACCGTCGCGTGCGCCACGCTCACGTATGGTCCGCTGAACGCGCCCGGCCCATTGGCCTCCGATCCACCGCCCAGTGGCTCGATCAGCGAGTACGCGTTCGACCGCAGCATCAGGTCGTTCGTCCATGAGAGCCAGGAGATCGAGATTGCGAAGGCGCTCAGCAACCCCTCGATCACCAGCGCCCAGATGATCCCGATCCCGATCGCGAGCGAGGTCCCGCGCGTCACAACCGCCAGCGCCACGCCGAGCGCCGCCCACGCGGCCAGGATCAGCCACGCGGCCCCGACGCCAGCGACGATATCCGACACCGGCGGCCATCTGATCGCTGCATCCTCCCGCATGGCGATCACGCTGCTGGCCATCGCCCCGATGGCGAACTCCACCAGCACGAACGGGATGAGCGCGATCGCCAACGCCGCGATCTTCGCCGCGAACACCTTCCCGCGACCAGCACGCTGCGTGAAGAGTGTCTTGAACGTGCCCCAGCCGAACTCGCTACCGATCGACAGCACGCCCAGCATCAGCGCGATCGCCCCGCCATAGAATGGGAAGCCATTGATCGTGTTTGGGATGATCTGGTCCGGCAGCAGCGCCGCGATCGGCTCGCCGCCTCGTGGCCCCGCGTCGTCCATCAGGTACGGCAGGAGGTAGGCGAAGAACAGACCCATCGCCGCCCACAGCCCCAACAGCACCCACGTCGCCGTCCGCTTGCGCAGCTGCAACAGCTCCGCCGAGAGCATATCCATCGCCCGGTTAAGCATGGAGCACCTCCTTGTCGCGCGTTTCAGCAGGGACACCCGGAGCAGTATCGTCTGGAGACGGTTGCCCCTGGCCCTTCGTCAGCGAGAGGAAGACGGATTCCAGCGAGGTCCGCTCCGAGCGCAGCTCGCGCACCTCGATCCCCTCACGCACGAGCCGCGCGTTGATCCGGCCCGGGTCAATCGCGCCCTGGTCACTCGCGAAGACGCCGAAGCTCGCCATCTCCGGCGCGCACTTCGCGCACGCCAGGCAGGCCAGCGACGATCTGCCGCGCCTCCTCCAGCGGATCGGCCTGGATCACGAGGGCATCCTCGCCCCTCAGCTCGTCGATCGTGCCCTCGGCTACCAGGTGCCCGTTCGCGATGATCGCCGCCCGGTCGCACACCTGCTCTATCTCCGCCATCAGGTGGCTGGAGACGATCACCGTCCGCCCACCGGCGCCCAGTTCCCGGATGAGATCCCGCATCTCGGCCATCCCCGCCGGGTCGAGCCCGTTCGTCGGTTCGTCGAGGATCAACAGCTCAGGATCCTTCATCAATGCGGCCGCGACGCCGAGCCGCTGCTTCATGCCGAGAGAGTACGTCCGAAACGGGTCGGCCGCCCGGTTGCGCAGGCGCACCTCCTCCAGCGCGTCGTCGATGCGCTGGAAGGGCGTTCCACTGTACCGGGCGAGGATCCGCAGGTTGTCTCGCCCGGAGAGATGCGGGTAGAAGGCCGGCGTCTCGATCATCGACCCGATCCGCCCCAGGCTCGCCTCCTCTCCCGGCGAATGCCCGAGCACCGTCGCGCTGCCACTGGTCGGGCGTATCAGCCCCACCAGCATGCGCAGTGTCGTCGTCTTTCCCGCCCCGTTCGCGCCGAGGAAGCCGAAACACCTCGCCGTGCCGCACCCGCAGGTCCAGCCCATCGACCGCGGCGATCTCGCCATAGCGCTTCGTGAGCCTCGTTGTCTCGATCACAAGCTCGTGCATGGCTTCGCTCCTGTTCCGTCACGCTACCCATGTCCGGGTGAACGCCGGTGGAGATTTGGTCTCCCCGGAACGCTCACCCTGGACGCTCCCCGTCCCCTGACTATGACTCCAGGTTCCGCAGTCGCTCCCGATACTCATCCGCGCCGATCTCGCCGCGCGCATACCGCTCCGCGAGGATGGCCTGCACCGAGCGCGTGGCAAACATCCCGCGAGCCCGGCCGAAAGGAGACGGCTCGCGCATCCGCCGGTCGCGGAGGACCTGGCTGCGCGCCTCGTACTCCTCTGTCTCGATCTCGCCCCTGGCGTACCTCTCGGCGAGAACGTCGCTGGCCCGGTCGACCGATGGCGGCCCGTTGTGCCATGGGCGGCTCCCGAACGCGACGAACCGGACGAAGAGAAAGATGATTGCTATCCAGAACAGGAACATGACGAAGCCTCCAAACCACCAACCGCCCGGGCCGCCGTGGTAGGCGTGCGCCACCGGGATTGATGCGAAAACGTCCATTGCTGTGTCCTCCTGCACCGGGACATCCCATCGATCCGGCTCCCTGCCGGATCCCGGCCCCGCGTGCCGATACCCCCAGTCTGGAAGGCGGAGGTCAACGCCCGGCACAGGACATGTCAACAAACCCTCAACAGCCTGTTACGACCGTGTCAGCAGAGACCCTGCGGCCTCGTATTCGCTCGGGGGGCGGACAATACTGGTGACAATGTGACGAGGGAGGCCCTATGGACGCGACGACAACCGTGCTGGTGGTCGACGACGACGAGGACATCGCGACCCTGATGCGGGATTTCCTTGAAGCGGACGGCTACAGGGTGATCACCGCCAGCGACGGCCCCGAGGGGCTGAACGCCCTGCGGGAGAACGCCGTCGACTGCGTGCTGCTCGACGTGATGATGCCTGGGCTGTCCGGCTTCGAGGTCCTGCGCACCATCCGGGAGACGAGCGACGTGCCCGTCCTGTTTCTCAGCGCCCGCCAGGAGGAGAGCGACAAACTCCGCGGGCTCGGCCTGGGCGGGGATGACTACATCGTCAAATCCTCCACCCCGGCGGAGATCGTCGCGCGGATCAAGGCCGTCCTCCGCCGCTACCATCGCGAGCCCCGGGCAGCAGTTGGCATTCTCGACTTCGGTCGTCTGGTCATCGACCAGCCCGCGCGGGAGGTTCGCGTGGACGGCGAGATCGTGCCGCTCACCGCGCGGGAGTACGAGCTGCTGCAGCTCTTCGCCGAGCACCCCCGGCAGGTCCTGACACGGGACATGCTCTTCGAGCGCCTCTGGGGACCCTATGGCGACCGCCACTCCCTCACCGTTCACATCGGCCGCCTGCGCGAGAAGATCGAGAAGGACCCGTCCAATCCCGCGTATATCGTCACGGTTTGGGGCGTCGGCTATCGCTTCGAAGGGGAGCAACGCAGGTGAGCGTGACCAAGCGCCTGCCGGTCATGTCGATCCGCGCCTGGCTCGGGGTCGCGCTGGCCCTCCTGTTTCTCGCGCCGGTCCTGACGACGATGGTCATCGGCGTGATCGTCTTCGCGCCAACCCACGGCCCGCGCGAGATCGACCAGGAGATCGGCGACGTCGTCGTGCGGGACGCGTCACGCTGGACCGACCCGGCCTGGCAGGAGCAGTTGCTTTCCCGGTACGAAGGGACGGATGCCGACATCGTCCTGCTGGTGGATGGGCGTGAGATCTTCCGCACCGGCGAGCCGTTGGCGCACGACGGCTCGCGCACGGTCCGCAAGGTCACCGTCCCGGGACGAACCCGCCGCGGGAGGCGCACATCTACGCCGATATCGTTGTGGGGCCACCCATGGAGCTCCGGCAGTGGTTCGTGCCCGTGGCGCTCATCGCGGCACTGGTGCTGGCCCTCGCCGCGATCGCCTGGTTCCTGCGCCGCGCCATCATCCAGCCGCTGGAGTCGACGAGCGAGGCCGCACGCCGGGTCGCGCGGGGCGAGCTGCATGTCGCCCTGCCCTCGTCACAGGTCCGCGAGGTCGCCGAGCTCAACCGCGCCTTCGAGTCGATGAGCGACGACCTGCAGGCATCCCTTGAGCGCCGCACCGCCATGGAAAAGGAGCGCCGGCTTTTCATCACCGCCATCGCGCACGATCTCCGCACGCCCCTCTTCTCCCTGCGCGGCTCGCTCGAAGGGATTCGGACCGGCATCGCCGCGTCCCCGGAGCAACAGGCCCGCTATCTGCGCATTGCCTCGGAGAAGGCGGACCAGCTCGAGCGCCTGATCGCCGACCTCTTCACCTACACCCGCATCGAGTACATGGGCGAGACCCCGACCACGACCGAATTGGACCTCGCCGGCCTGCTCCGCGAGATCGTGGAGGGCGCGGGCCCACGCGCCCAGGAACAGCAGGTCACCCTCTCGCTCGATGGGCCAGGGGAACCGCTTGTGGTGAATGCTGATGGGCACCTGCTGACGCGCGCGGTCGAGAACATCATCGACAACGCGCTGCGGCACACGCCCGAGGGCGGGACAATCCGGATCGCCCTGGCCACGGAGGACACCGGTCCCACCATCACGATCACCGACTCCGGCCCCGGCTTCGAGGAGCAGGACATCCCGCTCCTGTTCGAGCCGCTCTACCGCGCGGAATCGTCACGCAATCGCACAACCGGCGGCGCTGGCCTCGGCCTCACCATCGCACATCGCATCATCACCGCCCACGGCGGCACCCTCACCGCCCGTAACGCCCCCTCAGGCGGCGCCCAGCTGACGATCAACCTCCCGCGCTCGTAACGGGCAACGGCAATCCACGCCCGCGTACAAACACGTCACCCTGAGCGACAGCGAAGGGCCCAACGCGAAGCGGTGTAGCGATGTGGATACGTCCGCAGCAGCCTCAAGGCACCGGAGGTAGGTCAAGCGAGCCTCTCGCGACGCTCAGAACGACGACAGTCGTTTGATGGGCGCTCGCGAGCGACCGCCCTACGCGAATCGCCCGTAGACCGGGAACGGATCCTCGCCCAGCAGCGGCCGCAGGTAGGCATGGAACGCCGGCGTCACCGACATCCCGTCATCCCCGATGAACGCATCGTCCAGGTGCCGTACCCGGTTCGCGACCTTCTCCAGCGGCACGGCGACGACCTCCGCCGCATATGGCTCGTCGGACGTGCGGCGGAGCGCCGTCATGAACCCCGACTCCCCGGCGACGATCCGCTCGACCGCTCCCGCGCCCAACCGCCCCGCGTCGTGCAGGTCGACCTCCGAAGCCAGCGCGATCGACATCCGCGCCGCGGTTCCCGGCTTGTCGTAGCGGGCCCGCAAGTGGAGGTGCTGGGAGACGAGCCGCGTCATCGCCGCGCCGGTGCTCGGGAAGTACGGGTGCCCGAAACCGTCCACGTACTCCGGTGTCTCCCCGCCGAAGTGCTGCCCCGTCGCGGTGCGCATCGTCTCCGGCAGGACCACGATCGAGAACCCCCGCCGCTTCACGTCCGCCTCGATCGCGGCGAGCACAGCCTCCACCGACTGCGGCGCGCGCTCCGGCAGCAGCAGCAACGGCGCGAGGTCCACCTCCTCATCGCCGAACCCGAGCGCCCCGGCAGCGGTCACCCACCCGGCGTCACGCCCCATCACCTCGACGAACTTCACCGGATAGAGCTGCGGCGAAGCGATCGAGTCGAATGTCGCGTCCCGCACGGCGTTCCCGAGGAAGCGCGCGATGGACGGGTAGCCGGGGCAGTAGTCTGTCTCCGGGAGGTCGTTGTCGATGGTCTTCGGCACGGACATCACATGGAGGTCGTAGCCGATGGCGCGGGCGTGCTGCTCCAGCCGGTGCGCGGTGTCCGCCGAGTCGTTGCCGCCGATATAGACGAAGGCGGTCACCCCGAGGTCGCGCATGGCGATCACCGCGCGGTCGAGGTCCTCCTCGCGCAACTTGTAGCGGCCGGTACCGAGCGCCGCCGAGGGCGTGCGCCGGACGCGGTCGATCGTCGCCTGGTCCTGCCGGCTGAGATCGACGAAGCGCTGCTGGAACAGCCCCTCGATGCCGTTGCGCAGGCCCAGCACGCGGCCGAACTCGCCTGAGGCGCGCGCGGCGTCCACCACACCCGCGAGGCTGGCGTTGATCACCGCCGTCGCCCCGCCCGACTGCCCGACCAGCAACGTCGATTCACCTGTTCCCTGGATATCCGTCACGAGCATCCCGTTCTTTCATGAGGTCCCCCTCGTGGGAGGCTCCGGTTGCCTATCGAGCCGCCCACGAGGGGCGGCTGTACGAAGGGGTCACGCTGTGCGCAGCAGCAACCGCTCGTCGCCCGCGAGGACGATCGGTCCGGCCGCGCGGATGCGCTCCACCGCCGCGTCGCCCGTGGTGAGATGATCCTGCCAGGTCGCCGAGCCGTAGAACGCGACGTCGACCTCCGCCGGCGCCACTTCGAGGATCTTCGCGACGCGCTCCTGCACCGTCATGAACGCCTCCAGCCCGACGTCGCCGATCAGCGTCACCGCCGGACGCTCCGATCCGGTCGTCAGCAGTGCGCCTTCCAACCCCTCGATATCGGTCAGCGAGTAGCGCAGCATCTGCTCGCGGCCGACGACCGAGAGGACCAGCCACATCAGGACCGGCACGAACGACGTGTCGCGGTCCAGCCAGTACCGGCGCGAGGCGCCCTCCCGACGTCCCTTCAGCACGCCGAGTCGTTCCAGCTTGTAGCACTCGTGCTGCACGCTGCTGATCGAGAGATCGAGCGCACGCGCCAGCTCGGTCAGGGAGAAGCGGGACTCCTCTCGCGCCACCATGAAACCGAGCACCGCCGCCCGTACCTTCGAGGAGAGCAACTCCGCCAGCAGCTCCGTCCCCTTGTTGGCTCCGTTGTCCGCCATACCGATCTTTCCCGCACACGATCAAGTCAAAGATTTACCGCGATATCGTAGCACTAACCTGCGCCAGGTCATTGCTGGCCGATCTCGCGTTGATGCCGATCAACATCCGCTCGCCGTCACCCCGGTCCATATGCGGAAGCGAAGTTCGCCTGCCCCCGGCGACCGCCACATGCAGCGTCACGAGCTCCGCCCGTCGCTGGAAGGGGTTGGCTGTCAGGGCCCGGTGCTGGATGCGCCGCCGGGTGGTGACCAGCGTGCTTCGGGCCAGCTCGCGCGAGCGCAGCACGAGCAGGTGCTCGCCCAAGGCCCAACCCGCGTCGTGATAGGCCAGCCAGCCGCTCCCGATCCGGAACGGGACCAATGCCAGCGGCAGGTACGCCCACCACGCCACCTCGCCCCGCCACCAGAAAACGGCGCCGATCACGGCAAGCGCGAAGAGGAGCGTCACCATCGTGCCGCCGACGATGTACCGGGGCAGGGCGCGCGGAGGGAGGGGCGCGAGGGTGGCCGTGCTCACGTCAACGGCGAATTCCGGCGTGACGCCTTCCAGCAACGCATACACATCGCGCCGGCGCAGGAACGGGAACAGCGTGCCGGAGCCGCGCTCGTCCTCGCCACGCTGGCCAGCACTGGTGTAGCCAAGGCTGACGTAGCCGAACGGCTGGCGAAGGAGACCCTCGTCGATGCGAATCGCCTGGATACGGTGCACCGGGATCGTGACCCGCCGCTTATCCAGCAGCCCGTGCTGGACGAAGAGATGCTCGCCCGAGCGGCGAAGCTCAAAGCCGTAGTACGTGATGACCGTGCCAGCGATCGCCATCAACCACGCCAGCAACGCCACGGCCAACACGAAGAGCCCGATGACCGTCAGGTTCGACCAGAGGCTCTCGACGCGATCCCACGGCACGCGCTGCCACCAGCCATCGGGCACGAGATCGTCCGCGAGGCCAATTCCCGCGCCGATCACGGCGGCGGCAGGGCCAATCGTGCCGGAGGTCGCCCCGGCGAGGAGCAACTCCCGCGTCGAGAGCGCGCGCATCAGCTCGCCCTCGATCTCACCAGGTCGAGCCTCGTCCCGGAGCGCGTCGGGCCCCGCGTCGCCGCTCCGGGCGACCTCGCGCTCGCGCAGGAGATAGTCGCGCACGGCCATCGCCTCGTCGCGGCTCACCGCGCGGATATCGACCTCCGACTTCTCGCCCATCCCGGAGGCCGCGGTCTCGACGCGCAACCGGGCCAGGCCGAGCAGCCGGTAGGATGGCGTCCCGACGACGTCGACCGACTGGATGCGCTGGTAGGGAATCGACCGCTCCTGTCGGGAGATCCAGCCGGAGCGCACGAGAAGCCGTGAAGGCAACAGCGCGTAGCGGAAGAACCGCCACTCCATGATGTTCCAGAGGAGACTCACGAGGAGGATGGCGACGAAGAGGCTGACCGTCAGCAGGGAGCGCGGGGAGAACGGATCGCGCAGCGTGCCGGAGCCGACCACGACCACGATGAACGGGACGACGAGGCTGCGTAAGGTACCGGATAACTCGACGAGCATGAACCCGGGATGCGGGCGTCTCCACGCGATGTTGTCAGTCTCCGGGATGCTAGAGGTCATCGTGGACCTTCGCCAGAGCGGCGATCTGGTCGCGCACCTGTTCGGCGCGCTCGACCGAGAGCTGCGGGATCTCCATCGCGCCGGCCGCGGTGAAGAACTGGACGGTGGCCAGCCCGTAACGACGCTGGAGCGGCCCCCGGCTCGTGTCGACGTGCTGGATGCGCGACATCGGGACAACCTGGCGCGTGCGGGTGATCACGCCGTGCAGGAGGTCCACCTCGTCCTCGCGGATCTCGAAGCGCCACTGGCGGAACTCGATCTCCGGGCGGATGAACGCCCAGGCCACGAGCGCGACGGCGAAGGCGCCAGGGACGATGAAGGTCGCCAGCCGGTCAAACTCGAGCAGCCGCCACAGGATATATGTCACCCCCCACGCCATGGTGGTGAGGATCACGGCTGTCAGCAGATCCCCAAGCGTCCAGACGCGGCGCGCCCTCGGATCCAGCGTCTCACGCGGCTCGTTCACCGTTCCCCCTGTCACGACAGGCTCCGCTCCCCGGAGCCCCGGACCACGCCACGACCCGCCTAATTCCGTATCATTCACGCAGACGACCGATGATCGACAACATCCGGGCCATCACGCCCCAAGTGTGACACGGTCATCGCGACATGCCGCGACCATCACAGCACGGAGGCCCCATGACCGAGGAGCACGACCGACACCTCGCCGAACCGTATCCGGACCCAACCACCACGACACCGGAGCGCGTGTTGCTGATTCAGGCGCATCCGGATGATGCCGAATTCTCGTGCGCCGGCACGATCGCCAAATGGGCGCGCGCCGGGGCCGAGGTCCATTACTGCTCCATCACCAGTGGCGACAAGGGCAGCGAGGACCCGCGAGATGTCCGGCCCCGCCCTCGCAACCATGCGCGAGGCCGAGCAGCGAGCCGCCGCCGAGATCCTCGGCGTCACGAGCGTCACCTTCCTCGGCTACCAGGACGCGATGCTCGTGCCGGACCTCAACCTCCGCCGCGACCTCACCCGTGTCATGCGCCGCATCCGCCCGACCGCGCTCGTCTGCCAGGACCCGACGATGCGCTACATCGGCCGCGAGTACATCAACCACCCGGACCATATCGCCGCTGGCGAGGCGTCCCTCGCCGCCGTCTTCCCCTCCGTGCGCGACCGCCTGACCTTCCCCGAGCTCCTGAACGAGGGGCTGGAGCCGCACAAGGTCCCGGACGTCTACATCTTCGGCACCGCCCTGCCAGATTGCTGGATCGACGTCAGCGAGACCATCGACGTCAAGCTCGAGGCGCTGCTCGCCCACACCTCGCAGGTCGACGCCGACAGCGCCGAGACGATCGTGAAGGAGTGGGGTCGCCGCGACGCCCAGCGCCATCCGGGCAAGCCCGAGGGCTTCGGCGAGTATGCCGAGACCTTCAAGTACATGCACATCGGCTAGTCGATCCCGCGTCCGGCCAGCGCACCATCCACCTATACTGGACGCCTGTATCACCATCGCCAGGAGACACACCACCATGATGCAGCGATCGATCGCCGCCTACGTCGCGAACAAGGTCAAGGACGAGATCTTCAACCCGAAGGAGGTCAATGACGCCGGAGAAGTCCACGTCGTCGAGCCGGTCATCGATCCGCTGGACGGCGAGCTCATCCGCGACAGCCAGGGCCGCTCGCTGGGCCGCGCCTACCGCGTCCCGAACGTCTCCGTCTACGTCGTCGGGAACTCCAACGCCGATCCGGACGCCGAGCTCGAGCGCGCCCTGAACGACCCGGATACGGAGACCATCATCCACTGGGAAGGCAACGAGATCGCCGCCCTCGTCTTCGTGCCTGCCCAGTCCCGCGACGGTTCCGGCATTCATGGGGTCCGCGCCGACGACGTCTAAAGCCGTGATCGGAATAAGCGCCCGTACCACGTGGGGGCCGCCCCCGGAGGGTGGCCGGGTGAGCCTGCATGGCAGACCCTTCGGCCCGATCGAACCTTGGGCATCGTCTGATGCCCAAGGTTCGATACCTGGGCGGGTCGTTTTATTGAGCACCACTGTAGCCGCGAGGGCATGGCGGCGGGCCGCGCTATGTCGCCGCCATGCCCTCCGACGCTGTGAAGGGAACCGGCCGATGCCCGAGAAGAAGCGGTGGGACGCACTGGAGCACCACTACGCGGAGCTGCTGCACGCCCAGGACCCGATCCTGGACGCGGCTGTCCGCGCCAGCCAGGAGGCCGGGCTTCGCAACGTCGCCGTCTCCGAGAGCCAGGGCAAGATGCTCATGCTCCTCGTCATGGCGACCGGCGCCCAACGTATCCTCGAGATCGGCACACTCGGCGGCTACAGCGCGCTCTGGATGGCGCGGGGCGTAACCATGGGCCTCCAGCGCGGCGGCACCATCGTCACCCTCGAGAAGGACCCACAGACCGCCTTCGTCGCCAAACGCACGATCATGGACGCTGGCGCCGCGGACATCATCGACGTCCGCGTTGGTGACGCGCGCGACACGCTGCGCAAGATGGTCGAGTCCGACACGGCTCCGTTCGACCTGGTCTTCATCGACGCCGACCGCGAGAACCTGCCGTACTATCTCGTCTGGACGATGAAGCTTGCCCGCCCCGGCACGGTGATCATCGCCGACAACGTTGTCCGCCGCGGGCAGGTCGCGAACCCGGACTACAGCAACCCGGAGCTGGAAGGCGTGCGCACCTTCCTCGACCTCGCCGGCCAGGACCCACGCCTGGAGTGCACCGTCATACAGACCGTCAGCGGCAAGGGCCACGACGGCTTCTGCATGTGCGTCGTCCAGTCCTGAGCGCCGCATGGCCCGCCTTGCACACGCCTCCCCTGATGTCCCTCTATGGCGGAGCCGAAGAAGCTCGATAGCTACCGCCGTGGCGACGCCGATCGTCCTACGGTCGATAACCCGGGGTGCCACTATGGGTGCCTCCCCTACCGCATTCCCTGAAATCGTCATCCCGAGCCGATGGCCGAACGCAGTGAGGTCATCGTGTCGATGGATCTTTGCCCCAGTCCGAAGTCGTGTCATGCAAGGACAAAGATCCATCGACACGGCCGTCTCGCTCCGCTCGACAGACCGGCTCGGGATGACGGTTATATGTGGCGGTGGGGGCATGGGAGCGCAGACGCGATCCTC
>CAVUJR010000002.1:0-262155 GCA_963741805.1 uncultured Chloroflexia bacterium
CTGCCGCCGGCCACATCCAGCGCCTGGGTCAGGTCGGCCAGGATGTCGTCGATATGCTCGATGCCGATCGACAGCCGCACATAGCCGGGCGTCACGCCGGTCGCGGCCTGCTCCTCTTCCGACAGCTGCGAATGCGTGGTGCAGGCCGGATGGATGGCCAGGCTGCGCGCATCGCCGATATTGGCCACGTGGTAGAACATCTTCAGCGCATCGATGAACCGCCGGCCGGCCTCGCTGCCGCCCGCCAGCTCGAAGCCGACCAGCCCGCCCTGTCCGTGCGTCATGTACCTGCGCCGTGCGCTCCGCGCCGACGCCGGTGTGGTGCGCCGGGTGGATCACCCGCGTCACGCCCTTGCGCTGCGCCAGGAAGTCGGCGACCGCCAGGGCGTTGCGGCAGTGCTCGCGCATGCGCAGCGGCATGGTCTCCAGCCCTTGCAGGAACAGGAAGGCGTTGAACGGCGACAGCGCCGCGCCGAGGTCGCGCAGCAGCACCACGCGCATGCGCAGGATGTAGGCGATCGGCCCCAGCGGCTTGACCGCCTGCGTCCAGACCGCGCCGTGGTAGCTGGGATCGGGCGTGTTCAGCTGCGGCTGGCGCGCGGATGGGCGTCCCAGTCGAAATTGCCGCCGTCGATCATCAGGCCGCCGATCGAGGTGCCATGGCCGCCGATGTACTTGGTCGCCGAGTACATCACCACCGCCGCGCCGTGGTCGAACGGGCCGCAGAGCATGGGCGCGGCGGTGTTGTCCATGATCAGCGGAATGCCGAAATTGCGGCCGATCGCCGCGACTTCGGCGATCGGGAACGGGATCAGCTTCGGGTTGGGCAGCGTCTCGGCGTAGTAGGCGCGGGTGCGGTCGTCGGTGGCGCGCGCAAATGCTTCCGGATCGGAAGGATCGACGAAGCGGGCCTCGATGCCCTGGTCCTTCAGCGTGTTGGCGAACAGGTTCCAGGTGCCGCCATAGAGGTCGGTGGAGCTGACGATGTTGTCGCCGGCATGGGCCAGGTTCTGGACGCGAAGGCCGAGGCCGCCTGGCCGGACGCCACCGCCAGTGCCGCCACGCCGCCTTCCAGAGCCGCGACACGCTTTTCGAGCACGTCGTCGTCGGGTTCATGATGCGGGTGTAGATGTTGCCCAGTTCGCGCAGGGCGAACAGGTTGGCGGCGTGTTCGGAGCTGTCGAACTGATAGGACGTGGTCTGGTAGATCGGCACGGCGACGGCGTCGGTCGCGGGGTCGCGCCGCCAGCCGGCGTGCAGTGCCAGCGTTTCCGGATGCTTCGACATGATCTTGCTCTCCCCGATCAGGTTGCGGCGACTATAGCCGTGGTACGGCGGGCGTGAAGCGCGGCGAGGAATTGTCACCGGCGCGATACGGTGGCCGAACAATCTCCGAACCGGCGGTGCGGGGAAAGAATCCTCCTGGCCATGACCGTTACCAAGGGCTCAAGCGGACGGCTTCGTTGAGGCAACCGTCATGGCCGGTGAAAGCCAGCCAGCCAAGTCTTCGCAGCGGAAGTCGCGCAGCATCGCGGACCGCCGATCGCTGGCCACGACGGCGATCGGCGGTCCGTCAGATGACGGCGGTGGCTCAGACCAGCGGACGCCCGGCAAGCCGCTCCAACACCCGCAGCGGTGCCTGTTCCGGCCGGCCATCGCCTCCACCGGCAGATGGAAGGTCTGCTCCAGCGCGCAATGGCCGGCCAGCGCGGCGTGGAGCACCTGGTCGGTGAAGCACAGCCAGGTGGTCCCGGGAGGGAAATCGGCCGCAACCAAGGGACAGTTGGCCTGGTACGCGCCGTCGCGGGTCCCAGCATCGTGCAGGCCGAGCATGATGTGGTCGTATAGGCTGAACGGTGTCCTTGGTCAGTCCGGTCATCCGTAGAGCCCCCGCGCTGCCCGGCAGTCGGCGCTTCACCTGCGGGAGAAAGCGGCGGCATAAGCGGCAAAGGGTTCGCCGAGTGCCATTTCCGCAGCGCGCCGTCGGGGGCGACGTTGGTGAACAGCCGCAGGATGCGGTCGGCCACGCAGCGGGCCGGGTCGGGAAACGCGTCGACGTGCAGCAGGCGGTCGTCATGCCGCAGCGAATAGCCGCGCCCTTCGATCTCGCCGGTCGGAAGCTGGTGCGTGCGCGCCGCAACTGGTCCGGCATATGCGGGCATCAGGTCGGTCAGCAGCCCGCGGCGGCGTCGGCGAAGCGCTGCATCATCCCGGCCAGGGCTGCGCTGGTCTGTCCGCGCTCGAGCACGGTGTACCAAATTTGCCGGTTTGCGGATCGAGGCTGAGGTTCTTGCCGCGGCCGGCCAAGGATGGCGGGATCGAGGAAGCGCCGCTCGTCCTCTCGAGCGCCGAAGGGCAGGGGCAGCACCAGAGCTTTGCCGGTTCTCCAGGGCCGGACGTGCGCGATCGCTGTGTGCGGGCCGAACGGTCCATGCCATGCCTCGTATCGGAATTGTTGCAAGGACCTGGTCCGAGCGCGGCGGTGGGAGGCGTGTGCCGCTGGCATCGGTCGCAATCGTTGTGAAAGGACGGCGAGCGGGCGATCGGGACTCGCGCCGGCCTGGCTTTAGACGAGGCATCGTTCGCAGATCCGGGATGGACAGTCGCCTAACGAATTCGCGAGCGGGAGCAGGTCTGGCGATTGCCAGGCAAAGGCAGTTTCCTCGGGCGAGTTGCCTCGTGGGGGAGTTCCCTCGCGGCATATACCGGAGGGGGCGCTAGCTATTCGTGGGCCAGCACCCAGTCGTTAACGAAGCTAGCCAGGCCATTGGCGCGAAAGTCGCGCCGCAATGCGGCTTCGTCGTAGTCGTCCCGTACCCAGTCCAGGAATGGCTTGCGGCCTTCGCCCTCGCGCTGCCAGCGCAGGAAGAACGCGTCGAGGATGCCGGTCCTGGCCTGGCGCACGTGGCCGAAGCGCAGCGACAGCTGACGCAACGCGTCGGCGGCGACTGCCCCCCTCAAACAGCAGCATCAATCCTGCCGCCAGCCCGGCGCGGTCGGCACGACCGGTAGCCGGCGGGCTTGACACTATGCTTGGCCAGTGCCTCAAGTCCACGTTCAAGCATGCGACGCTCGTCGGCCTCTTCAAGCACATGTGGTGCTTCATGGAGATACCCATGATGCCCCACCTCATGGCCCGAGGCGACAATCTCAGCCACCCGATCAGGATGCCGATCGGCGGTATCGCCCGGGATATAGAACGTGCCCGGGAGGTCATATTCGTTAACCAAACGGAGGATCCGTGGAATGCCTTCATGGGCGCCATAGGCACCGCGGGAGAGGGCGGAGGGCGTGTCGACGCCAAATGCCCCGAGCCATGCCGATTCGGCGTCGAAGTCATACGTGAGGGCGACCGCAATGCGGTGATCGTTACGGGTTCCGGAGTAGCTGGGCATCATTGTTCCTCACTGTCTTGGATAAGTCGGGATCTATGGTGTTTGGGCTTCGGGCATTGTTTTGTCTTGAACCCCATCCTCCTTTGCATAGCGGCCGGCACGGAGCATCTCAATCCAGTTGTATCGACTCTTTGGCTGTTGAAGGACTGTCGATGTCGCCACCCCTTTGATGCCTTCGATCCGTGCCAGTTCCCGATCAATGAACCGGAGGAAATCATTGACCGAGGGTAGATAGACTTCAGCGATCAGGTCGAACGCGCCCGTGGTCAACGCCACGAATCGCACCTCGTTGAGCTGCGACAGACGATCGGCAATGCCCTGAGCCTTCCCAAGCTCTGCATGAATCCCGACGATCAGGTGGCCCATCAGGCCGACGGCGTGAGGGTCTGGGATGATGACCGTTCGGAAGACGTTCGCTTGGATAAGCCGATCGATTCGCTTGCGCACGGTCGACTCGGCGATCTCGAGGTTCCGGGCGATGTCGGCGTTCGGCCGACGTCCATCTTCCTGCAGCAGCTCTAGGATTCCCAAATCAACGTGGTCAAGATTCATCCGTGTCTCTCTCCGTGAGCGATCATGCGGTGACGTCTGCCTGCCATTGTTCCAAACCGGGCAGGCGATCAGTATGAACCCGTTGCGATCGCGCCCAGAGGACCGCGTGGCAGGCCACCGCGTGCCCGTCCTCCTCAATGAGCGGTGGATCGATCCGGGCACAGAGATCCTTGGCAATCGGACACCTCGGATGGAACCGACATCCTCGTGGAGGATCAATCGGGCTGGGCGGTTCGCCTTCAAGCAGCATGCGTTTCCGGTGTTCGGGATCCGAGCCTGGGACCGAGGCTAAGAGCGCCTTGGTGTAGGGATGGAGTGGATCCGACATGACTTGATCGGCTGCCCCGAGTTCGACGATCTTACCGAGGTACATGACGGCAACACGGTCGCTGAGGTAGCGCACAACATCGAGATTGTGGGATATGAAGAGGTAGGCGAGATTGCTTTCTTTCTGGATGTCCTTCATCAGGTTGAGGATCTGTGCCTGAACAGAGACATCTAGCGCCGATGTCGGCTCGTCAGCCACGACTAGTTTCGGCTGAAGCGCGAGCGCGGCCGCAATGCCGACCCTCTGGCGTTGCCCGCCGCTCAGTTGGTGCGGGTACCGGGACGCAGCATCCGCGGGAAGGCCGACCAGATCGAGCAACTCCCGTACCCGTGAGCGACGTGACGCGGCATCCCCGATGCGGAAAATGATCAGCGGCTCTTCCAGCGTCTGACCGATGGTGAATCGTGGGTTAAGCGATGCAGAGGGATCCTGAAAGATGATCTGCGCGTTCTGGCGCAGTCTCCTCAGCGTCTCCGAGGACGCATCGGCGATGGGTGAGCCATCGATACGTATTTCCCCCGACGTCGGCTTGATGAGGCGGAGGAGCGACCGTCCCAGGGTGCTCTTCCCGCACCCAGATTCCCCGACCAGTCCGAGCGTCTCTCCCTGGTTGATGGTGAATGACACGCCGTCGACGGCATGCACGGCGCGTTTGACCCCCTGCAGTCGCTGCTGGAACGTCGGCGTGACGGGGAAGATCGTTCGGAGATTCATCACTTCAAGGGCAGGTTCTCTAGACACGGACATGGGCCGTCACCTCCTCGAGCGCGCGGATGCATCGGACCGATTGCCCTTTTACGTCCAAAATGGGAGGAGGGGTGGCGCAGGCCGGGATAGCGTAGGGGCATCTTGGCTCGAAGCGACACCCTGGAGGCGGGTACCGCAGGTTGGGCACCGTTCCGACAATCGGCCGCAGGCGCTCACCTTTCGCCACCGTAGATGGTAAGGAGCCGAGCAACCCCTGCGTGTACGGGTGTCGCGGCGTCGCGAAGGTGTCACGCACCGTTCCTTGTTCGACGATTTGCCCTCCATACATGACTGCCACGCGGTCGCAGAGCTCGGCGACCACGCCGAGATCGTGGGTGATCATCAGGATACCGGTCGTCGGTCGGGCCTCCTGGATGTGACGCAAGAGTGTCAGGATCTGCGCTTGCACAGTCACATCGAGGGCAGAGGTGGGCTCGTCGCAGATAAGGAGTTCCGGGTCGCAGGCGAGGGCGATCGCAATCACAACCCGTTGCCGCATCCCGCCGCTGAATTCGTGCGGATACCGGTTCATACGATCGGCAGGAGCGGGAATCTCGACCAACGCCAGGAGATCCAGGGCACGGCCCCGTGCCTGCTTATTCGACAGACCGAGATGCTCGCGCATGGGCTCCATCAACTGCTCACCGATGGTGAAGCTGGGATCGAGCGATGTCATCGGGTCCTGGAAGATCATGGCGATCCGGTTGCCCCTGATCTCCCGGAGTTCCTCCTCGGGCGTGCTCAACAGCTCTTGGTCATGGAAGCGGACGCTGCCTCCGGTGACTCGCCCAGACGAAAGCAGGCCTATGAGAGAGAACCCGACTGTGGATTTACCGCTTCCCGATTCACCCACCAGCCCCACGATTTCACCGGGTTCGATCGTGAAGGAGACGCCATCCACGGCGCGAACGGGTGTGGAGCTGTCACCGTACTCGACGTGGAGCTGATCGACGTTTAGCAAGGTCACAACAAACTCCTAGGCGAGGTGCGCGGCGACGGCCGCGAGTTCACGTTCATAGACCACGTCGCCGCCGATGAGCGTGGCGAGGACAGGGATTTGGTCGATGGTGCCCGGCTCCACGTGTCGAGGATCGTCCTGAAGGACCACGAAGTCAGCCAACATCTGGGGTGCGATCCGTCCCTTGTTCTTCTCGTCAAAGGACGCGAACGCTCCGCCGCGGGTATATAGTGCCAGGGCCTCGTCAACCGACAGCGCTTCTGCTGGCGCGAACGGCTCGCCGGAGGCTGTCTTTTCGAGGACCGCTGTCTGGATGCCGAAGAGTGGTTGATAGGAAGAGACCGGGGAATCGGAGCTTCCCGCGATCGGGATGCCTCGTTCAAGCAAGGTCTTCATGGCATAAGTCAGCTGACTTCGCTCGGGCCCGAGATGGCGCAGGAAGCCATCCCCAAACTCCCGGATGAACGGCGGCTGAGGCACCGCGACGACGCCCAATTGCTTCATCCGGTCGATCAGGTCGGGGCGGAGAATCCCGCAATGCTCAAGCCGATGTCGTGCATCGTGTCGTGGGAGTCGATGTTGCGCGCGTTCAAACCCGTTGAGACAGAGTTCGATCGCACGATCACCAATGGCGTGAATGGCCACCTGCCACCCTCGGTGGTGTCCACGCCAAATGAGATCGTAGAGCGCGTCGTCCTGGAGCATCATCAGCCCGAGATTGTCATCGGTGGGGTCGTTCAGAAAGGGCTCCGAGACCGCTGCGGTGCGACCGATCAGTGAGCCGTCGGACATGATCTTGAGCGAGCCGATACGGAGCCAATCGTCTCCGAAGCCGGTATGGAGGCCCAACTGCTCCAACGCGTCGATGAAGTTGGTGCGGATCATCAAGTAGGTGCGCAGTGGCAGCTCACGAGCCTGCCACGCGTCCTGGTATACCGTGAATTCGGGCGTGGAGAAGATGCCGGCTTCCTGTGCACTGGTGACCCCGGCTGCGCGGTAGGCGGCTCCCGCGCGCATCATGCATTCGCGCAAGGTGTCCGGGTCACCGGGTATGAACTGGAGGGGCAGCAGGGACTGCGCAGCTTCCTGGAGGAGACCCGTCGGCTCGCCATGCTCGTCACGCATAATGTGGCCACCCGATGGATCGTCGGTCGAGCGTGAGATGCCTCCGAGGTGCAGAGCGGCGGAGTTGACGACCGACATATGGCCCGAGGCATGACGAATGGACACGGGGTGATGAGGCGCGACACGATCAAGATCCCAGCGTGTCAGTTGGCGATGTCCGTCGAGCTTATTGTCATCATAGCCGCGACCTTCAATCCATGTGTCGGCTGGAGTTGTCGTCACCCTTACTTCGACGGCCCTCAAAATATCTTCGGTCGTCGTGACCGACGGATAGGAGCAGTCGATCTGGGATAACCAATGACCGAGAAGCATCAAGTGGTTGTGCGCTTCAATGAAGCCCGGGAGAAGCGTCGCGCCTCCGAGGTCCATGGTGCGCTGTGCCGTCGGAAGATGCGTATGGGCGTCCTCCATGGTGCCGACCCAGCTGATTCGGTCCCCCTTAACCCCAACCGCTGAGGCTTTCGGCTGGACGGGGTTCATTGTCAACACGTTGGCGTTGGTGATAAGCAAGTCGAGCGTCATCGAAGTTCCTTCTTATAGTTGCGAGGTCACTGGTCGGTCCGTGAGCGTCGATGGGGGTCGGTGATGTCACGGATGCCATCCCCGATCAGGTTGAAGCCGAGGACAGCGACCGCGATCGCCGCCCCGGGGAAAACGACAATTGCCGGATTATCCGTCATGTAATCCCGTCCCTCGGCGAGCATCCGTCCCAGGGACGGCGCCGGCGGCGCCGTCCCGAGTCCCAGGAAAGACAGCGTGGCTTCGATCAGGATGGCGTACCCAAGCATCAGGGAAGCTTGGACGAGTAGGGCGCCCAGGCTGTTCGGCAGGATATGGCGGAGGATGATCCGCGCGGTCCCGGCTCCCCGCGCACGCGCTCCCTCAACGTAGAGCTCGCCCTTGATGGCGAGGGTCGAGCCCCGCGCTACGCGGGCGATGTAGGGCACATAGATGGTGCCGATGGCGAAGATGAGGACCCAGATGCTGGAGCCGAACACCGATATCAACGCGATGGCCAGCAGGATCGTGGGAAAGGCAAAGAAGACGTCAAGGACGCGCATAACCACATGGTCAACCCACCGGCCGATATACCCGGCGAACATGCCCAACGGCACACCCACCAGAAGTGAGGCAACCGTGCTCGCTGCGGCGATTGAGAGCGAGATCCGGTAGCCGTAAAGGATTCGGCTGAATATGTCGCGACCGAGATTGTCCGTGCCGAACGGATGTCTGAAACTCGGACCCTCAAGCACCGTGGTGGTTCCAAGCGCATTGGGAGCGTACGGGGCGAGCACACCAGCCAGGATGGCTGCCACACTCAGAATCGCCACCAAGACGACACCGGCGGCAAGGCCTGGGCTCTGGCGGACGCCTCCGATCATCGATCGAACGCTCTTTCGACGTGGCGGGCTGCTTTCGGCGTCCGGGGCCTCAGCAGAAGCGGGGAGTGTCGTCGCCATTACGAGCTCTCCAAACGGATGCGAGGATTCAGCACGGCATACATCAAGTCGGTGATGAGATTGACGAGCATGAAGGTCACACCAATGAAGAGAACGCCGCCCTGCACGATGGTGTATGACCGAGTGTTGACCGCATTGAGAGTCATCCGCCCGATCCCAGGAAGGCTGAACAGGGATTCTACGACGACCGCCCCTCCAAGTAGATACCCAAACTGAAGGCCGAGCACCGTGAGAATCGGAATCGCGGCATTACGGAGAGCGTGCTTGTAGACGACCATGCGTTCGCGAATTCCTTTGGCCCTGGCGAACCGGATGAACTCCTGGTCGAGCGTTTCAAGCATCGCTGCGCGGGTCGTCCGGGTCAGGACCGCCGCCATTGCGATCGCCAACGTCAGCGAGGGCAGGAACATGTAGCGCAGGTTGTCAAGAATCCCGTCTGAGATGGGCCGATACCCTGAGGGTGGCAGCCAGCCAAGGAACTTCGAGAAGACCAGAATCAGCAAGACGCCAAACCAGAAATCGGGAACGGAGATACCGACCATGCCAAGCCCGTTACTCGCGACATTGGCGGCTTTATTTTGACGCGCTGCGGCGGCGATGCCGAGGGGGATTGAGATCGTCACGCTCATAATGACGGCAAGGAGGGTAAGTTCCAGGGTGACCGGTAGGCGATTCATGAGCATCTGCGTTAACGGCTCATGCGAGCGAAAATCCGTTCCCAGATCGCCGTGAAGGAGATTCCAGGCCCAGTCGACATACTGGCGCCAGAGAGGATCGTTGAGCCCCATCTCCTCCCGGAGCGTTTGGATGTTCTCCGGGGTCGCCGTGAGTCCCAACATCACTCTCGCCGGGTCACCTGGCACAAGGTGAATCAAACTGAAGACCAGAATCGACATCCCGAACAACACCGGAATCATCATGATCAGGCGCTTGAGGATGAACGTGAGCAATGCCATAGAGGACAACTTCCATGCTGGGAGCGGCGTGAACCTCAGTAGTTCACGCCGCTGCCCTAAGACTATTCCTCGATCCAAACGTCCTTGAAGCGAAGCTCCATGGACGGCAGAATCACCGTACCCTGGACATTATTCGCCGTGGCATAGTTGAGGAGCTCATAGTGAACGAAGGTCAGGGGCACGTCCGTGTTGACAAGATTTCGGCACTGGTCATAGATTGCCCTGCGCGCCTCAAAATCAGTCTCCTCTCTGGCCGCCTTGGCGAGCTCATCCATCTCCGGGTTGTTGTATCCCGTGACATTGCTCGGTGAGTCGGACACCATAAGCTGACCGTAGAACTGATCGGGGTCGAGAATCGAACTCCAGTATCCAGAGGTGATCTCGTAGTTGTGGGTGAAGAAGTTCTGGCTCCACACGGTCACTTCTTGCTGCTCGATTTCCATCTGGAGGCCGATAGCCGCCAGGTTCTCCCGGACAATCTCGCCGGTGCGGAGCAACTCGGGGTATTGGGGAAGTCCAAGGAACGTAATCGTTTGGCTTGTGTCAAACCCGGACTCGGCCAGGAGCTGCGTGGCCTTCTCGACGTCAGGGGCTCCTTCGAACCCGGAGACATCGGTGGCCCAGGCGCTGCCTGACGCGACCTCTTGATGGGCAACCTCTCCGACTCCCGAATAGGCAAGCTGCAAGATCGCGTTGCGATCAATGGCCCAGGCAACGGCCTGGCGGAGCGCCAAGTTGTCGAACGGCGGCGCGGTGCAGTTCATCGCCACGTAATCCGGTAGTCCGGCGGTCGCGGCGGTGTAGTAGTTCAGCTCCTCGCTCTCGCGAACCGATTCCACCCGCTGCAGGGGGATCGCGTCCACCCAGTGAATTTCTCCGCTCTCGAGCGCGGTCATGCGACTCTCGTCCACCGGCATTCCACGGAAGATGACACCGTCCAGATATGGGAGATCGGGTTCGAAGTACTGGTCCCAGCGCTCGAGCGTGATATGATCGTCCGAGACCCACTCCACAAACTTAAAGGGACCGGTCCCCACCGGGTTGCGCGCCGGATCGGCGTTGGAGACCGCCCTCTCGTTCATGATGTTGCCAGAGGAAGCGAGATGAGCGAGGAACGGGCCGTAAGGGGTACTCAGGGAGAAGCGGACCAGATAGTCTCCGTCCGCCTCCACTCCGGCCACAGGCGCAAACACCAACCCCGCGGGTGACGCGGTGGCGGGGTCGAGGATACGGTTGAACGTAAACAGCACATCGGCACTGGTGAAGGGTTCGTCGTTGTGGAAAACGGCATTTTCGACCAGAGTGAATTCCCACTCCGTATCGCTGGTCTGGGTCCATGAAGAGGCCAGGCCCGGGGTGAAGTTCAGTTCTTGATCAACGTAAATGAGCTTGCTGAAGATGTTGTCGATGATCTGTGATGAGGTGTAGACGCCCGCCTTGTGCGGATCGAGGGTATCGGGTTGCCCCGTCAGGGCGGCAATAAGCGTTCCGCCCATCTGAGGGGTCGATTGAGCGGCGTTGATGGTAGCGGAGGAGGACAAAGCTGGGTTGGCAAGCGCTGGCCGACCGAGCACTGCGGAACTCGTAGCCGCTGCGCTCAGGCCGCCGATCAAGGATCGTCTGTTTATCATCTGCGCCAGCCGCTGGGAGCGAGCGACGAGGGCGTTGGGACCTGCTTCTCTATACATGTTGTTTCCTCGCAATAGGGTCAATCCGCGACAAGGAGCCCGAAAGTACGGGTGGAGCCAATGGTCCCAAGAAACGGAGAGGGGCCGACGACGATGATCAAGGAATCGTCTCTATCCTTTCACGAGGAAGAGAGCCTGGTAAGTCGGCAACAACATTGGTGCGTGGTTTTCATCATAGCCGGAAGTGCGATTTCTGTCCATCATCCCCAATATTGTGACTAAGATTGACGTCAAATCGACCATATTCGCTAGATATCGCACCGTAGTGGAATGACGCGGTTCGAACTGCATCCGGTCGAGTTGAGTGGGTGGGACCGCGTGAGGGACCTAGCATTCCGGGGGATGTGGGCGCTACAGGCGGACTGAAACGAAACGTGCGAGCGAGACAAAAGATCAAGAAGGCCTTCTCACCCAGTTCTTCTGTCTACGGATGTGCCGATGCTCTACAAGACGATTTTGCTCGCTCATGTGAGCTGTTCGGCATCATTGGCGCAAAAAACCGTCAAAGGATTGGAGGGAACGGTTTGAAGCGGTAAAGGTGTCTTCATCAAGAAGACGAGGAGGAGGGTGTGCTGGCAGTCCATCGTTGGTCTCCCGTTGAATACTTAGATCCTGCGCCAAAAGGGGGGAATCATGGCCTCCGTGGCGGCCGACCGTCCCAGCGGTAGCGGCGCCAACCCTCGCGGACCAGTCGTCCCACGATAATGATCACCGCCAAGAAGGCGATCCAAAACGCGACGACCGTCGCCCGGCGTCCGGTGCACCAGACCAGCTTCTCGTGGGCGTTGGTCCAGGCGGTGGTGCGCTCGACCACCCAGCGTGTGCCGGCCATAATCGGGGCCAGGCTGCCTCGCAGCGCAATCTCGGCATCGCGGCCGCGCTCGGCCAGGAGATGCGGGTGCGGCCAGAGTCATAGCCCCGATCCAGATGGATGGTCATCGCCGCGTCGGCCACAGTCAGGGCATCCAGCGTGGGTCCCAACAACGGCGCGTCGTGGCGGTTGGCCGGGGCGGCGACGCGTACCGAGCGGAATGCCGGCGGCATCGACAGCCAGCGAGCGCTTGAGTCCCTGCTTGCCCCGATCGACGGGGCTGCGCCCCGCCACGTCGCCGCCGCAGGGCGCTTTGGTGATACAGCAGTCGATGCCTACATCCGCCAGGCTCAGACCAATCATGCGATCGAAGGCCCCGAGCACCAGATCGAGCAGCGCGTCCATCACGCCGGCAGCGATCCAGGCGTCGCGGCGCCGGCGCAGCGTGGTCGCGGAGCAGGTCGCGTCAGCGATACGCTAATCGGCACAGCCGAACACGAGCACCTGCACCAGTTTGTCGAAGACGAGGCGATCGGCGATGCGCGGGCGGTGACACCCGAGGGGATGGGTGTCTGCCTGCTCCGGGAGCAGCACGGCGAACTGGTCCCAGATAGGCTCGATGACGGATGATGGCACGGCGGGCACGGAAACGCTCCTCACACGGAGGATCGCGATGTACATCCAGCCGAAGTCTCTCCTGTCGCGCCTGCTTGGGGCCGCCTGGACGGTTCTCCTCATCGCCACGCTGCTGTGGCTGGCCGTCCATCTGCTGGCCGAGGTCTGGATGTGGGTGGTGGGCATCGTCGCCATCGCGACCGCGATTCGGATCGGTTTCTGGTGGCGACGAGTTCGCCGCGACTACTGGTGAGAGGAGGTACGCGATGAAACGCCGACGAGGACGACCCGCTCGCCAGTACAACATCCGAGTTCGGACCGTGCGCCGCGACCCGATCGACGTCGACGCCCTGGCGCGAGCGGCGCTGGAGCAAGCCGCCATGGACCAGCGAGCAACGCCCGAGACGCCACCACGGAATCCCCGTCGCCGTCGCGCCCATAACGAGGATGGCCGCCATGATCGCCTGGCGTGAAATCCACTGGCCACGACCGCTGACGGTCACACCGCTCATCGGGTTGTTGACACGATTAGCGAGCGACCAGCAGCGCGGCTCCTTGGTCTGGGAAGCACGAGCGGAGGCGGGACAGATCCGCTACATGATCGGTGCGGATACGAACGATCTTCGTGAGACCTCGCGTTTGCTGACGCAGTTCGTGCCTGGTGTGACGGTTACTCCGCTTACGGCGTCTCGGGCTGACGCTGAGCGCAGTGGGCGCGTGCGGATCCGACAGCGTTCCCTGTCGCTGAACCTCGAGGCCACCGAGCAGATGCTCCAAGCGCTGCTCGGTGCGCTTTCCAGCGCCACCGGCAGGGACGATGTGCTAGTGATCCAGGTCATCCTTGGTCACGCCCTGAGGCCGGAAGCGGTGCCGCACTCGATCGAGGATCCCACCACCTCGATCTTCTCCAAGCTGATGTACGGATCACGACCGGCGACCGGGGAGCTGCGCACGCGCCTGAGCAGCAAGCTGGGCGAGTACCGCTTCCGTGCCGTCGTTCGTATCGGTGTTTCAGCAGGCCATCCAGCGCGGCGCCTCGCAGCCGTCCACCGTGTGTTGGCGGCGTTTCGGCAGCTGCAGAGTGGAGGCACGCATGTCGACCTCGTTCCGGATCGACCGGATGCCGTTGACGAAGCCCGCATCCCGTTGTTGGTACCTCTCCGCCTCACACCCAGTGAGGCGCTGTCGTTTCTGGCCTGGCCGCATGGTGACAGTGAGTTACCGGGTATACCGGCGCTGCACCCGCGACCGCTACCACCACCTCTGTCGTTCGTCGAAGTGAAGGATCGTGCCTTCGCGGTCACCACCGCGCCTGGGCCGCCCCGCCTGATCGGTATCAGCCGGGGTGACTCGTTTCGACATACGCATATTGTCGGGCCCACCGGGGTAGGGAAGAGCACCCTGATGCAGCACCTGATTAAGGCGGATATCGCCGCTGGGATATCGGTGGTGCTTATCGACCCGAAAGGTGATCTGGCGACGGACACGCTCGCCCAGATCCCGGAGAAGCGTTGGCGTGATGTCGTGGTCATCGATCCGACTTTGCCACATCCAGTTGGACTGAACCCTCTCGCCACGAGTCCAGAGCGCCGAGCGCTGGTGACCGACGGCATCTTGGCGGTCTTCCGAGGCCTGTTCCCGACAGCATTTGGTCCACGCACCTCGGATATCATGCACGCCTCGCTCTTGACACTGATGGCGTCTCCTGATGCGACACTTATCGAACTTCCCGCTCTTCTGACCGACGCACAGTTCCGTCGCAGGCTGACTGCGCGCATCAGTGATCCGGTTGGCCTCGGGTCGTTCTGGGCGCAGTGGGAGGCCATGAGCCCCGGCCAGCAGGCGGAGGCGATTGGTCCGGTGATGTCGCGTCTGCGCCAGTTCCTGCTTCGTCCGGGCCTGCGGGCGGTGCTCGATCAGCCGGAGCCAAGGTTCACGTTCAACGAGGTTTTCGCCAACCAGCGTGCTGTCGTTGTCTCACTAAACAAGGGTCTGATCGGGGCACAATCCGCCACATTGCTTGGCTCGCTAGTGGTGAGCCAACTCTGGCAGTTGGCACTCGCTCAGGCTGCGCTGCCCGAGGAGCATCGGCGACCTGTCAGCGTCTATATAGATGAAGCGCAGACCTTCCTGCATCTCGATGCCGATCTCGGCGAGGCGCTCGAGCAATCACGCTCGCTCCGCGTCGCCTGGCACTTGGCTCACCAATACCGCCGTCAGATGCCTGCCAATCTCTTGGCAGGGATCGATGCCAATACGCGGAACAAGATCGTATTCACGCTCGAGGGTACCGACGCCAAGGCCGTTGCGTCGGGCAGCGACCTCGCGCCCGAGGACTTCGCACGACTGCCACCCTACGGGATCTATGCATCGCTGCTTTCCGAGGGCCGCCAGACAGGATGGTTCTCCGGTCGGACCTTACCGCCTCCGAGTGAGATCTCATCGCCGGAGACGATCATCCGCGAGAGCCAGGCCCGTTATGGAGCCGACCCGAAAGTCTCCCGAGCCCGAACTGAGGACACTCCTGCTTCCAAGGCTCATGCGGAGGAAGAGTCCTTCGGACGTACGGCGCGAGGAGCGTCACCATGAGCCACTCCCGACGTCTTGCAGACGCTCCGTTCACGCATCCGGTCACGATGCTGACGACCTCTGGCAATCGGCGCAACGTTCGCCATGTGGAGTCGTTAGGGGAGGCGACTATCAGGGGTATTCCCCTGATGTGTCGGCGACCACGCGACCGCAGGCCAGGAGGCTGATATGGCAGCTTCCCGCACCGGTCGGAAGGAACTCCAGCGCATTGCTGCAGGTCTGAGCGAGCGTGATTGGTCGATCATTCGGTTCATTGATCGCCACCGTTATGCGACCACCACTCAACTCCGTCGGCGCTTTTTCGCTCAGCATGCCAGTCAGGCTGCCTCGACGCGCGCCTGTGTCCGTGTCCTCGGTCGGCTGTTCACCCATCGAATCCTGACGCGTCTGGAGCGACGCATTGGAGGCGTCCGCCATGGCTCATCGGCATTCATCTGGTGCCTCGATGTTGTCGGTGACCGACTCACACGACGCCATGGCACTCCCCGGAGGCGCGTGCAGGAGCCGTCCTTTCCCTTTCTGGATCACACGCTGGCAGTGACCGAGATCCACGTCCGACTTTATGAGGCGGAGAGCGGATGGATTCTTTCGCCTGGAAGAGGTGCAGGTCGAGACCGAGGCGTGGCGGGAGTACGTCACGTCCAGTGGCGCGAAGAGTGTTCTCAAGCCCGACCTCAAGGTGACGATTGGGAGCGACGAATACACCGACCATTGGTATCTCGAGATCGATCGAGGAACGGAATCACTTCCCGTGCTGATGAGAAAGTCCAGAGCGTACGAGGAGTATCGGCGCACAGGGCGCGGTCAAGCCGAGCATGGGGTCTTCCCTCGTGTGCTCTGGGTTTTGCCCGACAGCGGCCGCGTGGAGCGCCTACGCACCGCCATCGATGATGACCCTGACCTGCCATCCAAGATGTTCACATGTATCACCAGCGATGAGCTCATCCGCACGCTCTGCAAGCCGCCGTAGCACAGCGTGAGTTATGCGCATGGTGATGACAATTCCGCATCGCGCGGTGACTCGACTTCCATCGCCACGTGAGCGTCAATGGAGAGGCCTGGTGCGACAAAATGATCCATCGGAAAGGAGGCGAAATGACATCCAAGAATCCCCAAACCCCAACCCCGACGAGGAGCGAGCGCCGCGGCTCTCTTTCCAGTTTCGAGAGTCTTCTCCGTCTCGATGACACCAGAGCGTCCAGTGAGCCGCGCGAGCCGGGCACCGGGGCAGCCGTGTTGTATCTCCGTGTGTCTACGCAGCGCCAACTCTATACGGCGATCGATCTCGATCCAGATGGCAACTCCATCGCCACCCAGCGCGAGGCGACGATCAAGCGCGCGAAGCGACTGAAGGCACCTATCATTCGGGAATTCGTCGAACCAGGGCAATCCGCACAGTCAATCGCCAAGCGACCGGTCTTCCGCGAGCTGTTGCAGTACGTCGAAGACACGCCTGAGGTGAGCTACGTCATCATCTATATGCGCTCGCGTGTCTTCCGCAACCAAACCGATGCTGCCATCACTAAGCGGATCCTTGATAGCATGGGCGTGAGGCTGATCTCCGCCAAGGAGGAGTTCGGTGAAGGCTACATGGCCGACGCCATGGAAGCCATCACCGACATCATGAACGAGGTGCAGGTGCGCCAAAGCGGTGAGGACATCAGCAACAAGATGTTCCACAAAGCCAAGAACGGGGGCACCACCGGACGCGCCCCGCTTGGCTACCTCAACGTCCGCAAAGACGTTGATGGGCACCTCGTCAACAGCATCGACATCGATCCCAAGCGTGCGCCACTGGTGACGTGGGCGTTCGAGCAATACGCCACGGGCGACTACAGCCTGGCGCGACTGCAGCAGGAGCTCGCCGATCAGGGACTGACAACCCGGCGCACTGCCAAATGGGAGGAGAAGGCGGTTTCGCGCAGCCAGCTTGGTGTCCTGCTGCGGGATCCGTACTATCTGGGCATGGTGCCGTACAAGGGGCAGGTGTATCCGGGGAAGCATCCGGCCCTCGTCACACCGGACGTCTTCGAACGAGTCCAGCAGGTCCTGGACGCGCGAAAGCAGCGCAACCAACGAGATATCGTGCACAACCATTTCCTGCGGGCGATGCTCAGGTGTGGACGGTGCCATGCTGCGGGACGCAACCACCAGCTCATCTATTCCCGAGCGACCAACGCACGGGGTGATGTGTATGAGTACTACTTGTGTCGCGGACGGCAAGAGGGCGTGTGCGACTTACCGCATCTGCCGGTTGCACTGGTTGAGAATGCGCTTCTCCGCGAGGTGCAGACACTCCAACTGGCATCAGAGGAGATTGCCGCCATGCGCGAGCAGCTCGCAGTCAAGCTAGAGCAGCATTTGACTGCGGAGCGCGAGGCGCATGCACGCGTCAAGAAGGAGCTGGCCGCCCTCGATGTCAAGGAGGAGAGACTTCTGGATCTTGTCGCCGACGGGTCATTGAGCACGGCCAAGGTGCGCGAGCGCATAGGCAAGCTGCAGGTGCAGCGCAAGGCCCTGACGCAGCGGCTTGCGGCAACGGAGGACTATATCCGGCAGGAGAGAGACATGGTGCTGAGCTACCTCGACCTTCTGGAGCAGCCAGGCGCTTTTTATGCCTCTACTGATGACAACGTGAAGCGCAAGCTCCTCGCCGCATACTTCTCTCAAATCTGGATTGACGATGATGGGCACGAGGTGACTCCGCAGTCCCAGCCGCGGGCCATGGTGGCGCAGATTCAGCACGCCGCACGCCGAGGGACCACGAATGCAAACGGCACCGAGTTGATACTCGGTGCCGGTGATGCTCTCGCCTTGAGTCGTTATTTTCTGGGCGCGTGTTCGAGTAACACTACCTTGGTACCCCAGGCAGGGATCGAACCTGCGACCTACCGCTTAGAAGGCGGTTGCTCTATCCACTGAGCTACTGGGGCGGGGACGGGCGCGTCCAGGCCGTATTGTAGCAAAGACGTCTCCGAGTTCCGGTTAAGGGACGACGAGGATAGCCTTGCGGCTGGAGCGCAAGAGCTTGCGGGTCGTACTTTGCCCGAGCATGGCGTGGAGGCGAGAGTGGCCGAAGGCGCCCATGACGAGCAGGTCCATATCTTCCGCGTTCATGATGTCCGGAATGATGCGGTCGGCGCTGCCCCGCCCGTGCTCAGCCTGGACAGCATACCCGGCACTGCGGAGATGGCTCGCCGCGTCCTGCAGGCCTTGCTGCATGCCGATCTTCTCGCCGGCGAGCAGTAACGTGCCCTCGCAGCCACGAAGGAGCGGCTGCTCGATCAGATAGCGGATGGCATGACCGGACTGTGGTCCGCCATCGTAGGCGATCAGGAAGTGGCGGATCTCCTGAGGCTCAGCCGGGGCGACCAACACCGGGCAGTCAGAGGCACGGATGACCCGCTCCAGATGATCCCCGAGGCGGCCTCTCTCCTGTGCGGAGAGCTCGCCGCGCTTGCCGACGATGAGGAGATGGGCGTCGTCGCTATGCTCGCGGATGTGCCCTTCCAGCGTGCCGTATTCGACCGCGACGCGCACGCGCCCGACTCCTTTCTCCCGCAGGCCGCGCGCGGCTTCTGTGAGGGACTCGCGTCGCTCTTCCATCTCGGCGTCGACGGCGCTCTTCGCTTTGTCCAGTCCCAGAGCCAAGCGCTGCTGGTCGTCATCCAACGAGCTCATCCGAAGCCTGTCCTCGATCAGGGCCGGGTCGGATGAACCGTATTCCAGGATATGAACGAGCGTGACAGAGGTGTCGAGCTGGCGGGCGGCCCACGCGGCGTGCAAGAGGATACTTTCGGTGAACCGCGAACCATCGATATAGGCCAGCACGCTCACCCGCATCACTCCTCACAGCAGACGAAATCAATCGTTACTGCCGTTAGCTTACCGCGATCTTGAGACGGTTGGAGGACGGATCGAGCACGCTGAGCCGATCGCCCTCGCGCGAGTAGGATGTGCCCTCCTCAGCCAGGCGTTGCTCGACGGCGTCGATGGCGCTCGCATTGGGAACGAGCAGTGTCCAGTGGTCGAGACCGGCGCTGCCCTCCGGCTTCGGCGACGCGGTGGCGCCGTTCCAGATGTTAAACGCGAGCGCGTGGGGGACGTAGCTGGTCTCCAGCGACATGTCCGCCATTCCCCAGGCGTCGGTGAAGCGCAGGTCGCCAAGCCCGATCACGTCTCGGTAGAAGCGACGCGAGCCATGCAGGTCGGTGACATGCAGATGGACGTGTCCGACGCGGGTGCCGGCCGGCATCGGAGCGGTCAGGTCATCATCTTTTGAAAGCGCCGACAGGAGATCGTCGACGTCCAGTGGCTCGGTGGGGCCCTGCGTCGAGCCGTCCGCCATGATCGCCAGGCCGCGACCGTCACCCAAATCCAGCGCGCCTCGCTCGGGCGTCTCGAAGGTTAGCTCGATGCCGTTCCCGTCCGGGTCCGAGAAGTAGGTCGTCATCGTCTCGGCGTGGTCGGTCGGGCCATTTGGGTAGCGCTGGCTGAACAGCCGGGCGACGACACGCGCGAGCTCCTTCTTTGCCGGGAGGTGAATCGCGACATGGTAGAGCCCGGTGTGCCGCTTGGCGACCGGGCCCGAGGCGCCGGGATGGAGCACGACCATCGGCTCGCCGTCAACGCCCAGCACGACGTCGCCGGAGGTGCCCGGGATGTCCGTGAGACCGACGTACTGCGTCCAGAAGAGTCGAGCCCGTTCGCCGTCCGTGACGTCGAGGTGGACAGGTCCGAGGCGCGTGGTGGCGGGCAAGAGTTGCGACGCGGGTCTCGGTGGGGAGAAGAACGCGGTTGACTGGGTCTGATCGGTCATGGGGCATCGGTCCTTGTGCGGTCGCGGAACTAATCACTAACTATTTGTAAGTATAACCCTAAACCGTGCGACGGTCAATTCGTAGCCACGCGAATCGTTACAGAATCCTGCAGCGGCTAGTGGGAATAACTGAGCGCCCATGCCGGGGATGGCACTGGCGCTCAAGCCCGGGCTGTTTCGTTCCGCGTTTACTCTGGCTTCAGGGCCCGGAGCGACTGATGAAACTCTTCCATGACCGCATGGAGCCGCTCCCCCGTGGCATCCATCGTCACCATCGTGACCTTGCCCTTGCCGACGTCCGCCTGCACCTTGATCTCGCCGGTGACGCGAGGCAGGATGCCTTCCTTGCCGCCCATGATAAAGACCTGGTTTGGCCTCCCTGTGCGGCCCGAGCGATATCCGCGGTCGGTGAAAAAGGCGATCGCGTAGTCGAGCGTCTCGTTCGCGGGCAGCCGGGACACCGCCTTCTTTTGGTAGGCGGTGCGGCGCATCTCGGCCCGGATCTGGATCTTGGGATCGTCTTCAGTCATCACGACAAGCTCAGGCACTCGCCGGGCGAAAGGACGGCGACCTTCGCGCTGGTCTGCGACTCGACGTCGGCCTTGAACGCGCGCGGGTCCTGCCGGATCGCCGGAAACGTGTTGTAGTGGCAAGGAATCACCGTGGCGGCGTTGAGCATCTTCGCCGCCCGCACGGCGTCCTTCGGGCCCATCGTGAAGCGGTCACCGATCGGGAGGATGGCGACGTCCAACCCTTCCTCGGCAATCAACTGCATGTCCAGGAAGAGCGCCGTGTCGCCCGCGTGGTAGATCGTCTTGCCGCCGAAGCGGATGACATGGCCAGCCGGGATGCCCGGCGCAACCACGCTGCCGTCCTCCGCCTCATAACTGGACGTATGCCAGGCGGGCGTGAACTTCGTGGATCCGCCATCGAACGAAATCGTGCCGCCATGATTGCCGCCGACGGTATTCTCCACGCCCTGGCTCGCGATGTAGTTCGCCAGCTCGAACGTGGCGATGACGGTTGCGCCGGTGCGCCTGGCGAGCGCTACGGTGTCGCCGACGTGATCGTTGTGCGCGTGCGTGAGGATGATCGTCGAGGGCTCAAGCGAATTGACATCGGTCGTGCTGACCGGATTCCCGGAGATGAATGGGTCAACCAGGATCATTCGTTCGCCGTCGTCCAGCGAGAATGCGGATTGCCCGTGCCAGGTGATCGTCAGCGGCATTGTGGTACTCCGTGTGCTTTCTGCGCGGTTCGCTTATGCGTGCGTTCTATCGTAGACGACATCGCCGCCCACGATCGTCATATCGCACCGAACATTCCGCAGGTCTAGTGGTGGGACGGCCGCCAGGTCCGTTTCCACGATCGTGACGTCGCCCAGCTTCCCGGGCTCCAGCGAACCCTTCTCGTGCTCGGCGAATGAGGCATAGGCGCTGTTCCACGTATAGGCTCGAATCGCCTCCTCCAGGTCGACGCGCTCCTCAGGATAAATCTCGTCTCCGAGACGGTCGGTCCTGCTGACCATCATGCCGACGCCCACCATCGGGTTGACGCCAGAGACCGGCGCGTCCGTGCTCGCCGCTGCCACGATGCCGCGCTCGGCAAACGTCTTCATCGCGTAGGCGTAGCGCACTCGCTCCTCGCCGAGGTTGGCGAGATACACCGGCCGCATGTCGTAGAGGAAGGTCGTGCCGGGAATCGGGACCGCGCCGACGTTGCGGATGCGGTCGAGCATCGGCTCGGTCAGGATCGAGCAATGCTCGATGCGGAACCGGGGATCGGCGACCGGGTACTCACGCTGAGCGCGCTCGTAGGCGTCGAGGAGAACGGAGATCGCGGCGTCGCCGATCGCGTGATTGCCGAGCTGGAAGCCGGCCTTGTGGGCGCGGACGAGCTTCTCGACGATCTCCTCCGGCGGGTACATGTACATGCCGTAGTTGTCGGGATCGCCGACGTAGGGCTGTGACATACGGGCCGTCTTGCCGCCGATCGAACCGTCGGCAAAAAGCTTGGCGTTGCCGATCCGCATCCACTCGTCGCCGAAGCCGGTCATGATGCCGAGCGAGACCAGCTCGTCGAGCGTATCGTCGATCATCATCATGAGCCAGGTGCGGAGAGCAAGCTCGCCTGAGTCATGCAGGCGTTGGTAGGCGCGCAGCTGCTCCTTGCGCGCGATGCCGGCCTCGGCGACAGACGTCACGCCGTGCTCGCGGAAGATCCTGCCGCCGAGCCGCAGATCGTCCATGATGTCCTCTTCGGACGGATCTTGCATGGCGTCCCAGATCGCGTTGGCGGCCGATTCGCGCAAGACGCCCGTCGGGTCGCCATGCTCGTCACGGTCGATCGTGCCGTCGTCCGGGTCGGGCGTGTTGCGGTCGATACCGGCCAGCTCCAGCGCACGGCTGTTGGCCGAGACGATGTGGTAGCACATCCGGCGCAGGGCCACCGGGTGGTCCGGCGAGACGGCATCAAGATCCTGCCGCGTCGGGATGCGACCCTCGGCGAGCATCTCCTGGTCATAGCCGCGACCGAGTATCCAATAGCCGGGAGGCGTGGTGGTGGCGCGCTCGCCGACCTTGCGCGCGATCTCCGCGATCGAGTCGACCTCATCCGGCGTAAGGTCGATCTGTGACGCGGCCTGGCCCACTCCCATGATGTGGGCATGTGCGTCGTAGAACCCTGGGACAGCAGTGCGGCCGCGCAGGTCGATCTCGTCGAATGTCGCGCCAAGCCCGGCGCGGACATCCTGAAGCGTGCCGACAGTGAGGATGCGCCCATTGACGATGCCGATTGCCTCGGCGGAGGGCTGCGCCCGGTTCATCGTCATGATCGGGCCGCCATGGATCAAGAGACTTCGCGCCACCGGGCTTACTCCTGGGATGATTGCTGATAGGTGGACCACATCAGGGCGAGGTGGTCCATGCGGGCGATCCAGACATCGCCGGAAGCGATGGCCTCGTCAAGAAAGCGGACGAGCGTGCCGGCCAGCCCGGGGCGCCCCATGATGTGCGGGTGCACAACAATCGGCATATAGGTACCGTCGGCGCGATGCGCCCCGAGTGTCATCGACCACGCCTCGAGCAGCGACGACGGGGGCAGGGGACGTACCGGTGACAGCCACGCGGTGTCCATCAGGTACGGCGACACCGGGAACACGGTCGCGTCGGCATCACGCAGCAACACCGGCAGATCGCCGCCGGCGCCGGTGATGCGCCACGCGCGGCCGCTGTCGTTGCCGAAGGCACTCTCAGGTTCGGAGACCTGGAAGCCGGGCAACTGCTCTACCAGGCCGTTGACGCGCTCGTCAGTCAGGCGGCCGATGGTGTCCAGCAGGTCGTCGGTCGAGCCGGTCGCGGAGCAGGCGGTCGCCGCGACCTCATGCCCGAGTTCCATCGCGCGCCGGACGAGCTGCGGCGCGCTCTCGGCGGCGTCACCTCCGAACGCGATCGTCGCGGTGACGTCGAGATCGGAAAGCTGCTCGAAGATGCGCTGCAGCCCGGTCACGGTGTAGTCGAGCCCGACGAGGTCCGATTGTCCGGTTCCTTCATCTACCAGCCCGGTGCCAGGTACATGGACGAGGAGCGACAGGGCGGCGCGATGGCCCGCGGGCCACTCGATGCGTGGTTGGGCGTCGGTCATGAGTCGTTGGTCCTCCTTTTAGGCCTCTGGCGCCTGCGGCGCTGAGCGCCTGGTCGATGTCGGCGATGATGTCGTTCGCGTCCTCGATACCGACCGACAGACGGATGAGGTTGTCGCGGATACCCCACTCATCTCGCTGCTCCTGCGTGAAGCCGCGCTGCGAGGATGTCGCCGGGTGGAGCGTGAGCGTGGACACGTCGCCAAGGGTGGTGGCCGGCTCGATCACGCGAACCGATTCCAGGAACGTGAAGACGTCTTTTGTGCCGAAGCCCTTGACCTCGAACGAGAGCATGCCGCCGCGATCGTCGGAGAGGAACTGGCCGTCGAGGCCATCATCGGTCGACGGGTAGTTGACCGTCTCGACGCGTGGATCACTCCGGAGCCATTCGACGACCGTCCGCGCGTTTCGGCTGTGCTCGCGTAAACGCAGGCTGAGCGTCTTCATGCCGCGCAGTGTCAGCCAGGCGTCCATCGGCCCGGGCACCGCCCCGTTGATGCGGGCGGTCGTGCGCATCTGGTCAATCGTCGTCTTCGGGCCGGAGACCACGCCACCCATCACGTCGCCATGGCCACCGAGGTACTTGGTGGTCGAATGCAGCGTCAGGTGCGCCCCGAGGTCGGTCGGCCGGCAGAGCACCGGCGAGGCGAAGGTGTTGTCGATGACAAGCGTCGCGCCGACCTCATCGGCGATCGCGGCGAGACCCTTGATGTCGGAGACCTTGATCAGCGGGTTCGAGATGGTCTCGGAGTAGATGAGGGTCGGCTTGACCTCGTTGGCCAGGGAGCGGACCGCGTCGAGATCGGTCGGGTCAACGTAGTGGGCGGTCACGCCATGCGGCTTGAACTGGCCCTCCATGAGGGACAGCGTCGCGCCATAAACGTCCCGCGAGAGCAGCACATGCGTGTCTGGGCGGGCGAACTGCTGGAACACGCCGTTGATCGCGGACATGCCAGAAGGGTAGGCGATGCTCGCCTCGCAGTTTTCGATCGTGGCAATTGCGGTCTCCAACGCGCGGACAGTCGGATTGCCGAAACGCGCGTAGGCGTACGACTCCGCCGGGTGATCGAACGCGAAGTCGAGGTCTTGTGACGATTCGAACACGTACGACGTGCTGAAGTGGATGGGACTGACAGTCGGGATGGCCGGCGAGATCGAAATCTTCTCGCCACTATGGACGACCTGGGTCGCCGGTTGCAGGGTTCGCATGTGCTCGTTGCGCTTGTCCACGGTTCGCTCCAGTCAGCTGACGATCGATTGGCGTTCTGGGGCATATTGTCGCATCAGCACGCCCGGTATGGCGGAATGTCTCGACAGGATGCCGGATCCATGCGAAGTATGTAACCGGACACACCCGATTCGTGGTTCGACACCACACCTTCGAGGAGCACGATTAATGGCAAACGGTATCTCTCCCTGGGTCGCGACAACGGCGGAGTATCGCCCGGACCGGTATTACACCTATGACCTGCTCACCGAACTACTGCACAACTGGGCGAAGGAGTACCCGTCACTCGTGCAAATCGAGAGCATCGGCACGACGTATGAGGGCCGGAAGATATGGGCGTTGACGATCACCAACGTCGACACCGGCCACCACAGCGAGAAGCCGGCGACCTTTGTCGACGCGAATATCCATGCCGGTGAAGTGACCGGCTGCTCGACCGTGCTTTGGCTGGTGAACCACCTGCTCGCGACGTACGGCGAGGACGAGGCGACCACACGGTTGCTGGACGAGTCGGTGCTGTACGCGGTGCCAGCGATCATGCTGGACGGCATGGAGCTCTACCTCACGTCGCCGGAGCGGCTGCGATCCTCCGTCCGGCCCTACCCGGAATCGGAGCCGCAGGATGGCCTGCGCCGCGAGGACCTGGACGGCGATGGACGCATCCTCCAGATGCGCGTTAAGGACGAGTCGGGGCCGTGGAAAGTTTCGACGGACGATCCGCGCGTGATGATTCGCCGTGATCCGGACGAGGTCGGTGGCGAGTACTACCACGTCTATGAGGAAGGGCAGATCCGCAACTGGGATGGCGGCGCGATCAAGCAGGCGACCGAGCCCTATGGCCTGGACCTGAATCGCAACTTCCCGCACCAGTGGGTGCCTGAGGGCAAGCAGCGTGGCGCGGGCGAGCTGCCGTTGGGCGAGCCGGAGACGCGGGCGCTGGCCGAGTTCATGGTGGCGCATCCGAACATTGGCACCTCGCAGCACTTCCACACGTGGTCTGGTGTGATCCTGCGGCCGTCGTCGAACAAGACGGATGGCGACCTTCCGAACTTCGACCTCAAGGTCTTCAAGGCGCTTGGCAAGCTCGGTGAGGAGGTCACCGGCTACCGCTGCGTCTCGATCCACGATGACTTCGCCTACGACAAGAAGCAGCCGATCCACGGCACGGTGCTGGACTGGATCTACGACTCCTTCGGCTCCTACGCCTACTCGACGGAGCTCTGGAGCCTGCCGCAGAAGGCCGGCATCGAGGTGAAGGACTACATCGGCTGGGGCCAGGACCATCCCGCCTCCGATGATGTCGCGATGGCGAAAACCCTCGACGAGCATGTCGACGGCGAGGGTATCTATGAATGGAAGGCATTCGACCACCCGCAGCTCGGGCCAGTCGAGATCGGAGGCTGGGACTACAAGTTCGCCATCCAGAACCCGCCGGGACCCTTGCTGGAGGAGGTCGCGAGCGGCAACGCGACGTTCGTCAAGCGCCTGATGGGCACGAACCCGCGCATCGAGATGGAAGACGCGCAGGTCGAGCACCTTGGCGGCGAAATCTACCGTCTTTCGGTCGTCGTGAAGAACATCGGGTTCCTGCCCACCTACCTCTCCGAGGTCGGCAAGGCGATCCCGTCGGTGAAGGGCGCGCGCGTTACGCTGGAGCTGGGAGAGGGCGCGAGCCTGGAGGTCGGTAAGGCGGAAGCGGATCTCGGCCATCTGGAAGGCAGGGCAAACGTCTTCGGCCCGATGGGTCTTCCACCGCGATACGCTAACCTAGCACGAGCAAAGGCCGAATGGGTCGTGCGGGCCGCGCCGGGCACGACGTTCAGCCTGTCCGCATCCGCGACCAAGGCGGGGATGGTCCGCCAAGAGGGCACCATCCCCGTATCCTGAGAGGCAGCGCATCGATGACACTTCCGTCGGCAAACGAGAACGCGTTCCTGGGCGCCATCGTCGGCACCGCGATCGGCGATGCGCTGGGGTTGCCGGTCTCCGGCATGGACCCGGACACGATCCGGTCGCGGCACGGGGCATTTGACGAATACCTCGAGCTCGACGACATGCCCGAGGGCCAGCCGACGCGAGGCGTGATCTCGGACAAGACGGAAGTGGTCCTGAGCATCATCGAGTCGCTCACGACGAACGACGCGGTCATCGATCCCGAAAACATCGTTCACCGGATGCGTTTCCTCATCGATAGCCCGAGCCGGCGGTGGATCTCCGATGAGACCGCCGCCGGCATTGAGTTGGCTTTCGAGCATGAGGGTGTTGTGCCGGAGCAGGCGCCGACGGAGCCCGATCCGGCCGTGCTGGTGCGTGGGCTGCCGGTGGGCCTTCTGCACTCAATCGGGGAGCTGGACCTGGAAGCGTTGCGGGCTGACGCGCGAGCGGCGGCCCGGCTTTCCCATGCCGATGAAACCAGTGCGGGGCTTGTCGCGCAGGTCGCCGAGGCGGCCGCGCTGGCGGCTCGCTACGTCGACCGCGAGGTCGACTGGGCCTCCGAGATCCAGATCGGCAGTGAGCATCCGCTTTCAGGCGAGATCACCAGGATCGTTCGAACGGTCCTGCAGGCGGAGGCGTTTGAGGACGCGGTGCTGCCGGTTGTGTACCAGGGCAGCGACGCGGCGGCGTTCGGGGCGATCGCGGGCGGGCTTGCCGGCGCGCGCTTCGGGGCCGCCGGGCTGCCGCAGCAGTTCATCGATGATCTCGACGCCCGGATCTACCTCTCCATGGCGGCGCCGTGGTTCTACCGCACGGTCCTGCGGCGGCAGGGCGTCGTTGTGGACCTCCACATGACAGACCAGTTCCCGCGCTAGGGGCGAGGAGAGCGTCGGGTAGTTGATTTCGCCGTTGCACCGTTCGTTATACTTGGTGAGTCAGGAACGTATCGGCCGCGAGGTCCTGCACCGGCGGCTGATTTTTCGCGCCTGCCCCCTCGGGCATCGCTTCACATCATTGATTGGGATATGGCAGAGAAACGCGACTACTACGAGGTGCTGGGCGTCAGCCGCACCGCCACCGATACGGAAATCAAGCGCGCCTATCGCACGATGGCGCGCAAGTACCATCCGGACATCAACAAGGAACCCGACGCGGAGGATACCTTCAAGGAGGTCAACGAAGCGTACGAGGTCCTCTCCGATGCTGATCGCCGCGCGGCGTATGACCGGTTCGGTCACGCCGGGGCGAACGGCATGGGCGGGGGCGACCCGTTCGGCTTCGGCGGCGCCGGTTCCCCGTTCGGCGACATCTTCGAAACCTTCTTCGGCGGCATGGGCGGCGCGCAGGGCGCTCGCCGGCAAACGGTCCAGCGCGGCGCCGACATCCAGGTCTCGGTGAATCTCTCCTTTGAGGAAGCCATCTTCGGTGCCGAGAAGGACGTCGAGATCGACCGACTGGAGACGTGCGAGGCGTGTCACGGCACGCGCATGAAGGACGGCAAGACCGCTCCGTCGTGCTCAACGTGCGGCGGCACCGGCGAAGTGCGTCGGGTTCAGCAAACGATCCTCGGCCAGTTCATGACCTCCGGGCCATGTCCGACCTGCCATGGCGAGGGCGTGCAGGTTACCGACCCCTGCGAGGTCTGCAAGGGCAAGGGCCGCACTCGCAACTACCGCACGCTGACCGTTACCATCCCCGCCGGCATCGACGACAACGCCACGTTGCGGCTGACCGGCCAGGGGGAGGATGCTCCCGGCAAGGGGCCATCCGGCGACCTGTATGTCAAAGTCCGGGTGCAAAACCACAAGTTCTTCGAGCGGCGCAACAAGACGATCCACAACACGGTCGGCATCAATGTCGCGCAGGCGGCGCTGGGCGATGAGATCGAGATCGACACGCTCGAGGGGCCGGTGGTGTTCAAGATCCCGGCCGGCACGCAATCCGGGCAGCAGTTCCGATTGCGTGACAAGGGCGTGCCCGATATGCGCGGTGGCGAGCGCGGTGACCAGATCGTGACGGTCAACGTGCTGATCCCGAAAAAGCTGTCCGGCGAGCAGGAAGAGCTCTTCGAGAAGCTCTCGGCGAGCCTCGGCAAGGAAGTCATGCACCAGCCTAAGGGCAAGGGCTTCTTCGATCGGGTGAAAGACGCCATGGGCGTCTAGCGACCCCCCTGTCATTCGGGAAGTTTTGCGGCCGTCCGGGGATCCCGGGCGGCCGTTTCGGTTGACGCTGCGTCTGCCAGCGCGTACGATGATGGGAACATAGCCTTCGGGGAATGGTGAGGTCGTCGAGTGATGGCGACCAAGTCCTGACCGGCGGTACAGCCCGCAAGCGCGCGTGGGAGCACAAGCGCACGATCCGGTGAAACTCCGGGGCCGACGGTAAAGTCCGGATGGGAGAAGGTGTGGAGATGAGCGGCAGGTTCCGAAAGGAGCCTGACCAGTGGTTCCTCGTGAGCGAGGGAGCGCTGGGGCTGATCTCCAGACAGTTTCCCCCGATGGCCTCCGGCCTCGGGCTTTTTTCTGCCCGGATCGTCTTTACCGGAGCGCCAGCGGGGATGCCGTCACCGAACGGTCCGTTTGCGCTCGTGCATGCGGCCGCGCGCGGGCGGCGTCCCGGCGCGGTGCCCGATTCGCGGCACACCATGATCCTTCCCGTCGCCAAGCGCATAGTGCAGGTTTTCGTCACGCTGGTCCTGGCGTCGACCGTGGTCTTCCTGCTGATCCACGCGTCTGGCGATCCGACCCAGGGCTTCATGCCGCCCGGCGCCTCGCCTGAGATCCGCGAGGCGACGCGCGATCGGCTGGGCCTGAACGATCCGCTTCCGCAGCAGTACGCCCGCTTCGTCTGGAACGGGCTGACCGGGGACTTCGGCGATTCGTGGCGCGACAAGCAGCCTGCCCTGAACGCCGTGCTCCAGCGAATGCCGGCCACGATAGCACTCGCCGGTTCGGCGCTGGTGCTCGCCGTCGTCTCGGGCGTCGTCGTCGGCGTGATCGCCTCGTCCCGCCGCGCCGGATGGGCGTTCCGCCTCGTTCGGGCCCTGCCGATCGTGGGCCAGGCCGTGCCGACATTCTGGCTTGGCGCGATGCTGATGCTGCTCTTCGCCGTGCGGCTCGGGTGGCTGCCGGCATCCGGCAATGCGACCCCATCCGCCCTGATCCTGCCCGCGGTGACGCTCGCGCTTCACCCCGCGTCGATCATGGCCCGCCTGATGTCGACCGGCATGCAGGACATCGGACGGTCCGACTACGTGCGCACGGCGGTCAGCAAGGGCCTGCCGGCCCCGATGATCGCCTGGAGGCATGTCGTCCCGAACGCGGTTCTGCCGGTACTTGGCTACGCCGGGCTCCAGGCCGGGTTCCTCGTCGGCGGAACGGTGGTCATCGAGTCGCTGTTCGCATGGCCCGGGGTGGGGCGGCTGGCCCTCCAGAGCGCGGTCCAGCGCGATCTGCCAGTCATTCATGCGTTTGTCGCCGTGACGGCCGTCGGCGTGATACTCATCAATCTGCTGGTTGACCTGGTGAGCGTCGCGATCGATCCACGCCAGCGCGACGATGCGGCACGGGGGATGGCGCATGGCTGATCACCCGTTCGCGCTTGCACCAACCACCGTCCCGGAACGCTCGGAGCCCCGGCATTGGCGTCCTTCCCGCCCTCGTCCGATTCCCGGCGCGTGGCGTCTCGTGCCCCTCGCGCTGTTCGTGCTCCTCGGCCTCGTCGGACCGCTCCTGTTGCCGATGTCGCCGACGGCGCAATCACTCCCGGATCGGCTCACTCCCCCCGTTGGGTTCGGCGGCGACTGGTCCCACCCGTTCGGCACGGACGGCCTGGGGCGCGACTTGCTGGCCCGGATCGCGCTGGGGGCCCGATCATCGTTGTTCATCAGCGTCGCGGCCGCGACCGGCGCGGCCGTGATCGGCGTGGCTGCCGGGATCGTCGCTGGCATGCTGGGCGGCCTTGTCGACCGTGTCATCACGATGCTGGTCGAGACGCTCCTGGCGGTCCCGTTCATCACGGTCGGCCTGATGATCACGGCGACAGTGGGGCAAAGCATGCCCGCATTGCTGCTCCTGCTCGTGCTCACCGGCTGGATCACGCACGCGCGTATCGTCCGGCTTCAAGCCCAGTCGCTCGTGCACGCGGACTTCATCGAGGCGTCGCGAGCGCTCGGTGCATCGCGCTGGCATATCGCCAGGGCTCACCTGGCCCCGAACCTCTATCCGATCACCATCGTCGTGCTCTTCCAGCAGATGGGGTCCATGCTGCTGTGGAGCGCGTCCCTGACCTATCTCGGGATCGGCCTGCCGGTCGATCATGTCACCCTCGGCGGGATCGTCCGCGAGGGGCAGGAGTTGATCTACGCCGCGCCGTGGGTCAGCGTCTTTGGCGGCCTCGCCATTGCGCTCGCGGTGGCCGGCTTCAACCTGTTTGCGGATTGGGCGCGAGCACGCATTGATCCGACCGTTCGCTAGAAAGTTGGGTATTCCGTTGTCCATGAATCTCTCTCTACCGACGATTGATCGACGCCGATTGCTGCTGGGTGCGGCAGCCGGCGTGGCGTTCCCGTGGAGCGTCAGCGCCCAATCGACGCCATCGGTGTCCCAAGCATCCCCGATCGCGCTTCGTGACGAGCTGGTGATCGACCTCAGCGGCCCTCCGGACCACCTCACGCCGGCGCTGACGTACTCCACGCGCGACTGGTCGATCCTGCACTCTGTCTATGACGCGCTCGTCGACTTTGGGCCGGAGGGCGAACTCGTGCCGTTGGCCGCCGAGGAGTTCTCGTCCGACGACGGAATGACGTTCAGCGTGCGGCTGCGCGAGGGCATGACGTTCCACGACGGCACACCGGTGACGACGGCGGCGATCACCCGATCGATCAAGCATCTGCAGGACGCCGATTCCCAGATCTCAGGGTTGTTTGCCAGTGTGTCCGAGGTGCGGGAGATCGACGAGCTGAACGCCGAGATCGTGACCGAAACACCCAGCTCCTGGCTACCGTCCCAGATGGCCGTATGGGCGGTGTTGCTGCCGGAGTCGGCGACCGAGGAGTCGCTGGCCACCACGCCGGTCGGCTCGGGGCCCTACCGCTTCGAGTCGCAGGAGGCGGGAAGCGCGATCACGCTGCGTCGAAACCCCAACTACTTTTCGGGCGGGCCGAAGGGCATGGCTCTGACCGAGCGAGCTGTCTTCCGGTTCGTGCCGGAATCCGCGACGCGCGTGGCGGACCTCTCGACCGGCGCGGCGCAGATCGTGACCGATGTGCCGTCGGACCAGATCGCTGAGGTGGAGGCGTCGGGTAACGTCGCTCTCTCCGCGCCGATCCTCGGTACCGCGTTCGTGCGCATCGCCACGGACCTGGCGCCGTTTGATGACCCGCGGGTTGGGCAGGCGCTGAACTACGCGGTGGATGTGCAAGCGATCGCCGATGCGCTTGTCGGGGAGGGCGCGGAACGTATCGCGTCTGTCTTCCCGGACCCGCGCGGACTCGGCTATGACGAAGCCCTTGAGCCCTTCGCCTACGACCCTGACAAGGCGCGTTCGCTGTTGGCGGAGGCGGGCTATGCCGACGGCTTCGAGGCAGAGATCGAGACAGTGGCGGGTTCGCGTACGGACGTCGTGGAGTCGATTGCCGGGTATCTCGCCGAGGTCGGGGTACGGGTCTCGATCGTCACCTCCGACCTTGCCGCGTTCAATCAGGGATGGCCGGACGAGACCGCACCCCAGCTGCGATACGCGACCTGGCGACCGTTCTACGACCCGCAGACGTTCCTGCAGCTCGTTATCGACTCCGAAGGCTACCTCTCCCGCTACACGAACCCTGACGCCGACGCGCTGGTTCGCGAGGGGGCGACGTCAGCCGGCAACGAGGAACGCCAGTCGGTCTACGAGGAGCTCGGCCGCGAGCTTCAACGCTTCCCGGCGGCCATCTATCTCTGGAACCTGATCTCGACGTACGGCGTGGCGAGCGACCTCGAAGGGTGGGAGCCGCGCGGTGACGAATATGTACTGCCCGTCAGCGGAAGCCGCTCATAGAAAGACGACGCAATGAATTCCGACATTCTCGATGTACCGTTGGCACGCCGCAAGTTCATCGCCTTCGCCACGGCGCTGGCTGGCCTCCCGGTTGGTACGCGCCTGGTCCACGCGCAGGATCCGGTTCCGGACGTCGAGGTGATGGAAGAGCTGTCCATCGACCTTGCCGGGGAACCGGTCACGCTCGATCCAGCGATAGCCTATGCCCCGCTCGACTGGTCGGTGGTGCACGCCGTCTTCGATGCGGTCGTCGGCTTCGACCGGGACGGCGATATCAAGCCAGTTGCCGCCGAGTCGTTCGAAGTCATCGATGAGACGACGTTTGAAATCGTCCTCCGAAAGGGCATGACATTCCACGACGGTTCCCCGGTCACCAGCGATGCGGTCGTGCGCGGGATGGACCATATCAGGGGCGGAGAGTCTCTGGTCAAGGACCTGTTCGCCACCGTTCAGGAGGTGCAGCGGGTGGACGACGTGACGGCGCGCATCGTCTGCAGCGAGCCGAGTCCGTGGCTCCCGGCGCAGATGGCGGCCTGGCATGTCCTCCTGCCGGACGGTGTATCCTCCGACTCCCTGGCCGACTCGCCGGTTGGCTCGGGACCGTACAAGCTGGCCAAATGGGATCGCGGCAACGAGATCGAGCTGGAGCGCTTTGAGGGCTATCAGCCAGCGGCGGTGAAGGGCGCTCCCATCGCGAACAAGGTTCTCTATCACTTCGTTCCGGACGCGACGACCCGCGTGTCGAATCTGCTTTCGGGCAGCACGCATATCGTTGATTCCGTTCCGTTCGATATGCTCACCACGCTGGAGCAGACCGACGCGGAGGTCGTTCCGCAGGAACTCGTTGGGTCGGCCTGGATCCGCATTGCGACCGACACCGAGCCGTTCGGCGACGTTCGCGTGCGGCAGGCGCTCAATATGGCGCTGGACATCTCCGCGCTGCCGGGAGCCCTGATCTACGAGCAGTCATACAGGCTCGCATCGATCCATCCCGGTATGGCGTCGCTGGGTTTCGATCCGGCGCTGGCGCCTTACGAGTACGACCAGGAAGCAGCGGCGTCGCTGCTGTCGGACGCGGGCATCGAGGATGGCCTGAAGGCGACGCTGGAGATCACGGCAAACACCCAGCAGTCCGTGGCGGAGGCGTTGACCTCCCAATGGGACGAGATCGGCATTTCGGTGGATATCGAGGTCTCGGATTACGCCGCCTTCAACGCGAACTGGGCGGACTCATCCGCGCCGGTGCTCAAGATGGCGACGTGGAGTCCGTTATACGATCCGCATACGTTGCTCAGCCTCGTTTGGGCAAGTGGCGGCGTGCTGTCCCGATACAGCAATGAGGACGTTGACCGCCTCATCTCGGAAGCAGCTGTCGAACCGGACCGGGATGCGAGGGAGAAGCTCTACCAGGAGCTGGCCGGCGTGATGTTTGACGACGCGGCAGGCGTGTGGCTCTGGAACCAGGTTGCGGTCTATGGGCTGTCGTCCGACGTTCCGGCATGGTCGTCGCGCCCGGACGAGTGGGTGCTGCCGCTGGTGCGGGGGTAGGCGGGGTTCGCCTTAAGCGGTCATCGCTCCGTAGGGGTCGACCGCGTGTCGACTCGATCGACCAAAGGTCGATAACAGGTCGAGTATGTCAGCCGACAGGCGTTCTAGAAGACGAATCTTGCGGCGACGAGACCGATCGCCAGAATGAAGAAGGGGATCGTCGCCAACAAGAGGAAGTCCGCCATCGCGAGCCCCGCGCCGATAACGAGCAGCACGACGAGCGTGATCAGGAAGTTGCGCTGGAGTGGCGTGAAGGGCAATCCGCCCTCGGCCGCCGCCCAGGGATCGGGCGCGGGGCGCACCGCATCACCGGCCAACACCTGACGGGCGTGGCGGACTCGTTGGGTGTCGTTGCCGGGGCGTCGTCGCTGGCTCATGGCTGGATGTCCTGTTGCGGCTAGAGGGCGTTGATCGGCTCGTGCTCGTCTGTCCCCATTCGCGCGATACGCGTCCAGATCTGGAGCATGACGATCTTGACGATTCCGGTGATGATGAGCAAGAGCCCGACCAGCATCCAGAGGGGCGCCATGCTGGCGATGGCCGCCGCCGCTACTGTCAGGACGCCGAGCGCGGTCACGGCCCACGAGATCATGTGCAAGTACTTCATCGATCGTCTCCGGAGGGATGCAACGGGCGGAACGTGGGGCAGGACACGGAATCACCGGATTCACCCGCTATGCTAGCGGCCCGGGCCCTCAACCGCCACTTTGGAACGACGGCGTCACCTCGGCTGTGACGAGGAGTCGCTCGGACTCCGGGTCGAAAGGGTCGAGATCGTAACTGCCGTAGAGCATCGGCTCGATGAAGCCGCACAGCTCCAGCATCAGCATCAGCTCCGTCGGATGCACATAGCGTAGCGGGAAATCACTGCGTACGCGCGAGAGGCTTCCATCAGGCGCGGTGGTGTCGTACCAGAGCAACGTGTCGATGATCTGCGACGCAACGCCGGCCTTGCGCTGGGACCACTTGTCCACCACTGAGCCGTCCTCAAGCGTCCAGCTTCCCTCGTGATGTGGGCCGTCCAGCAAATGCCGAATCGCCTCAAGCGACGGGTTCAGCGTGTCGATAATGAGCTGGCCGCGAGGGTCGAGCGCTTTCCGGGCGGCCGTCAACGCGGCGCGTTGGTCCGCCACGGTCGTCAGGTGCATCAGGCTATTGAGTGAGAAGATGACGAGCCCGAACGGACCACCGGGCGCGTTGTCGGCCTCGCGCATGTCCCCCTCGAAGAGGGTGATGCGATCCCCGACGCCGGCGTCAGCGATGGCACGCTCGGCTCGGTCGAGCATCGGCCGGGAGCTATCAAGCCCGACGACATTGAACCCGGCTTCGGCAAGCGGGATCAAGAGGCGGCCGGAGCCGCATCCCAGTTCCAGGATAGGATCGCCGACCACGTCGGCGAAGTTCAGGAGCAGGTCTAGATCCGACGTGAAGTCGGCGTGCTCGAGGTCGTACAGCCCGGCGATGAATTCATAGGGGTCGCGGAAAGCCGCGGGTGCGTCACTCATGCGGCAATGTTACCCCGCCAGTACCACGAACGCGGCCCAGGTGAGCAGAGGGGCGACGCCGATCATCGAGAACGCCCATGTCGCGAGGCCCCTGAACGTCTTTGGCTGCCGGTGTTCGTCCGTGTTGGCGATGATCAGCGCGCCGGCGGTCGAGAACGGGCTCGAATCGACGACCGAGGCCGACACGCAGAGGGCTATCGCGAACCCGAGCGAGGACACGTCGCCGGAGACCAGCAGCGGCGCGGCGAGCGGCACGAGCACGACGAACATCGCGTTCGTGGAGGCGAAGGCGGAGACGATCGCGGCGATGAACAGCATCAGCAGCGCGGCGAAAAGCGGCGTTCCGATGCCCGCCACGGAGACCGCCAACTCGTCAATCACGCCGGCGGTATCCAGCATATTGATGTAGGTCACCATGCCTCCGATGAGCAGGATGACGCCCCAGCCGATCTCGACCAGACCCTTGGCGGCGATTTCCGGCGAGAGGAGCGCGAGGATGACCGCCGCGGTCAGGGCGAGGAACCCGACGTCCAGCCCAAAACCGACACCGCCGACGATGATGCAAAGCATCAGGCCGATGGTCACCATCTGCATCGTCGTCCATGACGTGCGCTCGACGTCCGGCCCGCCGTTCACCGGGCGCGCGGACGGGGCATGACGGCCACGCTTGCGCAGGATGTCCCGCCCGTCGAGCAGGAAGAAGCAGAAGACGTTGAGGAGCAGGTTGACGAGGAAGGTCGCGATGAAGATCGGAACCGGGGCGATCTCGATGCCGCTGTCGGCGAGCACCCCGCTCACGATGTTGTAGTACACAGCGACGGGCGAGAATCCGCCGGCGTTGGTGCCGTTCAGGATGGAGAGGCCCATCAGCAGCGGTGAGATGCGGTGGCTTCGCGCGAAGGCAAGACCCATCGGGATCAGGATGGAGTAGGTGGCGATGCTCAGGGCGCCTGATGCAGTAATCGCCGCCGCGAGCAGGAAAAAGACCCACGGTATCCAGACGACATTGCCGTGCACGGCGTTGACGACGCTGCGCACGATCTGACCGACCGTGCCATTGGTGCGCCCGATGCCGAAGAAGTAGGTGACACCAAGAAGGGTGATGAACATGGAGCCGGGAAAGCCGGCGGCGATCTCGGATGTGGTCAGGCCGTAATAGAAAACTCCGGCGAAGTAGGCGGCGACGAGCGCGACGGCGCCCATGCTGATGTTCCGCCATGATGCAATCGCGAAGATGAGAACAAGGAGGAGCACGGCGACGATCTGGCTCATCCGCGTGCCTTCCCGGTGCCTACAACGGTCCCGGCCATTGGTCGTTTCTCTCCCCGCGCCGCGCGCCGTCTTACCGATCGCACGCCATCATGCGAAGGCCTGGCGCTCGGCGGAATTCTACACCGGACCGCGATTGTGTTCAGGATTTCACAAGCAGGTAGTTTTCATACGTCTGTCGGGCGTCGCGGCCGCATGATTCGGTGTAAGATACCCGCTATGGCAAAGAAGAAGGGTTCGAAATCCACGTCCGAGACGCCGGGAGGCGACCGGGTGGTGACACAGAACCGGCGGGCGTTCCACGAGTACTTCATCGACGAACAGCTCGAGACCGGCATCGTGTTGACAGGTACAGAGATCAAGTCCATCCGTGAAGGCAAGGCGACCATTACGGAGGCGTACGTGCGCATCGATAAAGGCGAGCTCTGGCTCATTGGAAGCCACGTGACGCCGTATTCGCACGGGAGCTGGACCAATCACGATCCGGACCGGCCGCGGAAGCTCCTTGCCCATGGGCGGCAGATCGACAGCCTACGGGAGGCGACGGAGCAGAAGGGCATGACGCTCGTTCCGTTGCGCATCCGGTTGAAGAACGGCCGCGCGAAAGTCGACGTCGGTGTGGCGCGGGGGAAGAAGCTCTACGACAAGCGCCAGGCTGCCTCCGAGCGCGACGCCAAGCGGCAGATCGACCGTGCCATGCGTGAGGCTCGTCGCTGATCCGTACAGGTGTTCGCATCTCGCATCGGGATTTGGTATCATATCGATGTCGCGGGATTGGTGCGCGACATGCCATGGGGATGTCCGGTTTCGACAGGGTCGAATTCCAGGCCATTGCACGCCGAGGTGCCCGAGGCCTCGTAAAAACGGGCAACACAATAGCTGACAACAACCAGCTTGCTTTCGCTGCTTAAGTCACAGACCTCTAAGTAGCGCGTCCCACGATCCTCCTCCTGTCGGGATCGATACGGGGCGCCACCAAAGGCGGGATGCGGTGACCTAGTCCGTTGGAGCGCGGTCGCCAAAGGTAGTCCAACTCACCGTATGCTGATCCTGTCGGTGGGAGCTGCGTATGGCACACAAAACGCCGACTAAGCGTGTAGTAGATGTCCGGTTGACGGTTCTGGACGGGGGTTCGATTCCCCCCATCTCCACCCGAAGGAAAAGGCGCCCACAGCGGGCGCCTTTTTCGTGCTCGCTTTGGGACCGGCTCCTCAGCGGAGAGGCGGGTCGATGGCGACGAGGAAGACGCCGGCCCACTGGGCGACGAACGCCAGTACGGTCAGCGTGTGGAATATCTCATGGAAGCCGAAGGTGCGTGGGAAGGGGTTCGGTCGCTTCATGCCGTAAACCACGGCGCCGAGGCTGTAGAGCACCCCGCCGATGAGGACCAGCGTCATCGTAAGCCACGCCGCGCGGAAGAAATCGGCGATGAATGCAATGGCCGCCCAGCCCATCAGCAGGTAGAGGGCGACATAGAGCCAGCGCGGGGCACTGAGCCAGAAGACGCGGAAGCCGATTCCGAGCACCGCGACCGTCCAGACGGCCGCAAGCAGGATTGTGGCCTTCTCGCGCGGCAGGCACAGGAGGGTGATCGGCGTATAGGTGCCGGCGATCAGCAGGAAGATGTTCGCGTGATCGATCCGGCGGAAGACCGCCTTGACGCGCGCGCTCCAGTTGATGCGGTGGTAGAGCGCGCTGGTCCCGAACAGGAGCAGAGACGCCACGAAGAAGACCGCGGAGCCGGTTTTAGCGACGGTCCCGTCGGCGAAGACAAGGAGGATGACCCCGAGGACGACGGCGACCGGGAAGGTGCCGGCGTGGATCCAGCCGCGCCAGCTTGGCTTTGGCGGGATCTTTTCGTATTCGATGGTCTCCTCGACAAGAGGCAATCCAGAGTCGCTCTCGTCGTGCTGGTGCTGGGGGTGCATGCTGTGGTCCCGCGAGTGTGAGGACGTAAAACTGTAGCTGTGGAGATGGTACACCCGCGCCGTCCGGTTGCGGGGTCTGGGTGCTGGCGGGATACTGGAAGCTCACAACAGCATGCGCCCTATCCGCGGCCGGGGACGGACGAACGCACGAGAACGGCAGGACGATATGGAACGGCAACGGATCATCGAAAGGCTGGAGCAGGCGGTCGGCGCCGACGCCGTGAAGCATCGGCCGGTCGACCTGATGGTGTACGAGTACGACGGCTCGGTCGACGGGGCGGTGGATACCGCAGCGCCGATGGCTGCCGTGCTTCCAACCTCGACCGAACAGGTCGCCGACGTCGTCCGCATCGCGAAAGAGGCCGGCGTGCCGATCGTGGCGCGTGGCGCCGGCACCGGGCTTTCGGGAGGGGCGGTCGCCCAGCAGGGCGGCATCATCGTCTCCCTTACGCGTATGAATCGCATCCTCGAGGTCGACCCGATCGATCGGGTAGCGATGGTCCAGCCGGGTGTGATCAATCTCGAGCTCTCCCAGCACGTCCACGATCGGGGCATGTTCTTCGCGCCCGATCCGTCCAGCCAGAAGGCGAGCACGATCGGCGGCAATATCGCCGAGAACGCCGGCGGACCCCACTGCCTGAAGTACGGCGTGACCACGAATCACATCCTTGGCCTGGAAGTCGTGCTGCCGGACGGCAAGATCGTCTGGCTGGATTCGGCGCAGGACGGGTACGGCGGGCTGGACCTTACCGCCGCTGTGGTGGGCTCCGAAGGCATGTTCGGCATCGTGACGCGGGCGCTGGTGCGCCTCACGCCGCTGCCGCAGAGCGTCCGGGTAATGCTGGCGGCGTTCGGGTCGATGGAGGACGCGGCGCTGGCGGTGACCAACATCATCGCTACAGGCAATCTGCCGGCGTCGCTGGAGATGATGGATCACCTGACCATCCAGGCGGTGGAGCCGATGTACCACGCCGGTTACCCGATGGACGCGGCGGCGGTGCTCCTGATCGAGGTCGACGGGCACCCGCTCGATGTCGACGAGATGTCGGCCGATGTGCGCCAGGTGTGCGAGGAAGCTGGCGCCACGCTGTTCAAGGAGGCGTCCGATCCCGTTCAGCAGGAGTTGCTCTGGAAGGGGCGCAAGATGTCGCTGGCCTCAATGGGTCGCATCGCTCCGAACTACTACCTGCACGATGCCGTCGTGCCGCGTTCGCAGCTTGTGACCACGCTTCGCCGGGTCGATGACATCTCTCGCGACTATCGGTTGCCGATCGCGAACGTCTTCCATGCCGGCGACGGCAACCTGCATCCGCTGATGCTGTTCGATCGCCGCGAGAAGGGCGCGATCGAGCGCGTGCTTGAGGCCAGTCATTCGATCGTGGAGTCGTGCGTCAGTCTTGGCGGCACGCTTTCCGGCGAGCATGGGATCGGGAGCGAGAAGCGAGACTTCATGCCGCTGATCTATAACGAAGACGACCTGCGTGCGATGGCGGGGCTGAAGCGCGCGTTCGACCCCGACGCGCGGTTCAACCCCCAAAAGGTGCTGCCGAAGGGCACGATGTGTGGCGAGGTACGCGACCTCCACATGCAACGCATGGCCCAGAAGCACGGCATCGTGCCGATGTAGGGGAGAAGAGGATCATGGACACGCAATCACTCCCCGAGACACCGATGATCTCGGAGACCGTTCAGCCAGAAAGCGCTGCTGAGGTCGCCGAGATTTTGCGCGCCGCGAACGATTCCGGTCGACCGGTTATCCCTATAGGCGGCGGCACCTCACTTCATACGGGGAACGTCACGACCGAGCCCTACACCGGCGTCGATATGCGAGGCCTGACCGGTGTGCGGGAATACCACCCGACCGACCTGACCGCGTCGTTCCGGGCCGGGACGACGCTGGCGGAGGTGCGCGATACGCTTGCCGAGCACGGTCAGGAGCTGCCGGTTGACCTTGTCGCCCCAGACACCGCAACGATTGGCGGGATGGTCGCGACCGGCTTCGCGGGCCCGCGGCGGCTTGGGTCAGGCACGCTGAAGGACCTGATCATCGGTGCCGAATATGTCCGTGGGGATGGGTTGGTCGCCAAGGCAGGCGGCATGCTGGTCAAGAATGTCAGCGGCTACGAAATCCCGCGCTTTTTGCATGGATCGTGGGGTTCGCTGGCGGTCATCACGGCGATCAATCTCAAGGTGATCCCAAAACCGAAGGCGGACGTGTCGTTCAGTCATCATGAAGCGTCGCTGGAAGCGGCGCTCGACGGGCAGTTGGGAATGCTGCGTCATCATCCGGGTGTGGTGGCCCTCGTCACCTCGCGCTGCGACGAGGGCTGGGCGACGACCGCCCGGCTCGTCGGTCGCGCGTCATCGGTGCATGCGCAAATCCAGGGCTTCCGCGATGAGCTCGGCAGCGACACGATCGTTCGGGAGGGCAGCCAGCCGTGGGATGGGCACAACGCGCGCTGGTCGGCGCCGGATGGCACGGTTCAGGTGCTCATCGGCGGCCGGACGGCGACCCTGCGGGATCTCACTTTGGCGCTCGCCACCCACCAGGCGATAGTCGGTCTTGCCGTCTCGCTCGGTACCGGGAGCCTGAGGGTTGCTTTCTCTTCCGATCAGCTCTCACGAACTAACTTCGAAACCATGCTCGCGGGAAAGCTACTAACATGGACGGTCGAGTCGGCGCCTGCTGCCTGGCGAGGGTCCGCAAGCATTTGGGGACCGGCGCGTGAAGACGCGTCGCTGGCGCAGGCGATCAAATCGGAATTCGATCCGGCCAATATCCTCAACCGCGGCCGGTTGTTTATTTAGGAACGGGAAGACATGGCCATATCGTTGATCGAAGAGCTGCAGAAGCCTGTTCCGTTCTCGGGCCATGACGTCCCGGACGACGACCTCCTGAGGGCATGTGTCCATTGCGGCATGTGTTTGCCGACGTGCCCGACGTACCGGCTTACCGGGCAGGAGGCATCATCGCCACGTGGCCGGCTCTGGCTCATGAAGTCTGTTGCCGATGGGCGACTGAGCCTGCTGGATGAAGAGTTCGGCGAGCAGATGTACCAGTGCCTGAACTGCCGCGCCTGCGAGGCGGTGTGCCCGTCCGGCGTGCAGTACGGCCCGCTGGTCGAGGCGTCCCGCTCGCAGTTGGAGCAGCACCGGGTCCGGCCGCTGCGCGAGCGCATCTTGCGCCGTACCGTGCTCTCTCTGCCATTCGAAGACGTGCGGCGGATGCGTGCCGGCGGCTATCTCCTGCGCGCCTACCAGCAATCCGGCCTCTCCTCCCTGCTGCGTCGAACCGGCATCCTCCGCCTGATGCGGCTTGAGAATCTCGAACGCATGGTCCCTCCGATTGCCGAGAAGCCGCTCGTGCCAGGCACGGAGTCGTGGAGGCCGAAATCGGCCACCGGTAGGGCGCATGTTTTTAACGGGTGCGTGATGAGCTCGATCTTCCCTGACGTGAACCGTGCGACCGGGCGCGTTCTGGCGCACAACGGGTACGCGGCGGATGTGCCGGTCTCCCAGCAATGCTGCGGCGCGCTTCATTCCCACACCGGCATGCCCGAAGAGGCACGCAAGCTGGCGCGAAAGAACATCGACGCGTTCGAGCGCGCCGGCGATGGAACGATCGTCGTCAACGCGGCCGGGTGCGGCTCCGCCCTGAAGGAATACCCGCACCTGCTGAAGGACGATCCGGCGTATGCCGAACGTGCCAAGACATTCGCCGCCCGCGTGAAGGATGTGAACGAGATCCTCGCCGAGCGCGAGCTCGTCGCGCCGACGCACCATGTGAACGGCACAGTCACGTACCAGGAGCCATGCCACCTCGTGCACGCGCAGCGGATCTCTGTTGCGCCGCGCCAGCTGCTGCGCCAGGTGCCGGGGCTCGAGCTCAAGGAGATGCATGAGTCGTCGCTGTGCTGCGGCAGTGCCGGCATCTACAACATCATCCGTCCGGAAATGGCGAACGAGCTGGGCGACCGGAAAGCCGGGCACATTGCCGAGACAGGAGCCGACCAGGTAGATCACCTCCAACCCCGGGTGCCACATGCAGCTGCGGACATCGCTGGCTCGAAATGGCGTCGAGATGCCGGTGCGCCACATCGTGGAGATCCTCGACGAGGCGTATGGCGGCAAGGCGGCCGGGAAGCGGAACGCCTGGGCGGTCGACCAGACCCAGGCATGAAAGAACCAGGAAGCGGGTGCTCGCGATTCATCGAGGGCGCCCGCTTTCCAATTTCGAGCCATGTATCAGAAAACCGGCGCCTCGCTCGCGATAGGGAAGCGGATCAGCGCTGTGGTTCCCGCGTCGTCTGACGCGATGGTGAACGTTCCGTGCAGGTCCGACGTCACCAGGCGATGCGTGATCTTCATGCCGAGACCGTTGCTCTGGGAAGGCTCGAACCCCTTCGGTACCTTGGCACCATCGTTGAAGACCTCGACGTTCGCCGTTCCGTCTTCTTCCCATGCCCGCATGCGGATGTACCCGGACTCGCGGCCCTCGAAGCCATGGCTGATGGCGTTCGCCGCCAGCTCGTTGATCAGCAGCGACATGATGGTTGCCTGACGCGAAGGTATCCGCAGCGTCGACGGCATGATCTCGAAGGTCACTTTCAATCCCGGCGGGATGAGCGTGCTGTGCGCGTCCTCGGCGACCATCCGCGCGATGACGTCGACCGTCGTGCCTCCCAGCCGCTTCTCATCGCTGAGGAGGTCGTGCACGGCGGCGATCGACTGGATACGGCTAATCGCCTCGCGAATCTCGACGGCCCACGGCGCGTCCTCGGCACGGCGCAGCTGCAGCGAGAGCAGTGCGGCAACGGTCTGGAGGTTGTTGCGGACCCGATGATGCATTTCCTGGACGAGCGTTCGCTGCGTTTGGAGACTCATCATCGCGTTCTGGTACAGCTCCGCGTTCTCGATTGCCATCGCGGCCGAGTCCGAGAACGCTTGCAGCAACCCGATAGTGTCCTTGTCGAGCTGGTCTGGCTTCGTCAATCGATAGCAGATCGCGCCGACGAGGCCACGCGCCGAGCGGAGCGGCATGCAATAGAGCGTCGCCGGGCCGTCGAGATACTGCAGCTCCGTCTGGATCGCCGCACCGGTCCGGAAGACCTCCCCGACCACGCTGTTCCGGTCCTGCACGTTGTCGAGCTGCCGGATCGTGCCGATGCGGGCCTCGATGATCGGAGCCCAGTCGTCGCGCCCGTTGCGTTGGCGAGGGCGGAAGATCGCGGCGGCCTCGGCCCCGGCGATCTCGACCGCGTTCTGCGTGATCATCCGCAGCACGGCGGTCAGGTCGAGCGTGGCCGCGAGCATCCGTGTTACACGCTGGAGGGTACCCAACTCCTCGATCTTGCGGTGAAGCCGCTCGTCGGTGCTTGAGTATTGCCGGGCGTTCTCGATCGAGATCGCCAGCTCACCGGCGACCGTGCGCAGGAATTCGAGCTCGTCCTGATCGTAGATCCGGGGTTCAACCGAGTGGATGTTCAGGATGCCGACGAGTCGGTTCTGCCCTTGCAGCAGCATCGGGACAGATACCTGCGACGCGTAGCGGTCATCGCCTATCGCCGGGTGCGTCAGAAAGCTCTCATGCTGATGCGCGTTCGGGGCGGAGATGAGCCGCCCCTCAATCGCCGCCCGCCCAACAATGCCCTCGCCGAGACGCAGCGTGACGTTGCCTACCGATGCTTCGTTCAGTCCTTCGGTTGCCTCCAGCGATAGCAAACCCGTCGATTCCTCGTACAGGAACACCGCGGAGGCATCGCTGTCCGTCGTCGATTTCACCACCTGCACGACGGTGTCCAGCATCTCGGAGAGTTGCAGGTTCGACGTCGCCGCGCGGTTGATCGCATGGAGCGCTTCAAGCCGGGCATGCTGCGTTTCCGGGAAGCGCGCGGCCTCGCCGCTCAGCGACGATGTCGGTTCGCGCGGCCCTTCATACGATCGTGCCACCGATCCCAACACGATACCGGCCGAGTGGTATTGGTCGTCCTCCATCGACGGACGGCCGAACCGGCGGGCGGCCCGGGAGAGCGCCAGGGAAGCGAGGGTGAGGGCGTCGGCGAGTGTGATGCCCGCGCTGCCCGCGGCGATCCCGAATCGCTCGAATGCGCGGATGATCGACTCACCACCGATCACGGGGCCCGTGGCGTGCGGGTCCCATGAGGCGGCGAGCTCGGCGTCCAAACGATCCGAGAGGCTTTGCAGCGGTACGTTGACGGGCATGTATGGTCCTCCGGCGTGGCGTTAGGCCGCGCCGATGTGATCGTCGAACCAGCCGAGGATGTGATGCAGGCGCGCGCGGCGTCTGCTCGGTGTGCCCGACCGGCTAAGGTCGTGGCTCTCTTCCGGGATGCGCACGAACGCGACCTCGCGCTCGAGGTATTTCAGCGCGGTGAACATCTGCTCGGCCTGCTCGATCGGGCAGCGAAGGTCGTTTTCGCTGTGGACGATGAGCAGCGGCGTTGTGATCGCGTCAACGTACGAGATGGGGCTGTGGCGGAGTAGCAGGTCGGCATCCTTCCACGGCACGCCCCCGAACTCGAACTCGCCGAAGTTGACGCCGATGTCGCTTGTACCAAAAAACGAATGGAAGTTCGAGACGCAGCGCTGGGTCACGGCCGCCTTGAAGCGATCGTCGTGCGAGACGATCCAGTTCGTCAGGTAGCCGCCGTAGGAGCCACCGGTCACGCCAAGGCGGTCGGTGTCGATCCAGCTATGATCGGCAATGGCCGCTTCCAGTGACGCGATGACGTCCGGCATGTCCGCGTCGCCCCAGTTCGCGCGCGTACAAGCGTTGAAGTGTTCGCCGTAGCCCTGCGAGCCGCGCGGGTTTGAGAACACGACGCCGTAGCCTTTCGCGGCCATCAATTGCATTTCGTGGAAGAAATCGTAGCCGTACATACCGTGCGGGCCACCGTGGATCTCGACGATCAACGGGAACGTCGCGTTCCGGTCGCCGGCGTCGAGGCCTACCGGCGGCAGGAGCCATGCCTGGACACTCCAGCCGTCTGGAGACGTCACGTCGAGGTCGATCGCTTCGACCGTCTGTACTTCGTCAAGGAACGCCTTGTTGGTGAAGGTGATCTGCGTTTCATCGGAACCGTCTGCGGCGCTGGTGTAGAGCTCCGATGGCTGATGGATCATGCCGGAGACATAGGCGAAACCCTCGCCGACCTGCGTGAAGCCGGAGATGCGGCGCTTGCCTGATGTAAGGGCGGTGACCTCGCCGGACGCGAGGTCGCAGCAATGAATCTGTGTTTCGCCGCGGTGCGAGGCGAGGAAGAGCACCGTGCCGTCATCCATCCAGCACGGCCGGTTGTCGCTGCTGCCGTGGACGTCGCTCATGCCGTAGTCACCAATCGAGGTGTCCCAGCCGCGCGTGTGGTCTTTGGCATCGCCTCCGCCAGCCGAGACGGTCCAGAGCGTATCGTTCACGGTGTTGGCGCGGGCGTCGAGATGCCCGAGGAAGGCCAGGCGCGATCCGTCCTTCGACCATGAGGGGGCGCCGAAGCTCGCGTCGTCGTCGGTCAACACGGTCGGCATGCCCCCGTCGGCCGGGACGGTCATGATCGAGCGCGCGCCGAGCAAGCGCTTGCGGTCGGGTCGCCGGTTGCCGACAAAGGCGATGCGGGAGCCATCCGGTGACCACTGCGGGTCCTGGTCGACGACGTCGCCCTCGGTCAGCTGCGTCATCTTGCCGCCGGCAACGTCCACCTTCCAGATGTGGGCGTAGCGCTCACGGTACCCGATGCCGTCGAAGCGATAGCTGAGATCGCGGATGATCCGCTCGTCCGCCACGTCGCCGTTCGTCATTGGGGCGGGGACGCTGGCGTCCTCCGCGACATCGTCCATGGCGACAAAGGCGAGTGCCTTGCCGTCGGGCGCCCAGGTGGGAGAGGACGCGCCGTTCTTATGGTTGGTGACCTGCTGGGCCTCGCCACCGTCGATGCGGATGGTCCAGACCTGGTTTTTCGGAGTCCGCTTCCCGCCGTTCTTGTCCTTCGTCTCGTTCTTCTTTGCGTCCTTCTTGCCGTCTTCGTCGTCGGACTTCTTCTCATCCTCCGGAAGGGTCAGCATCGGCTCGCGGTTGGTGACGAACGCGACCGTCATGCCGTCCGGCGACCAGCGCGGGTTGGCGTCTCGGGCCGTGCCGGAAGTGAGCTGGCGAGCGTTGGCCCCGTCTGCATCGGCGAGCCAGATCGCGCTGGTGTACGTGTCCTTATCGTCGTCCAGGTGTGTGACGACCCAGGCGATGTGCGTGCCGTCCGGGCTGGCCTGCGGATCGGACACGAGTGCGATTCGCGAGAGGTCCTCGAGCGTGATCGGGCGCTTCTGCTGTTGTGACATGGGGGCTCCTTTTGCCGAGAAACGGGCGCTGTACTGCCTGCTCCGCAGCATACTTGACCTCCGCGAGCCGCTCAACGATCGGCCGCGACACGGTCCTCTATACTTTGCGAGGTGCGCGGGCATTGCCGCGATCGACGCCGACCTCCTTCCGGCCCATCTTCAAGCCGGTCGCCGCGACCTTCCACCAGAGAGCCACTTTCGCTGTGAGACGTTATCCGCTCGATCCCGAGGGTGTGGATCGACCGTCACAACCTAATCAGCGTGCCCGCTCCCGTCGAAGCACGGGGTCAGAATTCACCCACGCCGTGGCGGGCGCCATCCTGTGGGTGATGGAGCTGCGTCGCGAGCGTCGCGATCTCTCCCACCTGCTGGAGTCGTTGGTGCTGATCCTCATTGGCGTGGGGCTGGTGGTATCGGCGGCTGTGACCGATACCTACCTGCACCGTGGCGTTGAATCCGGCGCCGAACTGCCCTACGTTGTCCAACCGTCGGGTCGCGAACTGGCCACAAACGTTGACCTCCGCCTGTTCTCGGAGACCGACGCGATCGACGTCGCCTCGACCCTGGCCGACACCGGTTTTGTCTTCGCCCGGCAGGAGTTTTCCTGGGCGCAGATCGAGGCCCAGCAGGGACAGTACGACTGGGCAACGTACGACACCATTGTGAATGCGCTCGCCAGCGAAGGTGTCTCTGTTATCGCCGTGGTTGCCGATGCTCCGGTGTGGGCCTCGGCGGGCGGTGCCGTGGACAGCGAGGTGCAGCCGCCGTCTGGTACGGCCGAGCTGGAGGCGTTCATGCAGGCGCTGACCTCGCGTTACGGGGACGATATGCCATTCGTGCAGTTTTGGGATCGTCCCAATCTCGCGAGTCGGTGGGGAGGCCGTCCGGCGACGGGGCCGGAGTTCGAGCAGTACCTCTCCGCGGCATTCTACGGTGCCCGTTCCGGGAATCCTGAGATCCAGATCATCACGCCGGAACTGGCGCGGCGATCTGACGTCCCTGAAGGTCCGACGGATCTCGAATTCCTGGCGACTCTCTACGACGCGGGCGCTGAAGACGTGTTCGACGTCGTAGGTATCCGGTTGGATGGCGGCGAGGCTTCGCCTGATGATCGGCTGGCGTCCACCGGCCGCACGAATTTCTCGCGGGCGGTGCTCTTCCGCGAGTTGATGGTCGAGGAGGGCGACGGCGCGACCCCGGTATGGGCAACGACCTATGGGTGGGCCGTCTCAGACAACGTCACACGGGAGGAGCAGGCCGAGTATGTGGTGCGCGGGCTGCAGCGCGCGTGGTCGGAATGGCCGTGGATGGGCTTGATGGTGCAATGGGAGTTTGCGACGCAGCCGGGTGATCCCGCCACGGCGTATGCGATCGCCCCGAACGGCGCCTCCACGCCGTTGTTTCGGCGGTTGAGCGATCCGGAGGTCGTCCGTCGCGCCGGCCTCGCGAACACCGGGTTCGCGCCGATGGACGCCGATGCGTTGGCGTATGAAGGTAACTGGGCCGACCAGCATCTTGAAGGACGAACGTTTCGCACGACGAGTCAGGTAGGCTCCAGCGTCACCTTCCGGTTTCAGGGGACGGGGCTGATCGCGTTTATCCGTTCGGGACCGCAGAGCGGGGCGTTCGAGCTCGAACTCGACGGAAATGCCGTGCCGGGAGGGTTCAGCGAGAACCCAGATCTGTGGAGCTTCTACTATCTTTACGAGACAAACGACCTGCCGCGACGCCTTTTATCTGATCTCGAGGATACCGAGCACCTGGTGCGGATTACGCTTGTGGAACCTGGCGAATTGACGCTCGGCGGACTGGTCGTTGAACGCGATCCGCCGTTTACCTGGCCGGTGATCCTGCTCACGGTAAGCGCGTTAGGCGTGCTCTTCCTCGGCCTCCGCTCGTTCGCTTTTCTCGTCGCGTCGCGGGCGGGGCATGTGATCCGGCGGGAGGACAACACGACTCCGTCTCTGCCGCTGATGCCGGACTGGCGACCGGAGCGCGTCCGATGACAGAGATGCAGACGAAGACCGGTAATCGGTGGACACTCCCCGCGGCCATTGTTGCGATCATTCTGCTTGTTGCCTTGGGAGCCCTAGTGGCGGACGGGCAGGCAGACACTCTCATTGTCGGTGGGGGAGTCGTGGCCACGGCGGTCGCGCTCTCGGCGCTGTCGCCCGTAGCCGGTATTGCCGCAGTGGTGCTCGCCGCGCCGACGATGTACGACCTCTACCCGATGCCTCGCGGATCGTTCAGCCTGCTCGAGCTCGCGATCCTGACGTCGACCGCTGGAATCGGGCTGCGGATGCTGGCCGAATCGTTGCGCGGTGGCTGGGATTGGGTCGTGGAGATCCTCCGCCCCGCGCAGGTCGTTGTTCCCGTGGCCATGATCGTGGTCGCGACGGCAATCGCTCTGCTCACCCTCGCCGATCCCGGGCACCGCGCGGAGTCGCTCCGCGAGGTGCGGACGGTCATCGTCGAGCCGATCCTGTTCCTCCTCGTCGCGCGACTGGTGCTCCGCGACCCCATCGCGCGGGATGTGTTCGGTTGGGCGATTCTTCTGGCGGGCACGGTCGTCGGCGGGTATGCGATTGCGCAGATTCTGTTCAGTTTCGGCGGTGTCGAGGCAGGAAGCGTGACGCGGGCCACGGCGACGTACACGCATCCAAACAACCTCGCGCTTTATCTGGAGCGAACCCTGCTTGTGACGCTCGGCGTTGGTGTCGTCCGTCCGCGCTGGTGGCCTGTCTGGTTGCTCGCCGTCGTGCAGTTCGCCGGCCTGGCCCTGACCTTTTCACGGGGGGCCCTGATCGCCCTGGCAGCGGGTGTGGCAATTCTGCTCGTCTTGCGCCGGCTCTGGGCCTGGTTGCTGTTGCTCGCGGTGGGTGGGATCGGCCTCGCCGGCGCCGGTATGGTGCTCTTCCCGGACCGATTTGCGGACGCGGGCGGATCAGGCGCCGAACCGACCCGATTCACGATTTGGCGAGCAAGCTGGCACATGATCGTCGATCATCCACTGTTCGGCGTTGGACCAGATCAGTTTCTCTACCAGTATTCCCGCCGCTATATCGAGCCCATGGGCTGGCCCGAGCGCTATACATCGCACCCCCATAACCTCGTGCTCGATACGTGGCTTCGCCTGGGCGTGATGGGGCTTGCGGCGATGTCGACCCTTGCCGTCGGCTTGATGTGGTGGACGAAGCGGCACGTTCACGCGATCAGGCGGGATGTCTGGGCTATGGGTGCGCTGGCTGCGATCGTGGGCGGCGTGGCGCACGGCATGGTCGATAATGGGTTCTTCTTGCCCGATCTCGCCACGCTTACATGGGCGTTTGTCGCCTTGCTGGTGTCCTGCACGGCCACCAGCGACGAGTTCCCCGAGCATGTCGAGCCGATGACGACGACGTGGCCCTCGACGCCTGCGGCGGCAGAAGATGCCGGTGGGGGAGACAGCGGCGGTCCTCGATGGGCTCTATGGACTGTGGCGGGCCTGCTAGTTGTCCTGGTGGCCGCACCACTATTGTCCTCGAACCCGTTTGTCCCCTTCGTGTTGATCGCCACAGCGGGACTTGTGACCGTGATCGAGCCGGGCGCCGGTCTTGGCGTGTTGCTGGCGACAATCCCGATCCAGGATACGGTGCTGCTGCCATTCGTGCGGGGTGAGCTGACGGCCACGCAGGTCGTGCTATTCGGATTTGTGCTTGGGTGGGTGGTGACGATCTACCGTGCCCGGCCGTGGCTGGACGGCATCGTGATTGGCTACCTGCTCGTCTTCGCGGCCTTCTCAATCTCGCTCGCGCAGATGGATGAGCCTTCCCTGTGGGCCGCCGAGGTCTATCGGTGGATGGTGGCGGGAGTCGTGTATGTGATTGCACGGGCGATCCTGCGGTCATGGCGGGATATCCGTCTGGCTCTTGTCGGGGTTGTCACTGGTGTCGGGATCGCTGTCGGATACGTCGTCCGGCAGTTTTACGACCAGTCCACGTCCCAGACCGGCTTGGTCCTCGGAGATTTCCGGGCAATGGGATCCTTCAATGTCCCGAACCCATTGGCCGCCTACATCGAATTCACGGTACCTGTGCTGCTCCTTTTTGCGTTGTTGGGATTCCGGAGGTCGCTCCGACGTGAGACGGGAAGGATGTTCTGGCTGCTGAGCGTCATCGCGAGTGGAGTAGGGTTGCTGGTCATTGGCCTTACACAGTCACGCGGCGGCTATATCGGGATGGCCGTCGCTCTCCTGATCGTCTTCTTGCAGCTTCCACGCCGATTTCAGGTTGGGTCGATGCTGGCGGGAATTGTGGTGGTGGGCGCATTCGCAGTGACGCCGATTGGTCAGTCGCAAGTGGACCGGTTCCGGTCGGCACTTGACGAGGAGCCGTCCCCGGTGCGAGAAGTCCATGGCGGCGCGCTCGGGCGGGAGTCGCTCTGGAAGGCCGGCATCGCGATGTTGGAGGACGAGCCGCTGACGGGGATTGGGGCAGGGGAGTACGACTACCATTACCGACAATACGTGCCAGAATGGATTGACCGTTTCCCTCGTGGCCAGGCCCACGACGGCTGGATTCAGATGGGCGCGCAGGCGGGAGTTCCGGGTATCCTCGCGTACTCAATCTGGATTTGGGCGTCGCTCCTCGCGTTGTGGAACGCCACCCGTCGAGCAGCGGACGACATCTCTCGGTTGCTGGCATGGGGCGCGCTTGCCGTCATGCTCGCCTTCACTGTGCATAGTCTGGTGGATTACTTGAACGTGCTTAGTCTCGGCATCCAGATCAGTGCGATCACAGCGATGGGGCTGGCGCTCGCGCCGGATCCTTTGCCATCGCTCCAGCGGCAGCGAGGGCTCCGTGCAACGCAAGCGTCGCCTACCTTCAAGGGCACTGACGCAGCATGAGGACGCAAGAAGACACCTTGATGCGTAAGTCGCGCGATATTGGTACCGAAGGGCAGGCGACAGGGTCTGAGACCCCGGGAAGCCTTCAAGACGCGCCACCGGCATCGATCGGTCGCAGTTTCCTTTCCTGGCGGACGCTCGTGTCTTTCGCGATTGCGTTGGCCATCATCGTGTTCGTGTTTCGCGGCCTGAACATCGATGTTCGTGACTCGTGGCGACAAATCCGTCAGGCGAACGTCTGGCTGTTCCTTGCGGCGCTCGCCGTCTATTATCTGACGTTCATGATTCGGGCCTTCCGATGGACAGGGATGCTCGACGAGGCCGGGATCAGTCGCGAGACCGGCTACCCGGTGCCGCGCCTCGGAGGGATGACGCAGATCATCGTCCTCTCCTGGTTCGCGAATTCCGTCCTGCCCGCGCGTCTCGGCGACGCTTATCGCAGCTACCTAATTAAGCAGCGGGCGAAGGCATCGTTCGGTGTTTCCTTCGGCACAATCCTCGCCGAGCGCCTGATCGATCTCGTTATTCTTGTCACTGTGCTGCTGGCGTCCGGGTTGGTCGTCTTCGGCACCCGCACCCCGGAGAATGCGCAGCACGCCTTCCTGGCCGGAGCGGGTGTGGTGGTCCTCGGCGTCGTCGGGGTGACGGTCTTCTGGCTGGCGCGAGAGCGGATCGAGAAGGTCATCCCTATTCGGGTCATGCCCCACTACCGGAAGGTGCGGGACGGCTTATTCACGGCGTTGGCGAAGCCCCTGGCACCGTCGGTCATTAGCCTCCTGTTGTGGCTCTGCGACGGTCTGCGTGTCTTCCTCGTGGCGTGGTCGCTTGGACCGCACATCTCCTATCCGGAAGGGGTCATGGTGGCCCTGATTAGCGCGCTGGTCTCCATCATCCCGATCACCCCGGCGGGCCTGGGCTTCGTCGAAGGGTTCTCGGTGACGGCGCTCACCCAGATCGGCCTGCCGTCGTCGACCGCGGCGGCCATCGCGCTGCTCGATCGCGTCATCACCTATCTCAGCCTGATTGTGATCGGCATCCCTCTCTACTTCTGGATGCTCCGACGCGAGTTCCGGGAAGCCGATGCGGACGCTGATTGAGGCCAGCGCGGCGTTCGACCAGGGCGCGGGCATCGGCCGCTACAGCCGCAACATCATCTCGCGGCTGCTCGCGCTGCCGGGCGATCAGCGATGGACCCTGCTGCGTGCGCCGGAGGAACGGGGTAACGATCCGGGGTACTTCCCGACTCCGCGACGGCCGGGCGTGAGGTCGGTGACCTTGCCATTCAATCGTCGCAACGCCGACCGAATCTGGCACCGGCTGGATGTGCCGCTCGACGCCCGCCTCTTCGCGGGAGGAGCGGACGTCCTGTACTCGCCGGATTTCACCGCACCGCCGATGGCTCGCGTGCCGCGCATGATTACGGTGCATGACCTGGCATTCCTGACGCATCCGGAAACCACGACGGAAGGATTGCGCCGATATCTGGAAAAGGTGGTCCCGCGCCAGGTAGCGCGGGCTGATCGGGTCGCGGTCGTCTCTAGCGCGACGAAATCCGCGGTTATGGACCTTCTCGGCGTGCCGGAGGACAAGATCGTCCTGGCCCGGAACGCTGTCGATCAGCGGTTCCGTGACGCGACGCCACTCACTCACGAGGATCGGCAACGTCTCGGCGTGCCAGAGCGCTATCTGCTCATGCTCGGCACCATCGAACCTCGCAAGAATCACCTCAACGCCCTGCGTGCCCTGGAGGCGTCCGGAGTCGGGCGACACGTGCCGCTGGTGATCGCTGGACGGCCCGGATGGGGATATGAGGCAACATTGGCGCTGGCCGAGGAGCTGCAGCATCAGGGCCTGGTGCGGTTGCTCTCGTATGTGCCGGAATCCGACCTGCCGGGCCTGATCGCCGGGGCGATGGCGATGCTCTATCCTTCGTGGACTGAAGGATTCGGCTTGCCGGTCGTCGAGTCGTTGGCGGCTGGTATCCCGGTGATCACCGGCACCGCACCGGCTCTCCGTGAAGTGGGCGGGCCTTATGCATCTTATGCCGACCCTGCGGATGTCGACTCGATCGCGAACCACATTCGGAGTGTTGTCGAGCATGACTCGACCGACGACGAGCGCCAGCAGCGGCGCACATGGACGGACCAATTCTCATGGGACTCCTCGACCGCTTCCGTTTTCGACAGTTTGCGCCGCCTGGCGAGGTAGTCGAGCAGCCAGAGGAGGAGCTGGAGCCGCTACCGCCCCTTTCGTGGGGTGAGCTGTGGCCGCCGACTCCGCGCGTGAAAATCCTCTATATCGGTATCGGTTTCTTCCTACTCAACCTGCTGCTACTCTGCATCTTCGCGTACGTCTTCGCCACGCACGCCGGATAGGCGCGAGAGTAGCGAAATCTCCAAGGCGGGGCGGAAATTCCTTGACGCGGGAATCGGCGGATGGTACATTACTCGGGCTGTTGGAGGCGTGGTGTAGTGGCCTAACATGCAGCCCTGTCAAGGCTGAGACCGCGGGTTCGAATCCCGTCGCTTCCGCCAGATGAAAAGGACCGTGGCAGTCGCCACGGTCCTTTGTCGTGCATACGTAGCTTGTGGCTGACTTCCTCTGCTACCTCTCCGGGATTGGAAACGACAGCAGATCTCGTACGCGATTCCTACCCTATTGGGGCGGGGACCGATCCAGTCGGACTCCTAGAATTCTTCTGCTGTTGTCCATCGAGGTCAGCATGTCTGGAGCAGACGAGGGGAGTTATCGTGATCGATATCGAGAAGAGGCGCGCGGAACTCATACGGGCGGACTTCGACAAGCAGCCGTTCGTGCTGGCGTGGGAACTGACGCGAGCATGTAACCTCTCGTGCGTGCATTGCCGGGCGGAGGCGCAGCTCCGGCGAGATCCTCGCGAGCTCAGCACGGACGAGGCGAAAGCGTTCATCGATGAGGTCGCCCGGTTCCAGGTGCCGCCGGTCCTGATCATGACGGGCGGCGACCCGATGCGCCGGCCGGACGTCGTCGAGTTGATCCGCTACGCCACCGATCACGGTATCCAGTGCACGATCACGCCTGCCGGTACGCCTCTCGCCAGTCGTGCGAAGCTCCAGGCGGCGAAAGAGGCTGGGCTGCGCCGGGTGGCGGTGAGCCTCGACGGCTCCAACCCGGAGCGCCATGACGGCTTCCGCCGCGTGCCCGGTTCGTTCGGGTGGACCCTCGACATCGTGCGCAACGCCACCGAGCTCGGGCTCCCTGTGCAGGTCCATACGACGCTGACACAGCGCACACTGGACGATCTCCCGGTCATCGCCGATCTTGTCGATGGGCTGGGCGCGGCCGTGTGGTCCGTCTTCGGGTTGGTGCCAACGGGACGGGCAGAGGCGGGCGACGTCATCGATCCGGCGACCTATGAAGACGTCTTTGGGTGGCTAATGGAGCGGAGTCGGTCGGCCCGGTGGATGCTCAAAATGACCGAGGCCTACCACTATCGGCGGTACCTGGCGCAACATGGTGAAGGTCCGTTGCAGGGCCTCGGGTTTATCGGCGAGGACGGTATCGGCCGCGCTCCACGGGCCGTCAATGCCGGCAACGGGTTCTGCTTCGTGTCGCACATCGGTGAGATATGCCCAAGCGGGTTTCTGCCGGTTGTCGCCGGGAACGTCCGGGACTCGTCGGTTATCGACGTGTACCAGAACAATCCCGTGTTCCGGGAGCTGCGGGACCCTGCGCTTCTGAAGGGCAAGTGCGGAAGTTGCGAGTTCCGGAAGGTGTGCGGCGGTTCGCGTTCCCGCGCCTATGCGGCGACAGGCGACTATCTCCAGCAGGATCCCGCCTGCGTATATGTCCCTGCCGCGATGACGGCCTGATCGGATCGGGCAGACGAGGAAAACGAGAGGCACCAGATGGTACGGCGACGAAGCCCAATTGAAGAGACGCCGATCGAGCCAGCGCTTCACTGCTCGGTGGAGGACCAGCGCCGGCTGCTTGGCGCGTCGCCGTTCTTCGCCGGTCTGACCGCCGAGCAGGTGGTGGACATCCAGGCATCGTTCCGCCAGCAGCACTACGAGCCGGGTCAGCGTGATCCAGGCGGCTGGAGAACCAGCGAGCCGGCTTTCGATCGTCGCGGCCGGCACGGTGAAGATGGCGCGCCCGACCGTTGACGGACAGGACGTCGTGCTTGACTTCCTCGGGCCCGGGGAGCACTTTGGCAGTCTCGCGGAGCTCGGGGACGCCGCCTATCGCGAGGACGTGACCGCGCATACGCACGCCTGCATCCTCTACACGACGGCAGACGACTTCAACGCGCTCCTCCGCCAGTACCCTGCGGTCACGCTGGCGACCCTTGGCATTGTCGCAAGCCGGCTCCGCACGGCGCACTCCATGATCGAGCAGCTCAGCGCATACCCTGTGGAGCACCGGGTCGCCGCGACACTGTTGCATCTCGCCCGGAAGCGGGGGAGCGAGGGGCGGCAAGGCCTGCTGATCGACATCCCCCTCTCTCGGCAAGACATCGCGGACATGACCGGAGCCACGGTGGAAACGGTCAGCCGCGTCATGAGCCAGTTCAGGCGTGACGGCCTGATCGACAGTGGCCGGCGCTGGATTTCCGTGCTCGACGTCGACGCACTTCAACATGTCGTCGGCGACGATTGACGGACTCTACCGACAATTGATCTGGATCATTCAGTGCGGCCGGGTGCCTCGGGCTATCGTGCCCTTACAGGACGAGACGTTGCGTGGCGTCTCACGCATGATTCAGGAGCCATCCCATGACCACTGGAACGACGAAGAAGACGACCCTCCGCGCCAGCGACCTTAGCTGCCCATCGTGCGTCGCCAAGATCGAGAAGGCGCTCACGGGCATCGACGGCGTCCAGAGCGCCAAGGTGCATTTCGAGACCGGTCGTATCGCGGTTGAGCACGATCCGCAGCAGGCGAGCGTGGATCGGCTGGTCCAGGCGGTCGCCTCGGCCGGATATGACGCCAAGGCATCCGCGTTCTAGATCCACATCGACGTCAGCAGGAGAGCCCGTGACCCTCTGCAGGATCGCGGGCTCTTCGCGTTCCGAAGAACAGCGCTGCTGATTGATCCAGATCATTCCCCGTTCGCCGCCGCCTCGGTACGGTGAGGGCATGGAGACACCGCGGAGACGGTACAGGCGGTTCCCGGAAGAAGGAGTTGGGCATGAGTTGGTTGAGGACGCAATGGACGGAGATCGCGGCGCGGCGGCGCGCGATCATGGCGGTTTCCGGTACGGCGATCGCGCTGGCGCTGCTGTTGCCGGAAGGAGCGCTCCGGGACGCGCTCATGATCGTCGCGGCACTCGTCGCGGGCACGGATATCGGCGTTCGTGCGGCGCGAGGACTGCTTCGACGGCAGGTGACGATCGAGCTGCTGGTCACGATCGCCGCCGGTGGAGCGCTCGTCATCGGCGAATACTGGGAATCGGCAGCGGTGACGTTCCTGTTTGTGTTTGGCGCATGGCTCGAGGCGCGCACACTCAGCCGCACCCGCCAGTCGCTCACGCGGCTGCTGGAGATCGCGCCGACGGTCGCGGTTGTCCTACGTGATGGCCGGTTCGAGGAGATCGATCCCGGTGATGTGGTGCCCGGCGAGCAGGTTATCGTGCGATCAGGCATGAAAGTCCCGGTGGATGGTGTCGTGCTTCAGGGCACATCGGCGGTCGACGAGTCGGCGATCACCGGTGAATCGATCCCGGTGGAGAAGCTGGCCGGGGACGAGGTGTATGCGGGGACAGTTAGCCACGACGGTGTGCTCACCGTGGAGGCGCGGGGTATCGGCGCCGACACGACCTTGGCACGGATCATCCACCGGGTCGAGGAGGCTCAGGAGGCGAAAGCGCCGGCGCAGAAGACGATCGAGCGGTTCGCTCGTTGGTATACGCCCCTGATCATCGCATTGGCCGCGGTGACCTGGCTCCTGACGCGCGACACCCATGTGGCCCTGACCATCCTCGTCATCGGCTGCCCAGGTGCGCTCGTGATCGCGACGCCGGTTGCCTTTGTGGCGGGCATCGGTCGCGCGGCCAACCTCGGCATCCTCGTGAAGGGCGGGGAGTTCCTGGAGACGGTCAGCAAGGTGACGACCGTGGCCTTCGACAAGACCGGGACGCTCACCGTCGGACGACCGAAACTCACCGACGTGCGATCGCTCGTACCGGTGCTCGCGGGAGGGGAGTCCAGCTGTAGTCAGGACGACGTCCTCCGCTGGGCGGCGATCGCCGAGGCCGGATCAAGCCACCCGCTGGCGCGGCCGATCGTCCACGCGGCACAGGATCGCTTCGGCACGATCCCGCTCGCGGAAACATCGGAAGCAGTGCGCGGCCACGGCGTGCTGGCGACATACCATGATTCCCACGTGGCCGTTGGGACACTCGCGTTGATGGAGCGGCAGGGAATCGCCGTTCCCGACGTCGCGAGGGATGCGATCGAGGCCCTTCAAGCCGACGGGAAGACCGCGATGGTGGTCGCCGTCGATGGTAACGTGCATGGCGTTGTGGCTGTGCAGGATGTGCCGCGGGATGACGCGGCCACGCTACCAGGAAAGCTCATGGAGGCGGGTGTCCGGCGTATCGCGATGCTGACCGGGGACAACGACGTCACCGCGAACATCATCGGCGAGGCGGTGGGTGTGACCGAGGTCCACGCGCGGCTGTTGCCGGACGACAAGCTGGCGTGGATCCGGGAGGCACAAGCGAACGGCGAAGTCGTCGCGATGGTTGGTGACGGCGTGAACGATGCGCCGGCGCTGGCCACCGCGGATGTCGGTATCGCGATGGGTGCGGCCGGCAGCGATGTGGCGCTGGAGACGGCCGACATCGCCCTGATGAACGATCAGCCCGGCCGGATCGCGGACGCGATCCGCATCTCGCGCAAGACGAATCGGGTGATTCGTCAGAACCTCGGCATCGCGGTCGTGACGGTTGCGCTGCTGCTCGCTGGCGTGCTGATGGAGGAAGTCAACATGGCCGGAGGGATGCTGGTCCACGAGGCGTCGGTGCTCGTCGTTATCCTCAACGGCATGCGGCTGATGCGCGCGTAGCGGTCATGGACGCCAGCCAAGAGCCTGGGGAGCAATCAGTTCCCCAGGCTCTTGGTATGTCTGCCGATCACCAGACGACGCGCTGCTTCTGGACGTCCTCTTCGTACCGCGCTCGGGCTTCCTTGACGGATGCTTCTTCGCTGGCCTGCGCGATCGGCACGTCCCACCAGCCCTCGAAGTTCGGCACGCGGGCGTTCTCGTCGACGCGGATGGAGATCAACGTCGGACGGGTCTCGGCCTTGGCCTCGTCCAGCGCCGCTCGAAGTTCGGCGAGATCATCGACTCGGATGCCGCGTGCGCCGAGGCTTTCGGCGTTCGCGACGAAGTCGACCTCGACGTGGGGTCCGGCCAGAGCTCTTGCACTCTCATCCCGGTACCGCAACTCGTTGCCGAACGATGGCGTGCCGGAGCTCATTTGCAGACCATGGATCGATTGGAAGCCGCCGTTGTCGACGAGGATGATGACGATCTTGATGCCTTCCTGGACAGCCGTCACGATCTCGGTGTTCAGCATCAGATAGCTGCCGTCGCCGATGAACACGAAGACGTCGCGCTCCGGCGCGGCCATTTTTACGCCGATGCCGGCCGGGATCTCATACCCCATGCAGGAGTAGCCGTACTCGATGTGGTAGCTCTTCGGGTTCTCGGATCGCCACAGCTTGAGCAGGTCGCCCGGCATGCTGCCGGCGGCGTTGATGACGACGTCGCGTGGACCGGCGGCATCGTTCACGACGCCCATCACCTGCGCCTGCGACACATTCCGGGTGGGCGATACCTGACGCAGGTCGTCGACGATGCCGTCCCATTCCGCCTTGAGACGCTGGACTTCCTGTGAGTATGCGGTCACATCTCGTGCAATGCCTTCCTGGAGGACCATTTCCTGCAGCGACGCGAGGGTTTCCCGTGCATCGCCGACAAGTGGGACGCCGCCCAACTTGTGCGCGTCCATACTCGTGACATTGATACCGATGAAGCGGGCGTCCGGGTTACTGGAATGCCGTTTTCGATGCGGTGGTGAAATCACCGAGCCGTGTGCCGACGGCGATGACCAGATCGGCGTCGAGTGCGAGACGGTTCGCGGCGGTCCCGCCGTTCGCGCCTACCGGCCCGGCGTTCCAGGGGTGGTCCCAATGCAGGGCGCCCTTGCCGGCCTGCGTCTCGACGACCGGCACGCCCAGCTGGGTGGCGAAGTCGTCCAGCGCCTCGGAGGCTTCGGAGTAAATGGCACCTCCGCCGGCGATGATGATTGGGCGCTCCGCATTCGCGATGAGCAGCGCGGCTTCCTCCATAGCGTCGACCGGCGGCAGGGCGCGACGGATGTGCCAGACATGCTTCGCGAAGAACGCCTCCGGTACATCTAACGCCTCGGTTTGGACGTCCTCCGGCAGCGCGATCGTGACGGCGCCGGTATCAGCCGGGTCGGTCAGTATGCGCATCGCCTCGGGCAGTGACGATAGCAGTTGCTCCGGCCGATAAATCCGGTCGAAGTAGCGCGAGACAGGCCGGAACGCGTCGTTGACGCTCAGGTCCTGCGAGGATGGGTTCTCCAGCCCTTGCAGAACCGGATGCGGGCGGCGACTCGCGAAGATGTCGCCCGGTAGGAGCAAGACAGGGAGCCGGTTCACCGTCGCCAACGCGGCCCCGGTGACCATGTTTGTCGCGCCGGGACCAATGCTCGATGTGCACGCGAACGTCTGGAGGCGGTTGGTCATCTTCGCGAACGCTGCCGCCGTGTGCACCATCGCCTGCTCGTTCTGCGCCCGATAGTACGTGAGGAGGTCGCGGTGCTCCTCCAGTGCCTGCCCGATCCCCGTGACATTACCGTGGCCGAAGATGCCGAACATGCCGGCAAAGAGAGGGCGCTCAACGCCGTCGCGCTCGGTGTACTGGGCGGCGAGGTAGCGGACGATCGCTTGCGCGGTGGTCACGCGGATCTCGCTCATGCCTGGTCCTTCCGTTTGCCCGCATCGCCATTGATGCGGGCGTCGATGTCATTCCAGCTCGACAACCCGTCGTTCATCTCATCATTCCACGTCGATCGCACCCAGGCGTAGGCTGGGTCGTCGGCCGGCTGCATCGTGCGCACCGGCTCGTCGCCGGCAAGGATGTTCAGGTAGTACCCGGTGTAGCCGTGGGCCACCGCGAAGGCGTGGTACCCCTCTGGAACCAGCAGCAGATCGCCGTCGCGGATTGTCCACGCATGGTCGAATTCGCCGTCGGCTGTGTAGAGCCGCTGGAGCGCGAAGCCATCGTCCGGGTTGATGCGGTAGTAGTAGATCTCCTCGAGTTCCGCTTCGGCGGGCATCTGGCTGACATCGTGCTTGTGCGGAGGGAAGCTGGACCAGTTCCCCGAAGGGGTGAAGACCTCGACGACGAGCAGCTTATCTGCCGGAAAGTCCGGCTTGACGATGTGGCTGATCTGCCTCGCCGCGTTCCCGGCGCCGCGGATCTCCACATCGATGTCGTCCGGCTCGATCAGCTTCGCCGGGTACGCCGTCTCCGCGCGCGCGGACGTGATGGCGAGCTCGGCGCCGTCTTCCGACTCTGCGGTGAAGCTGCTTCCGACCGGCAGGTAGAGCGCTGTTGGCTTGCCGTGGAACATCGTGCCCGGCCGGGAGACGGTCCACGTCTGGCCGTCGCAGGTGATGGTCGCGGAGCCCCGCAGCGGGACAATGCACATCTCGTCGCGCTCGGCGGCGTAGTGCCAGGTACCTCCCGGGGCGATCTGTTCAACGATGAGGCCGACATACGTCCATTCGGCGCTTTCAGGCGTGACTTCGATAATCCGGCCGGTGCCCTCAAGTGTGGCGGAGCGAATGAGCAGCTGATCGGGATTCTTCATGGGAAACCTCCTGGAGTCCTGTTGGAACGGGTCGACCTTCACGCCGCGACTCTTCAGCGGCGTAGGCAAGGCGGAGCGCCGCGAGACCATCCTGGCCGGTCACGGGCATGGCGTCGCCCGTCGCGAGCGCGGTCAGGAACGCAACCATCTCGGTCCGGTACGCTTCGCGGAATCGTTCGAGGAAGAAATACTGGTGATCCTCGATCACGCCGGAGGCCGTGAAGCGGCGAATTGGCGTCTGGCGATGGTCGCCGACCATCAGGGCGCCGTCCGAGCCGAAGATTTCGGTCCGGACGTCGTATCCGAAGCCGGAGCGGCGGCTGTTCTCGATTGACGCGATGGCCCCGGACGGGAAGCGCAGCGTCACGATGCTGGTGTCGACGTCGCCTGCGTCGCGAATATCGTCGCTAACCAATGCACTGGCGGCGGCGTAGAGCTCGACCGGCTCTTCGTCCATCAGCCAGCGTACCGCGTCGAAGTTGTGGATCGTCATGTCGCGGTAGAGCCCGCCCGACTGCCGGACATAGTCGACCGGAGGTGGAGAGGGGTCCCGCATGGCGTCGCGGATCATCTCGACCCGGCCGATCTCACCGTTGCGAATCGCCTCACGGGCGGCCAGATAGCCGCTATCGAAGCGGCGCTGGAACCCGACCTGAAGCCGGACCCCGGCCGCCTCGACGGCGTCCAGCGCGCGCTGCGTCGTCTCCAGGTCGAGCGCGATCGGCTTCTCCGTGAAAATGTCCTTGCCATGTCGCGCGGCGAGCTCGATGTACGCGGCGTGGGTCGACGTGGAGGAGGCAATGACCACCGCATCGACGTCCGGCGACGACAGGACTTCCTCGCTGTCCGCCGTCGCGAGGGGGACAGCGAGCAGGCGGGCGGCCGTTTCAGCGGCTTCGAGGTTCCAGTCCGTGATCGCGACGAACCGGCACATGTCGCGCAGCGCGGCGAGGTTTCGGGCATGAAGCTGCCCGATGCGCCCGCACCCGATCAGGGCGACGCGTGGCAGGGCGCTCATCGGGCGGCCGCCATCGTCGTGTCGAGCAGGCGTGTCGCGGCGCTCGCGATGTGAGCAGGCGTCAGTCCGTACTTCTCGAGCAGGGCGTCGTTGGGGCCAGACTCGCCAAAGCGGTCCATGATCCCGACGCGCTTCATCCGCGTTGGCAGGTGCTCGCCGAGTACCTCCGCAACAGCGCCGCCCAGCCCGCCGATGATCGAGTGGTCCTCCGCGGTGACGATGGCGCCGGTCCGGCTCGCAACCTGGATAATCGCCTCGGCATCAAGCGGCTTGATCGTCGGCAAATGGAGCACCGTCGCCTCGACCCCCTGTCCACTGAGGAGTTCCGCCGCCTCGAGTGCGCGTACCGTCTGGACGCCGGTGCTGATGATGCCGACGTCGGTCCCGTCGCGCAGGATGTAACCCCGGCCGATCGTGAATTGGTGCTCCGGGCCGAAAATCACCGGGCTCGGGTCGCGTGTCAGGCGGAGGTAGGTCGGGCGGTCGTCCTCCATCATGGCCGCCATCGCCGCTTTCAGCTCGACTGCGTCGACAGGCGCGATCGTGACGACGTGCGGCATGGCGCGGAAGATAGCGATGTCCTCAACGGATTGGTGCGTCTTGCCCGTTTTGCCAGTGAGGATGCCGCTGTACGAGCCGCACATCTTGACGTTGAGAGACGGCTGAGCGACCACGATCCGGATCTGGTCCAGCGCCCGCTTTGCAAGGAACGCGGCGAACGTGCTGATCCACGGGACGAAGCCAGTGGTGGCGAGACCGGCCGCCACGCCGATAAGGTTCTGTTCGGCGATGCCCATCTCGAAGAAGCGGTCCGGGTGCGCCTTGGCGAAGGTATCGGCTTTCGTGGAGTTCGCCAGGTCGCCGTCGAGCACGAGCAGCTCAGGGTATTGGTTGGCAAGCTGGACGAGGCCCTCGCCCCAGGCGTCACGCAGGGCGATATCGGTCGTGGTCATGCGATCTCCTCCGGGTCGGCGAGTTCGAGTCCGGCGTTGGCGAGGTCATCCGGCGAGGGTACCTGGGCGTGCCAGAGGTAGTCGCCCTCCATGAACGACACGCCCTTGCCTTTGACAGTGCGGGCGATGATGCACGTGGGGCCGTTGGGGTAGGCCCTCGCCTCGGCATACGCGTCGAGCAACGCCTGGTGGTCGTGGCCGTCTGTCTCGATCACGTTCCAGCCGAACGCGCGGAACTTCCCGCCGGGGTCGTCGATCGGGACGTCGCGCGTGTAGCCGGACGCATCCGGCCATCCGAACTGCGGCAAGCCATTGTAGTCGACGATCGCGGTGATGTTCGCAAGGCGGTAGCGGGACGCGACGAACGCCGCCTCCCAGACCTGACCCTCCTGGATTTCGCCATCTCCAAGCACGACCCACGTGTGGGAATCGAGGCCCTTCAGGCGCGCGCCGAGCGCCATCCCGATGCCGGGGGAAAGTCCCTGGCCAAGCGAGCCGGTCGACATGTCGAGCCCGGGCAGGCTCGCGAGGTCCGGGTGCCCCTGCAGCCGCGAGTCGATCTGGTCGAATGTTTCGAGCTCCGCGACCGGGAAATAGCCTCGAAGGGCGAGGACCACGTACAGGGCGATGGACGAATGACCCTTGCTGAGGATCAGCCGATCACGATCCGGTGCACCGGGGTGCTCTGGGTCGATACGGAGCTCATTGAAGTAAAGCGAGACGAGGATATCTGTCACCGAGAGCGGCCCGCCGATGTGGCCGGCGCCCGCTGTGTGGATCGATTCGAGGATCAACCGGCGGGTGCGGCGGGAGAGCGCCTCCAGCTCGGGGATCGTCTTCTCCTGGCGCCGGAGGGCATACGATGTCGTCACGATGGTGTCCTTCCGCTCGGTTCGGCCGTGCTGGCGGTTCTGAGCCGGTTCACGATGAAGTCTCGGTTGGCGCGGGCGGTCGCCGTGGCGTCCCCCTCGCAGGTGTCCTGTTCGACGACGGTCCAGCCATCGAATTCGGCGTTGACCAGTGTCTGGAGAATCACGGGAATGTCCGCGCTGCCCTCGCCGAGGGGACTGAAGACGTACTCCTTCAGTGCGTCGATGAACGACAGCTTTCGTTGTCGGGCGTCTACAACGGCGCGCGTATCGACGTCCTTCAGGTGAAGGTACCCGATCGCGTCGACATGCTGGCGGATGAACTCAGCTGGGTTTCCGCCTCCATACGCGTAATGGCCGGTGTCGAAGCAAAGAGAGACACGGGATGTGTCCAGGTGGCGGAGCAGCGCGTCGAGCTCGTGCGGAGCTTCGATCCAGCTGCCAACATGGTTATGGTAGTGGACGGAGATGTTGAACTGCTCGGCGGCCGCGGCGAGCTGGTGGACACCGTCAGCGATCCGGGCCACGTCGACGTCGGGCAGCGAGTCGCTCCCGTCCCCGGGCACACGGCCGGCTATCGCGACACGGTGAGGACGCAGTGAGTCGGCGACGATCAGGTGTCGGCAGGCAAGGCCGTGCAGGAGATCGAACAACGGCGCGAGTCGGGTGATTGCTCCGTCGAGGTTGGCGCCATCGAGAAAGTCGACCCATTGGTAGCACCCGCACCAGCTCATGCCGCGTGCGAGTGCCTCGCTGTTCAGCGGATCCGGATTCGAGCCGAAGCCGATGTCGTACTCGATGGCGTCGTAGCCGGCGTCACGGGCGCGATCGAGAATTTCCGGGAACGGCACAGGTGGCCGCCATCCCGGAATGTCGTTGTTGTTCCAGTTGACAGGAGCGGTCGCGAGCCGCAATGGAAGTGAGTCCCGGGCTTCGCTGGAAGACGGCTGGTCCATGGCGCCTTTCCCTGATTGACGTGTCGCATCCTTCGTTCATCGTACGAGTGGGTGGGGGGAGCGTCAATCGGGAGGAGCGCGCTAGCCGTGCCCAATGAACCCTTGCAGCATCGCCGGCAGGTCGGCGAACACATAGTCGGGCAAGATGTCGGACGAGGCGAGGTCGGCGCGGGTGGACACACCGGTCAGCACCAGCACGGTTACCAACCCCGCGTTGTCCGCGGCAGCAATGTCGGTGTCCAGGCGATCGCCGACCATGACGACCTGAACGGGCTCGCAGTGGAGGTGCTCGACCGCCTTGAGCATCATCAGCGGCTTCGGCTTGCCGACCACGACCGGGGACTTTCGGCTTGCCTTCTCGATGCCGGCGATCACCGCGCCGGCTCCCGGTTGGTAGCCATTCTCGTTCGGCAGGCGGTCATCGATATTCGTTGCGATGAACGCGGCACCATGCTCGATTGCCTCAACGGCGCGCGCCATTTTCTCGTAGTGGAATCCCCGGTCCAGCCCGGCCACGACCACCTGGGCCTCGGTCGCGGGCTGATCCTCCGCGAGGATGCGGAACTCCGTGCCATCCGTGAGGATCTCGGACAGCGCCGGTTCGCCGACGGGCAGGATCACGGCATCGTTTGGGATGTCCGGATCGTCCTGGATATAGTCGCGCGTCGTCGTGGCGGAGGTCTGGAGGTTCTCGACGCCGACCTCAACACCCATCTCCTTTAGACGGTCGACAAACGATTGCGGCGTTGCGGTGGAGTTGTTCGTGGCCAGCAGGAAGGGGATATCACGCAGGCGAAGGGCGTTGAAGACGTCGTTGACGCCCGGCAGCAGCTTGGACCCCAGGTAGAGCACACCGTCCATGTCGAAGATGAAGCCCCGCGCCGACTGCAGACGGTCCAGGCCGGTAGTTTCGGCGGAGGGTGCCTGCTCAGGGGTCGTGCTCATTGTGATCCTTTCGCCCATATGGACATGCGTCGATGACGTGGTGATCGTAGCACCACCGGTGGCTCGCGGGCAGCGAAACGCCCTCCGGTGGATGGACCGGAGGGCGTCGTCACGTGCTATTCGCTACCCGAGCGCCTTCGTGATCGCCTCATTGAACTTCGGCAGGTCGTCCGGCACACGGGACGTGATCAGGTTGCCGTCCTCGACCAGCGCCTGGTCGACGTAGTTACCGCCGGCGTTGCGGACGTCGTCGCGGATTTTGTTCACCGCGGTCAGCGTGCGGCCCTTGACGGCATCGGCGGAAATGAGCAGCTGCGCGCCGTGGCAGATCGCCGCGACCGGCTTGCCGCTGCCAGCGAACTCGCGCGTGAAGGCGACCGCCTTGTCGTCGATGCGCAGGTTCTCCGGCGAGCCGCCGCCGGGAATCAGCAGCATGTCGTAGTCACTGACCTTCACATCATCGAATGTGACGTCGGCCTCCTGCGTATCGCCCTTCTTGCCAGTGATCTTGCCCTTTTCGGTGCCGATGATCGTGAGGTTGGCGCCGGCTTTCTTCAGCGCCTCGGCGGGCGAGGTGTACTCCACGTCCTCGTAGTTGTTGGCGAGGACGACCGCGACCTTCTTTGCAGAATCCGTCATCTGGGTGAAACTCCTTTGAAGTAGCGCACGGCACAACAAGCGCGACCATGCGGGGACGTATCTCCGCCTCGTTGCGTTGCAAGATCGGCACCAGCCGGACGTGGACAGGAGCAGACCATGACGAATACGACGTCGGAAAGCACCAAACGGACGCTCGCGGAGCTTGAGGACGCGGTCCTCTCGTTGATTGACCAGGACGAGGTGGTGGCGTTTCACCGGGGATTGGTGCAGATCCCTTCGGTGAATCCGCCGGGCGAATGTCGCGAGGCGATCGCCTACGTGGAGAAGGCGCTGAAAGACGGCGGGTTCGAGACGGAGATCATCAGCATCGACGAGACCCAGCCAAACGTCATCGGCACATACGGACCGGCTGGTGGTAAGCGCCTGTTGGTCAACGCCCATGTGGACGTGGTGCCGACCGGCGAGCGCGAGGCGTGGAAGCACGACCCGTTCGGGGCCGAGATCGAGGACGGCAAGGTCTATGGGCGCGGCGCGGGCGACGACAAGGCGAGCGTCACGGCCCAAGTGCTGGCGGCGCTGGCGCTCCAGCGTTCGGGCATCCCGCTTTCCGGACAGCTGATCGTCACGGAGGTTTCCGACGAGGAGAATGGCGGTATCCATGGCGCGGCGATCGTCTCCGAGAAGTACCCCGACCCGGATTGGGTGATCGTTGGCGAGCAGACCCTCAACCGCGTCTGCGTCGGCGAGAAAGGCGGCGCCGGCTGCATCGTGACCGTTCGTGGCAAGACGGCCCATGGCGCCCTTCCGTGGGAAGGTGCGAACGCGATTGAGGGTATCGCGGAGGTCATCGTCGCGCTTCGTCGCGAGCTTTGGCCAAAGTTGACCGAGCGCACGCACTGGGCGTTCAAGCCATCCTCCGGCTCGGTGAACATGATCGAAGGCGGCGTGAAGGCCAACGTCGTGCCGGACAAGGCCTCCATCTACGTTGACCGTCGCACGGTTCCGGGCGAGACGCCGGAAGAGGCGCGGGCCGAGATCGAGGCGATCGCGAAGCAGGCGATTGGGAATGTTCCCGGCTGTACCGTCGAGATCTCCGCCCGGTACGCCGGCAAGGAGGCGAGCGAGGCGCCCGTCGACGATCCGCTGGTGCAGGCGATGCTCGGCGCGAACGAGCGTCTCGGCGGCAACACCGAGCCGACCGGGTTCAGCATGGGCACCGATGGCCGCTTCTGGAACGCGCTTGGCGTACCGACGATCATCTACGGTCCTGGTGATCCGAGCACGGCGCATCAGCCAGACGAGTGGGTCGGTATCGACGAGATCATGGAGGCCGCGCGCGCATATGCGGTGACGATGGTGCGGTTGATCGGCGATTACGAAGGACGAGAGGCGTAGATGAGCGAGCGGGATTCACTCCAGGACGTGTACCAGTACATCGAAGAGCATAAGGACGAATACATCGCTTCGCTGCAGCGGATGCTGCGCCAGCCCAGTATCGCCGCACAAGGCGTCGGCATGTCCGAGATGGCAGGCATGGTCGAGCAGGACCTCGCCGATCTCGGGTTCGCGCCGAAGCAGGTCGACACGCGTGGCGGATATCCGGTCGTCTATGGCGAGAAGAAGGGCGCGACCGACAAGACGCTCAGCTTTTACGACCACTACGACGTCCAGCCGGCGGACCCACTCGACGAGTGGACGAGCGAGCCGTGGTCGGGCGAGATCCGCGACGGCCGAATCTATGCTCGCGGCGTCTCCGACAACAAGGGCAATATCGCGGCGCGCTTCGCGGCGATCGACGCCTGGGAGAAGGTCAAGGGCGAGCTACCGCTTAACGTGAAATTCATCATCGAGGGCGAGGAGGAGGTCGGCTCGATGCACCTCCAGAATTTCATCGATGACAACAAGGATCTCTGCCAGGCGGATGCCTGCATCTGGGAATTTGGCGGTCGCGATATCGACGGAAAGCCGCAAATCCACCTTGGCCTGAAGGGCATCTGCTACGTTGAGCTACGGGCGAAGGGCGCCCGGACGGACTGGCATTCGTCTGTGGCGACAAGCGTGCCGAACCCGGCGTGGCGGCTCGTCTGGGCGCTTGCGACGTTGAAGGGACCGGACGACAAGGTGCTGATCCCCGGCTTCTACGACAAGGTCGTGCCACCCACCGACGCCGAAATGGAGGCGATGCGGAACCTGCCCAACATCGAGCGCGAGCGTCTCGAAGACCTCGAGATCGATGGCTTCATCAACGGCCTCAGTGGGATCGACCTGACGCTGAAGGACCTTTTCGAGCCGACCTGCACGATCTCCGGGCTGCTCAGCGGCTATACGGAGAAGGGCCAGAAGACCGTGCTGCCGAGCCGTGCGATGGCGAAGATTGACATGCGCCTGGTCGCGGACCAGAATCCGCACGAGATCTACGACCTGCTGCGGAAGCATCTCGACGACAACGGCTTCACCGATATCGAGTCGGAGCTGATCGGCGCGGGCTATCCGGCGCGGACGAGCCTCGAAGCGCCGATCGCCAAGGTCGTCGCCGAGACGTTCGAAGAGGTCTACGGCGACTCGCCGAACGTCTACCCGACGAGCCCCGGCTCCGGACCGTGGTATCAGCTCTGTGATGCGCTCGGCATCGACGCCTGCACCGCTGGCGTCGGCCACGGCAAGTCGCAGGCGCACGCGCCCGACGAGAACATCTTCGTTGATGACTATATTCTCGCGATCAAGCACATCGTCGCGATCATGGAACGATACGCGAAGAGCTAGAACTGCATTCGAAGCCCGGTGCAATCGCCCCGGGCTTCGCCATGCCTGACGGGAGACAACATGAATCAGGAAGATGCGATCAAGACCGCGCTGACGTACGTGCCGTCGTGGCTGGAACTTCAGCAGCGGTACATGCCGTTCGTCGGCGCCCAGGTTGCCGTCCGGCTCGACGGCGAATTGCTGCTGGACCATGCCGTTGGCCAGGCGGACATCGCGAACGATGTTCCACTGACGACCGATCACCTGTTTCGCATCGCGTCGCACTCCAAGACGTTCACCGGCGTGGCGATCATGCAGCTGGTGGAGCAGGGGAAGGTGCGACTGGACGACGAGGCACAGGCGCACGTGTCGGAGCTCGCCGGGAGCGACATGGCCGGCGTCACGGTGCGCGAGATGCTCGCTCACGGGTCCGGCATGACGCGCGACGGCGACAACTCCGACTTCTGGTCGCTCCAGAAGCCGTTTCCTGATCGGGAGACGCTCCTCGCGACGATTCGAGAGCATGGCAAGGTCCTGGAGCCGAACGAGCACTTCAAGTACTCGAACATCGCATACTCGCTGCTCGGGCTGATCATCGAGGCGGCGTCCGGCACGCCATACCGCACCTACGTAACGGAGAACATCGTCGAGCGACTCGGCCTGCAGAACACGGGCCCGGATCTGGACGAATCTCGTCTCGACGACCTGGCGAAGGGGTACACCGCACGCGTCCACGGTGACCGGCGCGTCGAGGTTGAGCACATCGACACGTTCGCGGAGAGCTCGGCGACCGGGTTCTACTCGACTGCCGCGGATGTCACCGCCTACCTGACCGCACACCTGGATGGCGACGAGCGCCTGATCAGTGATGCCTCTAAGCGTCGGATGCGGCAGGTGCAGTGGACGATCTCCGACGACCAGGCCTACGGCCTCGGCCTGATCCGGACGAAGGTGAACGGCCGGCAGTACTGGGGCCACAGTGGCGGTTACCCGGGCCACATCACGATGTCGCGGTTCGATCCGGAGCGCAAGTTGGCCATCTCCGTGCTAACCAATGCCGTCGATGGACCCGCTCAGGCGCTCAATACCGCGATCCTGAGGATGATCGACCGAGCGCTTGATGAGAAGGCGACGGCGGACGAGCATGATTCGGCGGTGCTCGAGACGTTCGAGGGGAGGTTCGCGGGACTGTGGGGCGTCACCGACGTCGTCAATCTCGGCGGCCGGCTCTATATGCTGACGCCGACGCTTGAAAACCCGGCGGACACGGCGGTCGGACTTGAGGTGGTATCGGACACCGGCCTGAAGGTGGTCGACGACTCCGGGTTTGGCGGCTATGGCGAGGTGATGGAGTACACGCTCCGGGATGACGGCACGGTCGAGAAGATCCGCGGGGCGAGCGGGCAGACGATGGTGCCGCTGGACGGCTTCACGTTGCCGGAGAAGGTGATGCGTCCGGCGTAGCGCTGCCGGTCACAGTGACGCGCCCCTTCATCGATGGGTGCAGCGCGCAGATGTAGTCGTAGGCGCCGGCGACGTCGAAGACGTATTCGAACGTGTCGCCATGCTCCATGATGCCGCTGTCGAAGATATCCTCCTTACTGCGGACGGTGTGCTGGAAGTCGTCCCGATTGGTCCAGCGCACCGTCGTGCCGGAAGCAACCTTGATCTCCGCCGGCTTGAAGGCCAGGTCTTCAATGATGATGTCCACGACGTTGGGCTGTGGCGTTGCACGAGGGGAGGCGCCCGGTGTTGCCGCGCTGGTAATCATTGAGCCTGAAGACCGGCTTGTCTCGTCTCCATAGGTGACGGTTCGTGTGTGTTGACCAGTGGCCGATCGTCCGAGAGCCAGCGCCAGGGCGCCCAGTGCGGTAGAGATCACCAGCCCTCGCCGCGTCGTGGAACGATGGAGCCGCTCATCCGTCGTTCTACGACCGCGATCTGTGTCGTTCATGGGGCTTGCCTTTCATCGGTGGAATCACATTGTGCCGGGATGGGCGTGGTTCTTTCTCTACGCTCCTGAACGAGGGTCGGAACGCGCGTTCCGACCCTCGTCCGCGTTCATGTTTGTGTACTCGTTGTCTTACTTCTGGGCGCGCGGCTCCACGAGGTCGAGCGACTTCGTATCGATGACCGGCGTGATCTTCGCAATGAAGTCGTCGACCGGCATCGCGCCAAGATCGTCGCCCGTGCGCAGGCGGACCGCCACGCTGTCGACCTCCGCTTCGCGGCCGCCGATGACCAGCATGTACGGGATCTTCTGCAGCTGCGCGTTGCGGATCTTTGCCTGCATGCGGCCGCTGTCCGAGTTAACCTCGGCACGGATCCCGGCATCCTTCAGGCGTTTCTCAACCTCTCGGGCGAACGGGACCTGGTCGTCCGTGATCGGGATGATCGACGCCTGGACCGGCGCAAGCCATGCCGGGAACGCGCCGCCGTAGTGCTCGATCAGGCCGCCGACGAAGCGCTCCATCGATCCCAGCAGCGTGCGGTGGATCATCGCCACGCGATGCCGCTCGCCATCCTCGGCAATGTAGTTGACGTCGAAACGCTCGGGGAGATTAAAGTCGACCTGGATCGTCGGGCCCGTCCAGGCGCGTCCGAGCGCGTCGAGCCACTTGATGTCGATTTTCGGCCCGTAGAACGCGCCTTCGCCTTCGTCGACCTTGTACTTCATGCCACGAGATTCGAGGGCCTGCTTAAGCTTGTCGATCGCCTCGTTCCAGATCGCATCGTCACCGATCGCCTTGTCCGGCTTCGTGCCGAGATAGGCCTCGAAGCCGTAGCCGAAGACGTCGGCCATGTGGATCGCGAGGTCGATCACGCCCTCGACCTCCTCGACGACCTGGTCGTGCGTGCAGAAGATATGCGAGTCATCCTGCGTGAAGCCGCGCACGCGGAGCATGCCGTGCAGCGTGCCGGAGCGCTCGTAGCGGTACACCGTCCCGAGCTCGGCGAGGCGGATCGGCAGCTCGCGGTAGGAGTGCAGGTTGTTCTTGTAGATCATGATGTGGCCGGGGCAGTTCATCGGCTTGAGGTAGTAGTCGACCTCTTCGATGGACATCGGCGAGTACATGTTCTCGCCATATGTCTCCAGATGCCCGGACGTCTTGTAGATTTTCTCCGACGCGATGTGCGGCGTGTAGACGAGGTCATAGCCGCGCTTGAGCTGCTCTTCCTGCTCGAACTTCTCGACGAGGTAACGGACGAGCGCGCCCTTCGGCTGCCAGAGGATCAGGCCCGGGCCGATCTCCTCGTTGATCGAGAAGAGGTCCAGTTCCTTGCCCAGCTTGCGGTGGTCGCGCTTGGCGGCCTCCTCCAGCTTGTGGAGGTAGTCGCTCAATGCCTCCTTCGAGTTCCACGCCGTGCCGTAGATGCGCTGGAGCATCGGCCTGTTTTCGTCGCCGCGCCAGTATGCACCGGCAACCGACTGGAGCTTGAACGGGCCGATCTGCTTCGTGCTTTCGACGTGTGGTCCACGGCAGAGATCGAGGAAGTCGCCCTGCTGATACGTCGAGATCGTTTCGCCTTCCGGGAAATTCTGGATCAGCTCAAGTTTGAACGGATTGTCACTGAAGATCTCCATCGCCTCTTCACGGGAGATGACCTTCTTCTCGAACACCTCGTTCTTGTTCTTGTGCTTGATCATCCGCTTCTCGATCTCCTTGAGATCGTCCGGTGTGAGCGGGCGAGGGAGATCGAAGTCGTAGTAGAAGCCGTTGTCGATTGCCGGACCGATGCCGAACTTCGCGTTCGGGAAAAGCTCCTGGACGGCCTCGGCCATGAGGTGGGCGGCGGAGTGGCGCATGCGGGCGAGCTCGTACGCGTCGCGGTCTTCCGTATCGACCGCGATGTCCATGTTCTGGACTTCTTCCTGGACGTCTGTAGACATCGTTGTCCTCCTGAGGGGAACCATTGAGACAATTGAATACGGCCCGGCATCCCAAAGGGACGCCGGGCCGACGTGGTTCCACCCTCATTCCGATACGATGTGGCATCTCTGCCGACGTCGATCGCTTGATTCACCCTGTAACGGGAGTACCCGGTCCGCGCTAGCGGGCAGGGGCCCGGTTCACGCAACAGCTCACAGGTGGTATCGCTCCGGCCGTGGACCGCCCGGCTCGCACCTTACCCGGACTCGCTGGCATCCCCTGCCGCAGGACGTGTCCTGCTCAACGCACATATCCATTTGTGCTGACCATCGTACGGAGCCCAGCCACGGATGTCAATTCGAATTGGGCGCGCCACTGGCGATGCCCGCGAAGGGCATCGCCAGTGGTCGTGGCATTCTGGCGCTGTGGAGTTAGCTGGACGGGGTCGCGGCCGGAGTGCCGGCTGGCGCGTCGCTCGGGAAAATGGAGACCTGGACCGTCGTTGTCCCGTCACCCATATCCGTGAGCATCGCCTCGCCGATGAAGCCGGAGTCGTTCAGCTCCATCATCTCGATTGTGAGCTGGCCGTCCTGCGGCGTGCCGGTCAGCTCGCCACAAGCGATGTAGTTACCCATGTTGTCCGGGCTCTCGTGGACGTTGATCACATGCTTGTCGGCGAGGATATCGTCGAGCGAAGCGTCGACGACCGTGCCGCTCTGCGCGGTCAGCTCGCGCTCCGACTCGGGTGAGGCCATCGCCATCTCGTTGTCCATGTCGGTCGCCGTTGCGCCAGGAGTGGCAACCAGCGAGGCGGCCTGGAGATCGTTCAGCGGGAAGACGACGTCGCCGATGTCGTCACATGTGCCCGAATGGATGTGCGCTGGATAGCGCGAGACATCAGACGCCGGCGTGCTAGACATGCCCTGCGCCGCGGAGATCGAGAAGAGGGTAGCGAAGAGCAGCACGGCTGCTGCGATGGCGGATAGTGGAGCAAATCGTTTGCCCATGGTGGTTCCTCCTTGTAGCTGTGGTGGAGTTTGCCTGAATGCCGTGTAGGGCTTAACGCGCAAGCAAGGTGCCACGCTTGTCGATGCGCCGTGCAGGAGGGACCCGGCGGAAGGGCTCAGGCAGTTGGGCGGCGGGTGGGGAACGTCTTGAACGAACCGCCTGTCTTGCGCCAATGGAGCGCCCCGCTCGCGCCGATCAGCGCCACGGCGGAGACCCCGGCGAGCAGAGGGCCGGCGGAAACGTACGTTCCCGGAATTTCCGGCGTGACATTCCGGGCGGGCCGAGATGCCTGATTATGAGTCGTCTTGCCAGCCAGTGAGCTGCCAGTGATGCTGACGCTCGTCTCGCCGATCGCGGCGAGTTCCGCCGCGTCCGGGTATCGCCAGGCGACCGTGTCGCCGGAGAACGACTGTCCGGATGTAGCCAACTGCTGGCGTGTCTCGAAGCCGTAGTCCAGCAGGACGCGGTTGTCGTCGTACCAGTCGTCGGGAGCGACGCCGTCGAGCGTGACGGCGATCATCCGCGCGCCGTTCTGCTCGGCGACGTTGACCAGGCACCAACCGGAATCCCAGTCGTAGCCGGTCTTGCCGGCAACGAGCGGCGCGTAGCTGTTCAGCATCTTGTTCGTGTTGGTGACGGTTAGCAGGCCGTTCGATGTGGTGTAGGACGGCGTTCGCATCACCTGCGCAAGGAACGGATACTCCATGGCGTATTGCATAAAGGCGGCGACGTCGGCCGCTGTCGAATAGTGCCCAGGCACGCCCCAGCCGTCCGGGGTGATGAGGAATGTGTTCTGCAGTCCCATGTCCTTCACGCGCTGGTTGACGAGGTCCATGAAGTGCTTGATCGCTTCCTCGTCGGTGTCGCCGTCACGGTAGCCGAGGGTGCGCGCCACGGCGGTGGCGGCATCGTTGCCGGAGGGCAGGAGCATGCCGTAGATCATGTCTTCGAGCGTGTAGGTCTCGTTCGGGCCGAACCCCATTGCCGTCGCCTCGGGGTGAGCGACGTCCGACTGTTTGGTGATGATCGGGGTATCGAGCGGCGCCATGTTCATGGCCTGGACGGCGGTGAAAACCTTGGTGAGGCTGGCTATCGCGACGCGGTCGTTCGCGCCGCGCTGCGCATAGACGGCGCCTGTCTTGCCGTCAATAACGATGTACCGCTCCGAGTTGATCATGAGCTCGGGCGCTTCCTGCGCGCGCGAGAACAGCGGGTTCAGGAGAACCAGCGCGAGGAGCGTCAGGATGAGACCGGGCGTCAAACGGGTTCGCGTCATAGGGATGTGTCGGCCGTGGTGCGGGCCAGCGCGGGAGAATTGAGTCGGGTGAGGCGCGTCGTCATGTGGTCATGATAACCAAAAAGGCCAGCCCCTCGTCGAGGGACTGGCCTATCGGCCTGGTGGGCGATACTGGACTCGAACCAGTGACCTCCACGATGTCAACGTGGCGCTCTAACCAACTGAGCTAATCGCCCTCAGCACGCCGAAGTATAGGCGCACGGTAGGCCGCGTGCAAGGCGACGACCCTAGTTTTCTGCGGCCAGCGACGCGGCAATCGCGACCAGGTCTTCGGCCATCGTGACCACCTGCCCTCCGCTCGCCTCGATGAAGTACTGCACCTGCAGGTTCACGACCGCGCCATGGTTGTCCCCCGCCAGCCGGAAGTCCGTCCGTAGCCCAAAGGCGAGCTTCCCCTTCGCGAACGCGTAGCCGATCTCGGCGGCTGTACCGGAATCGACATCGACGCCGTCGAGGATCGCGAACACGGCATCGGAGCGATCGATCCGTTCAGCGTTGGCGCGGCCGAGCTCGGTATTGACGCGTTGCAGACGCCGTTCGCGCTCGGCGAACGAGTCGATGCCGGCGATCTCGGCGAACTCCTTCTCGAACCGGGTGTCATCCCACGGGTTTTCGACGTCGACGTGTTCCCGCAGCGCGGCGGCGAGCTCGTGCATGAAGGCATGCGTGGAGACGGCGAAGCCGAGCGGGGAGGCGAGATAGACGCGGGGGCGTGACATAGGGTCCCTTTCGGTATACTGCGGCATATGGAAAAGCGACGTACCCCGACACCGGTTCCATCGCGCTCAGACGCGTATCAGAAGGCGGCATTCTCCGCCCTCGTCGCCGCATTCCTCGCGTTGATGACGCTGAAGTTCTTTCTCGGCATCGCGTTCACGGCAGCCGCGGTGGTGGCGGTGGTGTCGTTCCTGATCTTCTTCAGTCTCGCGATGCGGATGACGCCCCGGTCCAGGGACTGAGGTATCGACCTTCGGTCCATCGGGTCGACACGAGGTCAACTCCTACGAGGGCACCAGCGCGCACGTTCTCGCTCTAGTGTCCGAGGCGCTCGACGGATTTCGCCCGCGGGTGCCACTCGATGGTGCAGCGGCCGAACTGCCGGAACAGCTCCTTCGCCTCGCGCACGAGCGGGATCATGTTCTGGTTCTTGACCTTCCAGACGCCGTTGACCTGGCTGACGACAAGCTTGCTATCCCCGAAGATCGCGACCTTTGCGTCCTCGCGGGCGTCGCCGAGGTCGTGCGCGAGCCACTTCAGCGCCTCGATGAGCGTCATGTACTCCGCCTGGTTATTCGTCAGGCGGTCGCCATGCTCCATGCGGTCGACGAAATGATACGGCTCACCGTTCGACATGATCTCGTAGCTGCCGTAGCCCTTGCCGGGATTCCCAAGCGAGCCACCGTCGAAAACGATCCGGAAATCACGAGGCCTGGACGCGTCGAATCCGGGCAGGGCGCCCTGGTTGTTGGTGCTGGTCACATGTGTCCTCTCTCAACACAGCGGACGGGAGCCGACCTGGCTCCCGTCCGTCTGGGCATGCGTCTTGTGTCAAGATGTCGCCGTGTGGCGACCCGCTAGCCGACTTCGGCGGCCTGCCTGGTCGCGGCGACGATCTTGTCGACGAGATGCTGCGGAACCGGTTGGTACCGCACGAACTCGGACGTAAAGGTACCCCGTCCCTGGGTCATGGAGCGAAGGTCTGTCGCATAGCGCTGGATCTCGCCACCGGGAATCTCGGCCTCGATCACGGTCGAGCCATCCTCGCTGGTGTCCATGCCGGTGACCTGTCCGCGACGCGTGTTCAGGTCGCTCATCACATCGCCGAGAAAATGCTCGCTGACGGTGATCGATACCTTCACGATTGGTTCGAGCAACGTTGGCTGGCCGGACAGGATGCCCTTCTTGAACGCCTCCTTGGCGGCGATGCGGAACGCCATCTCGTTCGAGTCGACGTCGTGATAGCTGCCGTCGTAGAGCGTTGCCTTGACGCCGACGACCGGGTAACCGGCGATCGGGCCGGCGGAGAGGGCATCGCGGATGCCCTTCTCGACGGCCGGGAAGAAGTTCTTTGGCACCGCGCCACCGACGACGCGGTCGTTGAACTCGAAATCCTGCCCGTCAGCCAATGGCTCGAGCTCCAGCAGGACGTGGCCATATTGGCCCGCGCCACCGCTCTGCTTCTTGTGCTTGTACTCGGCGTTCGTCTTGGCGCCGATCGTCTCGCGGTAGGGCACGCGCGGCAGGCCGAGATCGACCTCAATATTCGAGCGGCGTTTCATGCGCTCGATCGCGATCTGGACGTGCGGCTCGCCCATGCCGGAGATGATTGTCTCGCCGGTGTCCGGGTCGCGGTCGACCCTCAGCGACGGATCCTCCTCGACCATCCGATGCAGCGCCTGGCTCAGCTTGTCGAGATCCGATTGCGATCGTGCATGGATCGAGGCGGAGTAGGAGGCGTCCGGGAAGCGGATGCCTTCCAGCGTGACTTTCTTGCCGCTCGTCAACGTGTCGCCGGTCTCGACAGAGTCCAGCTTGCTCACGCCCTCCAATGTCGCCGGCGGTGACGGTGTCCGTGTTGATGTGCTCGCGGCCGAAAGAGTAAAAGAGCTGCCCGATACGCTCATCACGTTCCTTGTTGACGTTGTGGACGCTCGAGGAGGAGCTTAGGGAGCCAGAAAAGACGCGGAACCACGTCACCTTGCCGACATGGGCGTCGGCCTGCGTCTTGAAGGCCAGCGCCACGAAGTCGCTCTCCGCGTTCGCCATGATCTCGACCGGCTCGCCATCCGTCTCGCCGACCTCGGTTCGCTCGGCGGCGGACGGGAGGACCTCGATGATGGCCTGCATCAGCGGCTGCACGCCCAGGTTCTCGACGGCGGCGCCGAGGACCATGGGGACGACCGAACCGTCCTGGAAGCACTTATGCAACTCCGCGTGGAGCTCGTCGTCGCCGATCTCCTCGCCGTCGAGGTACCGCATCATCAGGTCTTCGTTGTGCTCGGCGATCGCCTCGACCAGCGTCTGGCGATAGAAGGCGACATCATCGGCCAGGTCGTCCGGGATGGACGTCTCATCATATTTGCCGTTGCCGTCCTTCTCGAAGACGAGCGCCTTGCCACCGAGCAGGTCCACGATGCCGCGAAAGTCCTGCTCCTGCCCGATCGGGAATTGGAGCGGGGCGACGCGCTTGCCGAACGCGTCGATCATGGCCTCCAGCGAGTTGCGGAAGTTCGCGTGCTCCTTGTCCATTTTGTTCATGAACAGCATGCGCGGCAGGCCGGCGAGCTCAGCGTTGTGCCAGACCTGCTCGGTGCCGACCTCAACGCCGGAGGCGGCGTCGATCACGATGATCGCGGCGTCGACAACGCGCATCGCGGAGCGCACATCCCCCCCGAAATCGGAGTAGTCCGGGGTGTCGATGACGTTGATCTTGCAGTCGTTGTACTCGATCGGGATGACGCTGTTCGTCAGGGTGAAGTGCCGCTTGACTTCCTCGGGATCGGAATCAGAGACCGTCGTGCCCATGGACACGCGACCGCGCCGGTTAATCGCGCCGGTATCGAACAGCATGGCCTCGACGAGCGTTGTGCGCCCGGCGCCGCCATGCGAGAAGATGCCGACGTTATAGATGTGATCCGCGGGGTATTGTCTCATTGCGCGTGCTCCCCTGGAACGTGAGATGTGCCCTCACATCGTCCCGGAGGACACATCGCATGAAACGAATCGTGACTTCGGGGAAGTATATCCGGAAAGACCCTGACCGGGCGTTGGAATCGCCTACCCGGTGGGGTGGAGTCGCTCCCAGACGAGGCGCAGCCCGTCGATCGTGAGATCAGGATCGTAGTAATCGATGCGGTCGGAATGGCCAGCGAAGAGCTCCGCGTAGCCGCCCGTGACGACGACCGGCGGCGTGCCCTCGATCTCGGCCGAGAGCCGATCGATCATGCCCTCAACCAGCGAGATATACCCCAGCACGAGCCCACTCTGGATTGCATTGATCGTGTTGCGGCCGATCGCGTGCGGCGGCGGTACGAGATCGACGGCGAAGAGCCGCGCCGCCCGTGAGGTCATCGCATCCAGGGCGATGACCAGGCCCGGTGCAAGCGCGCCGCCGAGGTAGTGCCCGCGATGGTCCACGACGTCGAAATTGAGCGCCGTGCCGAAGTCGACCGCGATGACGGGCGCGCCGTAACGCTCGACGGCGGCCAGTGAGTTCACGATGCGGTCGGCGCCAACTTCCAGCGGGTTGTCCGCGTCGATCGGGAGCCCGAGATCCAGGGCGGCGCTGACGATCACCGGCTGGATGTGAAAACGCTCCGTGGACAGGACGCCGAGCCAGCGGGTGACGGACGGCACCACGCTCGAGATGACGAAGCCGGTCAGCGCGCGAATATCGACGGATTGCGCCTCCAGCAGCGGCAGGAGAATCGCGTACCATTCATCCGGCATACGGTCGCGCTGGGTTGAGGTCCGGACGGACGCGAGCGGAGCGCGCTCGCCAGCTTCGTAGACGCCGAACGTCGTGTTCGTGTTCCCGACATCCGCGACCAGCAACATGTTTTGATCTCCTGCCGCCCGCACCGATGTCGGGCACGTTTCGAATCGATTCGCCGTCGAGAGAGCACAACAACCGCTCCGGAGCGCCTTCATGCCACCACGCGATCCGCAGACAGACACCGGTACCTCGATGTTCGACCAGATCACCTCAGGGCTTGGCGGCATCCATGCAAGGGTGCGGCTGGTCTCGCTCGGGCTGCTGCTGCTGCTCCTCGGCCTGACTATCGGCATGGTACTCGAACGCCAGGTGCTTCAGCGCACCTCCCGAGAGCCGGACGCCTTCGCGGATCTGGAAGCTGCTGCGAACGTCATCGAGCAGAACTACTACTACCTGCCGACCGACGTGGAAGCGCGCGCGACCCTCACGGACCAGATGGAAGAGCAAGCGATCACCGGCGCGCTGACCGCGCTCGACGACGCCTATACGCGCTACCTGCCGCCCGATGAATCAGCCACTGCCCAGGAGGACCTCGAAGGTCGCTATGGTGGGATCGGCGTGGACCTCGCGTTCGGTGAGGACGTTGTGATTGTCGCCAACGTGATCCCCGACACGCCGGCCGACGAGGCGGGCGTCAAGCGGGGCGACGTGATCGAGGAGGTCGACGGAACGCAGGTCGCCGGCGTCGATCCGAACGAGGTCACCCGCATGCTGCGTGGCGAGGTCGGCTCGCGCATCAACGTGACGTTCGTACGGCCCCAGACGAACGACCTGATCGAGCGCGAGTTCACGCTACAGGAGATCGTGGTGCCGCCCGTCACGCTCCGGTTCATCGATGGCACGTCGATCGCCTGGCTGCGCATCACCATCTTCGGCGACACGACCGTGGAGGAGCTCGATGCCGCGCTGGCGACGATCGAGGAGCGGGACGCCACGGGTATCGTTCTCGACCTGCGCGGAAACGGCGGAGGCTGGGTGGAGTCCGCCCGGGCAACGCTGGGACGGTTCCTCGATCCCTCCCTGGGTCCGGCGATGTATGAAGACGGCACGCCCGGCCCGGGCGGGCTCGAGCCGTTGCCGATCGATGCCGGGGACGGTGTTAAGCGAGTGGACTTGCCCATGGTCGTGCTGGTCGATGGCGGGACGGCGAGCGCGGCGGAGATCGTCGCCGGGGCGCTGCGCGACTATGACCGCTCGATGGTGATCGGCGAGCCGACCTTCGGGAAGGGCTCGGTGCAGCGCATCTTCGGCTTCTCCGATGGCGCGACGATGCGCGTGACGGTCGCGGAGTGGTTTACCCCGAGCCGGGGGCGCATCCAGGGGGGCGGTATCCAGCCGGATCTCCAAATCAGCGCCGCCCCCCATGGTGCGAGCGACGACCCGGTGCTGGCGACGGGGGTGCGCATTCTCGGGCAGGGCCAGAGTCGCCCGTCGGACCTGCGGGAGACGGCCGCGACGCCGGTTCCCTAAATGCCAAATCGCGACTGTTAATCCGCTTCCAGGACGTTTTACAGAGAACCGCCCGTGATTTAACACACGGGTTACGGTTGGTTAATGTTCCGCGCCTACGATGCGAGTGTGAATGGCGACAGCGAGTCGCCGCGCGACGGCACGAGCGACGCGGAGATGAGTATGAACGCGGCGGGACGCCCGGAAAGCGAAGAGACCTCGATCCTGCTGGTGGAGGACGACCCAACGCTGCGAAGCACGTTGATGTTCAACCTCACCCGCGAGGGATACCGGGTGTATGCCGCTGACAACGGGTTGACTGCGGTCGAGCTGGTCGACCGGTACGCGGACGAGCTGCAGCTGATCATCCTGGACGTGATGTTGCCGGTCATGAATGGCCTGCAAGTCCTCCAGTATGTGCGGCAGCGCTACGACATCGCGGTGCTCATGCTTTCGGCGCGCGGCGAGGAGCAGGACAAGGTCGACGGCCTGGAGCTTGGTGCCGACGACTACGTTGTGAAGCCATTCGCACTGCGTGAGCTGCTCGCCCGGGTCCGGGCGACGGTTCGACGGCGGGCTGTCCCGGCGGCGCGTCCACCGGGCGTGCTGTATCGAGGCGACCTGCACATCGAGCCGGATCGCCGGCGGGCGACGGTCAAGGGCGTGGAGCTGCAATTACGGCCGAAAGAGTTCGGCCTGCTGGTCGCGCTCGCGATGGAGCCCGGAAAGGTGTTCCGGCGGCAGGATCTGCTCGACCGCGTCTGGGGCGACGACGTCGTCGTCGACGAGCGTACGGTCGACGTCCACATCTCGTGGCTGCGCGGCAAGTTGTCCGCCGCGGGTCTCAGGGATGGCGGAATCCGCACCGTTTACGGCGCCGGATACCGGTTCAGCCTCAATGCGGACCATGTGTCCGACGGGGCCGGTCGCGTATCTGCAAGCATGTTGTCCCATGCCTGACGCATCACGCAGGAAACCACGCACGAATGTGCGTTTTACGAGTGTCGCGTCTATCCCGATGGAGGGGTTGCGTTCATGAACCTGAGCACCATGCGTCTGTCCCGTCGTTCGTTCGCGCTGGCTACTGCCGGCACGATTGCATTGGCCCCGATGGCCCGCGTTTTCGCGCAGGATGATTCGGTGGTCTACGAGGAGCCGGACAGCGCCGGGGACTTGAGCGGTGAGTTTGAGGCGGACGGCTCATCCACCCTCGGCCCCCTGACGGAGGCGGCCATCGAGGAGTTCGCCGCAATCGCGCCGGACGTTCGCATCACGAATGGCATCTCTGGTTCCGGTGGCGGTTTCGAGCGCTTCGTCAACGGCGAGATTGCGATCTCGAACGCCTCGCGCCAGATCAAGGCGGATGAGGCTGCCATGGCTGAGGAAAATGGCATCGCCTGGTACCGGTTCGACATGGCCTTTGACGGCATCACGGTGGTCGTCTCCTCGGAGAACGACTTCGTCGAGGACCTCACCGTCGAGGAGCTCGCCCGGATCTGGTCGGCCGATGGCGGGGTAACGACCTGGGCGGATGTCCGACCGGACTTTCCGGCCGAGCCGATCGAGCTGTACGGACCGGGCACCGCTTCGGGCACCTTCGACTACTTCAACGAAGAGATCCTCGGAGAGGCTGACGTCCGCACCGACTACACCCCGAGCGAGGACGACAACGTCCTGGTCCAGGGTGTCGCCGGCAGCCCGTACGCCCTCGGTTACTTCGGCTTCTCCTACTACGAGGAGAACCTGGACACGCTAAAGGCCATCGCGGTCGACGGCGGGGATGGACCGGTCGCCCCGACCATCGAGAGCATCGCCGACGGCTCCTACCAGCCGCTCGGCCGCACGCTCTACATTTACGTAAATGCCGATGAGCTCCAGAGTCGACCCGAAATCCAGGAATTCGTGAAGTTCTACGCCGCCACGGCGGACGAGATCGCCCCGGACGTCGGGTACATTCCGCTGCCGGACGATGCCGAGCAGGCGACGATGGACCATGTCATGGGCGCCATCGACGGTTCCATCGCCCCGGACAGCGAGTCATTCGGGCAGGACACCGCGACGCCCGAGGCGTCCCCGGCGTCCTAGGCCAGACCGATGGAAACGCACCCGGCCGTTTTGCCGGGTGCGTTTCCCGGCCCTACGCCGTTTAGCAATTTCTTCACATTCGGGAGGCGCCGCGTGGCCACCACCACCGCACCCAGGGGACCAATCGACCGGCCTCCGCTGGACCTCACAGGCAAAAAGAACCGGCAAGCGACCGAGCGTATCGTCCATGCGCTGCTCGTCGGCAGCGCTCTGGTGACTGTCGCGACCACGATTGGTATCGTCACCATCCTCCTTTGGGAGGCGGTGACGTTCTTCCGCGACGTTCCGGTGACCGACTTCCTGTTCGGGACGACGTGGACACCCTTGTTCGAGGGCGCTCAGCAACAGTTCGGCGTCGTGCCGTTGGTGATGGGCACGCTCATGACGTCGGCCGTTGCCGCGCTTATCGCGCTGCCGCTTGGTCTTGCCGCTGCGATCTACCTCAGCGAGATCGCCGGTCTGCGCGCGCGATCGGTTCTCAAGCCGGTGCTTGAGGTCCTTGCCGGTGTCCCGACGATCGTCTATGGCTTCTTCGCTCTGACGTTTATCACCCCGGTGCTCCTGAAACCGCTTTCCGACCGAGTCGGGACGTTTAACGGGCTTTCGGCCGGTATCGCGATCGGCATCATGGCGTTGCCGACCGTGACCTCGCTCTCCGAGGATGCGCTGCGAGCGGTGCCACGATCGCTGCGGGAAGCATCGTACGCGCTCGGCGCCACGCGCTGGGAAACGTCGCTGCGCGTGGTGGTGCCGGCGGCGGTTTCCGGCGTGATCGCATCGTTCATCCTCGCGATCTCCCGCGCTGTTGGCGAGACGATGATCGTCGCGGTCGCCGCGGGCCAGGCACCGGCCGGCCAAACGGGCGCGAGCGCCGGCTGGTGGGACCTCACGCAGAGCATGCAGACGATGACCGGATTCATCGCCTACACCTTCAGCAGCGACGTCTCCCGCAATTCCACCGCGTTCTACTCGCTCTTCGGAGTCGGCCTGCTGCTGTTCGTGATGACATTCCTGATGAACCTGCTCAGCCAATGGATCACCAATCGCTACCGCGAGGAGTACGACTAATGGCTGCCTCGACTTCCTCAACGCTGCGCACGGCCGAATTTCGCCCCCGCACCGGACGCCGCCAGGCGATTAGCGGCGCGTCGACGTGGATCCTGTTTGGCTCGACCGCGATCGCGATCGTGCTGCTCGGCATGCTGCTGTACTCGTTCCTCGTGCCCGGACTGCCATGGCTGAGCTGGCACCTTATCACCGACATGCCGTCGCGCCGCGCCGAGCGGGCCGGGATGAACTCCTCGATCTGGGGCTCAGTCTGGATCGTCCTCGGCTCCGGCGTGGTGTCGTTCCTGCTCGGCCTCGGCACCGCGATCTACCTGGAGGAGTACGCCGGGAAGAACCGCTTCACAAGCTTCATCCAGACCAACATCGCGAACCTCGCCGGCGTCCCGTCCATCGTTTACGGCTTGCTGGGGCTGGTTGTCTTTGTGGATTGGATGCAGATGGGTCGATCGCTCCTCGCCGGCGCGCTCACCATGGCGCTCCTGATCCTGCCGGTGGTGGTGATCTCTGCCCGCGAGGCGATCCGCGCAGTGCCGCCGAGCCTGCGCGAGGCGTCCTACGGCGTCGGCGCGACGAAGTGGCAGACCGTGCGGTCCCATGTGCTGCCGGCCGCGTTCCCCGGCATCCTCACCGGCGTCATCCTCGCGATGTCCCGGGCGATCGGCGAGACCGCCCCGCTGCTGGTCGTGGGCGGTGCGAGCCAGGTCCTCTTCCGGCCCGATAGCCCGTTCGCCAACTTTATGGTGATGCCACTCCAGATCTACAACTGGACCGGGCGTCCCCAGGAAGAGTTCGAGCATCTCGCCGCCGCGGCCATCATCGTCCTTATGATCGTGCTGCTAATCATGAACTCGATCGCCATCGGTCTCCGGCAGCATTTCTCCAAGAAGGCAAGGTGGTAACCCATGGTCCTCCAAACCCAGACTCCCAACTCCCAGGATTCCCGCGTGCGCATTCCAGGTATTGCCGTCCAGCGTGATGCCAAGGGCGGTCGTGCCAGCCGTGAGACGGTTATCCGCCTCGACAAGGTGAACGTCTTCTACGGCGATTTCCATGCGGTGAAAGACGTCTCGCTCGATATCCCGAAGAACTCGATCACGTCGTTCATCGGCCCGTCGGGCTGTGGCAAGAGCACCGTGCTTCGCAGCATCAATCGCATGAACGACCTCATCCCATCCGCGCGGGTCCAGGGGTCGATCGAGTACCACGGCCAGGACGTCAACGCGCGCGGCGTGGACCCGGTCGAGGTGCGGCGGCGGATCGGGATGGTGTTCCAGCGCCCGAACCCGTTCCCGAAGAGCATTTACGAGAACGTGGCCTGGGGCGCGCGCATCAACGGTTTCAAGGGCAATATGGACGACCTCGTTGAGGAGACCCTGACGCGGGCCGCGCTCTGGGATGAGGTGAAGGACAAGCTGAAGGAGAGCGGGCTCTCGCTGTCCGGTGGGCAGCAGCAGCGTCTCTGTATCGCCCGGGCGCTGGCGCCCAACCCTGACGTGATCCTGCTCGACGAGCCGGCCTCCGCCCTTGACCCGATCTCCACGCTGAAGATCGAGGATCTCCTGCGCGAGTTGGAGAGGGACTACACGATCGTCATCGTTACCCACAACATGCAGCAGGCCGCGCGCGTGTCCGACATGACCGTCTTCTTCTCGCTCAACGAGCAGCGGCAGGGCGTGCTGATCGAGGCCGGTCCGACCCGGAAGATGTTCACGAATCCTGAGGATCCCCGCACCGAGGGCTACATCACCGGTCGATTCGGGTAGAATCCCGATGGATACCATGCGACACATCGGACCTGGCGATCGCCGCGTACCCGGCGGGCAGGAAACCCTGAAGGAAAGGCGACATGTCGACTCGCTCGCTGTATGAGCAACAAATCCAGGAACTCAGCGACATGGTGGTCACCATGGCCAGCATGGTGGACAAGGCAATCGCCCGTTCGATCGAGGCGCTGCGGTTGCGTAATGTCGCCCTGGCGGAGGACGTTCGCCGGCAGGATGCCGCGATCAATGAGTTTCATCGCCGTGGCGAGGAGCTGACCATCATGCTGATCGCGACGCAGGGACCGGTCGGAAAGGACCTGCGCCGCATCGCCTCGTCGATGTCGCTGTTCTCCAACATGGAGCGGATGGGGGATTACGCCGCCGGTATCGCGAAGCTGGTTATCCAGTCCGCCCACGACGAGCCCATCAAGCCGTTGATCGACATCCCGCGCATGGCCCAGATCGCCCGGGAGATGCTCGATGATGCCGTGACGGCGTTTATCCAGCTCGATGCCGATATGGCGCGCCGTGTGGCGATCCGGGACGACGAGGTCGACGACCTCTACGACCAGATCTTCCGCGAGCTGATCATGTTCATGAGCGCTGAGCCGAGTGTCGTCGAGGGCGCGACGCGTCTGTTGTGGGTGGCTCACAACCTCGAGCGCATCGGCGACCGGGTAACGAACGTCTGCGAGCGCGTCGTCTACATCGCGACCGGGCAGTTCGAGGAGCTCGACGGCGGCCGCTACGAGCGTCAGAGGTTCTCGCGCAATGGGTCGTCCGAAAGTGGCACATCCGGGAACGAGTAGCGCCACTCATCGAACACCGCGTGCAGCTCGCGCGCGACCTCATCGATCTCCAGCGGCGCGTGAAGCGCCCGGCTGACCCCCAGGACGGATCGTTCCGTTTCCGCGAGGTCGACCGGGCGCTCGGCGATCAGGACGACAGGCGCGATCGTCCGCGGCGCGGCGGCACGCGAGCGTGTCGAGATGCCACGGAGGCGACGCAGGAACTCTAGCGCGCCAAAGCTGCCGAGCTCCCAATCAAGAATGACGAGGTCGAACTGGCGCAGGCGGAAGACCTCCAGGGCCTGGAGACCACTCGCAATCACCGTCGTCCAGAAGCCACCAAGCGGAAGGCCTTCGTTGAGGAAGTCGGCGAGCGACGCGTCATCCGAGATGATCAGCACATGCGGGCGCTCGCTGTGCTTGCGGGCCGAGAGTCGAGGGCGTTCGGTCATCGGTCATCTCCCGCGGTGTAGCCGGCGCGCATGATCGCGTTGAGCAACGGTGCGTAGCTGGCGAGCATCTGGGTGCGGAAGTGAGGGCGGAACGCAAAACCCACGACGTGGCCGCTCCCGAGTTGGTGGTCGAGCGAGGCGCCAAGCCCCGCCAGCAGCTCCTCGCCCCTCATCCACCCAGAGAGGAGCGGCTTGGCCGGATCGAAGACCGCCGGGAAGGACATCCCGTCATGCTGGCGCCGGGACGCGAACGCGTTCGTGCCCTGCATCATTGCCGGGAAGGGCTCATCGACGCCGAGCATCAGCGGATGTGCCGTGTCCGGCACGATCTTCACGACGCTGCCCGGGATGGCGACCAGGTCGTCCGGCATCGATGCCAATGGGAAGCGAATTGGCAGCCCCAGTGGACCTGCCAGCGCGCGAAGTGCGCCGTCGATAGCGACCAGGTGCCCTCCGTCGGTGACCCACTTCAGAAGCGACGCCGTCCCCTGATTGCCGAGCCCCCCGGCGTACTGATCGGGATAAGTCTTCGCGTCGTTGCCTTTGAGCAATGCATCCGGTTCCTGATCAGCCATCAGCAGAACGTCGACGTCGCGGAGCTCACCGTCGCGGATGACGCCGTCATGGAGAACGCGATAGGGGAGCGACGAGTGCTCCAGCATCAACCGGAGCCATCCGGCGTCAATCGCATCCTCGCGCCACGGCACATAGAGGCCGATACGCGGAAGCCGGAGCTGCACCGTTCCCTGCTCGACCCGCCCGATCCTCCAGCTCCGCACGGTCTCCCGGCTGGCGCGGCTCATCGCGTCGAGCGCGTGATCGCCGGTGATCAGCCAGGTTCCTGGCTGGAGGAGCCGACCACCATCGAAGTGTGGTCGTAGCAACCGGTGGACCTCGCCACCGTTCCGCAGGATTTGGGCGACGACGCGGATGGAGGCATGACTGCGATGGTCGACCGCCAGCCATCGGGACCGGTCGGCGTCGGCAGCCGAGGGTGGGTTGAAGACGCGAATGTCGTCGCTGGCGAGCGGTCGCGACTCGATGACCGCGTTTGCGGGAAGCGCGCGAACGTCCACGCCCATATGGATCGGCAGGCAGTGGGAGGTGACGTCGTACGGCGTGCCCGATGTGGCCGGATAGGGCGTGTGGTCGAGCAGCGCGCGGGCGTAGGAGCCGAAGGGCTGCCGGCCGCGAACGATGATGGTGCCCGGCGGCTCGACCTCGCCAGGCGTTTGGACGATCTCGACGCCGACATCACCACGTTGAAGGATCTCGACCAGATCCCGGGCCGCGCGGGGATCGATCTGCTGCTTCAGTGGGCTAATTGCATAGATCGGCTGGTGATCCCGGCGGACGTCATCGGCGAGTACCGTCCATTGGTCGCGCACCAGCTCGTCCGCGTGTCGCGCGGCGTGGTCCAGCAACGTGTGGACGGTCGTAAGGTGGTAGTCCATGATGTCGCGCAGCCGCCAGGCCCCGCCGGTCCAGGGCTGCGGGTTATGGACGCCGGGCCGGCGCTGGTCGAAACCGCGCCGGATCTCCAGCTGCCCCGGCTCGAGAGTCAGCGGAGAGGCGATATGGGCACTTGCGGCCTCGGCCAGGATGCGGACGCCGCCATGATAGCTCTGGTAGGAACGCGTCGGGGAGTAGCTGTCGAACATGACGCCGCTCGCGACGCCGGCGTGCCCTTCGCGCACATGGGCCGCCGCGAGTGCGCTCCCGATCGCGTTCGTCTGCGCCACGAGGAGCGGATGCATGTGCGGTTCGGCCGGGTCGATGAACGGTGGAAGGACGTAGCGAGGCGCGAACTCGCCCATCTGGTGGAGGTCCAGCACGCAGGTTGGGCGCCATGGTCGATGGACGTTGTCGATGACGGCCCGCGTCTCCGCGAGCGCGTGGGTATACCAATCCCGATTGTTGTCGTGCCCGGCATACCGATGGTAGAGCATCGGTGGGTCGGTGCCCTCGGATGCTGTCCCGAGAGTCTGCATGTACCAGTCGTAAACGAGGTCCATGCCGTCCGGGTTCAGCGACGGAACGATCAGCACAACGAGCCGGTCGAGGATATCCCGGACACGGGGTTCATCCGACGTCACGAGCTCCAGCACCAGTTCGGGCATGAGCTGGACGCCGCCGACCTCGGTCGCGTGAATGCCGGCCGTGATGAGGATGACGGGCTTGTCACCGGCAAGCGTGCCGTCGTCCTCAGCACGATCGGCAAGCAGCGATGCGTCACCCAGCGTGGCTCGACTGGCGCGAACGTCGTCGATCTCGCGGATGGTGTCGGCGCTGGAGATGGCCAGCAGCCATATTGGTCGCCCCTCGGTCGATTCGCCGATCGGCACCATCGCAAGGCGGTCTGAGGCTGCGGTAATGGCCTCGAACCAGGCATCCATCGCGGCACGGTCGACCAGGAAACGGTCGGTGCCGGGTCTCTGGCCGAAGGGGATAGTAAGATCGCTGAGGGCGTCGAAATCGGTTCCCATTGGAGGCCTTCCAAACCGGGCGGCGCCGGACGACAGGTCAGCGACAAGGATACGTGAGAATGGCGACACGACGACCAGCACAGCGCACAGACCCGCGCGAGCGATCGCTATTTGGCGGGTCTGCGGACGTCATCCGGCCGCTCGTCGAGGCGTACATCGGCCGACTCGATCTCCCAAGTGAACGCCTGCGTGTGACGACGGATCGCCAGGAGTTCAGCGCGTGGCTTGGGCGGCGAGTACCGGCTTCATACGGCGGCGCCTATGTCCACCTGCGGGAGTGGGACATCCACGCGGTACTAATCCACCTTGAGCGCATCGACACGGCAGCACCACGCGCCATCGAAGTCGTTGTTGCCGAAGAACTGGTGCACATGCGGGATCACCTGGATGGCGATCACCGGCGACATGCCAAGCATGGCCATGACCGGGTCGCGCATCGGGTGGCGGAGCTCACCGGCGTATCGCTGGACGAGATCCGCGGCGCGCTGCTGCCGGTTGAGCGGCGGCCGTATCGCTACGTCTATGCGTGCCCCCGCTGCGGCGTGAAGGTTCCGCGCAAGCGGAAGGGCACCTGGTCGTGCGGCCGATGCTCGCCGAGCTTCGATCCGCGCTATGTCCTGCGAATCGTGGAGGAACTGCCGACGCCGGCGACGGGCCGCAACGTACAATGATCCCCATCGAACCGCGCATGATCACGTAGGACAAGGGCAACAACCGGTGTATCTCCTGAGAATCCTGGGGCGGGGCGCACGCGACCTGTACGAACAATTCGCCTATTTCATGATGCTGTCCTTTGCCTGGGTGTTGGCGGCGGTTCCGATGTTCGTCGGCTACACGCTGCTGGCGATGTCCCCGCTGCTGCTGCCCGTGGCGATCTTCACCGCGTTCCTTGTGCCGCCCGCGACCGTGACCCTGTTCGCCCTGACCGATCCGCGCCGGATCGTCGACCGGCCGGATCTGCGCGAGATGGGGCACATCTTCGCCGATAGCGTGAAGCGATCCTGGACGATCGCTTTGGCGACAGTGCCGTTGCTGGCGATCCTGCTTTGGAACGCAATCTACTTCGGCGGCACCGAGACGTTCCTGGCGGCGATGGTTCCGCTCTGGCTCCTGATGTTCGTCTTTCTCTTTGCCCTCACGCTGTACATGCTGAGCCTGGCGGGTCTGATGGCGTCCGGGCTCCGCAACGCGTTCCGGGGCGGGATGTATGTGCTGGTGTCGCGCCCGTTTGTCAGCCTGGGTATCAGCGTGTTCGTGCTCGCGATTGGCACCGTGTTCACCGTGACAGTGCTGCCAATGGTGACGATTGGACCCCCGCTGTTCGCGGCGATCGTGAACCGCTTGGTGCTGACCGAGCTCAAGGTGCCCGTGATCGACCCAAACCAGCCGACGAACGAGCGGCAGTGGGAGCGCGAGCGCGGCCTGAACGTCGAGACCACCATCTGGGACCGGCTCAAGCGTGGTGGCCGCGCCCGGCAGGAGGGGTAGGACATGGTGCGCGCGAGAAACCGCAAGGACCGGGACATGTCCGCCCTGAGCGAGGGCAAGACGAGCAAGTGGCCGCGCACGTCCCGTCGCGGGGAGCGAATCGACGATGTGCTCCGCCGCAGGCAGCCCACGTTGACCGTTGTGCTGGAGGACGTGCACGATCCGCATAACGCCAGCGCGGTCCTGCGTTCATGCGACGGCGTCGGCGTGCTCGATGTGCATTTGGTCTACGTGCACGAAGAGCCGCCGCAAAAGTCGCTTGGCCGTTCGACATCGGCATCCGCCGCGAAGTGGATCCGTCTCCATCAGCACGAGTCGATCGAGGCGTGCTTTGGCGTGCTGCGCGAGCAAGGCTTTACCATCGCGGCGACCGCTCTTGAGCCGGACAGCCGGGACTTCTATTCGCTGGACCTCACGAAGCCGACGGCGCTGGTCTTCGGCAATGAAATGCGCGGAGTGTCAGAGGCGGCGATCGCCGGGTCCGACATGACGGTCTACATTCCGATGCAGGGGATGGTCGAGAGCCTGAACATCTCCGTCTCGTGTGCGGTATCGCTGTACGAGGCGATGCGGCAGCGTGCCGCGGCCGGCATGTTTGACGAGCCGCAGTTGGGCGAGGCCGAGCGCGTCGCTATTCGCGAAGACTGGCTCAGGAAGTAGCGATCGGCGGTTCCGGCAGGACGTGAATGCCGGAAGCGAGTGGGGCGGGGATTACGACCGGCTCGGCGTCGTCGACCGACGCGCTCAGACCGCCGTCTCCGTCGCCCGTCAGCAGCACGCGTGCGCCCGGTGCAATGTTCAGCCGGTCCAGCTCGCGGAGCCCGTCATCGCTCCGGTCGCTGACGCGGCTGACGATACCCGCTTGCCCCATGCCCAGTTCTGTCAGGGGGACATCGCCGAGGTCCCGCAGGGTACCCGCCCGGCTCGGGATCGGGTGACCGTGAGGATCGAACTCGGGGTAGCCGAGGGCCTGCTCGATACGTCGCTCGAGTTCCTCCGACACGTGATGCTCCAGCCGCTCGGCTTCGGCGTGAACCTGATCGATGCCCATGCCGAGCGCCTGCGCCAGGAATAGTTCCAGCAAACGATGGTGACGGATGACCTCCAACGCCACGTCATGCCCGGTCGGCGTGAGCGTGATCGGGCGATAGGGCGTGTGCTCTATCAATCGAAGCTCATGGAGCCGCTTGAGCATGTTGGTGACGGAGGCGCCCGATAACGCGAGCTCCTCTGTCAACCGCTGGTTCGAGACCGCTTCACCATCGTTCTGGATGCGGAAGATGGCCTTGAGGTAATCCTCCATGGCGGGAGTGATGCGCACATCGGCGCGCGACGCGGCTTCTCCCGACGAGTGCTGCTGCCTCATCACGACGGCCTAGAAGTCGAAGGGGAGGTTTGGCATCCCCTTGAGGCCCTTCTGGCCGCGCTTGCCCTTGCCGCCCTTTCCGGGCTTGCCCGGCTTCCCGCCTCCCTTGGCCATGGCGCCGAACTGGGACATCATCTTCTGCATCTCCTTGAACTGGGTGAGCAGGCGATTGACTTCCTGGCGGTCAACACCGGATCCGGCGGCGATACGGCGTTTGCGGGAGTGGGTGATCTGCTCCGGATGGCGACGCTCCCACGGCGTCATGCCGCGGATGATCGCCTCGACCTGTTTGTAGTCGTCGTCGGAGATCTGGGCGTTCGCCTGGCGGAGCTGCTGCCCGATGCCGGGGATCATCTCGATGAGCTGGCTGAGCGGGCCCATCTTCTTGATCTTCTGCAGCTGATCGAGGAAGTCTTCAAGGTTGAACTGGCCCTTCATCATTCGGGCCTGGAGGCGCTCTGCCTCGTCCTCGTCGGTCTGCTCCTGGGCGCGCTCGATCAGTGAGAGCACGTCGCCCATGCCGAGAATGCGGCCGGCCAGCCGGTCCGGATAGAACGGCTCAAGCGCGTCGAGTTTCTCGCCGGTACCGATGAACTTGATCGGCACGCCGGTGACCGCGCGAATCGAGAGCGCCGCGCCGCCACGCGCGTCGCCGTCCATCTTCGTCAGGATGAGACCGGTGACGCCGAGCCGGGCGTGAAACGCCTCAGCCACACCGACCGCTTCCTGTCCGGTCATGGCGTCGGCGACGAGCAGGATCTCTGTCGGGCGCACCGTCGCCTTGATGTCGACGAGCTCCTGCATCAGCGGCTCGTCGATCTGGAGCCGGCCAGCGGTGTCGATGATGATCGGGTTGTGGCCGCGTTCGTGAGCGAAGCGGATCGCGTTCTCCGCGATACGCACCGGCGTGTTCGTCGTGCCTTCTTCATAGACGGGCACATCGATCTGCCGCCCAAGCGTCTGCAGTTGGTTCACGGCCGCCGGGCGCTGGGTATCTGCCGCGACGAGTAGCGGGTTTCGGCCGCCCTTGCGCAAGTGGACGGCGAGTTTGCCGGAGTGCGTCGTCTTACCGGAGCCTTGCAGACCGACCATCATGATGATCTGCGGCGGCGTATCTGGCTGGAGCAGGGGCGCCTGCTCCTCGCCGAGGACCTTGATCAGTTCCTCGTTGACGATGCCGATCACCGTCTGCGCCGGGGTCAGCGAGGCCATGACCTCCTGGCCCTGCGCCCGCTCCTTAACGGCGGCGACGAAGTCCTTGGTGACCTTGAAGTTGACATCCGCCTCGAGCAAGGCCCGGCGGACATCGCGCATCGCGTCGTCGACGTCCTTCTCGGACAGCTTGCCGCCCCGCCCGAGCTTGCCGAATGTTTCGTTGAGGCGATCTGAGAGTGTCTCGAACATGGGCTAGAATCCTTCGCCTTCACCGAAGAACAGGGAGTCGACATAGGTGTCCGGCTTGAACTCGGCCATATCCGATGCTTTCTCGCCTGTCCCGATATACGAGATCGGCGTGCCGAGCTCCTTGGCGACCGAGAAGGCGATGCCGCCCTTGGCCGTGCCGTCGAGCTTGGAGATGAAGATGTCGGAGACACCGGACGACTCGGTGAATTTCGCCGCCTGGACGAGCCCGTTCTGGCCAGTCGTCGCGTCGATCACGAGCACGACCTCCTGGGGGGCCTCCGGCACCGTCTTCTGGATGATCTTCTGGATTTTGTTCAGCTCGGCCATCAGGTTGAACTTGGTGTGGAGCCGGCCGGCCGTGTCAATGATCAGCACATCCGCGTTGCGGTTGTGCGCGGCTTGCATGGCGTCGAAGACGACGGCGCCGGGGTCGGCGTTCTGCTGGTGCGCGATGACCGGCACGCCGAGGCGGTCGCCCCAGATCTTGAGCTGGTCGATCGCGGCGGCGCGGAATGTGTCGCCGGCGGCGAGCACCACCGATCGGCCGAACTGCTGGTGATACTGGACGAGCTTGGCGATAGAGGTCGTCTTGCCGCTCCCGTTGACGCCAACGACGAGCACCACCCACGGCACGCCGCGCTGGAGAATCTTCACCTTCCGATTGCGAGTCGCCAGCTCGAGCAGGCTCGTCATCTCGAGCCGCAGAATCTCGCGCGCATCGGCCGGATTGGTGATCCGCTCATCCCGGACACGGTCCTGAAGCTCCTTCACGAGCTGCTGCGAGACGTCCCATCCCACATCCGCCTGGATGAGCAGCATCTCGAGATCTTCGTAGAGCTCATCGTCAAGCTCCGAGCGATCGAAGAGGCGAGTGATCTCGGTGAAGACCCCGCGTCGGGTCTTTTCGAGTCCTTTCTCGATCTGGACGTCCGGTTGGGCCGTGCGCCGAAAGAGTTTCCTGAATACCAAAGGATGTACTCCTGCTGGGTCCGCTGCGCCACAGTGACGACGTGGTGGAGGGAGAAGCGCGAGGGAACCGTTATTGTGCGGGTGAAGGCAACAAAAATGAGCCGCAAAACGGCCATTTCCGCATGGCCGAAGTATACACCGGTGTCCCACCGTCCCCTGGGGCTGGTGCGATTCCGGTCGTTTGGTACGATCATCGTCGGCGATCCTGCCGACCCATCGCGATATTTAAGAGACTTCGGAGTTCCATATGCGCCAACGCGAGCTGATGCTGGCGGTGTACCTGCCGACGTTCCTCCTGGCCCTTGGGCAGGGGGCGTTGTTGGCCACCCTCCCACTGTATGCCGCTGAGCTTGGCTTCGGCTATACCGTGATCAGTGTCATCAGCGCGGCGGCGGCGATCGGTACGCTCGTTACCGATGTCCCGGCGGGGGCGCTCCTGCACCGCATCGGGCTGCGGCGGGCGATGCTCGCCGGCGCTGCCCTCGTGGTGGTTGGCACGCTTTCGCTGGCCATGGACCTCTCCGGCGAGGCGATCGTTGGTATGCGCATCCTGGCCGGTATCGGCACGGCAATGTGGGGGCTTTCGCGCCACGCATTCATCGCCGGAGCCATCCCGGTTGAGCGCCGCGGCAGCGCCATCGCCATGTTCGGAGGCATCAACCGCATCGGTGTCTTCGGCGGACCGGCCCTCGGTGGCATTGTCGGCACCGCGTTTGGCCTGCAAGCTTCGTTCATCCTCACCGGTGTCATGGCGTCACTGGCGCTGATCGCCGCGTTCATCTTTGTTCCCTTGGACGGCGACATCAGGGTCCAGCGCCGGGGAGGGGCGGCCGATCGTTGGCGCATCGTGCGGGAAACGATTCGCGAGCACGGCGGGGACCTGGGCGCCGCCGGTGTTGCCCAGCTCTTCGCCCAGATGATCCGGCAGGGACGGCAGCTCCTGATCCCGCTCGTCGGCGCACAGCAGCTTGGATTGAACGCGGCCGAGGTTGGCACCGTCATGACGATCTCGGCGGTAGTCGATATGTCCATGTTCTTCCCGGCCGGCTTCCTGATGGATCGCTTTGGTCGGAAGATCGCGTCCGTGCCCAGTTTTGCGATCATGGCGGTCGGGATCGGGCTGGTTCCGTTCGCGACGTCGTTCACGTCGCTTGCCGCCGCCGGGGTCGTGATCGGGCTCGGGAACGGCCTCGGGTCGGGATCGATGATGACGCTTGGCGCGGACCTGGCGCCGGAGGGGGCCACGGGGGAGTTCCTCGGCATCTGGCGACTGATCGGTGACCTCGGGATGGTGGTCGGGCCGCTCGTGGTCGGGGCGATCGCGGGATTGCTGAGCCTCAATGGCAGTGCCTGGGCGCTTGCCGCCGCCGGGATTGCCGCCTCGCTGACCCTGGCCTTCCTCGTCCAGGAGACCAGGATCGCCCCACCGGTACCGGAAACCACCTGATCCGGCTACACTGGCCGGAGACTTCACAGAGGGAAACCCGGGTGTCCGCGAGCACGGCCAGTTCAGAGCTGCGCCCTCGCGCTATGGTGAAAGGCGAGCGGCGGATGCAGCAGGAGGAGCGGTCGACGGGTTATAGCGTCATGATTCGCGAGATGCAGGCGGAGGATCGACCTCGAGAGCGCCTGCAGAGCCTTGGCCCAGCTTCCCTAAGCAGCAGCGAGCTGCTGGCGATCATCCTCAACACCGGTATCAAGGGCGAGTCCGTGACCTCGATCGCGCAGCGCATGCTTTCGCAGCATGGTGGCCTCGGCGGGTTGCTGCGGCTGGACTTCGTCGAAATGTCGCGGATACGCGGCGTGGGCACCGCAAAGGCAGCGAAGGTGAAAGCGGCGCTTGAGATTGGCCGACGTATCTCCATGCTCGGCGACGAGGACCGGCCCAAGGTCGGCACGCCGGAGGACATCGCGCTTCTGCTCGGCATCGAAATGATGGCATTGGAGCAGGAGGAGCTGCGGGTCGTTTTGCTCGACACGAAGCACCACATCATCGGCACGAACACGGTGTACCGGGGGTCGGTCAATGCGGTGTCGGTCCGCATGGCCGACATCTTCAAGCCTGCGGTGCGGCATAGTGCCACGGCGATCGCACTGGTCCATAACCATCCGTCCGGCGACCCGTCGCCGTCGGCGGCGGACATCAACATGACCCGAGAGGCCGTGACGGCCGGAAAGATGCTGGATATGCCCGTGATCGACCACGTGATCATCGGCCGGGGCAAGCACGTTTCGTTGAAGCGTCTTGGCCTCGGCTTCGAGGGAGGATAACCATGGCACTTGACGTTTCACGAATGGGCTTCGGCATTACTGGCTCGCTCTCGCATGACGTCGTGCGACAGCTGGCACCGAGGGTTGAGGCTGCCGGCTTCAAGACCTTGTGGATCAATCACGGTGGTGACGGGGGCGATGCGTTGGCGTCCATGCGGGTGGCCGCCGAGGTCACCTCGACGCTTCGCTTTGCCTCCGGCGTCATCCCGGTGGACCGCATGCCGGCGAGCGAGATCGTCCTTTCGTTCCAGGCAAAGGACCTGCCGATCGACCGCGTCACCGTCGGGATTGGGGCAAGCAAGCCGCCCAGCCCGTTGTCCACGGTGCGCGACGCAGCGGAGATGATCGTCTCGTCGCTCGGCGTGCCGGTCGTGGTTGGCGCACTCGGTCCCAGGATGCGGCGGTTGGGCGTGCGCGAGACGGACGGGGTCTTGCTGAACTGGCTGACCCCCGAGGGTGCCGGGCAGGCGATGGATGACAAGGCCGTTCACCTGTCCGACCTCCCCGAGAAGGACGCTCTCGTCGCACTCTACATTCGTTGCGCGTTGGGTGAGGGGGCGAAGTCGGTGCTGGAGCGAGAGGCTTCTCGCTATGACGCAATTCCGTCGTACGCCGCGAACTTCCGCCGGCTGGGTTTCTCGGCGATCGACTCAGCCGTGTACGCTGAGGATGCGCGGGGCATCCGCGCTGGGCTCGCCCCATTCCTCGGTGTGGTGGACGAGCCGGTCGTTCGCGCCATTACCGCAACGGACTCAATCGACGACTATCTCGCCCTTGTCGACGCGGTCGCCGGCTAGATCATCGTCGTCTCCAGCGGATATCTCGATGAACGCCTCAGGCCACTGATGCGGGCCCTCGTGCAGGTCGTCGCAGAGGAGCCGGACGTGACCGGTGGTCGCGACGACGCGCGGCCGGAGCATTGTCAGACCGCGGCGAGGGTGGAGCGGGGGCTCCTCCTGCCGCGGAACCAGCGCCTTGCGGCACATCACATCCTCGCGGGACGGGTCCGGTAAACGCCGTATCGGCTTGTCCATCGGTTCATCCCACGGTCCGCCCGCCCGCCCCTCGATCTTGTCCCGGTCATGGTGAGTCGGGCGTCGGTGCTGTCTTGGCGGTCGTCGGTTTCCGGGCGATGATGCATGAGATGCGGCCACTGGTTTACCCTTTGCTGGAAAGCGATCTGGTCCCTTCGCGTGGTCGAGGATTGTGCTTTCAATCGTGCGCGACGAGAGCCGTTCTGGCAACGTCCTCGCCATCTCGCGGCGCACCGTGTCTCCATGCTCTGCATCCTCCTGGTCAAACGAGGGCCCATACATGCCGAAACAAATCGGAATCGATCTCGGAACCGCCAATGTGCTTGTCTTCGTCCGCGGGCGTGGCGTCGTGATCAACGAGCCATCGGTGGTGGCGATCTCGGCGAAGGACGGCAAGGTCAAGGCGGTCGGCATTGAGGCGCGGGACATGCTGGGGCGCGAACCGCGCGAAACGATCGAGGTCGTACGTCCGATGCGCGACGGCGTGATCGCTGACTATGTCGTCACCCAGAAGATGCTCGAATACTTCATCAACAAGGCGGTGGGGCGCTTTTCGCTCATTCGACCCGATGTCATGATCTGCGTTCCGGCCGGCGTGACCGGTGTCGAGCGGCGCGCCGTGCGGGAATCGGCGCTGAATGCCGGCGCTCGCCGGGCGTATCTGATCAGCGAGCCACTGGCGGCGGCGATCGGCGCGCGCGTGCCGGTGGCGGACCCGTCCGGCAATATGATCATCGACATCGGTGGCGGGACAACCGAAGTTGCCGTGATCTCGCTTAATGGGATCGTGGTGGCGCGGTCGTTGCGCGTTGGAGGTAGCCGGTTCGATGATGCGATCAGCAACCACATCAAGCGCCGCTACAACCTTCGCATCGGAGAGCGGACGGCGGAGGAAGTGAAGATCGCGATCGGCAGTGCGATGCCGATGGAAGAGGATCAGGTGATGGAGGTGCGCGGGCGCGATGAGGTCGCCGGCCTGCCCCGCACGATCCAGATCCGGGCCAGCGAGATCACCGACGCCATCACCGAGCCGCTGGAAGCCATCATCGGCGCCGTTCGCGCGGTGCTGGAAGAGACGCCGCCGGAGCTGTCGTCTGACATTATTGATAAGGGCATGATCCTGACCGGTGGCGGCGCCTTGCTGCGGCACCTGCCGGAGCTGCTAACGGAGGTAACGGGCGTGCCGTGCTACGTTGCGGACGATCCGCTCTCCTGCGTGGCGATCGGCACCGGCCTTGCGCTGGAGCACATGGAGATTCTCCGGGACAGTCTGGAGGAGCGCTAACAACGCACGGTCGATGGGGTGGCCGGGAGGGAAGGCATGAGACAGGTCCTGCAACTTGGACAACTGGCGAGAATTGTCGCCATCGTCATCGCCGGGGTGGTACTTGTCGCCTGCGGAAGCGAGGACGCCGGGGAGACACCGACCCCGACGACTGCCGCGGTCGACGCGCAACCGACCGTCCAAACGGACGCCACCAGCGAGACGTCCCTGGCGTCGTCACCCGCTTCGGGCGATGCGGAGGTCCCGGCCAACACCGATATGTCGACGATTGACACGCAAGCATCGCCCGCCGCGACAGCGGTATCCGCGACACCGACAACGGGCCTGGACGCAGGGACGGGGACACCGTCGTTGGAGCCGGCCACACCCGTCGCATCAACTGACGAGGCGACAACTCCATCCGACGCGTCCACACCGGCGACCGGGGCCGACGGGATGCCCGCCGCGCCGCCGGTCGGTGATGGAACGACGGGCGCCATGACCGCCGGGACTCCGGCCGCGACACCCGCCACGCCGGGGGCGAGCCCGGTCGCCTCGCCGGTTGTGCAGGCGACGCCTGGAACACCCCTGACGGTGACCGGCTGCGACGTGCCGAACGTGCCTGCATTTACCGGTGATGTAACCCGGTTCAGCCTGACGACGGACGTCAACTTCCGCACCGGTCCGAGCGCCGATTGCGACCTGGCCCTGGACCAGCCGATTGGCGCGTTCCAGGTCGTCGAGGTGATCGGTGGACCGGTCATTCAACAGGACGACGGTGCCGAGTGGGTGCAGATCCGTGTGCTTGACACCGAAGGATGGGTCGCCTTCGAGTTCCTTGAACCCGTCGAACCATGACCTTCAATTCACCATCACGCGCGGCGTACACCGATGTGCCGCGCCCCCGCATGAACCCCTGAAAGGGATTCCGCATGAAATTTCCCCGCGAGAGCGGCATCCTGCTCCACCCCACGTCTCTGCCCGGTCCGCATGGCGTCGGGGATTTCGGCGATGCGTCGTTTCGATTTATTGAGTGGCTTCAGCATGCCGGGCAGCACCTCTGGCAGGTTATGCCGCTCAACCCGACCGGGTTCGGCGATTCGCCCTATTCGTCGCCATCCGCGTTCGCCGGAAATCCACTCCTCGTTTCCCTGTCGTGGCTCCAGGGAGATGGCCTGGTGACGGACAGTGATCTCGCTGATGCACCGGAGTTCCCACAGGACCGCGTCGACTACGAGCAGGTGACGCCGTTTCGTACCACCATGCTGCGCCGTGCCTTCGAGCGCATGGACGCTGGCGAGGCAAACGATATCGCGGGAGAATTCGACGCGTATCTCGAGGATGAACCATTCTGGCTCGAGGACTTCGCCCAGTTCGTCGCGATCAAGGCCGAGCTGGGAGGCGGTTGGTGGCTCGACTGGCCACTGGAAATCCGCACGCGCCAGCCGGATGCGGTCGAGTCGTACCGGCAGCGCCTCGCCAGCGAGATCCGCTTTCACAAGTTCGTCCAGTTCCTGTTCCAGCGCCAGTGGGCGAAGGTGCGGAGCTACGCAAATGAGCGCGGAATCCGTATCGTGGGCGACATCCCGATCTTCGTCGCGCTCGACAGCGCCGACGTCTGGGCAAACCAGAGCGAGTTCCAGCTCGATGATGAAGGGCGTCCGACGTTCGTTGCCGGTGTGCCGCCGGACTTCTTTTCGTCGACCGGGCAGCTGTGGGGCAACCCGACGTACGACTGGGCCAGCATGAAGGCGAACGGCTACCGCTGGTGGGTCCAGCGGCTGCGCGCGACCCGTGACATGGTCGACATCGTTCGGATCGACCATTTTCGGGGATTCGGAGCCGCCTGGCATGTGCCGTTCGGCGACGACACGGCGATTGATGGCCATTGGGAGGTCGCCCCGGGCGGAGAAGTGTTCGCGGCCGTGCGTCGGGAGCTTGGTGACTTCCCGATCATCGTCGAGGATCTCGGGATCATCACGCCGGACGTCATCGCACTGCGCGAGATTCTGGGCGTTCCGGGAATGAACGTGCTGCACTTTGCGTTCGACGGTGACCCCGCGAACGCCTATCTCCCGCACAACCATGCGCGCAATTCGGTGACCTATACGGCGACCCACGACAACCAGACAACTGTGGGTTGGTGGTCCGGACTCTCCGAGGGCGACCGTGAGACCACGCGCCGGTATCTAGGGCACTCCGTGGACGACGTTGCGTGGGACCTGCTCCGCGTCGCGTGGGCATCGGCGTCGAATACCGCGATTGCCCCGATGCAGGACGTGCTGCGACTTGGCGACGAGGCCCGCATGAACACGCCCGCGACCGCGAGTGGGAATTGGGCGTGGAGGCTGACGCCGGAGCAGATCGACTGGTCGTTGGCAGAAGGCTTGCGAACCCTCACCAGTGTATATGGGCGTATCCCTGGGGAAGCCAAGCCGAAGGGCGAGAACCCCTGGGACTACACAGACCCGGCATCCGGTGTGACCGCCACTCGGAACTGGTGATGGCGAGTCGGCATAACACCGGCGGGGTATGCTGATATGGAACATGGGCCGGACTGCCGGTACCGGAGGTTTCCAACGAGACACTGACAGAGCCCGTCGAAACCTGGGCGAGATACGGCGCGCATTCAGCGCGATGCAAGGAGAGACATGTGACTAACGCGAACGGCGCGTTTACTTTTGTGCTTCACAGCCACCTGCCGTACGCGCGGCAGGCTGGCATGTGGCCGCACGGCGAGGAGTGGGTCCACGAGGCTATTGCCGAGACCTACGTCCCGCTGTGGACGGCCCTTCATGACCTTGCCGAGGAAGGCGTTGACTACCGGGTCACGGTGAGCGTGACGCCGATCCTGGCCGAGCAGCTGAGCGATCCCCTGATCGTTGAGCACTTCCTGACCTATGCCGAGGAACGCGCGGCATGGGCGGCAGCGGACATCGAGCGGTTCGAGGAAGCCGGTGACGAGGAGCTCAAAGGTCTCGCGGTTTACTTCCACCACTGGTATTCCCGCGTCCTGACGACCTTCCGTGACCGCTTCAATAAGGATTTGCTTGGCTCGCTCAAGAAGCTGCAGGACCAGGGTCTGGTCGAAATCTCGACCAGTGCCGCCACGCACGGCTACCTGCCGCTACTTGCGCGTGACTCGTCGATCTTCGGCCAAATCCAGACCGGTGTGTCGTCCTACGAGAAGCACTTCGGCCGACGGCCGAAGGCGATCTGGCTTCCGGAATGTGCCTATCGCCCGGCCTATGTCTCCGAAGACGGCGTGACCCGGCCGGGTCTCGAGTCCTTCCTGGCCGAGCAGGGTATCCGGGTGTTCTTCAGCGAGACCCATACGGTAGAAGGCGGACGACCGGTCGGGAAGGCCGCCGGCGACGCAGTCGGCGTCTATGGGGCCATGCCGCGTCGCCAGCTCGTCTCTACGCCGACCGAGGAGCAGGAGAAGCCCGGCACCACCTTCAAGTCGTACTGGGTCGGAGACGAGCCGGGTCGCGTGGCCGTGCTTGGGCGTAACAACCGCACGGGCCAGCAGGTGTGGTCCGGCTCGTTCGGGTACCCGGGGGACGAGTGGTACCGCGAGTTCCACCGCAAGGACGGCGTCTCGGGCATGCAGTACTGGCGAATCGGCGGCCCGGGTACCGACCTCGGCGACAAGCCGCCGTACAACCCGAAGCAGGCATCTGAGCGCGTCCAGGGGCATGCCCGGCACTTCGTTGGCCTGGTCGATGATCTCCTGCGAGAGTACAAGGAAAATACTGGCGAATACGGGGTCATCGCGTCCAACTACGACACCGAGCTGTTCGGCCACTGGTGGTTCGAGGGCGTCGATTGGCTGAAGGATGTCCTGCGCGGCCTCGCCGAGCTTGACAGCGTTGACCTCACGACCGCATCGACCTGGGTCGAGGAGCACGGTGGCGATGACGTCATGGTCTTGCCGGAGTCGAGCTGGGGTATGGCGGGCAACCACTACACGTGGATGAACGACGAGACCGAGTGGATGTGGTCGCCGATCCACGACGCCGAGGCTCGCATGGAGCGACTCGTGTCGCAGTTCCCGGATGCCGACGGCAACCAGCTGCGGGTGTTGAACCAGGCAGCGCGCGAACTGTTGCTGCTCGAGAGCAGCGACTGGCCGTTCCTCGTCACCACTGGCCAGGCAAACGAATACGCTACGCAGCGCTTCAACGAGCATGTGGATCGTTTTACCTCGATGGCGGATCTCGCCGAGCGCGATGGTGAGCTGAGCGCGGACGAGCAGGAGAACCTCGCTGCCCTCGAGGAGCGGGACAACCCGTTCCCGGGCATCGATTACCGCGTCTTCGCCGCGCGGCAGGGTCACGCAGAGCTTTCCGCCGAGATCGCGTAGCCCTTCGAATCGAGCAGAACGCAAGGGAGACCCGGAACGGCCGAAGTGCCGTTCCGGGTCTCCCTCTTTATACGTCGTCTACTACGCTACCCGGCGGCAGGAGTAGATGGCTCGCCAACCACGATGACGTTCTCGTCGATCCGCACCGGTGTGCTGCCGCTCCACGGCCCCTGGCGCGTGCCCTGGAGCCACGGCTTCTGCAGGAACCGCTGCACCCAGTATCCGAGCGGGACCATCACCGCGTCTTTCAACAGGAGCTCCTCGGCCTGCCGGTAGAGGTCGTTGCGCTCGGCCTGGTCCATAGCCGCGAATGCCTGGCTGATACGCTCATCGAACGTGGCGGCATCGTCGCCCGGCGTGAAGTCGCCCGTCGCTTCGAGGCTCGGATCCCAGTTGATCCAGCCCGCGTTGTAGTCGCTCTCCTGCGTGGCGACAGCAAGGATCGACGGCGTGTCGCTGTCCAACCACCACTGGACGATGTCCATTTGCAGGCCGCCGTTGTCCTGGCGCAGCGCGGTGATCTGCTCGCGCGTCAGGTCGGTGTCGTGGGTGATCGCGATGCCGGTGGCGTCGCTGATCATCTGCAGCAAGCGCGCTCGCCGGTCCATCGCGTCGACGCCATCGGTGGCCGGCTGGAAGACGATGATCTCCTGTTCGCTGCCGCCTTGCGCGATACCCGCTTCCTCCAGCAACGACGTTGCCTGGTCTGGGTCGTAGGGGATGCCCTCAGGCGCTTCATACCCTGCGATCGTGGCGAGTACCGGCGGCGTGAACGACGCCGCCGGCACATAGGCGCCCATCTCGATCTCGTTCGCCCATTGCTCCTTGTCGATCGCATGGGCGACCGCGCGCCGCACCCGCACATCATCGAATGGTGGCTGGCGGAAGTCCATGGTGATGGCGAGGGTGGACGCGTGGTCCTCGATGGTGACGAGCTGGTCGGCCAACGTCGCGTCAGCCACGACCGATTCATACAGCGATGACGGGACATCGGCGATGGCGACCTGGTCCGCGGCATACATGTCGAGCACCGCCTGGTCCGTGCCGGCGCCCGGCGCGATGTCCCAAACGAGTCGGGTGATCGAGGGCGACGGTGGCGCCCAGTAGTGCTCGTTCGGCGTCATCTCGATGCGAGATGTCTCGTCGAACGCTTCGATCCTCCAGGGGCCGGATCCGGCATCGGCGAGGCCGACGCTCGTGCCTTCCTGTGGATTGAGGAAGGCTGGATGGACGACGGCCCAGACGAACGTCGCGAGATAGGCGGGAAAATGGCTGAGCGGCTCGACAAGCGTGATTTCTACCGTGCGCTCGTCCACGGCGCGGAAGCCGATCTCTTGCGAGTCGCCTGCGACATAGGCATCGAACCCCTGGACCGGAGACATGAAGCGCGCCATCGGCGAGAGCCGGCTGGGATCGAGCGCCCTGGTCCAGGAGGTGACGAAGTGCTCGGCGGTGATCGGATCGCCATTGGCGTACGCGACCCCGTCGCGCAATGTCGCGGTCCAGACCGTGCCATCTTCGTTCGGGGTCACGCTCTCCGCGAGATCAGGTTCCACCGCGCCGTTCTCGTCGAAGCGCAGCAGGCCAGACCAGGCGTATGGCAGCATCACCCAAAAGGGTCCCCAATTGACCGTGATGTGCGGGTCGACGGTCACCGGCTGGCCATACGGGTTGAACGGGAGATGCAGTTCAACGTCCGGCGTGGGCACCGCATCCTGCGCGACGAGGCGGCGGGGCGCCTCCCTTCGCGGTCCGGCGACAACCGATCCGAGACCCATGCCGGCAGCCGCTGCGCCGAGCGCCGAGGCTCGCAGGAGATCGCGGCGCGAGAACGGGATGGTGCCCGCCGTGACGAGTTGCGTGAAGGTTGAGGTCGAACGGGAAGCTCCTGATCGTGAAGTCACCGTGCTGCTCCTCGTGTGCCGCGCCCCTTCATGCGGGCGCTCTCGGTCTGCTCGTGCGTCCCTGCCATTACACACCTAAACGCGGCAGGACGTCGATCGGTTACCCGTCTGAGGGAAGCTGGTAGCCGTAATCGCGGCTGCCGGCTTCGCGGAGGAACTGTGCGAGGAGGTCGACGCTGGCCTGGATGTCATCGACGCAAGCCATCTCGTTGACGGTATGCACGTAGCGAGAGGGGATCGAGATCGTCGCGGTGATCACGCCATCTTGCGCGCGCTGGAAGGCACCGGCGTCCGTTCCGCCCCGCGGTAGCACCTCGAGCTGGAAGGGGATGTTGTGCGCCTCGGCGATTTCGCGGAGGTGCGCCACGAGCTTGCGGTTCGGGAGCTGCGAGCTGTCGAAGATCTTGATCGCCGTACCCTTACGCAACTGGGTCACCGACGCGTCGGCCGGAATGCCGGGAATGTCGCCGGCGATCGTGGTGTCGAGCGCGATGGCGATGTCCGGCTTGATGCCGAACGCCGCCGTCGTGGCTCCCCGGAGGCCGACTTCTTCCTGCACTGTCGCCACCGGATATACCTCGGCGTCGACCTTCCCGGCGGCCTTCATGGCCTCCAGCATGACATAGACGCCGAGCCGGTCGTCCAGCGCCTTGCTCACGACCATGTCGCCCATGAGCTGAAGGTCCCGGCTCATGGTGACCATGTCGCCGATCGACACCCGCTCCCTGACGTCATCGGCGGTGAGACCGAGATCAACAAAGAATTCCTCCAGCTTGAGCTCCTTCGAGTCGCCTTCTTTCAGGAGGTGAATCGGCTTCGCGCCGGGCTGGAGGACGCCAGGGAGGGGAGCGCCCGACTCGACGTGGACCTTGACGCGCTGCGCAACCATGGTTCGCGGGTCGAAGCCGCCAACTGGCTGGAGTCGAAGGTAGCCGCTCTCTTCGATGTAGCGAACAAGGAAGCCGATCTCGTCCATATGCGCGGCGATGGCGACGCTAGGTCCGCCGTTTCCGCGCGAGTGCCCGATGAGGTTTCCGAGGGCGTCCGCAGCGCAGCTCGTCGACCAGGGGAGCAAGGTATGTGCGCGACCACGTCGCGCACGGCATCCTCCCGCGAAGGGATTCCGTCTGCCTGGGTGAGATCGCGCAATAGCTGTTCATTCATGTCGTATTCCTAGCGTCGCCGGCTTCCGTTGGGCATGTGGCCCGTTCGAAAACGAGAAAGGTGACCCGGTCCACTGACCGGGTCACCTTTCAGGGTACACCGCTTTGTCCGTCCTCGCCGGCTAGTCGCCGATGAGGAGAATGGAGTTGTTGTGGTATACGTCACCGTCGATGTAGGACACGGAGCCGATCGAGAGGATGGACAGGTCCTCGGACATGCTCGCCGGCGAGGCGGCCGGGGATGCGGTGTCCGCGAAGTAGTCCTCGCAGGCCTGACCGTCGTAGTCGAGGTCCAGGTTCCAGAGGCCGAACTCGTCCGCCTCGTAGGCCGCCTGTGCCTCTTCCTGCGTCGCGTAGTCGCCGCATGCTTCGTCGTTGTCGAGAACCGACATCGACGAGTCCATCGCCGTCGCTGCTTCTTCGATCATCGGGATCGTGCGCTCGAGGTTGATGAACATGACGCCGACCACATTGGATTCGTTCAGCGGCAGGGCGTCCATCGTCTGCTGGTAGAGCGGCGTGTCGGCGAGGACGTCGCCGGTGCCGTTCAGGTAGCTCTCGATGCCATTATTGACGCCAAGCAGGAACTCGCCATCGACGACCGCCCACTCGATGACCAGCGGCTGGCCAGGCGCGATGCCGTCGATCACGGTGACGGTGGTTACCGGGGTACCGTTGACGTCGCGGTCCTCGATCGTGGCGCTTTCCTGGTCGATCGCCGCCTGGACGACGAAGGAGATCTGGTCGGTTGTATCGGCGACCGCGGTCTCATCGTCAACCTCGGAGACGAAAACGACGTCCACGTTCGGGGTATCGGAGAAGATCTGGTCGACGTTACCGGCGATCGCCCACTCACCGGTCAGGTGGTCGAGCAGGTCCGTCTTGATGTTGAAGCCAAGCTGGCTCTCGAGTTCGGCGTACACCTCATCCACGGTGGGCGTTGCCGTCGCGGCCGTGGTGTCGACCGTGCCGTCGGTCTCGGACTGGGAGAGGGCCATCTGCAGGAACGTGCCGAGGAGATCGGGGAGGCCGGAGCCGGCGAGGTCGGTGCCGTTGACGAACAGCAGGCTATCACCAGGCATCTTCCCAGCCATCGTGGGGTCGACCACGGTCGGCGCCGAGCCATCGTTGGAGATTGACACGGTGTCCATGCGGAACCCGCTGTCGTCTGCGTACATGTTCACGCCGGAATAGCCAACCGAGGCCGGGTCGACACCCGCCATGGTCTCGCTGATCGTCGGATCCGCCGCCATGCTGGCTTCGGCGATCGCCGAACCGTCGGCGTACATGAACATCAGGGAATCGGTGGTGAATGCACCAGCGACCTGCGTGAAGTTCTCGTTCGAGGCGAGGCTATCGACGTCACCGTTGATCGTGTCGATCACCGGCTCGATGTCGGTCGGGCGCGTTGCGAGGACGACCGTGTCACCAACCAGCGCCGTCGCCGTCGCGGCCACACTCGGGTCGTCAGACGTCCAGTAGCCGATCGTGACGCCGTTGTAGTCGGTCGTCTCGACGGTCGCCATGGCGTTGTCCGCCTCATCGGAGACCATCTGCTCGAACGAGCCGTACAGCGCCTCCGGATCGTCCGGCTGGAAGACGACAACGAGACCCTCAGGCACCTCGTTGACGGCATCCGTCGGATCGGTGGCGACGTTCATCGCCTGATCCGTCACTTCGGCCACGTTCGTGGTCGCGAGGGCGTCGGCGGAGGTCAGGGCGAGCGCGGCCGAGCCGGTCAGGTCGTAGCTCTCGGCCATGTTGCCGATGTCCTCGGGCGACGCATCAGCCTGCTGCTGCGCGAGGTCCGAGAGTCCGGAACGGTCGAGCAGGGCGTAGACCTGCGTCCACTGGTCGGACGACTGGTCGAGATCGACCTCGACGAACATGACCGATTCGGCCGGTACCGTTTCGGCCAGGGACGTATCGACAGACTGCGCGGATACCGGGTTGACCGCGGCCAATGACGCAAAGAAGCTGGCCATGATTGCGATGATCATCGCGATGGTCAGCGAGGTGCTTCCGAAGCCCTTTGCGGCGCCGTGACGGGTCGTGCTACCCATTATGCCTCCTCACCCGCCCTGTACCAGGAGACGGGAACGTGAACGACGAACGATTGTCTGCAATTACCTCAACGTCACGAGGTCGCAATTGGTTCAGGTGTGTGACGGCAACTACTGGTTATGGATCCTCTTATCGAGAAGCGTGCCGATCGAGAAGATGATAGGGAACATATACGTCGCAAGTGCGACGACAAGTCCGATCGCCACCAACGTTAGGATGGCGCTGATGATCCCGATCACGATGTCCATACTGAGCTCCCTGCCACGAACCCGGCCGGTTCCCCGCGTGTTCGGTACGGTCCGAGTATATGCCTGGCCCTGCGAGCGGATGTCACGATTCTGCATCGCTCGGCCGAACGGTTAAAAACAACGGACGAGGCGCGCCACACGCCTCGCCCGTGCCTATTATGCGACAACCTTTGCCCCACTGAGCTGCCCCTGGAAGGTGAACTCGTGGTGCTGCTCGTCGATCGTGACCGTTTCACCCTCCCGGATCTCTCCGCTCAGGATCTTCATTGCGAGCGGGTCAAGGATCTGCTTCTGGATCACCCGCTTCAGCGGTCGAGCGCCGTATGCCGGGTCGTATCCCAGCGTGGCAATCAGCTCGCGCGCCGCCGGCGTCAAGATGACCGCGATGTTCCGGTCACCGAGGCGGCGAGACACCTGGTCAAGCTGGATCTGGACGATCTCGGCGATCTGGTCTTTCGACAGCTGGCGGAAGATGATCGTCTCATCCACACGGTTCAGGAACTCTGGCCGGAAGTTTGCGCGGAGCGCGTCCATGACCTGATGCCGGATCTCGTCGTCATGCCCCTGCCCGAGGCCCAGGATGTACTGGGAGCCCAGGTTCGATGTCATGATGATGACCGTGTTCTTGAAGTCGACCGTGCGGCCCTGTCCGTCCGTCACGCGACCATCGTCGAGGATCTGGAGCAGGACATTGAAGACGTCCGGGTGCGCCTTCTCGATCTCATCGAAGAGGATCACGCTGTACGGCCGGCGTCGCACAGCCTCGGTGAGCTGACCACCCTCGTCGTACCCGACGTAGCCCGGAGGCGCGCCGATCATGCGGCTCACGGAGTGTTTCTCCATGTACTCCGACATGTCGATGCGGATCATCGACTGGTCACTGTCGAACAGGAACTCAGCCAGCGCTCGTGCGAGCTCCGTCTTGCCGACGCCGGTCGGCCCGAGGAAGATGAAACTTCCCAGCGGCCGGTTCGGGTCCTGAAGACCGGCGCGGGCGCGGCGAATGGCATTCGCGACAGCCTCGACGGCCTCGTCCTGCCCGATGATCCGTCCATGGAGCCGGTCCTCCATGTGGACGAGCTTCTCGATCTCGCCCTCCATGAGGCGGCTGACCGGGATGCCTGTCCAGCGGCTGACCACTTCGGCGATGTCGTCTGAATCGACCTCTTCCTTCAGCAGTTTGCCGCTGGCCTGGAGTCGGGCGAGGCTGGCTTCCTTCTCGGAGAGCTTCTGGTCGAGCTCCTTGAGCGTGCCGTACTGCAGCTCGGCCGCGCGGTTGTAGTCGTACGCCCGCTGTGCCTGCTCGATCTCGACCCGTGTGTGGTCGATCTCGTCACGCAGCTCGGAGACCGCGGAGATCGCCTCGCGCTCCTGATCCCATTTCGAGCGGAGGGCGTCGCGCTCCTCTTTCAGGTTCGCCAGCTCGCGCTCGAGATGCGTCAGCCGTTCCTTGGACGCCGCGTCGGTCTCCTTGCGCAGGGCCTCCCGCTCGATCTCGAGCTGCATGATGCGGCGCTCGGCCTCATCCAGCTCGACCGGCATCGATGTGATCTCCATGCGAATGCGCGAGGCGGCTTCATCGACGAGGTCGATCGCCTTGTCCGGCAGGAAGCGGTCGGTGATGTACCGATCCGAGAGCGTCGCCGCGGCGACCAGCGCCGAGTCCTGGATCTTGACCTTGTGGTGCACCTCATACCGTTCGCGCAGGCCACGGAGGATCGAGACGGTGTCCTCGACCGAGGGTTCGCCCACCATCACCGGCTGGAATCGGCGCTCGAGAGCGGCGTCCTTTCTCGATGTACTTGCGGTACTCATTCAGCGTCGTCGCGCCGATGGCATGGAGCTCACCACGGGCGAGCATCGGCTTCAGCATGTTTGAGGCGTCCATCGACCCCTCGGCCGCGCCGGTGCCAACGACGGTGTGCAGCTCGTCGATGAAGAGGATGATCTGGCCGTTGGAAGAGGTGACCTCCTTCAACACCGCCTTCAGGCGCTCCTCGAACTCGCCGCGGAACTTCGCACCTGCGACGAGTGCGCCGAGATCGAGCGAGATGATGCGCTTGTTCTGAAGACCTTCGGGGACATCACCACGCACGATGCGCTGGGCGAGTCCTTCCGCGATGGCCGTCTTGCCGACGCCCGGCTCACCGATGAGCACAGGGTTGTTCTTTGTGCGACGTGATAGGACCTGGATGACGCGACGAATCTCCTCGTCACGGCCGATTACCGGGTCCAACTTGCCTTCGCGAGCGAGATCGGTCAGGTTGCGACCGTACTTTTCCAGCGCCTGGTAGGTCGATTCAGGGTTCTCATCAGTGACGCGCTGGTTGCCGCGGATCTCGGCGAGCGCCTGCATCGTGCGGTCCCGGTCGACGTTATAGCGCCGGAGCAGTGACTCTGCGGGTGAGCGCTCGACCGACAGGATGCCGAGGAAGAGGTGCTCGGTGCTGATGAACTCGTCGCCGAACTGGGCAGCTTCGGACTCCGCCTGCTGGAGCGCCTTGCGGAGGCCGGCGCTCACGATCGCGTCGGAACTGATCTGGAGCTTTGGCGCGCGGTCGACGAGGGCGCTCGTCTCCCTGGCGATCGTCGCCGGATCCAGCTGCATGCGCTGGAGGATCTGCGGCACGATGCCGTCTGACTGCTCGACGAGCGCGAGCAGCAGCGTCTCAGGCTCGAACTGCGCAAGCTTGCGCTCCCCGGTAATGCGTTGCCCGGCGATAATCGCTTCCCGGGCCTTCTCGGTATATTGCTGATTGGCTGCCATACGGCTCATTCTCCTGATAGATTGATGCTGGTGGGCGCAGCGAGGCCAAAGCGTAGATGGCGCCCCGTGTATTCGTTGCGATGTACGGTCATGCGCGAGGTACTAGCGAGTGCGCTGGCGAACCTCGTCCTGGTCGACGTGTCCGAGCAGGAGCAGGAGCCTGTCAAGCTCGTTCGACATCGCGCGGGTTGAGGCGTCTGATGTATCCAGCTTCTCGCGCAGGCTTTGCAGCTCGCGCGTGAGCTCGAGGGCGAGCTGGACACCGGCGAGGTTGAGGCCGCGCTCCTCGACGAGGTATTTCACTTGCCTCAGGCGCTCGATATCCTGATCCGAGTACAGCCGCAGGTTGCCGGAGGTTCGGGATGGCGCGATCAACCCTTCACGCTCGTATTTGCGCAGGGTCTGGGGATGCATCTCGACGAGCCGGGCGGCGACACTGATAACAAACAGAGGTTCGGAAAATCGTTGTGACATGCAAGGGCCTCCAGGTTCACGTTCTTGTGAATCATATACCCTGATACGATTCGTGTCAAGGTATCGGCCCGATTGATGGAGGGAAGTGGAGATGGGTTCGATCTATGGTCATCGCGGGGCGCCGGCGGAGTACCCCGAGAACACGCTGGCGGGCTTCCGCCGCGCGGTTGAGCTGGGCGTCGAAGGTATTGAGCTCGATGTGCACCTCTCGAAGGATGGTGTTCCGGTCGTCTTGCACGATGAAACGGTCGACCGTACAACCAACGGTTCCGGGGCGGTCGCGGACATGACCGTTGAGGAGTTACAGGCGCTCGATGCCGGGGACGGGGAGCGCATTCCGACGCTCGCGGAGGTGCTCGACCTGGTGGGCGACGCGGTGCTTGTCGACATCGAGGTGAAGGCGAACGCGGCTGGCTCGGCGGTCCTGGAGGAGATCAAAGGGCGCGATACCCGTTGGGTCATCTCGTCGTTCGACTGGGACGTGCTTCGATACGTCCGTTCGGTCGACGCTGACGCCGAGCTGTGGGTGCTCTCGACCGGCGCGACAGACGAGGCGCTGGCGACCGTCGACGAGGTGAAGGCGTCGGCTCTCGCGCTATGGCAGCGGGCGATCGACGAGGATATCGCGAAGATGCTGGTCGAGCGCAGCGTGCCGTTCTGGCCCTGGACGGTGAACGATCCGGAGCAGGCGGAGCGCCTGCTGGAGTGGGGTGCATTCGGCATCTGCACCGACGATCCCGCCCGTCTCCTGAAGGCTGTGGAGGGGTAGGTGAGCGGGCCGGGTGCGCCCGGCCCCGTGCTACACTCCTGCTGTGATATCGCAGGTTTTGCCTGTCCGCAACCTGGGGAGTGATGCTGGTGTCCAGGCGCGTCCGGAGATCGGATGATGGCTAACGCAATTACGATCGGGCGCCTCGTCCTGCTGTTCGTCGTGATCTGGCTCATCTACACCGGAAGCGTCCAGGTCCTCACTGCCTGCATGGTGCTGCTCATGGTCGTCTTCGCTGGAGATGGCATCGACGGCTGGGTAGCCCGTAAAACCAACACGACGTCCACCTTCGGGGCGGTCTTCGACATTTCGGGGGACCGGATCGTCGAGAACGCGCTCTGGATCATCTTCTCCGATCTCGGCCTGTTGCCGGTGTGGGTGCCGCTCCTGGTCCTCAGCCGCGGGTTCATTGTCGACGGCCTACGCTCGCTGTCGCTCACCGAGGGCATGACCGCCTTTGGCGAGAAGAACATGATGCGCTCGTCGCTGACTCGATGGCTGACCGCGGGCCGTTTCATGCGCGGGTTGTTCGGCTACGCGAAAGCACTCGGCTTCGTGTTCCTGACCGGCCTCGTTGCCTGGGAGCAGCGGGATGCCTCCGGAACGTTCATCGGCTCCGTTTACGGGCAGGACTGGTTCCGGTGGCTTGGTTGGGGGCTCGTTGGGCTCGCCGTCGTGCTGACCGTTGTGCGTGGCGTTCCGGTGGTCTGGGATGCGATCCCGATGATGCGCGAGATGGACCGGCGCAAACGCGAGGCTGCCTAATAGCATTCTTTTGAACGAGGAGCCTGCGAGCGCCGTCACCATGCGCCTGAGGCGCGCCCCGGAGATCGACCCGCCGTGCCTGAAGCCGCACCTAATGCCTCCCGCAAAGCGCGTTTCCAGCAAGAGAAGCGTCACGAGTTCCGCTACCGGCTGTCGATAAGCATTGCCGCGACGCTGTCATGGATTTTTATCCTGATACCGACGCCGATCCGGAACTACATTGCGGCGCGCATCGGCTCGATCTTTTACCGGGTTTCTCACACCTATCGTCAAAACGTCGAGAGCAATGTCCGCCATGTGCTGGGCAAGGAATCCAACGACGGCGAAGTGCGGGACATCACCCGCAACATCTTCATCACCAACGCGGTCAACTTCATGGACTTGTTGACGCTGCCACGCCGGTCGCGCGCATACCTGCGGCGCCGAACCTACATCGTGCAAGGCGACTGGACGGAGGTCGAGCGACTTCAGGACGAGAAGAAGCCGATCATCTTCGTGTCGGCGCATCTCGGTAGCTTCGATTTCATTGGCCAAGCCCTGCAGGCCCGGGGATTTCCGCTCACCGTCATGACCGGACGCACGACATCGCGCTTCATCTTCGACGGCGTGACCTGGCTACGGAGCGTGCGAGGGAGCCACCTCGTCGAGCCAACGCCGTCCGGCGTCCGTGCCGTGCTGAAGGCGTTGCGCCGGGGGGAGTGCGCAGTCATCGTGGTGGACCGCGACTTCTTCGAGAACGGCGTGAAGGTCGAGTTCTTCGGCGAGTGGACGACGTTGCCGCCCGGCGCGGTCCGGATCGCGCGGGATACCGACGCGGCGCTCGTGCCGATCTTTCCTCGCCGCTCGCGTCACGGCCATCAGTTGCGCGTGTACCCGGCGATGACGATCGAGAAGACGAAGGACGTCCAGGCGGACGTCCTTCGGGGAATGCATCAGCTCCTGCCGATCGTCGAAGACGGGATCGCGTCTGCGGTAGAGCAGTGGGTGATGTTCGCGCGAGTATGGCCGGAACGGCCGCCGGAACCGGTGAAGATTTTCCCGACCGGGTCGCCGCTGGAGAGCGAGCTTCTCGAGAAGGTGGTGTCGCACCTGCCCGAGATCGTGACCGGGGAGGACGGAGACTAACCGCCCTCCCGGACACAGGCGGGGTCTTTGGGCTAGCGGTAGTTCACGAACTGGAGCGCGACCGGGTAGTCGTTGCTCGTCAGCATCTGGATAACCGCCTGGAGGTCGTCGCGGCTCTTGGCCTGGACACGGATCAGGTCGCCCTGGATTTGAGGCGTGACCTTCTTGAACTCGTCGCGGATCTGCTTGCTGATCTGCTTCGCGATATCGTCCTTCAGGCCCTCCTTCAGCTTGATCACCTGGCGCATCCGGGCGCCCGAAGCCTCCTCCTCATCCTGGTAGTCGAGGATCTTGAGGGAGAGCTTGCGGCTGACGAGCTTGGATTCCAGCGTGTCCTTGACCGCCTGCAGCGAATACTCGCTGGCCGTGTTGATCGTGATCGTTTCGTCGGTCAGCTCGATCTCGGTCTTTGTATCCTTCAGGTCATAGCGAGTGCGGATCTCGCGCTGCGCCTGGTCGATCGCGTTTTTCAATTCCTGCCGGTCAAACTTCGAGACAATGTCGAAGGAAGATGTTGATGCCATTGTGGACTCCTCGTCTTTCCCTATCAAAACGGTGGCAAGTGTACCAAAATGCAGAAGAAATCCCTTTTCGGTCGCGATAGCCGCGCTCGAAGGCCCGCCCCTCACGGGATCGCGGATCATTCTCGGCGCGAGGTGACACTGCTCGATCGCCTGATGCGATTACCGATCGCGCTCAAGGTTCTCGCGGCGAACGTCCTCGTCGTCGTGAGCGGGGCCCTGATCGGTACCTACCTGACCGCGAGCGTCGTCATGCGGCATCAGGATGTGAGCCGGGCGGCGCTGGTCTTCGGGTTCGCGTTAGCCGGCACGGCGATCAGCGTGGTCCTGAACTACTGGATTGTGCGGGCCGCATTCGAGCCGCTGCAAAACCTCGAGCGTGTCGCGAACGCGGTCCAGCAGGGCGATTTCTCGGCAAGGGCGACACCGTCGCGCTTCTGTGACCCTCAATTGGAGCGCTTCGGCGAGTCCCTGAACCACGCGCTGGATGTCATCGAGGCGGACCGGCAGCAAATCCGGATGCTCGCCGATCGCGTGATCGACGCACAGGAGGCTGAGCGCAAGCGCATTGCCAGGGAGCTCCACGACGATACGGCCCAACTGTTGTTCGCCCAGCTCCTGCGGGTGAGCGCCCTGTCCAGCTCGCCACATGCCGAGGTGCGGGAGACGGCCGAGCAGATTGGCGAGATGATGTCCGAGGCGATGGAGAGCGTGCGCCGGCTGGGCCACGAGCTGCGCCCGCCGGCCCTCGACGACCTGGGGCTGAAGGTTGCGTTGGAGGACCTGGCCCATCGGATGTCCGAGCAAATGGGCATCCCGGTATCGTTCTCGACGGCCGAGCTGCGTCGGCGTATGGATCCAGCAGTGGAGCTGGTGCTGTACCGGGTGGCACAGGAAGCACTGACGAACACGTGGAAACACGCCCGAGCCACCCGCGTATGGGGCGAGATCGCACGTGACGACCGCGGTGTCCGGCTGGTGATCGAGGACGATGGAAAGGGCTTTGAGGTGGAGTCCGCCTCGCGCAGCGACGGCCGTGGCATCGGTATGGGCCTGTTCGGGATGGCGGAGCGGGTCGAGTTGGTTGGTGGTACCTTAACCATTGATGGCGCCATGAACCCGGGGACTCGGGTAGAAGCGTATATTCCCCTGGAGACACCGGCCCCCAGCCGGTGATTGGGCAGGGATGATGCCGAAAGGCAAGGTGACGGCGATGGAAGCAGAGACAGGACATGTCCCGGGAGAGACCTCCGGGCGCGCGCCAGAGATGATCACTGTGCTGCTCGCGGACGATCACGGCGTGGTGCGCGCCGGCCTCAAGGCGCTCCTGGACGCGCAGCCGGACATGACGGTGGTGGGCGAGGCAGAGGATGGCCACGGTGCGATCCGGATGGTCCAGGAACTCAAGCCAACTGTCCTCGTGACGGACCTGTCGATGCCGGGTGGGGGGATGGAGGCGATCCGCGAGGTCAACAGCCTGCACCTGCCAACGCGGGTGCTTGTGCTAACGGTGCATGCCGAGGAGCGCTACCTTTTGCCAGTGCTGGAAGCTGGCGGCTCGGGTTATGTGCGGAAGGCGAGCGCCCATACCGATCTGCTGACCGCGATCCGAACGGTCGCGCGCGGTGAAGTATTCCTCGATCCCGCTGCAACGAAGACGCTCCTTCGCGGGTATCTCGGTCGTGTCACGAGTGGCGAAGAGATCGATCTGGTCGAGGTGCTGTCCGACCGTGAGCGGGAAGTCGTCAAGCTGACCGCCGAGGGGTATACCGCGCAGCAGGCGAGCGAGATCCTGTCCCTGTCGCCGAAAACCGTGGAGACATATCGACACCGCGCGATGCAGAAGCTCGGGCTCACCAACCGCGCGGAACTGGTACGTTACGCGCTGCGGGCAGGCCTTCTTGGTGACGAAACCGCCTGAATTTCAGGATTCTCCTCTCATAACGAGAGGGATTTCGGTAACACGCGCGTGAGTGTCAAGCGTTTCCCCTGTCCGGGTTCTGGCTATCCTCTCCGTACAATAATTCCATACGAACAGGTGAACGCCGTTCGGTTCTCGTGCACCACGCGACAATGACGAGGATCACGAACGATCAACACCTGTCGACATGCCGACCAGCGCGGATCTCCTCGCGTTGATGTCGGTGACGCAAGGCTGGTGAGGACACATGGCAACGGGACTTACGAAGACTGCTGTTCACCCCGGCTGGTTATTGATGGAGGATTCGGCGGCGCTCGCGTCCGTCGAGGGACAGTCGGACGACAGCGTGCGCTTCCAGGCGTTTATGCAACTCATCCGTACCGCCGGCGCGCTCGACCGCGCCGCGACGGACGCGCTTGCCGACCTCGACCTGACGGCCGGGGCCTACGGCGCCCTGGTTCAACTCGCCGAGGTGGGTGATGACGGCGTTGCGCCCTCGGAGCTGGCACGGCGGCTGGCCGTGGCGCGGCGGACCGCGACGCTCTACGTCGATATCCTGGCGCGGCACGGCTGGGCCACGCGCGACGCACATCCGGAAGATCGCCGGATGGTGCTGGCGCGGCTGACGCCCTCCGGCTACGATCTGCTGGAGCACGTCGGGGCCTCCTACCAGGCGCGACTGGCGGCCTTATTGGGCGACATGAGCCCGCTCCAGGCCGAGCGGCTGCGGCAACTTCTCTCGCTCATCCCCATCGAGCGAGATGCGCCGGCAAAGCACGCCGCCTCCTAAGCAGCGTATCCAGGTAAGGAACATGAGCCCCTGGACCAGCTGGTCCAGGGGCTCATTGCGTCTCAGAACGCTTTGAGAGGGGATCTTGCGCCACCGGTCAGGGTGCGACTCCGGCATCGACCTCCGAGGAGGGGACGAAGATCATCACCGTGCGAGCTGGCACCGGGATCTTGCTGCGGGCCGGGGCCTTGAGCGAGATCGTGCCGTCCGGCGAATCGGTCGAGAGCATGGCGGTCCAGTGGCTCAGCTCCTGACCGCGCTCCACCGGCGGCAGCAGGAACTCGATGTCATCCTCCCCGGCGTGGAAGATCAGCATCAGCGACGATGGGCTGAGGGGATTGCCCGCCTCGTCGATTTCCTGGATCGCATCGCCCGCAAGGCGCGCGCCGATCGTGCGGAGGTCCGGGTTGGACCAGTCGTTGTCGCTGAACTCCCACCCCTCGGGGTGGAACCAGGTGACGTCCTTCAGGCCGCCGGGCCGCTGCGGGAGTCCTTCGAAGAAGAGGCGCCGGCGGAGCGCCGGGTTCGCCTGGCGGATGGCGATCGCATTCCGCGTGAATTCGATCAGCTCTCGCTGCGTATCGTCCAAATCCCAGTCAAACCACGAGATCTCGTTATCCTGCGCATAGGCGTTGTTGTTGCCATCTTGCGTGCGTCCAAGCTCGTCTCCGCCACAGATCAACGGAACTCCCTGCGAGAAGAGCAGCGTCGCGAGCATGTTGCGCTTCTGGCGCTCTCGCAGCTCGTTGATGTGTGGATCGTCGGTCGCGCCCTCGTGGCCATAATTGGCCGAGATATTGTGGTCGTGCCCGTCCTGGTTGTCCTCGCCGTTCGCCTCGTTGTGCTTGCGCGTGTAGGAGACGAGGTCATGCAATGAGTAGCCGTCGTGAGCGGTGATCAGGTTGACGCTCGCCTTCGGCTTACGCCCGCTTGCGGCATAAAAGTCTGCCGAGCCGGTGAGCCGGAATCCCATCGCGGGCAGGATCGGCTGCGTGGTCTGCCAGAACGTGCGCACGTCGTCGCGGAACTTGTCGTTCCACTCCGACCACAGGATTGGGAAGTTGCCGACCTGGTAGCCGTCCGGACCGATATCCCACGGCTCCGCCACCAACTTCACTTGCGAGAGCACCGGATCCTGATGGATCGCGTCGAAGAAGCCGCCGGTTGACCAAAAACCGGGATTCTCGCGTCCGAGCGTGACGGCGAGATCGAACCGGAATCCGTCGACATGCATCTCCGTTACCCAGTACCGCAGGCTATCAAGGATCATCGTCGTGACCTGCGAGTGCGGCGCGTTAACCGTATTGCCGGTTCCGGTGTAGTCGACAAAGTGGAACGGGTCGTCGTCCTGGAGGCGGTAGTAACTCCGCGCATCCAGGCCCTTGAGAGACAACGTGGGACCGAGGTGATTGCCTTCGCATGTATGGTTGTACACCACGTCTAGGATGACCTCGATCCCGGCTTTGTGGAGGGCCTTGACCATTTCCCGGAACTCGTTGACCTGCGCGCCGGGTGTCTTGTCCGATGCGTAGCGAGCGTCCGGCGCAAAGTAGCCGAGCGTGCTGTAGCCCCAATAGTTCACGAGATCCTGGTCAGTCAGGAACTGGTCGTCAACAAAGGTATGGATCGGCAGCAGCTCGACGGCGGTAATGCCGAGGTGCTTCAGGTGCTCGATCGCGGCCGGGTGGGCCAGACCTTTGTAGGTACCACGAATCTCTTCGGGCACGTCCGGATGATTCCGGGTGAACCCCTTGACATGGACCTCGTAGAAGACGGTGTCGTACCAGTTGGTGTTGAGGTGGGTATCGCCTTCCCAGTCGAACGCGTCGGTGTCCATCACCACGGCCTTTGGCATGGTGGCGTCGTTCCGTGTCTCGCTTAGGGCGTGACCGTTGTGGTCGTCGGTCACCTCGTAAGCGAACAGGGAGTCGTCCCACGAGACGGTGCCATCGATGGCCTTGGCGTACGGGTCCAGCAGCACCTTGTTCGCGTTGAACCGCAGGCCCGCGCCGGGCTCCCATGCACCGTGCGCGCGGATCCCGTAGCGCGTTCCGGGACCGAGCTGCGGCACATACCCATGCCAGATGTGATAGGTCTGCTCCGGCAGGGAGACGACCCGCGAAGGCTCGTCATCCCCGTCCTCATAGAAGCAGATATCGATCCCCGTCGCGTCCGCGGAGTACACCGCAAAATTCGTCCCCTCGCCATCCCATGTGGCGCCGAGGGGACGAGGGCTTCCGGGACGGATCTTCAGATCCTCCGGTCGATCACTCATGTGTGCATTGACTCCGTCATGTCTTGGTGAGGAGAGGGATGTTGCTATGCGTCCGTCGCGTCGGTCTCGGGCTCCTCGAGGAGCTGGACCTGGATGAGCTCAAAGGATTCTTCGGGACCGGGATGGTGCTGCTTGACGGTCTCGGCCGCCTCGGCGGCGGTGTCGACGTCCACGATCTCGGTGTGCTCTTCGCCGTCAACGATGTAGCGGATCTCATATTTCATCGGTCGCGTCCTGTTCTACTCAAGAGGTATCCTCCGGAACCCGGGGGTTGTGCCGGTGTCGGGGACCCGCATTGTCTTTAAGCAACTCCGTTGCCGTCGCCATACGCACGTAGCGCGTCCTGCGCCTGGTGGAGGCCATCGGCCGCGGCCTGGAACTCGCTGACAAGCCCGGTCATGCCCGAAAAATCGAATGACCGCAGTGCTTGTCGGGCCTGGTCAAATGTGTATGTCGCCGTGTCAGTCGCATCGAGGATTCGCGCGTGGATGTCGGCAAATCGCTCGGGGACGCCGTGCTCCACGCCGTACGTCGAGATCTCGTTCGTCAACTCCTCGATGCGGGCCCCGCTGACGCTGAGCGCGATGATGTCGCGGCTTTTGCTATCGACCATCACCACGACATCGTCCACCTCGCTTACCAATCGATCGAGGCGGGGGGCAACGTACTCATAATACGCGCTTTCGTCGTCGCTGAGGCCGGTCCCTCCGGTCGCGGGGGTGAGATCGATGTGGGATGCCGTTGAGAGCGTAACGCCGACGATGGTGACGAGGAGCAAGAGAAAGAGTGCAAGGTTCGTATTGAGTGAGCGAGATCGCCACATGTCGTATCGTCCTGAAAACCTTGGCGCCGCCTGATGCCGCCGGAACGTCCCGGCATTGATCTGGCGGTAACGGTGCTATCGAAGGTCGAGCGAGACGTCGTCTCGTCCGCCAATTCTACTGTGACATGCGATAGGGCCGGCGGCGAAAACCTCTGGGTCCGGCATTCGATGCGGAAAGGACAAACTCCTTTGGCGACAACACTCCATGAAATGACCGAGGCGCCCAGCGGGATTCAGGTCGAGGATGTGCAGCCGATAGTGAATTGCGGCCGCTACGCCGTGAAGCGCGAAGTCGGGGATACCGTTGTAGTGAGCGCCGATATCTTCCGCGAGGGGCATGAGTTCATCGCCGCGGTGGTCCAGTACCGCCAAACGGGTGAGGACGGGTGGACCGAAGTCCCGATGATCAAGGGCGACAATGACCGCTGGTCCGGCGAGTTCAGCGTCGATACGGTCGGTCCCGCTTTCTTTCGCGTGTTCGCGTGGCCCGATCACTTCGAGTCTTGGCGGGACGAACTCGCCAAGAAGGTAGGAGCCGGTCTGGACGTCGAATCGGAGCTTCTCGAAGGCTATCTCCTCGTGGAGGAGACCTTCGGGCGGGCAAACGACGATGACGAAACCTCGATGCATGCGTTGCTCGACCGCGCACGCGCCGCGGGCGACCAGCCGGCATCGGCGAAGGTGATGTTGTCAGAGGAGCTGCAAGGGCTCGTCCGACGGAACGCGAACCGGGCACACGCGGCCACGCAGGAGCAGCCGTTCCCGGTCTATGTGGATCGGGTCGCGGCGCGCTACGCCGCCTGGTACGAGATCTTTCCGCGCTCGGCCGGCACGGTCGAAGGCCAGAGCGGCACGTTCCAGGATGTGATCGAGCAGCTCCCTCGCATCGAGAAGATGGGGTTCGACGTCCTCTACTTCACGCCGATCCATCCTATCGGCACGACCAAGCGCAAGGGCAAGAACAACTCCCTGATCTCGGTGCCGAGTGATCCCGGTGTGCCATACGCCATCGGCAGCCCGGAAGGCGGCCATGACGCCATTGAGCCGTCGCTGGGGACATTCGAGGATTTCGATGCGCTTGTGGCGGCCGCGGCCGATCACGGCATGGAGATCGCGCTCGATGTGGCCCTGCAGGGATCGCCGGACCACCCGTGGGTGAAAGAGCATCCGGAGTGGTTCTATATCCGCCCGGACGGGACCATCAAATACGGCGAGAACCCGCCCAAGAAGTACGAGGACATGTACCCCCTCAACTTCAACAGCCCCGACTGGAAGGCGCTCTGGGACGAGATGCATCGCGTCATCATGGTCTGGGTGAACCATGGCGTGAAGACGTTCCGCGTCGATAATCCGCACACCAAGCCGACGGCCTTCTGGGAGTGGCTCATCGCGACGGTGCATACGACTGACCCGGACGTGATCTTCCTGTCCGAGGCGTTCACGCGACCAAAGGTGATGAAGTCGCTGGCGAAGGCGGGCTTCGCGCAGAGCTACACGTACTTCACCTGGCGGAACTTCAAGCAGGAGATTATCGAGTACGCGTCCGAGCTGACCCAGACGGAGATGAAGGAGTTCTTCCGCGGGAATTTCTTTACGAACACGCACGACATCCTGCCGACCATCCTGCAGCAGGGTGGAGAGCCGGCGTTCAAGTTCCGGGTCGTGCTCGCGGCCACGCTCTCCAGCGTCTACGGCATCTACAGCGGCTACGAGCTCTGCGAGAACACGCCGGTTCCGGGCAAGGAGGAGTACCTCAACTCGGAGAAGTACGAGTACAAGGTGTGGGACTGGGACCGCGAAGGCAACATCTCCGACTACATCGCCCGCCTCAATGCGATCCGCAGGGCGCATCCGGCGCTGCAGGAGTACGACAACCTTCGCTTCTTCGATGTCCAGAACGAGAATATCCTCGGGTACGCGAAGGCGACGCCGGACAACAGCGATATTGTCCTCGTGCTGGTGAACCTGGATCCCTATTCGCCGCAGGAAGCATGGTTCGACATCCCGACTGGAGCACTCGGTATCGACACTGACCAGCAGTACACTGCGGTCGATCTTCTGAGCGGTGAGACCCACAGCTGGTCCGGTGCGTGGCAGCATCTTCGCCTCGACCCGAAGGTCAATCCCGCGATGATCCTTCACCTTCAGCCGTGGGTGCACGTCGACTACGTCGACCTTGTGCTCTAGAGCGCAGCCCATCCGGATCGTGCGAATCGGTGACGCGACTTGTATGCTGATGTTGTTCGCGTCACCGCATCGCACGCGGGTCTTCCCGCGCCCGGAGCGGCATGAGCAGTTCGTCCGAGCCGGTCACCTCGGGGTCGGCCACAGCAATCGCCCTAGGGGCACAACGACAGGAAGTGGGGAAGCTGCATGTTGAGCCGCGACACGATGTGGTTCAAGGACGCGGTCTTCTATGAGGCGCCCGTGAAGTCGTTCTTCGATGCCTCAGGAGACGGCATCGGCGACTTCGTGGGAATGACCGAGAAGCTCGACTATATCAAGGACCTGGGGGTGGACTGCGTCTGGCTGCTGCCGATGTACCCGAGCCCCGGTAACGATGATGGCTATGACATCGCCGATTTCACGGCGGTTCATCAGGACTATGGCACGATCAACGACTTCACGCGTTTCGTTGAGGTTGCTCACGAGAAGGGCCTGCGGGTCATCGCCGACCTGGTGATGAACCATACATCGGACCAGCATCCCTGGTTCCAGGCGGCGCGGCAGGACCCGAACTCACCGTACCGCGACTATTTCGTCTGGACCGATGACCCGACGACGTACAGCGACGCGCGGATCATCTTCACCGACACCGAGACGTCGAACTGGACGTACGACGCCGTCGCCGGTCAGCACTTTTGGCATCGCTTCTTCAGCCACCAGCCGGACCTCAACTACGACAACCCGGCGGTGCACGAGGAGATGCTCAACGTCGTCCGCTTCTGGATGGACCTTGGGCTTGATGGCTTCCGCTGCGATGCCGTGCCGTACCTCTATGAGCGTGAGGGCACGAATTGCGAGAACCTTCCGGTGACGCACGAGTTCCTGCGGAAACTCCGCAAGATGGTCGACACCGAGTATCCAGAGGCGATCTTGCTTGCGGAGGCGAACCAGTGGCCGTCCGACGTGGTGGAGTACTTCGGCACCGAAGAGGAGCCGGAGTTCCACATGGCGTTCCACTTCCCGCTGATGCCACGCATGTTTATGGCGATGCGTCAGGAGAGCAGGACGCCGATCGTCGAGGTCATGGAATCAACCCCGGCCATTTCCGACCAGAACCAATGGGCCATCTTCCTCCGCAACCACGATGAGCTAACGCTCGAGATGGTGACGGATGCCGAGCGGGACTACATGTACTTCGAGTACGCGAAGGACCCGCGGATGAAGATCAACGTCGGTATCCGCCGTCGGCTCGCGCCGCTGTTGGATAATGGCCGGCGACAGATCGAGATGCTGAACTCACTGCTGTTCTCGATGCCAGGCACGCCGGTGCTCTATTACGGCGACGAGATCGCCATGGGCGACAACATCTACCTCGGTGACCGCAACGGCGTGCGGACGCCGATGCAGTGGTCGACCGACCGCAATGCCGGGTTCAGTCGTGCGGACTGGGCGCGCTTGTACTCGCCGGTCATCATGGATCCGGTCTATGGCTTCCAGGCGGTGAACGTCGAGGCCCAAAGTCGCGTGGCAACGTCCCTGCTGAACTGGATGAAGCGCACGATCGCTGTTCGCAAGCGCTACAAGGCGTTCGGGCGAGGCACAATTCGGTTCCTCCACCCGGAGAACCAGAAGGTGCTCGTCTATGTGCGCGAGTATGAGGATGAGGTCATCCTCTGCACGGTGAATCTGAGCCGCTACGTCCAGGCTGCCGAAATCGACCTTAGCGAGTGGTCTGGCTACCAGCCGGTCGAGTTGATCGGCGAGATCCGCTTCCCGGCGATCGGGAGCCTGCCATATTTCCTCACGTTCGGACCGCACTCCTTCTACTGGTTCCGTTTGGAGAAGCAGTAGGGCAGAGTCCGACGCGAGCCCGGAGAAATCATGTCGTTCGAGAACCGCGCGCGAGCCGCATTGCAGCAATCCGCCGGATGGATCACGAGCCAACGATGGTTCGGTGACAAGGCCCGTCCCGTCACGGACATCGAGCCGGAGGTGGTCGACGTCGTCCAAATAGATGGGCGGCAGGCAGCGCTGGCGCTCGTGCGGTTCTCGTTCGAATGGGGGCCGGACGCGCGCTACTTCGTCCCCGTCATCGAGGCGGGCGATGGCCGGGCGTTCGCCGACGGCGTCGCTGATGCGCCTGGTGACGCGGCGTTCCTGCGCTGGTTCGTCGATGGCTTCGCTGCCGAGCGCACGCTCGAGAACGCCGGCAGGTGGTCATGGGAGTCGCTCGGCGCTGGTCTTCCCGATCCCGATTCGGTGGACTTCGATCAGGCGCGCGCGATCTCCGGCGAGCAGAGCAACACCTCCATCGTCTTTGACCGGCGCTTCATCGGCAAGATGTTCCGGCGCGTCCAGGCCGGGCTCAATCCGGACCTCGAGATCGGGGCGTTCCTGACGGATGGCGATCGCTACACGCACGCGCCAAAGCTCTACGGTCTCGTGGATCTGCAGGTGGGCGACGAAACGGTCGCCGTGGCGGCGATGCAGGAGTTCGTGCCGAACAGGGGTGATGGCTGGACCTGGCTTCTCGCGGAGCTGCGCGCAATGACGCCGGAGTCGCTGCCGGGGTGCGTCGACGCGGTCCGGTTGCTGGGACGCCGTACGGGCGAGCTTCATGTGGCGCTCGCATCCGATCCGGACGATCCGGCGTTCGCGCCAGAGCCCTTCATGGACACTGATGCGCAGGCGCTGATCGGCCGCGTCGTGGCAGAAATCGAGGAATCGGTCGAAGGTCTCACGCGGGAAATCTCGCCGCAGGACGTGGAACGAATCCACAAGGGTATGGGCCTGCTCATGGGGCATGCCCATACCCTTGTTGGCACGGCGAAGATCCGCGTGCATGGTGACTACCATCTCGGGCAGACGCTCCGCACGGCCGACAACGACTTTATGCTGATCGACTTCGAGGGCGAACCGTCGCGCACGATGGATCAGCGGCGGATGAAGCTTCCGGCGCTGAAGGATGTTGCCGGGATGGTGCGGTCGCTGGACTACGCCGCCGCGACGATTTTGCATGACAACAACGACGCGGCGGTGGAGACGCTGGTGAGTCGTTGGCTCGATGAGGCGACCGCAGCCTTTATCGATGAGTACCGCTCTGTCGTCTCGACCGCCGGAAATCCGCTTGTACCTGCTGATGACGGCGCATTCCGGCGCGCACTCGACCTCATGATCGCGGAGAAGGCGCTCTACGAAGTGCGATACGAGCTGAATAACCGCCCGGACTGGCTGCCAATCCCGTTGAACGCGCTACGCCGGCTGGTCGGGATGGACATTCCGGCCGCCACCGAGTAGGCTCGCACGCATCTTGCCGCACGTTGCCCGCCCCGGGGGCTCCCCATGTTGACCAGTCTCGTGCTCGACGCACTCCTTATCCTTATCGTGATTATGATGGTCCCGCTCGGCTTCCTTCGCGGAGGGCTGCGCGAGCTCTCGACCTCGGCCGCGTTGCTGCTCGGCATCCTCATGGCCGGTCAGTGGGCGGACCGCTGGTCGGGCGCCCTCACGCGGTGGACATCAATGGGCGAGGGCGCCGCCCGATTCATGACGTCGATCCTGATCGTCGTGGTGATCACCGGTATCGTCGGATATGGCGGAAGCGCCGCGTTCTCCTGGAAACCCGGTCCCGGGGGGCGCGGGTATGGTTCCTACCTCGCGCTGCTCAATGCGTTGCTCTTCATCGGATTCATCATCAATACCTATATCGCGACGATTTACGACGGGCGGGTTCCCGAAACGATCGATCGCGCATTTGTCGCCAAAGCATTGTCAGTAGGATTCGAGTGGGTCCTCCTCGCCGGAACGGTCGGTATCCTCATCGCGACCGTGCTCGGGATGCTGGTTCGCGAGCGAGGCGACGAGCAGGCGCCGGCGATCGCCGGGCCGAGCGCTGACGACTTCTACCACGTCCGATATGAGCCGCCTCGCCCGACGGTGCGCCCGCTAAACGAGCCCGAGGAAACGCACGTCAAGCAGGAGACACCCTCGAAGCCGGTACGCATCCGCGAGGTGCGGCACTGGGAGGACGAGGAGCCGACACGCGCGCCCGATACCGGTTACGGAAGCGGATGGCGCCAAACATGGCCTGAGGACCGCGACTCAACCAGCCGATTGCCTGCCACGCGACCTCCTTCGAAACCGGCGGATCAGCCACGACCAGCGTCCGGTGGGCAGCGGGAAGTGCTGCGTGACTGGATGCGGTCAGAGAAAGATCGGCCGCGCGAGTCCTGAGGGGAATCAGCTCTCGCCTGCGAGAACCGTCCACGGCGGAAGTTCCACGCCGTCCTCAGCGAGCACAAAGCGGGCGATGTCTCGGGGGAAGATGCGCGTCAGCGCGACGCCGTCGCCTGGTGACGGGTCGATGCTCTCGCTGTCGAAGTTGATCGCTATCGCATTCGTGGGTGATTTTGCCCGTAGCTCAGGCGACGGTGCCGAGGGAGAGATCAGCACCGCAGCGGGTCCTGGAAGCGTCGCGCCGAACGACCTGGCGTCGGGCACGATGGAGACAACGTCGGTGTTCCGAACCACCCGAATGGACCAGAGGGGTGGCCCGGAGCCCGGATCTGGCGTTCGCCATTCATCACGGTGCCCCACCCGGATCTTCAGCATGACATGCTCGCCAAGCGCAATGTCCAACGCGCCAGAGACCGTATTCGAGGTGAAGGGCAGGGTCGATGCATCGTCGGTCGCACTGATCATCACGGCGTGACGAATGCTCCAGCGATCCGAGAGATCCTTCGCGTGAGCGTCAAGTGCGGGTAGGCTCCCAACCACAAGGTCGATTCGCTGTCGGAATACGGTCAGCATCGCGGGAAGTCGTTCCAGCAGCGCGTCGTCCGGTTCGCCGATGAAGACCAACGCCCGGGCCGATCCGGCGTCGATCAGTGCGAGCTGGGCGTTATCGGCGCCGACGACCGCGATGGTTGGTCGGCCCTCCATGGCGAGCGCAGGAAATGCCGCTCCCCACACGGCACCAAGAACCGCTCCCCCGGCGATCGTCGCGACAAGGTCTCGCCGGGTCGCACTCTGTTCGGTCATCGAGCCAACGAATCCTCGGGACTGCCGAGTTTTGTCATCATGACCAGCGTTCCGGCGGGAACGGCGCTCGTCAGCCGGTCGGCGACCTCGCTTGCAGCCGTTTCGCGGTGAAAAAGCGCGTAATGCGCCGGTCCAGCTCCGCTCAGGGCCGCGTACGGCGCGCCTGCCACGATCATGGCCGAGGCCAACGTCTGGAGTTCAGGAACGAGCGCATACAGAGGCCGCGTAAAGGCGTTGGCAAGATATTGCTCATCAGGCAGCTCACCGCGCTCAATGCTGGCCGCGACCTGGACCGCCCGATCACCGTCACGAAAGTCCGATTCCTTAAGAGACCGATAGAGCGTCGCTGTTTTCGCAGCCATCGACACTCTGGGCACTGCCAGGACCGCGAAACCACGTACGTCTGTAAGCGGCGTAAGGTCGGTTCCGGTGCCACTCGCGAGGGCAGGTGATGGACCGAGGAAGAAGGGCACATCGGACCCCAGCGACGCGGCCATCTGGACGAGCTCGGCGCGGTCGAGCGGCTCGCCATGGACGGCGTTCAGGGCCCGGAGCGTCGCCGCCGCGTCGGTGCTGGCGCCCCCAAGACCGCCGGGAGACGGAATGTGCTTCTCGACGGTGATCTGGTAGCCAGACTGCACGCCGGTGCGCTGGCGGAACGCCTGCACCGATTGGTAGATGAGGTTGTCGTGCAGGGCGACATCCGGCACGCCGTCGATCTGGATCGCACCATCATCGGTCCGCGGCGTGATCGTGAGCCTGTCGCAGAGGTCGATCGCGGCCATCACCGAGCGGATCTCGTGATAGCCATCATCCCGCTTGCCGAGAATCTCCAGCCCGAGATTGAGCTTCGCCGGCGCCAGGACGATAACAGAACCGTTCGTGGGCGTCACGGCAGCGCCTCCGCGATGCGCAGCCACTCGTCCACGCCGAGCGTTTGCGGCCGTCGCATCGCGTCGATGCCGGCGGATGTGAGCATTGCGTCCAGCTCGGCTTTCGGGCGATCGAGACCCTGGGCCAGGCCGTTGCTGATCGTCTTGCGCTTGCGCTGGAAGGCCATCGTCGCGAGCTCGAACATTCGCTCCCGGCTTGCCGGGGTGCCCGGAAGTGTGTCGCGAGCGTCGAGCACGACGACGGCCGAGTCCACTTTTGGCGGAGGCAGGAAGACATCCGGCGGGACGACGAACGCGATGTGCGCGTCGGCGTAGAGGGAGGTGGCGAGACCGAGGAGCGACATGGCGCCGGGGTTCGCGGTCATCCGCTCGGCGACCTCCTTCTGCACCATGACCGTCATGCGGCGGGGCGGCGAGGACGACTCCATGAACGAGCGGATAATGACCGTCGCGACGCTGTAGGGGAGGTTCGCGACGACCTGATAGCATTCGCCGCCGGTCAGTTCGGCCGCGTCGATGTACCGGGCGTCCTGCTCAACGAGCCGGAAGCGGTCGGTCTCACCGAGCTCGCGCGTGAGCAGGGCCGCAAGCTCGCGATCCAGCTCGACCCCGATCACGCGCGCGCCGGCGGTCAGGAGCTGGCGAGTCAGGATGCCCATGCCGGGCCCGATCTCGACAACGAGGTCGTCTGGCGTCACGCCGGCGATGCGGACGATCTCCTCGACCGTTTCGGTGGAGGTCAGGAAGTTCTGACCCATCGAGCGGGTCGGGCGAATGCGGTTCTGGCGCAGGATCGCCGCCCATTCCTTTGAGGTTCGTTGGAGCGATGTCATGTTGGGGGCCCGATCCAGTTCAACGCGCGCGGTTCGATGGTGTAGGTAACGGGGACATTGTCCCCAGAGCTCGCCGTCGAGATCGATCGGCGAGAGCGAGGTCCGCTCAACCCGGACTCCGGCGGTCCGCCAGCGGGTCAGCGCGGGGTGGTCTCGGAGTGTACCCCGCTTCAGTTTTGGCAGGTTCGCGAGCAGGTCGAGCAGGTTTGCATTGCGCACGGCCACGATGTCGAATAGCCCATCGTCGGCGCGGGCGTCCGGCGCGATATGGATGCCGCCGCCGAAGGAGCGGCCGTTGCAAACGGCGATCGTGAGCAGGTTGTCGACCTCAATCGAGTGCCCGTCGTCGAAGGCGAGTCGGGCCGGTGCCGGTCGTGTGACCGCGAACCCATAGACCGCCCCGATCACATAGGAGGCTGCACCGAGCTGCCGGGGAAGGCGAGCGGCCATCCGTGCCGCGGCCGCGCTCAACCCGACGTCACTGGCGTTGATGAAGAAGCGATGCTCCCCGCCGTCCAGCGTCGCCCGGCCGACGTCGACGCGTTGGGTGCAGCCCCAATCGATCTGGTGTGTTCCCATCATCGAGAGCGAGAAGGAACCGATTGTGCGAGCCGTGTCCTTTCCGCGCCCGGCCGCGAAGAACGCGATCGGCGTATCGGGACTGGTGGAGGTCAGGATACCGTTCACCGCGCCGTTCAGCGTGCCGTCGCCGCCAACCACAGCAACGACATCGACCTCCGGTATCATCGCCTGCAGTGACGGCTCGAGAGGAGTGTCTGCGGCAACGTCGAGAAATCGCGCGTCGTGGCCATCGGCGCGGATCGCCGATCGGATCTCGCGATGGAGACTTGTCTCCCCGGCGAGCACCTGATTTCGGGTTGAACACGACGCCGATGCGCATACACGTCCTTTCGATCCGAACACGCTGACTACTTTGCTGATCATACAAGCCGCTCGCGGCCTGGTCCCTGCCTGGCCGCTGAAACGAAGGGAATCGATATGCGCTTCGAGATCGAAGACGCCTCCGAGAGCCGGGATGCCGGTATTGCCTACCACTTGACGCCTATTGACGTCTGGGAGCGCCAGAAGACGAGCGGAAGCTACTCGCCGGAGGCCTTCGAGCGGGACGGATTTATCCACGCGACCAACGGCCTTGAGCGACTGAGATGGGTCGCGAACGAGTTCTATACCGGTGATGCTCGACCCCAGACCGTCCTGGTGCTCGACATGTCCAGGCTGACGTCGCCCGTGCGGTACGACGACGATGGCCGACTCTTTCCGCACATCTACGGGCCACTGAATGTTGACGCGGTGATCGCCGAGCTTCCCGTGCACCGCGGCGAGGACGGTGCCTATGTCGGCTTCGGTGCATCATAAGTCGAATAGGCGTCCGACGGCATGACGCCACCCTCGACGGTCGGTTACAATCGTCCCTGTCCGCGTATACCGTCGTATATGGGACACCCTTTTGTGTAAGAGATTGCTCCGCGGCAATGGTCGGCTGGGATCATCCGCGTTGAGCTGGGACAACCGGTGGAGACGCGCACGGAGCGCCGCACGATGCGGTGCTGCGTGCGTGAGCGCTGCGACGAGGAGGGGAGTGGGAGCTTACCGGTGCCCACATACTTCCCCAAATCCGAATTGAGGCATATACTCGCTGTGGATTGCGACGTCTTAATTCATCTCGCGGCTGAAGGCGACAACGTGGCATTCGAGATTGGGATCGGGCAGGGGTGGCGAGGATTCTCGCTTCCACATTTTCGTTGGCCGGGATGGCTCAGCATGGCGATGGAGCAGATCGACGAAGCAACCGCACAGTTCACCTGGAGGCAGGGGCGGGATATGATCCAGCTCTCTCGTGCGGGTGAGGCGTGGCAGGTGTCGTACCAGACGAGCGGGAAGCTGCTTGGTCCGCGCCAGTGTGTCTATCGCGCCACCCACAAGACGGCCAAGTTCGCTGCCTGGGATGTGATGGCACGCGTGATCAGCGCGTCGCACGACGAGGACGCCGGTCTTCAGGTCGCCCTTCGCGCGGCCCAGTGGATGCGCCGCGTCGACGAGGCCGATGCCTGAGCTTCCCGAAGTTGAAACCGTCCGGCGCATCGTCGAGACGCAGCTCACCGGCAAGACCGTCGAGCGAGTTGATCTGCGCCTGCCAAAGGTTCTGCGCGACTCGCCCCTGCCGGACGAGCAGGCGATCGTTGGCGCAACGGTCATCAGCGCGCGCCGCCGGGCAAAGGTCCTCGCGATCGACTTCTCCAATGGCTTGAGCCTGATGATCCACTTCAAGCTCGCCGGGCAATGGGCGGTCCTGCTGCCGGATGGACAGCGTCTCGTTGCCGGCCATCCCGTGCCTGTTCCGGATGGTCAGTATCCTCACAAGAGCACCCACGCCGATATCGTGTTCACCGACGGCACGATCGTCCATTACTCGGACATCAGGCAATTTGGCTGGTGGCGTTTGATGCCGTCCGGCGATGTCGAGGCGATGTTCGAGTCGTTCGGCTTTGGCCCGGAGGGCAATGGCGGGGAGCTCGACGCTGGATCACTCGGGGCGGCGATGGCCCGACGCGGCATCCCGATCAAGACCCTGTTGCTGGACCAATCGTTTATCGCCGGGCTCGGCAACATCTATGTCGACGAGGTCCTGCATCGAGCGAAAGTTCACCCCGCAACGCCGGCAAATGCGCTATCCGTCGCGAAGCGCAAGGCGATCCTGTCGGAGATTCCCTGGGTACTGGAGCAGGGGATCAGGCAGGGTGGCGCCAAGATCATCCACTCTGTCGCCTATCCGGTCGACGACTTTCCCGCCGTGCATGGGCGCGAAGGCGAGCCGTGCAACCGGTGCGGCAAGACGATCGTCAAGACCCGTGTCGGCGGTAGGGGGACGTATTTCTGTCCCAACTGCCAACGGATGCCTCGGTCAGCTGCGGAAAAGAGAGAAGAGCCGGTCACTCGCACGTGACCGGCTCTTCTCTCTATGCGTATGGGTGATGTCGTGACCGTCATTCAATCCAGATGGCGTCGAAGCCTACGGGCGGAAGTCGCTTTCCGGCGTGACACTTCGGACGAACTCCGCGATAACCGTCGCCGCTGACTCGAGATCGGTCAGGCTGATGATCTCGCTCGGGCTGTGCATGTAGCGGTTCGGGATGGAGATCAGGCCGACCGCGATGTCCGCGCCAGAGCGAATGATGTTGTCCGCATCAGTGCCGGTGCGCAGCCCGCTCGCCTGGACGGGCGTCGGGATCTCCAGCCGGCGGCCGGCGTCGCGCAGGGCGGCGAACACGCGAGGGTTTACCGACGATCCGCGCCCGAGAACGGGACCACCGCCGACCTTGATGTCGCCATCGCCCTTCTTCTCGGCGCCGGGGTAGTCCGTGGCGTGCGTCACATCGATGGCGATCGCGACCTGTGGCTTGACATGCCATGAGAGCCGGGTTGCGCCGACGAGGCCGATCTCTTCCTCGATCGCCGCGACGGAGACGACGTTCACCGCGGGACGGTCCTCGGCGAGAAGCTGTGCCGCACGGAGCGCGACGTAGGCGCCGGAGCGGTTGTCCATCGAGCGTGAGGCCCACAGATCGTCGGTCAGCTCCACCGGCTCGCCGTCGATGACGCAGGGATCGCCGATTGCGACTTTTGTCAGCGCATCCGACTTGTCCTTCGCCCCGATATCGACCCAGAGGTCCTTGAGCTTCGACGGCTTCTCGCGGTCCTTGGCATCCAGAAGGTGTGCCGCCTTCTTGCCAATGACGCCCACGACATCGCCCTGCTCGCCGCAAATACGGATGCGCTGGCCGACGGCCACCTGGTCATCCCAACCGCCGATGCGGTCGAACCAGATGAAGCCGTTGTCGTCGATATGAGTGACGATGAAGCCGATCTCGTCGATGTGGCCCTCGATGACGACCGTGTAGTCGGTGTTTCCGGTGCCGGCGATGCGGGCGTAGGAGTTGCCGAGGTTGTCCCACTCCACGTCGTCCGCGAAGGTGCTGGCTTGCTCGCGCCAGATCCGCGCGGGAGCCTGCTCGAACCCCGATGGGCCCGGCGTGGTGATCAGCGCGCGAAAGAATTCGCGGTTGACGCTGTCCATAGTCATTCTCCTGAATCGTTGAGTCTGCGGACCGGTTTCCTCAGAAAACAGTACCACGCGGATGTAGGGAACTCGCGCACCCGCTTGACATCCGGACCGGTCGTCGCGTACTGTGCTGCTCAACCGAATACGCCAATCGGCCATGAACGGAACGAGTACGCGCCACACGGTGGACCGCAGCGAGTCAGGGAGGGTGAGAGCCTGACGCGAAGCCGGCGCGGAATGGATCCGGGAGCTGCATCCCGAAACGCGAGAGCGGAGTAGACGGTGCCGGTGTCTCCACCGTTATCCGGAGCCTCGTATCGATCGTCTGCGCGCGGTCCGTACGACAGAGTGGGCGGTGCATCGGCATCGTCAACGAGGGTGGCACCGCGGTCGGCTTCAAGCCTCCGTCCCTTTTGCGGGATGGGGGTTTTTTGTTGTCTTCGGTGCAGTACAGGAAAGGGAAGCCGGTGTCTCAGGCTATTCAGCAACCGCGTATCGGGGCGTCTGGTGTGACGCCAACGCTCGAAGATGTCCGCGCGATCGCGGCGCGTCCGGATCGCGACTTCCGGACGGTTCCGGTCTACCGCGAAATCTTTGCGGACATGGAGACGCCCGTCTCCGTCTACCTGAAACTCACGAACGGGACTCGCACGCCCGGGTTCCTGCTGGAGTCGGTCGAGGGCGGCAAGACGATCGCTCGCTACTCCTTCATTGGCGCGAACGTTGCCGCCACGGTCGCGCTGGACAACGGCGAGCTGAGCGTCGATGGCACGTTGCCCAGCAATATGGCGAGCTACGACGATCCTTTGGAGGCGATCCAGGAGATCATCGCTCCGTTCAGGACGGAGGCGAGTCCCCACTTGCCGCGCTTCACCGGTGGTGCAGTCGGTTATCTGTCTTACGACGCCATCCGACGCTTCGAGCCCCGCGTGCCCAAGGCGAACGGTCCTGGTCTGGGCCTGCCGGAAGCGCATTTCCACGTCGCCGATACGCTTGTCGTTTTCGATCACCTCGAGCGCGTGCTCAAAGTCGTCAGTCATGTGCCGCTGGACGGCGTCGAGCCCATCGACGTCGCCTATACCCGAGCGGTCGAGCGGATCGACGAGATCACGCACTTGCTCGATGGCGTTGTGCCGGATTATCCGGGCACGGGCGTGTCCGCAGAGGACTCCGTCGCTGATCGCTCCAAGGCGAACATGAGCCCCGAGGCGTTCCACGAGATGGTCCGCGCGGCGAAGGCATACATCCACCAGGGCGATATCTTCCAGGTGGTGCTTTCCCAGCGCGTCGACGTTTCAACGCCGGCACATCCGTTCTCGATCTACCGGGCACTGCGGACGGTGAACCCGTCTCCGTACATGTTCTACCTCGACTTTGGCGCGCATCAGATCGTCGGAGCTTCACCTGAGTTGCTGGTCCGACTTGAAGGCGACACGGTAAGTAACCACCCGATCGCCGGCACCCGGCCGCGTGGCGCGGACGACGAGCAGGACACCATGCTCGCTCACGATCTGCTCTCCGACGAGAAGGAACGGGCGGAGCACATCATGCTTGTCGACCTCGGCCGCAACGATATCGGCCGCGTGTCGAAGCCGGGCACGGTGCGACTGCCGAAGCTGATGGAGGTCGAAAAGTTCTCGCACGTGATGCATATCGTCAGCAACGTCGACGGCACCATTCGTGACGACTTCACCGCCGTCGACGCGCTGCGGGCCTGCTTCCCGGCCGGGACGGTCTCCGGCGCGCCGAAGGTGCGGGCGATGGAGATTGTCTCGGAGCTGGAGCCGGACGCGCGCGGCGTTTATGCCGGGGCGGTCGGGTATATCGATTTCAGCGGAGAGATGGATACCTGTATCGCCCTGCGGACGATGGTTTTCCGCGACGGCGTCGCCTCGCTCCAGGCGGGCGGCGGCATCGTGGCGGACAGCACGCCGGAGGGCGAATATCAGGAGAGCCTGCACAAGATGCGGGCGCTCGTGCGCGCAATCGAAAAGGCGGAAGAGCTGGAGGCGTCCCGCTCCCAGCGCCAGGAAGAGGTGACGGCATGATCCTGCTGCTCGACAATTACGATTCCTTTACCTACAACCTCTACCAGGCGCTGGCGGAGCTTGGCGCCGACGTCGAGGTCGTCCGTAACGATAAAATTACGGTTGATGCAATCGAGGCGCGGCTGGACGAGATCGAGGGTATCGTCGTCTCGCCCGGACCGTGCACGCCGACAGAAGCCGGTATCTCGGTCGAGCTGATCCAGAGGCTCGGTGGCAAGGTGCCCATCCTTGGCGTCTGCCTCGGGCACCAGTCGATCGGTCAGGCGTTCGGCGCGTCCATTGTCTTGGCGCCGGACCTCATGCACGGCAAGACGTCGGAGATCCGCCATGATGGCAGGGGGATCTACGAGGGGCTACCGGAGACGTTCACGGCCACGCGCTACCACTCACTGATCATTGACCCGGATACCGTACCGAACGACTTTGTCGTCACTGCGACGTCGTCCGATGGCGTGATCCAGGGGATCCGGCACAAGACGTTGCCGATCGAGGGCGTTCAGTACCACCCGGAGTCTATCCTGACGGTGGTTGGCAACGATCTCCTCGCCAACTTCTTGCGGTCGTGCGGGGTGCGAACGAATGGGCATCAGCCCGAGCTGGTGCTCGGCTACTAGGACGGAATCATGAGCGAACGCGAACAGATCAACATCCAGCACGTCATCCAGAAAGTCGTGGACGGCAAGGAGCTGAACCAGGACGAAGCGACCGCCGCGATGGACCTCATCATGAGCGGCGAGGTGACGGACGCCCAGATCGCCGCGCTGACCACCGCGCTGCGCATGAAGGGCGAGACGGTCGATGAGATCGCCGGGTTCGCGCAGGCGATGCGCGACCACGCCGTCACGGTGGATGTCGACTCCGACGACCTGCCGCTGCTTGACACCTGCGGAACGGGCGGCGACCACACCAACTCGTTCAACATCAGCACAACTGCGACGTTCGCGATCGCCGCCGCTGGCGTACGGATCGCGAAGCACGGCAATCGCGCGGCATCGAGCAAGTGCGGCTCGGCGGACCTCCTGGAGGCGCTGGGCGTGACGCTTGAGCTAACCCCGGAGCAGGTGGCCGAAAGCGTCGAGCGCGTCGGGATCGGGTTCATGTACGCCCCGGCGTATCACCCCGCGATGCGCTTTGTCGGCCCGGCGCGCAAGCAGATGGGCATCCGCACGATCTTCAACCTGCTGGGTCCTCTGACGAACCCCGCAGGTGCCAGGCATCAGCTCGTTGGCGTCGGGCAACCAGCGATCGCCGGGCAGCTGGCGCAGGTGCTGGAGCGGCTTGGAAGCCAGCATGCCGTCCTCGTTCACTCCGAGGAAGGGCTGGACGAGATCGGCGTGATGGGTGCGACCGATGTGACTGAGTACGATGCCGATTCTGGCACCATCCAGACCTACACGGTCTCGCCCGGCGACTTCGGTCTTCCGCTGGGAAACCCGGACGATCTTCTCGGCGGCGATGCGTCCGACAACATGAAGATCACGATGGCGGTTCTCGCCGGCGAGAACGGGCCGCGACGCACGGTAACGCTGATGAACGCCGGTGCAGGGATTTATGCTGCCGATGCCGCCAGGTCGTTCGAGGAGGGCATTCGCATGGCCGCGGACGCGATCGACTCAGGTATGGCGATGCACAAGCTGGAGGAGTTGGTGCGCGTCACGCAAGAGTTGGCCGGTATGCCGGAGCGGGCGGAGGCATGACGGTCAAGGACACTGGTACGTATCTCGACAAGATCCTGGCGCGCACGGTCGAGACGGTGGCCGCCGCGAAGGCGAGCGTGTCGGAGGGCGTGATGGCCGCGCTCGCGAGAGAGGCAGAGCCGACCGTTTCGGCGATCCCCGCGCTTCGGAAGGACAACGTGACTGTGATTGCGGAGTTCAAGCGCGCATCGCCGTCGAAAGGGAGCTTCCCGGTGGAGATCGAGCCCCGGTCGATCGCCCGGGCGTACGTCGACGGCGGCGTTGCAGCGATCTCCTGCCTCACCGACGAGCCCTTTTTTCAGGGATCGCTCGACGACCTGAGGGAGGTGGTGGCGGCCTCCAACGCGTCGTTGCGCCCGGTGCCGGTGCTGCGTAAAGACTTCACGATCGACCCATACCAGATCGACGAGGCCAGAGCGAACGGGGCGTCGATGGTCCTCCTGATCGTGGCGGTGCTCGACGACGTGCAGCTTCGCGAGTATCGCGAGCATGCCGAATCGCTCGGGATGGCGGCGCTGGTCGAGGTGCATGACGAGGGAGAAGCCGAGCGGGCCGCGCAGAGTGGGGCCACGCTGATCGGCATTAACAACCGGAACCTGCGGACGTTCGACGTCGACCTGAGCGTTACTGAGCGAATCGCGCCGTCGCTGCCAGAAGGCACGACGGTCGTGGGCGAGAGCGGTATTTTCACGCGGGAACATGTCCAGCGAATGGCGGCCGCCGGAGCGCATGCGGTGCTCGTGGGCGAGTCGCTCATCATGCAGGAAGACCGGGCAGCGGCGGTCCGCGCGTTGACAGGAGTGCCTCGTGAGCGTTGAGCGACGGTTCTTCGTCAAGATTTGCGGATTGCGTGAGGCGGAGGCTGCCCAGGCGGCCGTTGACGCCGGAGCCGACGCGCTCGGGTTCATCCTCACGCCGTCGAAGCGACAGGTCACTCCATCGTTGGTCGCGGGGATCGCTGGATCGCTGGATCGATCGAGCAACCATCCCTCGATCGTGGGAGTCATGGTCAACCCCTTGGCTGAGGATGTTGCCAGCGCGGTGAAGGACGGAGCGTTGGAGACGGTCCAGTTGTCCGGCGACGAGTCGCCAGCGATTCTCGATGCGATCGAGGTACCGGTGATCAAGGCGTTCCGGTTCCCGGATGGGACGTCGCTGGACGATGCGGCTCGGGTTATCGAGCCATGGTTCTCCGCGGCGCGACCGGCCGCGCGAATCATCGTCGAGGGGCATGCGCCGGGAGCGTATGGAGGGACCGGGATGCCGGCGGACTGGTCGCTGGTCGCCCGCCTCGGCGAGCGATTTCCGGTCGTGCTGGCCGGGGGCCTGACGCCGGAGAACGTTGCTGACGCGGTGGATCAGGCGCGACCGTGGGGCGTCGACGTCAGCTCCGGGGTGGAACGCGACGGCCGGAAGGATCCGGAGATGATCCGTCAGTTCATCGCGAGGGCTCGCGAGGCGTACGCCGCGATCACCTAGCGCATCCCACGGATCGTCGAGGAGAGCAGGGCGGCAAGCCATTCCTCTTCGTGGCCGGGAGTCTTTTGCTCCACCTGCGTTGAACGAGCTGGAAGCGATGCCGCCACGTCGTAGAACCGCTTCCCGCGGACCATGAACCCGTAGTCGACGAGCTCGCGGCGCAGTGTGGCGACATCTTCATGCGCAACGCGCAGCAGGTTCACGATCATTTCCGGGTACCTTCGGGCCGGTTCGAAGCGCTCCACGAGCTTCCGCAGGGATGATCACAGGTTGCGCGTCCTCGGTGTCGATCACGATGCCCGCGGACGAGAGCTTACGCATGTGGTGGCTGACCGTGGGCGCGCTCAGGCCAAGCAGGTGTGTCAGATCGACCCCGGTTCGCTCCTTGTCGCCGAGCAAGCCGGGACTCCTTAACCTGGTCTTGTCGGCAATCACCTTGAGCAACCGCACCTGCTCAGAGACGTCAATGCCGTTCGGCTCGTATATAGCACCCCTTTTGTTCGATGAACGTGATATCAGGTCGACATCCAACTCTGAGCGACGCAATGCAACCGAGCTGATCGAGCGTCGAAAGAGTCGCGTTGGAATGATGGAGGGCGACGCTACTCGTCAGGGTAGAGCGGGGCGCTCTCCCACGTCTCACCGAAGCCACATGTCCAGTTCAGCGCCCGCAGCCGCAGCTCAGCGAGCCAGAGCACGTCATCGCGCTCCTCGTCGGACATGCGCGAATACGGCGTCCCGTTGTCGTCCGCGAAGTCGCCGTCCGTAACTGGTATGAGGTTGGTCTCGCCGAGCTCGGCGACCACATCTGCAAGCGCCTCGGCGTCATCCTCCGCGTCGGTCGCGCGCCAGTACCACAGCTCCCAGCGCTCGCGCTCTGCCGCCAAATCCTCGTCAGAGCGCAGTCGCGCTCGGGACTGCACGGACCGCACCTTCTCCCATGGCACGGGAGCCCACGTCAACGCGCGCTCGTTCAACTCATCGAGATCCGGCACGAGGTAGGCGAGGGACGTCCACCGCGCGAACCGCCCAGGCGATGGCGGTCGCGCCGATCAGCGCGTCATCGCAGGCGGTGAGATCGTCGTCGGACAGCTCGCCGACCGAGGCATTGAGAAGCCGGAGCTCATCGTCCGTGATCCAGTTCTGGAGCTCTGTCCGGGACCACGTGCTGAGATCGAACCGATCGGTCTCGACGTCGAAAGCGTCGCGCTCGTCGTCGACCTCCAGCATGCCCCGCCGCGCGACAGTGGCCAGCGTCACGGCCCGCCCGATGAGCTCGATCACGGGCCACGGCTGGATATCCAGGCTGTCGTCCTGCGGCATGGTGGCGTCGTCGGTCATGAAACTCCTCAAGGATGCGTGCAAGTCGACACGGTCATGTTGCGGAAAAGGCGGTTGTAAGCGTCGCGTTTGTGATGCCGGAGCGTGTATCCCGGTCAGTGACGGGGTACGTTGCCGGGCGACGTTCGAGCACGATTCTACCGCACGTCGGCGCGATGGAGGCTGTGTTGAACGCGGCGGATGACGAGGTTACCGCGTGGACCGTGATTCGGGTGGGACTGGTGCGATCTTCTGCCGACTCGCGCGTGGTTGCATCGTCGAGCAATGGGATATCAACAACCGGTTGAGCGTGATCCCACAGCTCGGCATGCAACGACAGGCGCTGACCTCGTGAACACGATCCGCAGAAAGGTGGACCAGATGCATACTCTCGTGATCTACGACTCGAAATTCGGCAATACCAGGAACGTGGCGATCGCGATCGCCGACGCGATGCGCACTGCCGGTGACGCGACCGTCGAAGTGCAGTCAACTGAAGAGTTCATCAGCTTTCCCGAGGGGCTCGACCTGCTCGTGCTCGGCGCTCCGACACAGGCGCATGGGGTAGAAGCGACAATGCGCGACTTTGTCGCCTCGCTGCCGATGGCCCGGTTGGAGAACTTGCCCGTCGCGGTGTTCGACACGCGCGTGCATTGGCCGAAGCTCCTGAGCGGATCGGCCGCCGAATCGATCGCGAAGAGCCTAACGCGCAACGGTGGGGTGCTGGTTGAAGAGCCGGAGAGCTTCTTCGTGGACGGCCGTGAGGGTCCCTTGAGCGACGGCGAGCTTCGTCGTGCTGCCGGATTGGGGCACGTTCCTCGCCAACCGGTTGAAGACGCACGCTTAACGCTCGAAGGGAGGCGCCGTGTGGCAGCCTCCCTTCGAACCGTCGCCGATCGGAGACTACTTTCCAGTAGATTTCGACGTCCCGGGAAGCTGCGGCAGCGCGTTCTTGCCGCCAAGCGACACGAGGCCGGCGCTGGCATACGCCTGAAGCTTCTCGCGGGTGTCGGTAATGTCGTTGTTCCGCATCGTGAGCTGGCCAATGCGGTCCTGCGGCGTGAAGCTGGACTCCGTCTTCTCCATTGAGAGCCGCTCCGGCGCGTAGGTGAGGTTCGTCGACCGGGTATCCAGGACGGAGTAGTCGTTGCCACGGCGCAGGCCGATGGTGACCTCGCCTGAGACGAGGCTGGCGACCCAGCGCTGGAGCGACTCGCGCAGCATCATCGCCTGCGAGTCGAACCAGCGGCCCTGGTAGAGCAGGCGCCCGAGCTTGCGACCGCTGTCCCGGTACTGGTCGATCGTGTCCTCGTTATGGATGCCGGTGACAAGGCGCTCGTAGGCGATGAACAGCAACGCCATGCCCGGAGCCTCGTAAATGCCCCGGCTCTTCGCCTCGATGATCCGGTTCTCAATCTGGTCGCTCATCCCGAGGCCGTGGCGCCCGCCGATCGCGTTCGCTTCCTCCATCAGGGCAACCGCGTCGTCGAACTTCCGGCCGTTGAGCGCGACCGGCAGGCCGTTCTCGAAGCGGACGGAGACTTCCTCATACGGCACATCGATGTCCTCGCGCCAGAACGGGACGCCCATGATCGGGTCGATGATCAGGATGTTCTTGTCGAGATACTCCAGATCCTTCGCCTCGTGGGTGGCGCCGAGCATGTTGGAGTCGGTGGAGTACGCCTTCTCGGCGGACATGCGGTAGTCGAAACCCGCCTTGGCGAGGTAGGCCGACATCTCGGCGCGACCGCCCAGCTCGTCGATGAAGCGCTGGTCGAGCCATGGCTTATAGACGCGCAGGTCCGGGTTCACCATCAGGCCATAGCGGTAGAATCGCTCGATGTCGTTGCCCTTGTAGGTGCTGCCGTCGCCCCAAATGTTGACGTCATCGTCCTTCATGGCCGCGACAAGCATCGTGCCGGTGACGGCGCGACCGATCGGCGTGGTGTTGAAATAGGGGACGCCGGCGGTGGTGATGTGGAACGCGCCGCACTGGAGCGCGACGAGCCCCTCATGCACCAGCTGGGGGCGGCAGTCGATCAGGCGGGCTTCTTCGGCGCCGTAGGTGCGAGCCTTGGCCGGGATGTCGTCGTAGTTCTTCTCATCGGGTTGGCCGAGGTTGGCCGTGTAGGCGTACGGGATCGCGCCGTTCTCACGCATCCAGTAAAGGGCGGCGCTGGTATCCAGCCCGCCGGAGAACGCGATCCCGACCTTCTCCCCCTTGGGAAGCGATTGAAGAATATTGCCCACAGGTTCCTCCGATTACATCGTTTCGAGAACGTCGGTATCACTCATCGCTGCTCTTGACTTGCTGGCGTATCGCCGCCGGTCTTCTGGCGAGGTCGGCCTTCCTCTCGTCAGGTAGAGCATATCCCTCTTGTATCGCGGATAGACATGATTGCCATGTGGCTCATTATGCTGGCGTGTCGAGATTCCACCGCATCGATACGCACGCTTCATCGCGACTGAGATTCGCTTGATCGCTGCATGAATCGGCGTGCCGAGCCTGACCGGAAGGTCGAAGACGTTGTGAGGAACGCGGTCACGAATTCATCCCGGTACAGAACGCCGTCTTGCACTGTGTTCCGAGTTTGACCGCCCGTAGCAATCGTGCAGAACGGGCAGCTATTGTCAGCGGGTGCATGCGAGATGCCACGTCTGATGTGACTGGATTACACATTGAAGCGGAACTCCACCACATCGCCGGGGCGCATCACGTACTCCTTACCTTCCGTGCGGACCTTGCCGGCGGCCTTTGCTGCCACCATCGAACCGGCCGCCACCAGGTCGTCGTAGTCCACCACCTGGGCGGCAATGAAGCCGCGCTCGAAATCGGTATGGATCACACCGGCCGCCTGAGGTGCAGTGTCACCCCGGTGAATCGTCCAGGCACGTACTTCTTTCGGGCCGGCGGTGAGGTAACTTTGCAGGCCCAGTGTTTCATAGGCGGTATGGATGAGCTGGTTCAGGCCGGTTTCCTGCACGCCGTATTCGCGTAGCAGTTCGGCGGCATCGGATTCATCGAGGCCGCGCAGTTCCTCCTCCAGCTTGGCGGAGACAAAGATCGCCCGCGACGGCGCGACCAGCTCGCGCAGGGCCTGCTGACGGTCGCTATCGGCCAGGGTCTCTTCGTCCACATTGAACACGAAGATCACCGGCTTGGCCGAAAGAAGATGCAGATCGTAGATCGCCTCCATATCCAGCGACGGCAGCGTCGAGAGCAGCGTGCCCTCGTTCAGGTGCTCTTTCAGCTGCTCCAGGTATGCCGCGGTTGTGGCCGCCTTTGGATTGCCCTTCATCTCCTTTTGCAGCCGGACCAGCCGGTTATCGATGGTCTGAATATCGGCGAGGCAAATCTCGGTATTGATGACTTCGATATCGTCCTTCGGGCTTACCTTGTTGCTGACATGGACGATGTCGTCGTTCTCGAACGCGCGCACGATATGCGCGATTGCCTGCGTGTTGCGGATATTGGCGAGGAACTTGTTGCCCAGGCCCTCGCCCTTGCTGGCACCGGCGACCAGGCCGGCGATATCCACAAAGGTTACGGTGGCGGGCAGAATGCGCTCGCTGCTGAAAATCTCCGCCAGTTTGGACATACGTGCGTCCGGTACGGGCACGATACCGGTGTTCGGCTCGATCGTGGCGAAGGGGTAGTTCGCAGCGAGAATCTCGTTATCCGTCAGCGCATTGAACAGGGTGGACTTGCCGACATTCGGCAACCCGACGATTCCAATAGAGAGGCTCATGTAATCAATCCAGGGTACTTGAGTGAGAATCCGGAGAAGGATGTGTTGACGGCAGCAACCGGTTCGCCGATGTCGTGATGGCGGCGATAGCTCAGTCGTTCGCGCGCCTCGTTGCGCGATGTGGCGCTTACCGGGCGACCTTGATGACGATGCCGGCGAAGTCGTTGCCGACCTTGACCTCACTGAACCCGTCCTCGGTGGAGATCTCCTCCGCCCGGGTGAGGGAGGCCGCGAGCACCTCGCGCCTGATCTCGGCCGCATGCGACGTGATGGCATGGGCCGTCTCGTCGTAGGCCGAGAACCAGAGGTCGATCCGGTCGTCGATGTTCAGCTCCAGTTGTTTGCGGGCATCCTGCACGCCGCGTATGAAGTCGCGTGCGAGTCCCTCGTTGATAAGCTGCGGCGTCAGCTCGGTGTCGAGCACGACCGTCGCTTCCTCGGACTGCGCGGCGGCGAAGCCTTCACGCTTCTGCATCCCGACGAGGATCTCCCCCGGAAGCAGGGCGACGGTTGATCCGTCCGGCAGAGACAGTTCGACATCCTCTCCCGCGTTGACCAGTGTTGCGACGGTGGCCGGGTCCATCTTGCCGAGCGTGCTACGGATCGCGCCGAGTCGCTTGCCGTACTTCGGGCCAAGCAGCGGCAGGTTCGGCTTCACGTCGTAGGTCAGAACCTCGCCGAGCTCGGTCAGCGCGCGAACGTCCTTCACATTCAACTCGTCGAGGATCTGGTCCTTGTGCCGCACCACGGCCTCGGCGTCCGCCGGATCCGGCGTATGGACGAGGATCGCCGGAAGCGGCTGGCGGACCTTGATGTTGGCCTCCGAGCGCGCCGCGCGACCAAGCTTGACGACGGCGAGCACGGCGCTCATCTCGTGCGAGAGCGTCTCGTCGATCGCCGCCTCATCTGCCTCCGGGAAGTCCGTCAGGTGCACCGAGATCGGCGCATTGGCGTCGACGGATGTGACGAGGTTGCGGTACATGACGTCGGCCATGAACGGGATCGCCGGGGCGACCAGCTTCGAGACCAGCACGAGTGCCTCGTACAGCGTCTCATAGGCGGCGGCCTTGTCAGTGTCGCTCTCCGGCTTCCAGAAGCGACGCCGGTTACGGCGGATATACCAGTTCGAGAGCTCCTCGACGACGAAGTTCTCGACGGCCCGGTTGCCCGTGGTGATGTCGTAGCTGTCGTAGCTCTCGCGGACCGTCTTTACCAGCTCGTTGGCGCGGGAGATGATCCAGCGGTCGAGTAGGGTGCGCTCAGCGAGCGGCGTCGGCTGCTGCGGTGGTGTCCAGCCGTCAAGGTTCGCGTAGGTGACGAAGAACGAGTACGAGTTCCAGAGCGGCAGGATGAAGCGGCGCCGGACGTCATTGACGACGTGTTCGCCGAAGTTGAGGTTGACCGTCGGGTTCACCGTCGCGAAGAGCCAGCGCATGGCGTCGACGCCGAACTCTTCGGCGGCATCGTCGAACCAGATCGCGTTGCCCTTCGACTTGTGCATCTCCTCGCCCTTTTCGTCGCGCATGAGGGCGTAGGTGTAAACGTTGCGGAACGGCGCGCGGCCGGTGACGGCGACGCTCTCGGCGATCAGCGCGTAGAACCAGTTGCGGAACTGGCCCGGGAAGCTCTCCGAGATGAGATCAGCCGGGTACCACTTCTCCCAGTAGTCCTTGTCGTGCCGATAGTCCAGCGTCGACAGCGCGACGATGCCGGCATCCAGCCACGGGTTGCCGACGTCCTTGATGCGGTGGACCGGCTTGCCGCAGCCCTTGCACTCGATCTGGATGGTGTCGAGGTAGGGGCGGTGAGGCGAATGCCCCTCGAAGTCCTCCCAGCCGGCGATCGCCCGCTCCTTCAGCTCGGTCTCGGAGCCGATGACCTCGAACGTGCCGCACTCCTCGCAATCGAAGATCGGCAGCGCGAGCCCCCAATAGCGCTTCTTGGAGATCATCCAGTCGTGCATGTTCGTCAGCCAGTCAAGCTCGCGCTCGAGACCAAATGACGGGTACCACGACGTTTTGCGGGTCTCTTCCTTCAGCTGCTCGCGCAGTTCGTCCATCGAGATGTACCACTCGTCGACGAGGCGGAAGAGGAGGTCGGTGCCACAGCGCCAGCAGACCGGATAGCGGTGGGTGTATTGCTCGGAGCGGTACCAGAAGCCCTTCTCCTTGAGATTCTGCTCGACGTCCTTGCCGATGTCGTGGGCGTGGCGGCCGGTGAGCCAGCCGAACCCGTCGACGAAGGTTCCGAACTCGTCGATCGGCGCGAGCGTGGCGAGGTCGAACTCCTTGCCGAGCGCATAGTCCTCCTTACCAGCGCCGGGCGCCGTGTGGACGATTCCGGTGCCTTCCTCGGGGCTGACGTCGCCCCACGCGATGACGCGATGAACGACGCCTTCCTGCGCTGGCAGCTCATCGAACGGCCCGCGGTACTCGCGGCCGACGAGGTCCTTGCCGGACACCTCACCGAGGATCTCGTGCTCGCCACGAATCGCGTTCGAGACGGCATCCTTCGCCACGTAGAAAACGCGATCGCCCTGCTTCACGCGGACATAGGTGAGCTCCGGGTTCACCGATGCGGCGATGTTGGCTGAGAGCGTCCATGGCGTGGTCGTCCAGACCATCAGCGAGGCATCCTCGTCGACGAGCGGGAAGCCCACAAACAGGGCCAGGTGGGTGCGGTCCTTGTAGCCCTCGGTGACGATCTCGTGCTCCGAAAGGCCGGTGCCGCAGCGCGGGCACCACGGCATGACATCGTCGCCCTTGTAGATCCAGCCGCGGTCATTGCAGGTCTTCAGGAAGTGCCAGATCGTGTAGTTGTTCTCGTCGGAGTTCGTGAAGTAGCTGTCGTCCCAGTCCATGAAATACGCGAGGCGCCTGGACTGCTCAGTGATGCGGCCGGAGAAACGCTGGACGCGCTCTTTGCACCGCTCGACGAACTCGGCGATGCCGAACTCCTCAATCTCGCGCTTGTTCTTGATGCCGAGCTCTTTCTCGACTTCGACCTCTACCCAAAGACCCTGGGCATCGAATCCGTTCTGGAAGCGCTGCTCCTCGCCGAGCATGTTGTGGTAGCGCTGGAAGATGTCCTTGTAGGACCGACCCCAGGCGTGATGGACGCCCATCGGGTTGTTGGCGGTGATGGGTCCGTCGATGAACGAGAAGGTCTTGCCGGAGTCGTTGTTCCGGTTCAGGTACTTCTCGACGATGTGTTCCGCGTTCCACCAATCGATGAGGTCGCGTTCCATCTTCGGGAAGTCGACCTTCGTAGGAACGTCGCGGAATGTCTTGACTGCCGATTCGGTCATCTGGTCTCCCTGTGAGGGCTGCTGCATAGGCGAAGGATGGGGGCGATGGGCGTTAACGAAAACGGCCCGGCCTCGGGAATGAGGACGAGCCAAGCCGCGGTACCACCTCAGTTGACCACGCGCACGCGTGGCCCACTCGATCCGAAGTAACGGTCGGATACCGGTTGCGTCTACTTGCCGTGTCGGCGTTCGGGCAACGGCTCGGGAACGATGTCCCACCTCGTGCTTAACGTCCCGGCTTCCATCGTCCCGGGATTGCTGGACCACACGAGGCGGGCGCGGTTTCCGTCAGCGCCTCACCATCTCAAATTCCGCCTCTTATTGTAACAAATCCGCTCGAAACCTAGGCGCCGATCGTCCAGCGCTTTACCCGCCGGTAGAGGGACGTGAGGCCGACGAGATAGGTTGTGCCGAGCAGATATGACGCGAGGACGTCAGTGAACCAGTGATGCCCGAGGTAGACCCGGCTCGGGCCGACGAGTGCGAGCATGGACACGAGGGAGCCGACCACCGCGCGGCGGACGCGGTCGGACCTGATCCAGACCTGTGCGAGGAAGGCGAGGAATCCGTAGACGCCCATGTAGATGATGACATGGCCGCTCGGGAAGCTGGAACCGCCGATGTTCGCCGGCACGACGCGGATGTCGGTGTGCCCGATCGTAATCGGGCGGCCTCGCTTCATGATGCGCTTGAAGATGCTGGAGACGCCGCCAGTTCCCCATGCCGCCAGCTGGAAGATCGCTTCCAGGCGCATGCCGCGAAGCCAGAGCGCCGCGGAAATGGCGGGCGGGATGATCCGGCTCTGCGGGGGGAACCCGGGGAACGAGACGGTGTGCATCAGGCGGTCGAAGTAGGGGTGATCGCGCTTCTGGAGCCGGAGCGTGATGGCCGCGTCCGTGTCGGCGCTGCGATTCGCGCGGACAATGCTGAACAGCACCGCGAACAGGCCCATCGCGATCGAGGCGAGGACGATTGGGGCCTTGCCGCTCTGGACCGCGATACGCTCGGGGTTGATGGCGGACGAGCGCGGCGTGTTCAGGAATCCCCTGAGATCCATGGAAGAGCGATCCTTCGATAGGTAGGGCGCGAACTGCGCGCCGGCCGGGAAGTACACTCCGATAGTGTACGCAGCGATCGTCCTTCTCGACCGGAATCCCTGATGCGCTCCCTCTTGCCGATCATCCGAATGTACTGGGCCTGGGCTCTTCTCGCCGTTGGTGGGGCTGGTGTCTTCCTGTTCTGGCCGGGTGGCTTTGCGGACAAGGCGAGGCTTTTGCTGCACGGGCTCTGTGCGCAGACGCCTACACATTCGTACGACTTCGGCGGGCTGCTCCTGCCGTTCGACGCGCGTATGACCGGCATCTACGGCGGCGCCATCGCCACGCTGGTGGTCCTGGCACTCCGGGGCGGTCGGCTACGGGCGGGGCTGCCGCCGATGCGGATCATGGTGGTGCTGGCGCTGTTCGTCGTCGCCCTGGCGGCGGACGGATTCAACTCCCTGTTCACCGATCTCGGGCTGCCGCACTCGTGGCAGCCCCGAAACGAGCTGCGCCTCGTCACCGGGTACGCCACAGGAGTCACGCTCGCCGTCGTCCTCGCCTGGCTGCTCGCCTCGACCACGTGGAGGCTATCCACACGCCAACCGGTGGTCAACACATGGCGCACGCTGACCGTGGCCTGGGTCCCTTTCATTCCGTATGCGTTGGCGGTGACCAGCGGCGCGGCCTGGCTCTATGTCCCACTCTCGATGCTCCTCATCATCTCCGCCTGGACCGTGCTCTCGATGTTGACTCTCTCCATGATCTTGCTGGCGCTGCGGTGGGATGATCGCGTCCTAAGAGCCGCGCAGCTGCACCTTCCAGGTACGCTGGCCGGGCTCGCCGGGTTGGGCGTCATGCTCCTGCTGGCGTTCGGGCGCGTGTGGCTGGAGCGGGTGACCGGCATTCCCTCCACGCTCTAGACGTATTGTCGACCCCGCGTTTGTTACACTCCTCAACAAGCCGCAGTGGAGCGTGATTTCGTCACATCGCCACGCGAATCCGGTCGCCCGTGATCGGCGCCGGACCTGCGCATCACGCGTCGTCGATGCCCCTCACGGGCACCAGCACAGCCAGGGTTTCCATGCAGATCGTCAGACATGCGAAATACATCAAGGACCAGAAGCGGCGCGGTCGATGGCTCGCGCTCATCGGGTTCGTCCTGCTTTCCGGCTCGCTCTTCGTCGCCTGGTATCCAAGCCTGCTGATCGTCGCCTACATCGCGATGCTCGCCGGTTTCATCATGTTCAACATGGGCATGCAGGGCGTCGGCAAGTGGTCGCGCGATCCGCGGAATGACCAACTGATCGACCATCGACTGAAAGGGCTCAGCGACCGCAACACCGTGGTCCATTACGCGACGCCGGCCGGTAAGGTGATCGAGCACCTGCTGGTGTACCCGGGTGGTGTGATGGTGCTGACGGCGAAGGAGCTCGATGGCAAGATCAGCCAGCGCCGTCAGTCGTGGCGAAAGGCCGGTGGGGCGTTCCGCCGCCTGTTCAGCTTTAGCGGCCCGCAGCTCGGCAATCCAAGCTTTGAGACGGAGAACGCGATCAAGCGGATCGAGGAGTTCCTCGCCGCGAACCAACTCGAGGCAGATGTGAACGGGGCCGTCGTCTTTGTCCATCCGAAGGCGGAGCTGGATATCGAGGACCCTGACTTCCCCGTGCTCCATGGTGAGGAGCTCGAAGAGTTCGTCCGCGAGCAGCCCGTCGACCCAGCCTTCACCGATGATGAGCGCGCGCGTGTCGTCGAGCTGCTGTCCGCTGGCGAGAAGGTCGAGACGCCAACGGTCGAACGTGCGTCCCGACGCCCGCGTCCGGTGAAGCGCGTCGCCGCGCCGAAAACGAAGTCGAAGACCAAGGCCAGCGCCTGATCCCGGAGCGACGGATGCCGATTGACATCGCGACAACGGATGCCGGCTGGAAAGTGTGGGGCCACGACCACGCCGTCCGCGAGTTGCAATCGGCGATAGTCCGGGGGGCGCGTCACGCGTACATCCTGAGCGGCTATCACCATGTCGGGAAGACCGCCCTGGCGCTCGAGTTCGCCAGGGCGCTCCTCTGCGAGGCGCCGCCCGCTGCCGGGCTATCCTGCGGCACCTGCTCGACGTGCCGGCGCATTATGCGTGGTACCCACCCGGATGTCTCTGTCCACGATCTCCAGCGCCAGCAGCAAACGGCGGAGAAGGCGAGTGCCGGGAAGAACCTGAGTTTGACGATCGCGACCGTGCGAGAGATCAGTGGCGGCATCGCGCTTCGGCCGATGGAGGCGCGGCAACGCGTGGTCATCGTCGACGACGTCGAAACGATGCAGGAGACGGCCCAGGAGGCGTTCCTGAAGACGCTGGAGGAGCCGCCGCCATATGCGGTCGTGCTCCTGCTCACGACGGACGCCGAGCTCCTGCTGGAGACCATTCGCAGCCGGGCGACAACGATCCAGCTCCAGACCGTGCCGACCGCGACGATCGCCGAGATGCTTCGTGCATCCGGTGTCGACGATGAGCGCGCGCAGGCGATCGCCTTGGCGAGTGTCGGCCGTCCGGGGTGGGCGATACGCGCGCTTGACGACGACCAGATGCTGGCGCAGCGTCTGCAAATCCAGGATGCCGTGATATCGTGGATCAACAACGACCCGTATGGACGACTGGCGGAGGCGACGCGACTTGGTGATGCGTTCGCCAAGGACCGCGATGCGGTGTACGCCCGCGTGCTGGGTGCGCAGACGGCCTGGCGAGCGATTATGCTCCGCGCGGCCGGCGTTCCTGACATCGATCATCCGGAGGAAAGCGGTCAAACCGTTTTCGCCGCTCCGGCTGCGCTGCGGGCGTTGAAGAGTGTCGACGCGTGCCTCGCGGATCTGGACGCCAACGTCCGGCCGCGCCTGGCCCTCCAATCGATGGTGCTGCAATGGCCGACGGAATAATCGAAAGCGGACAGGACACCACGGGGACGCCCAAGCCCTGGCAGATGAGCGTCGAGGAGGCGCGGGAGCACGCGAAAGCCCGCTTCCGCGATCGCCTGACCAATGGCGAGCAGGTCGGCAGCTGCAGTTGCGCCGAGGATGATCCGGTTCCTGCTCACGCAGGGGACGCATTATCGGTCGTCGGTGTGCGCTTCCGCGATTCGGGACGCGTGTACTTCTTCGAGTCGAACGGCGCGCCGCTCGACGTCGGGACGTGGGTCGCATGCACAACTTCGCGGGGTCAGGAGGCTGGCCGGGTTGTCGTTGCGCCGAAGCAGGTCGTCATGTCGCAGCTCGACGGTACTTTGAAGCCGATCGAGCGGGTGCTTGACGAGGGTGACATTGCCCGCATCGAGCAGCAGCGGACCGACGCTGCCCACGTGGTGCGCCGAGCCGGAGAGATCGCCCGCTACTACGACTTCGGCATCAAGCCGGTGTCGGCCGAGTTCGCGCTGGACGGCTCCTCGGTACGAATCGCGTTCAGCGCCGAGGGCCACTCGTTCGTCGAAGACTTCCGAGCCATGCTGGTCAAAGATTTCGGCATTGACGTGTACCTGCATCACGTCGGGCCACGGGACGAGGCCCGGCTGATCGGCGGCCTTGGGAAATGCGGCCGCACGCTGTGCTGTAGCTCCTGGCTACCGATGTACCCCGAAGTCACGATGGGCATGGCGAAGAACCAGGATCTGTCGCTCAACCCAACGAAGGTTTCCGGGCTCTGCGGTCGCCTCCTGTGCTGCCTGTCATATGAAAACGAGCAGTACAGAAAGGCGAAGCAGATCCTGCCGCGGCTCGGACAGCGTATCTCCACACCAGACGGCGAGGGGATGGTTGTTTCGCTACAGGTCCTGAAAGAGCTTGTTACCGTGCGCTTCGCCGATCCGTGGCGCGACCAGGTGTACCAGGCGGCGGAGTTGCTCGAAGGTGGCCGTACTTCGTCGCCAGTCGCCGAGCCCCCGGTTGCGTCTCCGGGCGATCCGAGCGAGGACGATGATCCACCTGCAAACGATCGACCACGGCGCCGCCGTCGACGGCGCAAGCCGCGCAGTACGGACGAATCACCGTCTATCCAGAACTGAGGAACACGCTCAATGCCCCTGTATCTTGTCGTTCACACGCCCCGCACTGACCATGACGAAACCGAGGTTTTTCCGCCGACGCGCATGCTGGACATGGCGCGCGATCATGGTGATGGCAACGCTCGCACGCGTTGGATCCGGTCGTTCTCGCCAGACCTTCACGACGAGCGACATTTCACCCTCTGGGAGGCCAAATCCGCGGAGGATATCTCCGAGGTGATGAAGCGCTACGGGTTCCTTAGCGAGCTAGAGAGCCACCCTGTCGCTGTCCAGGAATGGTCGCCGGACGACGTGATCGCCGCGAGCGACAGCGAGTCATAGCGGACAGAAGAAAACGACGGACTGGCGGGCGGTCACGTTGGTGGCCGTCCGTTTGCGTGGCCGGATCTGTGCCACGCGGGCATAATTGCGCCAGACGGGGCAACAGCCCCAATCGTTCGCTGCCGCCTGGACGGGATCCGCATGCTGGTCGAACTCGACATCACCGATCTCGCGATCATCGAACACACGACGATTCGCTTCGAGCCTGGGCTCAATGCGCTTACCGGCGAGACCGGAGCGGGTAAGTCGATCCTGCTCGATGCGCTCGGCGCGGTGCTTGGCCAGCGTGTTAGCTCTGACCTGGTTCGGACGGGCAAACGCAGCGCGCGCGTCGAGGCGTCGTTCGAGATCCCGGAGGCCACGGGCCAGGCATTGATCGCGCTGCTGGACGAATTCGGCATAGAGCACGATCCGCAGGAGATGCTGCTACTCAGCCGCGATATCCAGGCAAGTGGACGATCCACTGGTCGTGTCAACGGACGCATGGCGACGCTGGCCCAAATCAATGCGGTAGGGAGCTTGCTGGTCGACATCCATGGCCAGTCGGACCACCTATCGATCCTGAAACCCGCCGAGCAACGGAACATCCTTGACCGGTACGGGGCGCTGGAAGTAGAACGCGGCACGCTCCGCGATCTCGTCCGCGAGTTCCGGGAGGTACGGTCGGCCCTCGAGGACGTTTCGAGGGGATCGCGGGAGCGTGAGCAGCGGATCGACCTTCTCCAGTTCCAGGTGAACGAGATCGACGAAGCGGCATTGTCGACCGGTGAGGACGAGGCGCTGCACCGTGAACGAGATGTCCTGCAGAACGCCGACCATCTGCGACAGGCAGCGCTGACCGCGGTCACGGCGATCACGGGGGACGATGCCGGTGCAATCGAGGTGAGCGCGTCAGTGTTGCTGCGTCAAGCCGAGCACGCGGTTGCCGATCTCGGCAGTATCGACGAGGGCGCGCGCGGCCTTTCCGAGCGAGCGACCGAGCTGGTCGTGCTCGCCGAAGACCTGGTGCGCGACCTCCGGGGATATGCTGATGGCATCGAGGGCGATCCCGAGCGGCTGATGGAGGTCGAGGATCGACTCGACCTGATCCAAACGCTTAAACGCAAGTATGGGAGCACGATCGCCGAGATATTGGCGTACCGGGACGCCGCCGATCGTGAGCTGCGCGACCTCTCTGGCGACCAATACGACCGTGGGGCGCTGGAGCAACGGCTTGCCAGTGTTGAGAAGGCCCTGGCGGAACAGGCCGGGGCGCTCTCCGAGCGGCGGCAGTCGATCGCGACTGAATTGGCCGGACGAATCGTCGAGAGCATCGCCGATCTACGGATGGGCAATGCTGACGTGGTGATCGAGGTCACGCAGCACGACGATCCGCATGGTGTTCCTTTGGCGGCCGGGCGTCGGGTGCGCGTCGATGAGAGTGGCATCGACGACGTGTCGTTCCTGATCGCCCCGAACGCAGGCGAGGCGCTGAAGCCGCTTGGAAAGATTGCGTCGGGCGGTGAGACCGCGCGCCTGATGCTGGCGATCAAGTCGATCCTGAGCGAGGTCGATGAGACACCAACGCTCGTCTTTGACGAGATCGACGTGGGTGTCGGCGGGCGCTCGGGCCAGATGGTCGGCGAGAAGCTCTGGTCACTGACCACCGAGCATCAGGTCATCGTGATTAGCCACCTCGCGCAGATCGCGGCGTTTGCCGACAAGCACTTCCGTATTGCGAAAGACACACACGAAGGGCGTGTGGTCTCCGAGGTCGAAGAACTCGACCCGCCGACACGGGAGGAGGAGCTGGCGGCGATGCTGGACGGCATTCCGGCCACTCCGGAATCGCTCGCCAACGCCCGCGCCATGCTTCAGCGCGTTCACGAATACCGGCAGAATCGTCTTGGCGCGAGGCGCGCGGGTTGAGCGTCTATACTTCCCCGGTACAAGCCGAACCGCATGACGGGTGAACCCGTCGAATCATGGAGAACCCCATGCAGCCGAACATGAAGATGATCCAGCAGATGCAGAACCGCATGATGAAGATCCAGCAGGAGCTGGATGAAGCAGTCGTCGAGGGCACGGCCGGCGGTGGCGTTGTCACCGTGCAGGTGAGCGGACAGCGCGAGATGAAGTCGATCAAGATCGACCCGTCCGCCGTTGACCCGGATGACGTCGAGATGCTGGAAGACCTCGTACTCGCGGCGGTGACCGACGCGATGGAGAAGGCGGCGAAGCTCAACGAAGAGAAGATGAGCGCGCTGACCGGCGGCATGAAGATTCCCGGCCTGATGTAGTTCGGGAGTGATCATGGTTCTGAAGGAACCGGTCCCGTTCTATATTGACGACATTGTCCGCCTGAAGAAGCCTCATCCCTGCGGCTCCTACGAGTGGAAGGTTGTCCGCGTCGGCGCCGATATCGGGCTCACCTGCCAGATATGCGGACGCCGTGTGCTGCTGCCGCGTCGTGAGCTTGAGCGGCGGCTCCGTGGTTTCATCAGCCGAGGGCCGTCCGCGCCCGAGGACGCTGAGGGCGCCACGCCGCCCCCTGCCGGCTCATGAGTCGCGGTGGCGCCACACGCCAGAAGAAGGTGCGGGCGGATTCCATGGGCGCCGTTCTCCGGAATGGCGCCTTCCTGCGTTTGTGGACGATCCAGGCCGTCACGCAGGTTCTCCAGAACATGGTGAACTTCGCGCTGCTCTTGCGCGTGCGCGATGTCGTCGAAGTGCATCACCTGGCGAACGCGAACACCGCGATCAGCCTGGTGATCCTCGCGTTCTCCCTGCCGGCGGTCATCTTCGGGCCAGTGGCCGGCGTCATCGCCGACCGGGTGAACAAGCGCACGCTGATGGCCGTGTTGAACGTTGCGCGGGCCGTCGCGGTTGTGCTGTTCTTGACGATCCGACCGGGGTGGCACGCTGAGACGATCCTCGCCGCGTATTACACGGTTACGTTCCTGTTCGGCATCGCTGGCCAGTTCTTCGCGCCGGTGCTTGGAGCCACCATTCCTGTTGTGGCGAAGCGCGAGCAGTTGATGTCCGCCAACGCCTTGTTCAACCTGACCTCGACCTCGGCCCAGCTGATCGGCTTCGCGGCGCTTGGTCCGCTCCTGGTCCGGATCCTGGGGATTGATGTCCTCTTTGGCGGCTCAGTGATCGCCTATCTGGCCGCTGCCGCGCTGGTCTTTACGCTGCCCCAGACACCTGTCGCGCCACGAGCGTTTGACGAGATCGAGCTTCGTCCAATGCAGCGGCTTTGGACCGACATGAAGGACGGTCTCGTTTACATCTTGCAGGATCCGGTCCTGATGCGCGCGATCGGTTACCTGACGCTGGCGTCGACTACTTTCCTGATGATCGCCACGCTTGGTCCGGAGTTCGTCACGAACACGATCGGGTTGCCGAAGGAAGACATCGGGTTTATTGTCGCGCCGGCTGGCCTGGGCATCGTCGGTGGCGTGCTGCTCGTGCCCCGCGTTGCCCGCCGGATCGGGCGCGACTGGCTGATCGCCGTGTCGATGCTGCTCGGTGGTCTCATGTTGCTGCTGGTGACGGCGACGCGGCCGGTGCTGGACCTGCTGGCGAGGGGCGGAGAGGCGTCGACGACGTCGGTGGTTGTCCTGGTGGCCCTATTCATCGCGCTGCTGGGTATCTGCGACGCGTTTATCCTCGTGCCCTCGCAGACGATGCTTCAGGAACGGTCGCATGAGGGCGTGCGCGCGAGGGTCTACGCGACGTTCTTCACGATCTCCAACACCGTCGCGTTCGTGCCAATCTTCTTCGCCGCCGCCGCGGCGGACATCTTCGGTGTTCGCAACGTGCTCGTTGTGATGGCGGCGGTGCTGTTCGGTCTCGGCTTCCTGGAAATCTTCAATCGTCGCCGTGTCGAGCGGAAACGTTGGTCACGCATTCGCTCGCGGCACCGGCTGGGGCCGGATGCACTGCCACGCCGCAAGCGACGCCAAAACGCGAAGCGGGGCTCTCCGACGACGAGTGCCTAACGGGACGCCACCTCGCTGCCGAGCAGTTGGTGCAGCAGCGCCATGCGGATGAAGACGCCGTTGTGGGCCTGGCGGAAGTAGGCGGCGCGCGGATCGCCGTCGACGTCCGGGTGGATCTCGTCGACGCGCGGCAGCGGATGCATGACAATCGCGTGCCCCGGCAACACCTGCATGTTCTCCGGCGTGATGACGTAGATGCCCCGCGCGGCGGCGTATTCTTCGGGCGTCGCGAAGCGTTCGCGCTGGATACGCGTCTGGTAGATGACGTCGACGTTTGCCATCGCCGTGGTCAGGTCGCGTTCTTCCCGCCATGCGACGCCGGCGCTGTCGAGCGCGTCCTTCACATCGTCACCCATCGGCACGGCGTCTGGAGCGACAAAGACAAGCTCCACATTGTTCGTCTGACGGAAGAGCAGGGCGAGTGAGCGGGCGGCGCGACCGAATCGTAGATCGCCGACGAGCGCAACCTTCAGGTCGTCGATGCGCCCGAGCTCATTGTGGATCGTGTAAAGATCGAGCAAGGCCTGTGTGGGGTGCTCACCCGGCCCATCGCCACCGTTGATGACGGGTACCGGAGAGACCTTCGCCGCGCGCGCAGCGGCGCCTGTCTCGAAGTGGCGAATCACGATGCCGTCGGCATAGCCGGACACGATACGGATCGTATCTTCGACCGTCTCACCCTTGATCGCCGACGAGAATTCGCGGGCGTTCTCCGTCGAGATCACCTGCCCGCCAAGCCGAAGCATGGCCGACTCGAAGCTGAGCCTGGTGCGCGTCGATGGCTCGTAGAACAACGTCGCCAATACCTTTCCACGGAGCAGGTCGAGCGTCCCTCGATCTGAGCGCAGCCGGTCGGCTTCCGCGAACAGCGATTCGAGCCAGGGGCGATCAAACTGGTCGACGGCCACGATATGTTTCACGAAGGGTCCTTTCGACGAGGTCGACACATCTCTCGGTCGGCATGATTATAGTGTCCAACCTACGGGAGGAGAGACCGGCATGGAGCAACTGGCGGAGGGCGTGTACGTCGCGCCCGGCGGGACGAATATCGGCGTCGTGCTCGCCGACGACGGTCGGGCGGTACTGATCGATACGGGACTGAACGACACCCCGGCGCGCAAAGTCTTGCGTGCAGTGCAAGAAGAACTGAAGACGGACGTTCGCGCGATTTTCACGACTCACGGCCATGCGGACCATTTTGGCGGTAACGCGTTCGTGGTCAAGCGGACCGGCGCGCGGGTGTACGCTCCGGATATCGATGAGCTGACGTTACGCCACCCGATCATGCAGACGGTGATGCTCTATGGCGGGGCCGACCCGGTCGACGCGATCCGCACGCGGTTCCTGGTCGCGGAAGACGGACCTGTCGACGGTGTCTACGCTACGGGCGAGCAGGAGCTGGAAGGCGTGCGGCTGGATATCGTCTCGTTGCCGGGGCATTCCATCAACCAGATGGGGTTCGTGATCAACGGCGTGTTTTTCTGCGCGGATGTCGTGTTCCCGGAGGCGACACTGCAGAAGTACCCGATCCCATATCTCTTTGGGTTGACCGACCATCTCGACGCACTCGATTTTTCGCTGGGTGTCGAATGTTCATGGGTGGTACCCGGTCACGGGCCAACCGCCCCCCATATCCGCGACCTTGTCGAGGTGAACCGGTCGGCGATCGACACGGTGATCGCCGCGATTCTCGATGGGCTCGACATCGCAAAAACGAGCGACGACGTCTGCGCCGACCTGTTTCGGCGCCTGGACGCACCGGTGGACGACGCGCAGGCGTACTACCTGCTGCGGCCAACGGTGAGCGCGTACCTGGCACATCTGGAGCGGACCGGCTCGATCACCGCGCGCATCGAGGACCGGCAGGTGCTCTGGCAGCGGGCGTGAGCTATGCGTCGGTCGCGATGTCGTCGAGGATGAGCCGGGCGATGTCATTTCCGAGGCGGACGCTGTAGTTCGTGCCCCGGTCCTCGGGGTAGATCTGCGTCGTGTTCGCCAGGTAGAGGTTGTCCAGCGGCGTGCGGTGCGGCGGGATCATCTCCGAGTAGTGCAGCGGCGTGATCGGCTGGGCCGCTCGCTCCCGAAAGACCCAGGAGCGCTTGATCCACGACGGATCGAAGGCCGGGTTGATCTTCTTCAGGTGCGGCATGTACGTCGCGAGGAGTTCCTCGTCGGACATTCCGAAGTAGGGATGGTCCGGTTCGACGTACTTGCTGAGGTACACGAGCCGCTTGCCACTGTACTCCTTCGGGTCGACGAAGTTCGTATGCTCGATCACGGCCGTGAACGGCACGTCGGCGTCGGCGATGTTCAGCCAATAGATGTCGCTCAGCGACTGGTCGAGTTCCAGTAGCGCGACGATCGCAGCCTCGTAATCCAGCGCGTTCAGCTTCGCCACGTAGTCCGGCGGCAGGTCCTTTACCAGCTTCTGGAAAATGTTCGACGGGGTGGTCGCCAGGACCGTGTCGTAGATGGCGGATCCGTCGCCCGCGTCCGTCTGGACGAGCCACTTCCTCTCGCTGACCTGCTCCATCCGGGTGATGCCGACGCCGCCTTGCATATGGACGCCGGCGTCCTCGCAGGCCTTCACAAGCGCATCGACCACGACCTGGAAGCTGCCGCGGAAGTAGCCGAGCTTTTCCTGCTCCAGTGGGTTTCGGCGCGACGTCGTTCGGAGCCAGATCTTGCCCCAGAACCAAACCATAGACACGCGGTCGTAGTACGAGCCGAACTTGGCCTTCAGCTGCGCGCCGAGCGTCTTCTCGTATGCGTTCTTGCCGAGCGCCTTCCGCAGCCACTGGTGCGCGGTGATGCCTTCGAAGCGCTTCCAGTTCGTCACCTTCTGCAGGTAAAGCGTGACGAGTCCAACGCGAACACGGTCGTGGAAGGGGAGGATGTCGAGCTTGAGCAGATCGAGCGCGCCGTTCAGTGGCAGGATGCGTCCATCGGCGAAGTAGCCGACGTTGGACGGAAGCCACATGAGTTTGTCGGCGATGCCCAACTCCTCGGCAAGTTCCGCGATCGAAGTGTCGCTCTGGAAGAGGTGGTGGTAGAAGATTTCGATGCGGGTGTCGTCGAACGGGATCGTCGCCGCCTGGCCGCCGAAGCGGCCCTTCTCCCACAGCGTGACATCGTGCCCCACCTGCGCCAAGCGTAGCGCGGCCGTGAGCCCCGCGAATCCTCCTCCGATGACGCCGATACGGCGTCCCGTCGCTGACATACCCAAGATCGTCCTTCCCGGCACAGACGGACTGCGGAGATGAGCCATCTCCGCAGTCCGTCAACTGGATCAACTGTGGTGCGCTCCCCTAGATGAACAGCGGCGCGAGCACCAGTGTAATCGTCGCGAGCAACTTCACGAGAACGTGCAGCGACGGCCCGGCGGTGTCCTTCCAGGGGTCGCCGACCGTGTCGCCGACTACCGCGGCCGCGTGCGCGTCGCTGCCCTTACCGAGGATTTTGCCATTCTCCGATAGCTGTCCGGCCTCGATCATCTTTTTCGCATTGTCCCATGCGCCGCCACCGTTGTTCATGACGAGCGCCATCAGTACGCCGACGATTGTGCCGACCATCAGCATGCCGGCCGCGGCTTCCCAGCGGAGGATGACGCCAACGAGGATCGGGACGACAACCGCGAGCGATCCGGGCAGGATCATCTCGCGCAGCGCGCTGCGTACGGAGATATCGACGCAGGAGCGGTAGTCCGGCTTGCTAGTCCCGGCCATGATGCCAGGATCCGCGCGGAACTGCCGGCGGACCTCCTCAATCATGTCAGTCGCGGCGCGGCCGACGGCGCTCATTGCGAACGAGGAGAATACGTAGACCAGCGCGGCGCCGATCAGCGCGCCCACGAAGACCTTCGGCTCCGCGAGGTTCACGACGCGACTGATGGTGTCGTCGCTGAAGCGCTGGACCTCATCGAGATAGGCGGAGAAGAGCAGGAACGCGGCGAGCGAGGCGCTGGCGACGGCATAGCCCTTGGTGAGCGCCTTGGTGGTGTTGCCGACGGCGTCCAGCTGGTCCGTCACATCGCGCACCGCCTCGGGAGCGTCACTCATCTCGACGATGCCGCCGGCGTTGTCCGTGATCGGGCCAAAAGTGTCCATCGCGAGGACGTACGCCGCGGTCATGAGCATGCCCATGGTCGCGACCGCAGTACCGAAAATGCCGGACGAGATGGCGATATCGGTTTCCCAACCGTCCACCGAGCGGCCGAGCGCATACGAGCTCAGGAGGGCGATGCCGATCACGATGGCGGAGAGACCCGTCGTCTCGAAGCCGACGGAGATGCCGCTAATGATGTTCGTCGCCGGGCCGGTCTTCGACGCGTCGGCGATGCCCTTCACGGGCCGGTAATCGCCTTCGGTGTAGTACTGCGTGATAGCGAGGAATGCGAAGGCCGTAACGATTCCGATGATGCCGGCCAGCGCGAATTGCCATTTGCCGAACGGGAGGAACATGGAAAGGATCACGAGGAAAATCGCGGAGGCGCCGGCGGCAACCGCGAAGCCCCGGTTCAGCTCGGACATCGGGTGATCGAGATGCTGCTGCGGCCGGACAGACCAGACGCCAATCATCGATGCGATCAGCCCGAACGCGGCGAGGATGAGCGGGAAGAAGATCCAGATGATGTCGCTGCTGTTCGTGTCGCCGCCGGAGGCCTGGAAGAGCGCGACGCCGAGGATCATCGCGCCGATCATCTCGGCGGCCGATGACTCGAAGATATCCGCGCCACGGCCGGCGCAGTCGCCGACGTTGTCACCGACGAGGTCCGCGATGACGGCGGGGTTCCGCGGATCGTCCTCCGGGATGCCGGCTTCAACCTTGCCAACCAGGTCCGCGCCGACGTCCGCGGCCTTGGTGTAGATGCCGCCGCCAAGCTGGGCGAAGAGGGCGACGAAGCTGGCGCCGAAGGCGTATCCGACGATCCAGAACGGAGTCTCGGCGACGGCCGGGTAGGCGCCCTCGGCGAATTGGTACACGATGCTGTAGACGCCCAGCACGCCGAGAAGCCCGAGCGCGATCACGAGGAAGCCCGAGACTGCGCCACCACGGAGAGCGGTCAACAGGGCCGGTCCCGCACCGTCACGCGCCGCTGCCGCGGTGCGGACGTTGCTCTTGACCGCCACGTACATCCCGATAAAGCCAGAGATACCGGAGAGGATGGCACCGATAAGGAAGGAGAGGGCGGTGATGACACCGCGCTCCATCTTGTGGTCTTCCTCGAAGATCGCAACCAGCGATCCGATGACCACGGCGACCACGATCGCGATGGAGTAGATCGTCCGATACTGGCGGTTGAGGTACGCCGTTGCGCCCTCGAAGATGCGGCCAGAGATGTCCTGCATCTCCGCTGTGCCCTGATCCATGGACAGCACATTCCTGGCGAGCCAGGCAGCGTAGCCGATCGCGACGAGCCCGAAGACCACGACCGGCAAGAGATAGAGCGCAAGGTTGTCCACTTGGTCCTCCCACATCCCAACGAATAAGTCTGTGCGCAGAAAGCAGGCACTGCGTGTGCCTGCTGGGTCTTTTCATGGCGTACGGGTACTATCCCACATTCCCGGTCAGATGGAAGAGGTGCTCTCGAGTTGTGGTGAAACGATCGTACCGGGCATACCGAATGGTCGCCGCCAAGGGTGATTTGTTGCACCGTGGGCGCCCTAACCGACGACGGGTTGGTTCGTCGTATCGTCTGATTCTCGCCAGTCCGCGCGCTTGACGAGGGCAAAACCCACGGGACCCGGCAGCACCGAGACCGCGAGGAATCCCAAGTTCCAGAGGTCCGGATTGGACACGTCTTCCCGGACGACATGAACCTTCAGCAGGTGGTGGTCGATAACGCCTTCGACGAGGTTGAAGATAGCCCACCCGATGAGCAGCAGGCCGACGAATCCCTGCGTCGACCAGACGCGTCGTCTCGCACCGAGCACCGGCCACAACACCATCAGCGCCGCGATCGTGATGAGATAGGTGACGGCGTGGAACAACCCGTCCGCGAGCGTGTTCGCTTCGAGACCTGCGACGGTTGTGGTTGGGTAGTCCTCCACGTGACTGACCATGTGGTGCCATTGCAGGATCTGGTGCAGCACGATGCCGTCAAAGAACCCTCCAAAGCCGATGCCGAAGAGGATGCCACTCGTCCTGAGCCGCACGAACTGTGATTCGACGTCCATAATTCCCCCCGACCACGTACATAGACCGTTGGGCATAGACGATGGCAAGTTAAGTGCCGGCCAGACGGTCGATTCGCTAGCGGTACAGCTCGTGTTCGAGGATGTACGCCTCCACCGGGTGGGGGACAGTCCAGGTAATCGGGCGGCCGGTGCGGATGCGCTCCCGGATAGCCGTCGAAGAGATGTCGATGAGCGGCGATTCGAAGATCGTGACGCGCTCGCGCAGCCGGGGAAGCGCGTCGAGCACGGCATCGTCGATCTCGACGCCGGGGCGACTGGCGACCGCGATGCGAGCTCGCTCGATGACGAGGTCTGGCCGATGCCAGGTCGGCAGATCGCGGAGCGAGTCGGCACCGATGATGAACGTCAGCTCCTCTCCGGGGTGCTGCGCTCGCATCCGTTGAAGCAGCGACGACGTGTAGGACGGCTCATCCGATTGGAGATCCAGCGTCGACACCTCTAGCCTGTCGTCTTCTGCTGCCGCCGCAATGGTCATGGCGAGTCGGCGTTCGGTGGGCGTGATCTCTTTGCCCAACTTGTGCGGCGGGGTCTGGGCCGGCATCAGAAGCACCCGATCGAGCTGGAGCTCGGTCGCGGCGTAGGTCGCCATGACGAGGTGACCGAGATGGATCGGGTCAAACGTCCCGCCAAGGATGCCGATGTTGCTCATGCCGTCACCTCGATTGACGCGCCGGTCAGGGCCCTGGAGAGAGCGAGCATCAGCTCGTGGTCGATGGATGGCGTCGCCTGTACCAGAAACGAGTACTTCAGAACCACGCCGTTCGTGCTAACGGACGCGATGACAGGCATCGGGATTGGCTTCCGTACCTCGGCGTTGCCTGACAGCGTGGTTTGGACGATTGATTCGATCTCCGTGACGGGTCGTTCGGGGTCGGTGATCGTGAGATCCAGGCGCCGGGTGCGGAAGTGGGAACGGTTTGAGAGGATTTCGCCGAACATAATCGAGTTGGGAACGTAAACGAGGGCGCCGTCGCGATTACGAAGGAGTGTGGTGCGCACGTCGATGCCCTGGATCTCCCCCTCATAATCGCGCACTTTCACGCGGTCACCGACAGAGAATGGCCTCTCGAGAAGCATCAAGATGCCCGAGAAGAAGTTTTTCAGGACGTCCTGGAGTGAGAGGCCGATCGCGACCGTGAACGCGGACAGGAGCGTCAGGATGCCTCTCCAGTCGGCGTGGAGCTGGTTCATCACCGAGATCAACGCGATAACGTACGCGGCGATCGAGACAAGGCGGCCGACCAGCAGCGCCCCATCGCGTCCATATCGCCGTCGGGCCAGTCGTGGCTCGAGCTGTCGGCGCGTCACGCGGGCGATAAACCAGGCGACAGTGAAGGTCACGATGATTCGCAGCAGGACGATGCCCATCTGCAGGAACTGGCTTCCAATTTCGCCAGCGATGCTTGCGAGTGAATCCATCACGGCAGAACGCTTCTCCTCCTATGTACGTTCATTCGTCCGTACGCACACTCCATGCAATTAACTACGGCGATGGCGTATGTACAGTCACGACAATTAAGCCGAAAACCGTTGAAACCACGCTGGAAATCCATGGTGTACACATTTACACTGGGGCTCGAAGGAGAGACGGGTCACGCCGACGTTTCGGTCGCGATCTGGTGCCCCGGCCCACTGTCCTCCACGCCTTCATGCCTGCGACTTCGAGACGTAGTGTACGCGGCGAAGCCGGGCTAATTGTGATTCATACGGCATGGCGATATGCGTCCATGCGGCGTTGCCACGAATCACGCAGATTCGAGGCAACGATATTCGACGTCCCGCAAGGAGCCTCAATAAGGTGTCTTCCCGCACACCCGCACCCGATGAGTATGGCCGCTTCTCGATGCCGGACCTTCCTTCGGACCTTTTCGACGACGAGGACCCATACAACGTTCTTGGCGGGTCGCCGGACGGCTCGTTCGATGACGACGCCTGGGACGAAGCGTATCCGGGCTACGGCGTTGACGAAGATGACATCGTCGACGAGCGGCCTCGTCATCGTGAGCGCCGCCAGAGAAGCTCATTAGGACCCACCGCCGGGCGCCGGGCGAGTCGCGAGGACGACGACGATACGGGTTATGAGCCCCCGAAGCGCAAACCGCGCCGCGAGCCTCGCGAGGACATTTTCGAGCAGCCCAAACGACCGCCGGCGAGGCGTCCGGCCCGGCGCGATGACGAAATTATGGACGCATCCGCAGCCGACGATTACGCGGATGTGAACGCTCCTGCCCCGAGGCGGCAACGCGCTCGACCCGAGTCCGTTATCGAGCGTCCCCCCTCTCGTCAGGACCGCGTGCTGGAGCAGCCGCGCATGCGGGCATCGGCGGTCACGGGCGATGTGATCACGAGTATCCGTCCATCCGAGCATGTATCGGCACCTCGCCCCCGCGCGCGCCGCCAGCGGAACCCGGCCTGGCAGTGGGAGTCGATCGTCATGCCCCAGCCTCGCCAGATGGTGGTGCAGGCGTGGCCGTCGCTCCTGATGGCGATTTCCGTGCTGGGAACACTCGGCGTGATCGGCTTTATCCCCGGCGGCCTGCCGTTGTGGGCTCCCTTGATTCTCGTCCCTACGCTCGTCCTGCTCCTCCGCGCCGACCATGCGCGACATCCGATGTGGGGGAGGGCGGCGCTCGTCAATCTCGCTGTTGTCGGTGCGTTCTTTCCGCTGATGATCGTGCGCCAGAGCTTCATGCGGGTCCCGTTCGTTGAGTTCGGGAACGGGACGCTGGTGATGCCGGTGGCGGCGACGGTGCTCGTGGTGGGCGGCATGGCGGTGATCGCATTGGCGGCTGCCTTCCTGAGCCAGGAGGACCCCGAGTACGCCGGCATGCTCTTCTTGCCCGCGGCGATGCTGATCCCGCTCTTCGCCGGCGCGAACGAGATCACCGGGCTTCCCACAGCGCTGGCGATTCTCGGCGTTATCTACGTCACTCTTGGGGTGCTCACCATAGTTGCTTCCATGTTGCCGGCGGCATTCCCGACGCTGGTCGCGCCGGTCGCGCTGGCCCTGGAGTTCTTTGTCCTGCCGGTCTCCGAGGGCGCGCCGATCTTCCCGCTCGGGGCAGGCATGTCGGCCAAGCTGCTCTTCTTCGCGGTGTTGGCGGTGGGGGTCGGGCTCACCGTCGCGGTGCCGATGATGGCCGTGTGGGTGCGTCAGGTACGTCGCATTGTCCAGAGCGGGGCGGGAACGGCCCGGCCGGCGTTGCCGGCATAGCTCCTCCCGATTACGCCAATACCCGAACGAGCATGAGCCCCGGCGATCTGAATCGCCGGGGCTCATTTCTCCGCGACGGGACCGGAGAGGGGCTTACCCCTCCGTTTCCGTCGCCTCCTCCTCCAGGGAGCTGAGGCGAGCCTCGGCGGCAGGGTCTTTTGGCTCAATGACCGTCATCGAGCGGACCGACTGGCCGTCCTGCAGGCGCATCAGGTGCACACCCTGCGTCGAGCGGCCAATGCGGGAGATCTTGCCTGCGGCGATCTTTATCAGCAACCCGTCGCTATTCATCAGCATCACGTTATCGTCCGGGTGGACCATCGCGGCCGCCATAATCTTGCCGGTGCGCAAGGTCAGCTTCATGGCAAGGATGCCCTTGCCACCGCGACCCTGAGACCGGTACTGATCGATCGGCGTGCGCTTGCCCAGCCCCTTCTCGGACACCACAAGCAGGTCGTGATCCTCCTCGACGATGTCGAAGCCGATCACCTGATCGCTGCCATCCATGCGAATGCCGATGACACCGGCCGCCGGACGGCCCATCGGGCGGGCGTCGTTCTCGTGGAAGCGAATCGCCTGTCCACCGGTGGTGATCATGATGACGTCGCTTGTGCCGTCGGTCTGGCGCACCCAGGCCAGCTCGTCGTTGTCGTCCAGGCTGATCGCGATCATGCCGTTAGAACGAACAGACTTGAACTGATCCAGGTTCGTGCGCTTGACGCGGCCGAGCTTCGTGGTGAAGAAGAGGTACTTCGCGGCGTCGAAGTCGCGGATGTTCAACATCGCCGTGACGGATTCGTCGGGCTGCATGCTGATCACGTTGACGATGGGCAATCCCTTGGCCGTGCGGCTGGCATCCGGAAGTTCGTGGACCTTGATCTGGTACACGCGACCCCGATTCGTGAACACCAGGAGCGAGTCCATCGTGTTCGCGCTCAGGATGTGCTGCACCTGATCCTCGTCACGCGCCGAGACGCCCTTCTTGCCACGTCCACCGCGGCCCTGAAGCTGGTAGACCTCGTCGGCCACGCGCTTCACGTAACCCCTCTGGGTCATCGTAACGAGCACGTCGACTTCCGGGATGAGGTCCTCCTCGGAGAGCACGCCAGAGACGTCCTGGATCCGGGTCCGGCGGGCATCGCCGAAGCGCTCTTTCAGGTCGGCCAGGTCATCCTTGATGAGGATGAGGATCTTCTGCGGGTCGGCGAGGAGCGCCTCGAGGTAGGCGATCTCCTTCAACACTTCGCGGTATTCCTCTTCGATCTTGCGACGCTCGAGAGCGGCGAGGCGGGCAAGACGCATGTCGAGGATCGCCTGGGCCTGCGCCTCGGTCAGCTTAAGGGCTGACATGAGGTTGGTCCGCGCTGACTCCGTCGTGCGGGAGCGGCGGATGGTGGCGATGACCTCGTCGATGTTATCGAGCGCGATCTTGAGGCCTTCGAGAATGTGGGCCCGGCGGCGAGCTCGCTCCAGCTCGTACTGGGAGCGGCGAGTGATGACCTCGACGCGATGGTCGATGTACTCCTGAAGCGCCCGCTTCAGAGTCAGCACGCGCGGCTGCGTGCCCTTCTCGACGAGGGCCAGCATGTTGACGCCGAACGTCTGCTGCAGCGCCGTATGCTTGAACAGGTTGTTCAACACCTTCATTGGCTGGGCATCGCGCTTCAGCTCGATGGCGATGCGCATGCCGTTGCGGTCGGACTCATCGCGCAGGCCACTGATACCGTCGATCTTGCCCTCACGCACCATATCGGCGATACGCTCGAGCAGCGCCGCCTTGTTGACCTGGTAGGGGAGCTCGGTGACGACGATCTGGTAGCGGTTACCACGCTCGGCCTCTTCGGCGAAGGCCTTGGCCCGCATGATGACGCGGCCCCGGCCGGTGGCGTATGCCGCCTTGATGCCTTCGCGCCCGAGGATGGTGCCTGAGGTCGGGAAGTCCGGACCGGGGATGACCTCCATCAGGTCGTCGAGGGTAGCGTCCGGGTTGTCGATCAGCATGGCGACGGCGTCGCAGACTTCGTTGAGATTGTGCGGCGGGATATTCGTCGCCATACCGACGGCGATGCCGGAGCTGCCGTTGATAAGCAGGTTCGGCAGGCGGCCCGGGAAGACGGTCGGCTCGTTGAGCGACGCGTCGTAGTTCGGGCGCATATCGACGGTATTCTTCTCGATATCCGTCATCAACTCTTCGGCGATCGCCGTGAGCTTGGCCTCGGTGTAGCGCATGGCTGCAGCGCCGTCGCCGTCGATCGAGCCGAAGTTGCCCTGGCCGTCGACGAGCGGATAGCGGAGGCTAAAGTCCTGCGCCATGCGGACCAGCGTATCGTATGCCGCCTGGTCGCCGTGCGGGTGATAGCTCTTGATCACCTCGCCGACGATACCGGCGCTCTTGCGATAACGGGTATTCGAACGCAGGCCCATCTGGTTCATCGCGTACAGCACGCGGCGATGTACCGGCTTAAGACCGTCGCGGGCATCCGGCAGTGCGCGCTGCACGATGACGCTCATCGCGTAGTCAAGATAAGATTGCCGCATCTCACTTTCGATGCTGGCGATTCGAACGTTTCCAATATCCACAGGCAGTGGCTCCCTTGGGGAAGAGTCTTCAAAGACGCGAGCCTAACGCCTCATTTTACGGCAATTTGCCCGTAAAATCAACCAAAACGACCTCGGGGCAGCCCCCAGCGTTATGTGTACGTACATACGCGAGAGGGAGCGACGCCGTCGGCGTCGCTCCCTCTCCTTGCCGTTCGATTCCGGTGCGGGTTAGCTCAACGACTCGCCGCAGTTGACGCAGAACTTGGCCCCCGGCGGGTTCTTGGTGCCGCACTTGGAGCAGGTAATGCCCTGCAGGTTCGTTCCGCACTCCGGGCAGAACCGCGAATCGGCCGGGATGGTGGCTTTGCAGTTCGGACAGGTTGTCGTTGCCGCCGCCTGCTGCTGTCCCTGACTTTGTGGTTGTTCCTTGTCGCCGCCAGTGAACGCGTCGCGCATGGCGCCCGCCATCGCGGCGCCCATGCCCATACCGGCTCCCATGCCCATGCCCATGCCGGCGCCTTCACCGGCCGTGCCCTGGTTTTTAGCCGCATCGCCGATGCCTTCGGCGGTGCGGAACTTGATGTATTCGTCCATGCTGCCGAGCGCGGCCATACCTGATCGCTCATCGATCCGGCGCTGGACCTCTTCCGGCGGGGTGATCGCCTGCACCTGGAAGCTGGTCAGGTCGAAGCCAAAGCGCTTGAAGTCGTCGACGAGGGCGGCGCGGGTCGCGTCGCTCACTTCCTTCGCCATCGCCGCCAGGTCGAGAATCGTGGTCTGGACATCGGCGAGGATGTCCGTGAACTCCTGGATGATGACGCTGCGCAGGAAGTCCTCGATCGAGGCGGTTGTGAAGCTGCCTCGCGCGCCGACGATCTGCGACACGAGCATCTGCGGGTCGCTTACGCGCATCGAATAGGTGCCGTAGGCGCGAAGCCGAATCATGCCCAGTTCACTGTCGCGGTAGACGATTGGCTGCGTGGAACCCCATTTCATGTCCGTGAACTCGCGCATGGACACGAAGTAGACCTCGGCCGTGAACGGCGACTTCCCGCCGAAGGGCAGGCCGATCAGGCCGGTGAGCAGCGGAATGTTGTTGGTCGACAGCGTGTGTCGACCGGGGCCGAAGACGTCGAGCGCCTTGCCGTCACGGAAGAACACCGCGCGCTGGCTTTCGCGCACCACAAGCTGGGAGCCGAGGCGGAACTCGCCGGAGCCGACCTCAGGTACGCGGCGGACGATATCGTTGCTGCCTTCATTCGGAAACTCGATCAGGTCGATGATAGCCATCGTGATTGCTCTCCGGGAACGCAAGGAGGGCGGCCACAGCGTGCCGCCCCCGCGCGCAATTGACTAGGCGTCCTGGCCGCTTTCGAGCTGGCCGGCCGTGTCGCTGGAACCGCCCTTGAGCGCGTCCAATTCCTTCTCGATCTCGACGTCGTAGTCCAGTTCCTTGAACTGGGCTTCGAAGGAGTTGTCCTGCATCTCGCCCATGGCGAGCGCCTCCGCCTCGGTCGAGCGAATCTTGCGCTCCATCCGGTCCAGCTCGGATCCGGCGTCGAGCGGGGAAAGCGAGGCCGACTGGAAGCTTGCGACCTCCTTGGTGGCCGCTGCCCGGCGCTGGCGCGCGATGAGCGAATCGCGCTGGCTCATCGTGGTCTGGTACTTGGACTCCAGTTGCTGGAGCTGCGATTTCAGCTTATCGACCGTGTGGAGCTGCACCTGGTGCTGCTCCTCGTATACGCGAGTGTTCTCTTCGTTGTCTCGCTTGCGGCGAAGCGCCTCACGAGCCAGCTCATCCTTGCCGGCGTCGACGGCGCGCTTGGCCTTGGCGCCCCACTCGGCGGAGAGCTGTTTGGTCTCGTTGAGGTCGGCCTCGAGTTCCTTCTCCTGGGCGATCATCGCGGCGACCTGCGAGCGGGCCGTGCGGATGTTCGACTCCATGTCGCGAAGGATCTGGTCGATCATCTTCTCCGGGTCTTCCGCCCGGTCGATCATGTCGTTGACGTTCGCGCGAATCAGGCGCGACATGCGGTCAAGAATTCCCATGGCTTTGGTTCCTCCTGGAGTTCATCCTGGCGAGTTAGCTACGATGCTGCCCCGTATACCTCGATGTCCATGTCGCTAATTTCGTTCCCACGGTAGACCCGTGCGGAATCGCCGATCTGGATGACCAACTCGACGTCCTGGCTTCCCCCGGTCCGCATCGCGTAGCGTGCCGCGATGCCCTCCTGGCGGCCGTTCTCGGTGTCGACGGTAGCGGAGGCGCGACTCATCGTCTGGTAGCCCGGTGTGTCCGTGGAGGACTCCGTGAGTCGCGCGGATGGCACTCCTGCGATGTCCGAGCCCATCAGCCATGTGGCGTCTTCCACGTCCTCGGTGACGCGGACGAGGTGGATGCTGCCTTCGTCGGTCGCGAGGTGCATGGTGGCGTTGGCGATGTAGTTGTCACCCAGCACCGAGAGCGTCTCGTTCTTCTTCACCGAGAGGAGGGGAGATGGGACCTTCTCCTCGTTGACCTCCAACAGCGCGAGGACCTGCTCGTCACGTGACGGCTTGCCCTCGTCGATCACGCTCGTGCGCGCGTCGAAGAGGCGTCCGAGCCGATTTACCTCGTCGTTCAACGCCTTCACCGCGTCCGCTTCCGGGGGCATCGTGCCGGTGAGGCGGTCCAGTGCGGTGCCGAGACTGGCGACCTCGCGCTCCAAAGATTTGTCGAACTGGCGAAGCTGGTCCAGCGCCGTCTCGTCCACGGAGCGCTCGGTGAAGATCCCCCCGTAGCCGTAGCTGGCCGTGCGGATGCGGTCGCCGAGCATGCGGATCTGGCCGACGAGTGTCTCGACGCGCGAAAGGTGCTCGAACTCCCGCTCCGCGGAGAGCTCGGCGCTGTACTGATTCAGGCGGTCCACCTGCGCGGTGACCTCGCTGGCGACGGCGTCCCGGATGCGCTTGTCCTCGTCGCGCCGGTTCTCCTTGTCCCGATAGCCGGTGTAGCCCGGAATCCGGTTGAGCAAGTTCGTGATGCGTTCCATCGGCGATGTCCCTTTCCGTGTTGTGTCTGTTGTCGATCCGGTTGCCTGGTGCCCTAGAGGAAGATTTCGGCGCCGCAATAGGGGCACTTGATCATGCCCTTACCGGCGAGCTCGAGCTGGCCCCCGCAGTTCGGGCACGTTTGGCGGCCGGCGAGCTTCGATGCCTCCACCGAGTACAGCATGCCCCGATCCCAATCGACGTAGCCGGAAAAGAGGCCCCGGCCCACGAGGTCATAGATATCGTTCTTGACCTTCTCGGTTGTCGCGTTCGTCTCCAGCACCAGGTCGCTGATCTGGACCTGTCCCCGCGTCTTGACGATGTCGAGCAGCTTCCGCTGCTCCTGGACCCGAGCCAGGTTCTTGGCCTCGGCGTTCCCCCGGTTGATGAAGAACAGTCCCGCGCCGACAAGCGGCAGGACGAGCACACCCGCAAAGAGGGCCCCACCGAAGGCCGCGCCGGACGCCTCAATCGTCCCTTCCTGGTAGCCAAAGAAGAGCCACAAACCCAGCGCCACAGCAAGGACGACGCCTGCGCCTGTCAGGATCATCCCGATGGTGCGTCCGGAAGGATTCAATATGCACTCCTTTGTTCCGGGAGGTTTCTACTCCCTGTCGATAAGCGCGTCCCGTAATACCTGACGCGTTTCTCGTGCCGCGCGTTCCCACGTGAACTGGCTGGACCACGTAATCGAGCTCTGGACATGACGGTCTCTGAGCCCATTATCGCCCAGAACCACCCCGATTTGTTGGGAAAGGTCGGAGGCGTCGTCCTGCTCGTAATACAGCGCGGCATCTCCGGCGATCTCGGCGAGCGAGGACCCGCGCGTGGTGATGACCGGCGTGCCGGAGGCCATCGCCTCCAGCACCGGCAGGCCGAAGCCTTCGAAGCGGGACGGCTGGACGAGCACTTCTGCATGCCGGTAGAGCGCCGGGAGGTCAGCGTCCGGGACGTAGTCGAGAAGGTGGAGGCGGTCGCCCAGGCCGGAAGCGTCCAGTTCCGCAAGCACCTGATCAGCCATCCAACCTTTGCGCCCGGCGATCACGAGGTCGACCTCGCGGTCAACGTTCCTCATGGCGCGGGCGAGGAGCGGGAGGTTCTTGCGGGGTTGAACGGTGCCCACGGCGAGCACGTAAGGTCGGTGAAGGCGATAGCGTTCGGGAAGCCCGTCGTGCGTCTTCGCCCGTTCTTGGGCGAAACGCGGGTCGACGCCGTGGTGGATGACGGTGATGCGCTCCTCATGGACCCCATAGTGATGCACCAGATCGTCCCGGGTCCGTACAGACGGCACGATGATGTGGCGGGCGACGCGTGCGCTCCACCGGGTCGTGGCGTCAAGCATCAGCCGCTGCCGGCGAGGATGCGCTTCGGGGACATGGAGATAGCCCAGGTCGTGGATGGTCACGACTGAAGGCGAATGGACGAGCGGGATCACATGCGAAGGAACGAAGAGCCCGGTTGGACGGTGCGCCAGTATCTCGCCCGAGAGGCGGACGTGCGTCCAGAGCCGCCGCGCGGGGATGTCTCGGATCTCGACGTCCGGGCGCGCAGGAAGACCGTCCTCATTGCCCGTCCCATTAACGTAGAGCCGCCACGTCCACGGTGCCGGCTCGGAGATGAGGGCGCGAATGATACCGTCGGAGTAGTTCTCCGTGCCGGTGCGCTCCCGGCCGGACATGCGACTCGCGTCGATCCCGATCACCGGCCGCTGTCGTGAGTGAGGCACGGCCCGGCTATTTCTGCGTCGGGTCGGGCACAAGCGCGAACATCAGGTCTCCCCTACAGGCGAGCTCACCGTCGACCGTCGCTTTCGCCGTGCCGGTACCGATGCCACGCCGGAACTGGCCAAGCTCGACCTCCATGATCAGCGTGTCGCCCGGCTTGACCTGCCGCTTGAAGCGGACATTGTCGATGCCAGCGAAGAGCCCGAGCTTGCCCTTGTTCTCGTCGACGGACATCAGTGCCACGGCGCCGACCTGGGCCATCGCCTCGACGATCAGCACACCGGGCATGACGGGGAAGTCCGGGAAGTGACCCTGAAAGAACGGTTCGTTCGCGGTGACATTCTTCAAGCCGACCGCGCGCTCACCCGGTGTCAGCTCGGTAACCCGATCAACCAGGAGGAACGGGTAGCGATGCGGGATCAGCTCGCGAATCGCCAGCGAGTCGAGGGGGAGGGTGATCTCCATGGATGGGCTCCTGCGATGGACCGCTCAGCGGAAACGGTCATACTGTTGCCGCATGGATGGCGGCGAAAGGATATGGTCGTGAGTCTACGAATCGCGAACGGAGCGCGTCAATGACAGACAGCGGGCGGCGACTGGCGGTGATCGGCGGAGGCGCGTGGGGCACGACACTGGCGATCGTGGCCGCGAGAGCAGGGACGTCTACCATGCTTGTGGTTCGCGATCGCGACGCCGCCGACCTGATGCGCACCGAGCGACGGCATCCGCAATCTCTCAAGGGGGTCACGCTGCCGCGAGAGATCGCCGTCACGACCGACGCTTCGGAGGCGATCGCAGGTGCTGACGCCGTGATCCTCGCCATCCCGACGCAGAAGCTTCGCTCCGGCATCGGCCTCCTCGCGCCACTCCTCCGGGGAAAGATCATCGTATCGGCCGCCAAGGGCATCGAGATCGACACGCTCATGCGCCCGACGGAGATCGTCGCTGATGTGCTGGCCGACAATGGCGCAACGCCGATATGCGCCCTTTCCGGGCCGAACCTGGCGATGGAGATCGCGCAGGGCAAACCGGGCACAACCGTGGTCGCGTCGATAAACGCGGAGGCAGCGGCGAAGGTCCAGTCGTTGCTGATGGGATCAGCCTTCCGCATTTACACGAGCGACGACGTGGTGGGCGTGGAGATGGGCGGGGCGCTGAAGAACATCATCGCGATCGGGGCGGGCATCGGCGACGGCCTGGGCGCCGGGGACAACGCGAAGGCGGCGTTCATGACGCGCGGCATTGTCGAGATGAGCCGGCTCGGGATCGCGCACGGTGCGCAGGCGCTGACGTTCGCCGGCCTTTCGGGGATTGGCGACCTCATCGCGACGTGCTCCAGCGGCCTCTCGCGCAACCACCAGGTCGGCGTCGGGCTGGCGAGCGGTCGATCGCTGGAAGATGTCCTCGCCGGAATGAGTGAGGTCGCTGAGGGCGTCGACACGACGCGTGCCGCGATCGCGCTCGCCCACCAGAGTGGGGTCGAGATGCCGATCGCGGAGCAGATGTTCGAGGTGCTGTTCCGTGGGAAGTCCCCGCTCGTCGCGGTCCGCGACCTGATGAGCCGCGAACCGCGCACAGAGCATGCGGACCTGATGGACTAAAGGTCGCCCTTGCGTTCGATCAGCTGCTCGCGGGCCGGTCCAACGCCGACGTAGCGCACCGGTGCGCCGACTTGCTGCTCGATCCGGCCAAGGTAGGCGCGGGCCTCTTCCGGCAAGTCATCCCAATCCCGGGTGCCGGTCGTATCGGCGTTCCAGCCGGCCACCGTTTCCCAAATCGCTTCGGCACCCTCCAGGCGGTCGAGCAACGCAGGCACGTGCTGCATCTCCCCCTCCCGCGTGCGGTAACCGACCGCGAGACGAAGCTCGTCGAACGCGTCAAGCACGTCGAGCAACGTCACCGCGATCTCCGTTACGCCGTTGAGGCGCCCCGACTGCCGGGCGGCGACGCCGTCGAACCAGCCGGTGCGTCGAGGGCGACCGGTGGTGGTGCCGTACTCGTTGCCCCTTTGCCGGATGAGCTCGCCTGTATCATCGAGCAGCTCAGTCGGCATCGGGCCGGCCCCCACGCGGGTGCTGTAGGCCTTATAGACGCCGAGCACACGCCGCACCTGGGTCGGCGCGACGCCCGCGCCCTGGCAGGCGCCCGCGGCGGTTGGCGATGACGAGGTCACGTAGGGATACGTGCCGTAGTCGATGTCAAGCATCGCACCCTGCGCGCATTCGACGATCACGTCCTTGCCGGCGGCCAGCGCGTCCTGGACGGTGACCTCGGTCGGGGTGACATAGCGCGAGAGTCGCTCTCCCCAGCCCACGAGCTCTTCGTACAGCGGTGCGAACTCAATCGGCTCCGCGCCGTAAACCCGATCGAACAATCGGTTCTTGGCGTCCACCTCGATGGCCAGCTTTCGGCGCAGGCTGGCGCTGTCCGCCAGGTCGCACACGCGAAGGCCATGGCGCGAGACCTTGTCGCTGTACGCCGGGCCATTGCCGCGCAGCGTGGTTCCGATCTCATCGCCCTCACGCCGCGTTTCCTCCAACTGGTCCAGCTTCGGATGATAGGGGAGGACGAGGTGCGCGCGGTCGGAGATGCGGAGGTTCGACGTGTCGATTCCGCGGGATTCGAGATCGTCGAGTTCGCCGATCAGCGTTTCGAGATCGATCACCACGCCGGCGCCGATGACGCAGGTCACGTCGTCGTTGAGGATGCCGGAGGGAACCAGGTGGAGCTTGAACGTGCCGCGGTCGGTCTTGACGGTATGGCCGGCGTTGCTGCCGCCGTTCGCGCGGACAACCATCGAAGCACCGGACGCGAGGGCGTCAGTGAGCTTGCCCTTGCCTTCGTCGCCCCATTGGCCGCCCATGATGACCGTTGCTGGCATGGTGATTCCCTTCCAGGGTGTGTGACACAGGAATGGCCGGGTTTCCCCGGCCACCCGTCTCGTTCAATTCTGTGGTGCGCGTCGCGCTGGCGTTCGTGCCGCTGAGGCCGGGCACCGGCGCGAACCCGGCTCCTATTGTCGCAGATTCCGGAGCTCCGTGAAGAGGCGCTCTTCTTCGGCGCTGAGGTGGTCGGGCAGGACCACATTTGCGGTGACGAGCAGGTCGCCCGGACTGCCGTCCTTCTTGCCGCTGGCCGGCAGGCCCTTTCCGCGCAGGCGGAAGACCCGCCCGTTCTGCGTTCCCTTCGGGATCGTCAGCGCGACGCGTCCGGTGACCGTCGATACCACCGTCTCGCCGCCAAGGAGGGCGGTGTAGAGGGGGATGTCGACCGTGGTGCGGACGTCCTTGCCGTCGATCTCGAAGCGATCATCCAGCTGCACGTTGATGATCAGGTACACGTCGCCATGCGGGCCGCCGTTGCTGCCACGGCCACCCTGACCGGCGATGCGTACACGTTGGCCGGTGCGGACGCCCTTCGGGATCGTGACCTCGAGTGTCTTGCTCTTTGAAACCTGGCCGGTGCCGTCGCATGTCGGGCACATGCCGCCGCGGACGATGCCGGTTCCCCCGCAGGTCGCGCAGGGTGACGGCGTCTGGAGCGTCAGCTTGCGTCCCGTGCCGTTCATCGCTTCCTGTAGTGAGATGTTGGCCTCGACCTCGAGGTCGTCGCCACGCATCGGGCGCGGCTTCGAGAAGTGACCGCGCGAGCTGCTGGCGGCCGTCTCGTTGCCGAAGAGGAGATTGAAGAAGTCGGAGAAGCGGCCGTTCGTCTCGCGGTATCCGCCCTTTTCGGTCCACTCCCACGAGCTGTTCGGTGGCGTCTGGCCACCACCGGTGAACCAGCGCTCGAAGTCGTCGTCGGATGAGGTGCGGCGGCTGCCGGTCGTGTAGGATCGCCCGACGTCATCCGGGTCGATGCCGGCATCGCGGTAGCGCTGCCAATCCTCTCCGAAGCGGTCGTACATACGGCGCTTCTCGGGATCGGAAAGGACCTCGTACGCCTCGTTGACTTCCTTGAACTTGTCTTCGGCGTTCGGGTCGTCCCGGTTCACGTCCGGGTGCAGCTTGCGCGCCTGCGCGCGGAAAGCGGTCTTGATGTCAGATTCGGTTGCGGTCCGGGCGATGCCCAGGACGCTGTAATAATCCTTGAACTGGACTGGCATTGTTCACCCCATCACATTGATCTGGGGTCAGTCTATAACCTTTAGTCGTATCGTGTCAACTATGCGGCCGGCTTGCTGGCGTTGAAAACGCGCATCATCCGCGTCTGACCCGTGCGCATGCGGTGATAGGTCCGATAGAGGAGCGCCAGTCCCAGCGGCACAACGACGAGAACGCCGTACGGCAGGAAGACGGCGCTCAACGCGAAGACGATGGCCAGCGCGTCCTCCAGCAAGCTGACGATCGGGTTGCCGACGCCCCGGGTGGTGCGGGTGATGACGGGGCGGTTCGACGCCTTCATCCAATGGATTGCTCCGGCGATCACGAGTCCGAGCAGGAATGCGATGACCAGCTGGAAGTCGTCCTCCTGGCTCGCGACGGCCATGAAGGCTGCGGCGCCGGCCGCCGGGCGGATGGCGGAGTGGAACAGGTCACTGACGTGGTCGACGCGAGCGATTTTGTCCGGGATCAGCTCCAGCGGCAGGATCAGCAGAAGTGCCAGGAGGCCCCAGAAGGACGAGAGGATGTCCCACGGCGCGTCCAACTCGACCACGGTGGTAAAGCGGTCGGCGAGCGCCAGGATGAGCAGGGGAAGATAGGCATTGAGGCCGGAACCGGCGGCGAGGCCGATGCCGGTCAGGATCATTGTCAGCACGGGGTGCACCTCGGGCGTTCATGCGGGTTTGACGCCGATCGTCACACGACAATGGCGATTCCCGAGTATACGGGAATCGCCATTGGCACAGGACGCGAAGCTGGAGCGGAGGGTCAGTCGACCTGGCGGAGGACGGTTACCAGTCGACCCTGGATCTGGACATTGCTCGCGTTTGTGTAGATCGGGTCCATCGTGACATTCTGCGGCTGCAAGCGCACGCGGTTGCCGTCTTCCAGGTAGAACTTCTTGAGGGTGGTCTCCCGCTCTTCCTCAAGCCAGACCGCGACGGTGTCGCCGTTTTCGCAGGTTTGCTGGGCCTTCAGCACGACGATATCGCCGTCGCCGATCAGGGCATCGATCATCGAGTGGCCCTTGACCCGCAGCGCGAAGAGTCCCTGGCCGTCGTTGGGCGCCAGCTCCCGGCTGAGCTCGATGATGCTCACGACGTCGTTCTCGCCAAACGCGTCTGGCACCGGGATCGGCGTACCGGCGGCGATCTGGCCGATGAGCGGCACGCTCACCGCGCTACCGCGGGAAGGCGCCCGACCGACGAGCTCGATGCCACGGGAGATATTCCGGTTTCGGCGGATGAGATCCCGCTCTTCGAGTACCTTTAGGTTGTAGTCAACGACGCTCGTGGACGAGATTCCCAGTTCATGCTGAATGTCCCGGATTGTGGGCGGGTAGTCGTTCTCGTCCAGGAAGGCGGCGATGTAGTCGAGAATGGCTTGTTGGCGCGCCGACAGCTTCTTCATAGTGCGTCCTCGTTGGGTCGGAACCGGGCGGGGTCCGGCACCGCGACATGATCACGCCTCGAGTATAAGTAAGAACAAGTGTTCGTGTCAATGTACCGGACCCATGCTATTCGACCGGAGCGAACAATTCGTTCGTCCATACCGAACGCTCCGGCTCATTCCAGGTGACGTTTCATGGCAGCCCAGTTGGCCGTAAAGAAGCTCGAACTCGATCACATCCTCCGTCAGCTTGCATCGCTGTGCCAGTACAGCGTCGCGGCCGAGCGCGCGTTGGAGATCGGGCCGTCCGGCGACCCGCACCAGGTGCGCTATCTGCTCGACGTCACGGCGGAGGCGGTCTCGCTCTCGATCCAGTTCCCGGACCTGACCGTTGGCGGGGCGAGGGACATCCGCCAGCAGGTGCAGCGGGCATCCAAAGGGATGCGCCTGCAACCCGCCGAGTTCTTGTCGCTGATGGACACCCTGCGCTCCGGGCGCGATCTGCGAAAGCTTTTCCAGCGTCTGCCCGATGGTCACGAGCGCTACCCGCATCTTGGTGAATTCGCCGAGTCGATCGACAACTTTGCGCCCCTCGAAGCCGATCTTGGACGATCGATCGGTCCGCGTGGCGATGTGCTTGACGGCGCAAGCGGCGAGCTGGCCCGCATCCGGAAGGCAGTCCGGGTGGCGCACAGCCGCCTTCACGAGCGACTGCAGGGGTTCGTGAGCGGTCGTTACGCCAGCGCGCTGCAGGAGAACATCATCACAATGCGCGACGGGCGCTACGTCGTGCCGGTCCGCGCCGACGCGCGCGGGATGATCAAGGGGCTCGTCCACGACACCTCGGCGAGCGGCCAGACGGTGTACATCGAGCCGTTCGAGGTCGTCGAGCTCAACAACAAGTGGCGCGAAGAGCAGTCGCTTGAAAAACGTGAGGTCGAGCGCGTCCTCGATGAGCTAAGTGGCAAGGTCGGTGATCTCGAAGAGCCGCTGCTGCGGATGGTGGAGGCCATCGCCGCGATCGATCTCGCGCTGGCGAAGGCTCGCCTCGCCGACCGCATGGAGGCGACCCGTCCGGCGATCTACCAGCCGAGGCCCGGTGGCCGCGTTCGGGATGAGGACCCGGGGCACCCGAGCCACTACGTGCGCCTCGTCCGGGCGCGACATCCGCTGATTCCTCGCAATGAGGTCGTGCCGATTGACCTGGAGATCGGCGAGCGGTATCGCGTCTTGCTCATCACCGGCCCGAATACGGGTGGCAAAACGGTCGCGCTGAAGACGGTCGGTCTCTTGACGCTCATGGCCCAGACAGGAATGTTCATCCCGGCGGACGACACGTCGATCATCAGCGTCTTCCCGTCGGTATTCGTGGACATCGGCGACGAGCAGAGTATCGAGCAGAGTCTATCGACGTTCTCATCGCATATCCGCAACATCATCTCGATGCTGGATCACGTCGGCTCGGACAGTCTCGTGCTGCTCGACGAGGTCGGCGCCGGGACGGATCCTCAGGAGGGCTCGGCGCTCGCCCGGGCGATCATCTCCGCGCTCCTTCGACGTCGCGCCATCGTGGTTGCGACCACGCATTATTCAGAGGTGAAGGCCTACGCCTATGCAACGTCCGGGGTGGAGAACGCGAGCGTTGAGTTCGACATGGCCTCGCTGCGGCCGACGTACCGGCTGATGATCGGCATCCCGGGCCGCTCGAACGCGCTCTCGATCGCGTCGCGACTCGGGATGCCAAACCCGATCATCGAGGAAGCGACCACGCTGCTCGACCCGGGCGACGAGGACACGCAGCAGCTTATCGAGGACATCCGGACGCGGCGTGACGACATCACGCGCGAGCTGGACCGCGCGAAGCAGACGGAAGAGGAAGCGCGCGAGCTTCGGCGCAAGGCCGCCCGGGCGCTCCGCGAAGCGGAGGAGGCCAAGCGCTCAGCCCGCGATGAGGCGATCGCCGAGGTTCAGGGCGAATTGTCGGAGGCGCGGGAGGCGATGCGGGCGATCGACCGCCAGCGGCGGCAGACGGCCACTGCCTCGCTTGAGGATCGGCGCTCGATGGAGCAGACGCTGAAGTCGGCCGAGGAGCGGGTGCGCACTGTCGAGCGCAGGAAACAGGCGCCACGTCGCCAGATTCAGGTCGAAACGGCCCGGATCGACCGAGGCGACCGGGTCCGCATCCTCGCGTTCGATGAAGAAGGCGAAGTGCTTTCCGTCGTCGGCAACGAGGCCGAGATCCAGATGGGGGCGCTGAAGATCCGCCAGCCGGTCGCGGGGCTGGAGCGCATCGGACGCGCGAAGCGGCCGAGCCAGCAGAGTTCCGCCTCATTGGCTCGCGAGCGACAGGCGGCGATGGCGCCGGTACCGTTGGAGCTTGACCTTCGCGGCAAGCGTGCGGAGGAGATCGGGCCCATTGTCGAGAGCTACGTGAACGACGCCTACCTGGTCGGGATGCCGTTCGTGCGGATCATCCACGGCAAGGGGACCGGGGCATTGCGGGCGGTGGTGCGCGACCTGCTGCGCGACAGCCCGGTGGTCGCCCGCGCAGAGGCCGCCGGTTCGAACGAGGGCGGGGAGGGCGCGACCGTTGCCCATCTCCGCCAGCAATAGAGCGCCAAAGGAACCGACCGGAGAACAAGAGAGCCGGCAGCGATTGAGCTGCCGGCTCTCTTCGTCTGGTGCTTGCCGATCGGGGACCATGCACGGCCCGGCTGTCGCAAGGGAGGACATTGTGACCTGTGCACGCCTGTCCGCATGGTGCTGGGAGGTCACAAGTCCTTCGCTACAATGGCTAGGCGTCTTCGTTCGCCGCTCGGCCAGCTCGCGGCGGAGCAGGTCGTAGAGGACGATCGAGCCGGCGGTGGCGGCGTTGAGCGAGTCGACGTGGCCACGCATCGGCAGCGAGAGCACAACCTGGCACCGCTTGCGAACGATCGGCGAGAGACCGCTGCCCTCCGCACCGATGACAAGCGCCACGGGCGTCGGGACGTCGGCGTCGAAGATCGACCGCGAGGTCTCGTCCTCATCGAGTCCAACAATCCAGCGGCCCGAGGCCTCCAGCTTGTCGAGCGCGCGGGCGAGGTTCGGCGTCTGGGCCACCTGCAGGTGCTCGACGGCGCCGGCTGACGAGTTCACGACCGCCGGGGAGACGCTCACCGAGCGGTCCTGTGGCAGGACGATGCCCGCGATGCCGGCCGCGTCCGCCGCGCGCAGGAGCGTGCCGAAATTCTGCGGATCGTTGATGTGGTCGAGAATGAGGACCGTGCCGTCCCGCTCGATGATGTCCTCGAGGTCGACGTAGGGGTACTCGCCGGTGTCCAAGGCGATACCCTGATGGTTCCCGCCCTTGGTCAGGTCATCGAGCAGCATGCGAGGCACGCGCTCGACAAGGACATCCTGCTCCTGCGCCAGGCGGATCGTCTCGTTGACGCGTTCGTCCTCGCGCACGCCTTCGGCGACGAAGAGTCGATTGTGCTCGCGCCGGCCGGCCCGGAGGGATTCGCGCACGGCATTGCGGCCGTAGACGAGGTCATGGCGGATCTGGATACCGGGCGTCGTCGGGCGCTTTGGTCGCGCCTGTCGAGGTCCGGACGGGCGTCCTTCGGGCGCGTCTGGCCTGCCACCTCGTGGTGGTGCGCCCCGACCGGGAGCGCTCTTGCCACGGGGGTTGGAGCCCGGCCGGCCGCCGCGTCGGGCGTCTTGCGAATCCTGGCGGTTACGAGGACTTCCAGGTCGTCCCTTGCTTGGTGTCTTCAAGTGCTACTCCCATGTTGGCGAGCTCGTCGCGAATCTTGTCGGCGAGCGCGAACTGTCGTGCGTCGCGAAGGTCCTTGCGGATGGTGATGAGGAGCTCGATGAACGGCGCCGCGTCGGAGGCGACGGCAGAGGCGGCCGGCTCGAGATCGAGGCCGAGGATGTTGGCCAGGTGGTTCAGGGCGTGCACGGCGTCCGCCAACGAAGGCGAAACCGTCTCGCCACCGCGAGCGCGATTGATGGCGCGGGCAAGCTCGAAGATCGTGGCAACCGCCACCGGCGTGTCGAAGTCGTCCGCCATCGCGCGATGGAAGGCGTCTGCGGACTCAGCGAGGACGCCATCAAGCGCCGCGTCCCGCTCGCCGGTGACAGGAGCGTCAACCGGCCGGGCGGCCGCCTGCAATCGCTCGAGGCCGTTCTGCGCGGACTCCAGGCCCTCATCGGTGTAGGTGAGCGGCGCGCGGTAATGGGACGAGAGCACCATCAGCCGGAACGCCATCGCGCGATTACGGGCGATCAGCTCGCGCAAGCGAACGACATTGCCGATCGACTTCGACATCTTCTCGGAGCCGAACTGCAGCAGGCCGTTATGCATCCAGTAGCGCGCAAACGGCTCTTCGCCGAAGAACGCTTCGGACTGCGCGATCTCGTTCTCATGGTGCGGGAAAATCAAATCCGCGCCGCCGCCGTGAATGTCGACCATGCCGCCGAGGTGATGCGAGCACATCGCGGAGCACTCGATATGCCAGCCAGGACGCCCGTCGCCCCACGGACTCGGCCAGGATGGCTCACCCGGCTTGACGGCCTTCCAGAGCGCGAAGTCGAGCGGGTCGGTCTTTTGCGTCGCCGACGGCGATCCGCGCCCCGGAGAGCAGGTCGTCGATGTCGCGATGCGAGAGCTTGCCGTATCCGGGGAACGACCGCACCTTGAAGTAGACGTCGCCGCCCGCTTCGTACGCGTGGCCGCGCTCGATCAACCCCTCGATCATCTCGATGATCTGCGGCACCTCCTGCGTGGCGCGCGGGTTGACCGTGGCCGGCAGGACATTGAACGCGGACATCTCGCGCGTCCACTCGGAGATCATCTCCTCGACCAGGTCGAAGGGATCGATGCCCTCGGCGTTTGCCCGGTTGATGATCTTGTCGTCGATGTCGGTGAAGTTCTGGGCGTAGGCGACCTCGTAGCCGGCATGCATCAGGTAGCGACGGATGGTGTCAAAGGCGATCGACGACATGCCGTGGCCGATATGGGCATGGTCATAGACGGTGACGCCGCAGACGTACATGCGGACCTTGCCGGGTTCGATCGTCTGCAGCGGCTCGATTGTCCGCGTAAGGGTGTTGTAGAGGCGGATCGGGTAATCCGGTCATGGGTTGGTGAGTCATGAGGGTTCTGTCTCCATCAATGGCAGCCGGCGGCCGGGCGGGTATGTTGGCCTGGCGTGGGACGTCGGGGTGCTGGGGGTGACGTGAATGCCCACGTCACCCCGGGAGACAGACGCAGGTGTCGATCACGCCGGCGGGCACCACGAAGCCGCTCCAGTGTGGAGAGCCGCTGTCCGTTATCGGGCAGGGTGGTGATGTGCCGGAGCGTCATGGGAGATCAGGCGTCCTTCGTCGCGGTGCTGGTCTTGCTCGCGGTCGCCGTCGCGGCGGCCGGCTCAGACTTGGCGGCCGGTGTGGCAGTGTCGTCGCTCTTGCTGGCGACCTTCGAGGCATCGTGGACACCTCCGGACGACTCGGTCGTCGGGCGGCTATCAGTGATGTACCAACCGGTGCCCTTGAACACGATACCGGCGGGATGGATGACGCGATGGACCGGCTGGCCGCAGGTCGGGCACTCGGTCAACGGGTCGTCGGAGAACGATTGCCGGACCTCAAACTCATGACCGCACTCGTCGCCACGATACGCATACGTGGGCATCGACGCATTACTCCTTTGGTGTGCAATGAACACGAAAACAGGGTCCGCATGCGGGCCATTGGAAGTGTATCGCGTACAGCCAAGGTCACGCAAAAAGGATGAACGGAACGACTCAGGCCTTGGTCGGGTCGTACGCTTCCATGTCCTCCCAGTTCTGGCCAATGCGCATATCGACGAGCACCGGCACGTCGAGAGTGAACGCGTTCTCCATCGTGTCGCGCACGAGCGTGGCGACCTCTGGCAGGCGCGTCTGGTCCACCTCAAGGACGAGCTCGTCGTGCACCTGAAGGATCATCCTGGCCGGCAGGTCGCTCTCATGGAGCTCGCGGTGCAGGTCGATCATCGCCAGCTTGATGATATCCGCCTGCGTGCCCTGGATCGGCATGTTCATCGCCATGCGGATGGCGCCCTGGCGTCGCATCCCGTTGCTCGCGACGAGGTCCGGCAGGTAGCGGCGACGGCCGGCAAGGGTCTCGACGTAGCCAGTCTTCTTGCCGGTCTCGATCACCCCGTCGAAGAACGCCTTCACCTTCGGCAGCCGCTCCCAATAGCGGTCGATGAACGCCTGGGCATCCGCGCGCGGCATGCCGGTGTCGCGGGAGAGCCCGAACGCCTGCATGCCGTACAGGATGCCGAAGTTGACCGTCTTCGCGATACGCCGCATGTCGGACGTGACCTCGTCCATCTCGACGCCATTGACGAGCGCCGCCGTGGCGCGGTGGATGTCCTCGCCGGTCCGGAACGCCTCGACAAGGTAGGGATCGCCTGACATGTGCGCCATGATCCGGAGTTCCATCTGGGAATAGTCGGCGGCGAGGAAAATCGCGTTGTCGACGACCTTGTGCTCCGGCCGCCGGTCAGCGATGAACGCGCGACGGATGCGCCGGCCCATCTCGGTGCGCACCGGGATGTTCTGGAGATTCGGATTCGTGGAGGCCAGCCGGCCGGTCGCCGCCACCGTCTGGTTGTATGTGGTGTGCACGCGGCCGTCGTCCGGGTGAATGTAGGTCGGCAGCGTGTCGGCGTAGGTCGACTTCAGCTTCGCAAGTGCGCGGTGCTCGAGGACCAGCGGCACGATCGGATGCTCATCGCGGATGTTCTCCAGGGTGTCTGAGTCGACCGAGTACCCCGTCTTCGTCTTGCGCCCCGGTGTGAGCTTGAGCTCGTCGAAGAGCAGCGTGCCCATCTGCTTATTCGAAGCGATGCTGATCGGCCGGCCGGCAAGGCGGTCGACCTCATCGTCCAGCTCGACAACGCGCTGACCCAGCTCGGCGGCAAACGACTCCAGCTCGTCCTGGTCGATGGCGATTCCGGTGCGCTCCATCTCCATAAGGATGTTCACGAGCGGAAGCTCGATCCGGTCAAGCAGCTCCACCTGCTTGCGATTCGCAAGCTCGGTCTCCAGCGGCTCGACGAGCGAGTAGGTGCACTCCACATCGCCGCACGCGTACGGGGCCGCCTTGTCGATCTCGACGCGGTCCATGGTGATCTGGTTACGGCCGGTGCCGATCAGTTCGGTGATCTCCGTCTGGATGACGCCGAGCCGGTTGAACGAGAGGTCTTTCAGCCGGATTGACGACTCGCCGAGCAGGTAGGCGGCGATCATGGTGTCGAACGAGATTTTCCGGTCGGTGTAGCCGTGGCGCACCAGCACCTGCATGTCGTACTTGCCGTGGTGCGTGTAGAGCTTCAGAGACGTGTCGGAGATCACCGGGTCCAATTTCGCGCGGACCTCATCCGCATCGAGCTGCGAGCCGTCCTGGTGGCCGACGGGCACATAGAACGAGCGTGTCGGGCCGGTCGCGATCGCGATGCCGACCAGCGCGGCCCGCATCGGGTCGGTGTCAGTCGTCTCGACATCCAGCGCGAATGCCCCTGACTCACGTATCTCAGAGATCATCGCCTGAAGGTCGTCCATCGTGCGGACGGTCGTCTGCACGGACTCGGGCCGAGGCTCTCGCGCCGTTTCCTGCTCCTCAGCGGCGGGCGTGATGCGACTCGGGTAGCTTCGCCATGAGCGAGCGGAATTCGAGTGTCCGGAAGAGGTCGATCACCTTCTCGCGGTCGTAATCCTTCACGCGGGCCGCCTCGAGATCGAGGTCCAGCTCGACGTCACGGACAATCGTCGCCAGGCGCTTGCTCTCGCGCGCTTGCTCGACGTTGCCCGACAGCGCGTTGCGGGCGCGGGTCGGGGTGACATCGTCGACGTGCTCGACGATGTTCTCGAGGCTGCCGTAGTCAGCGATGAGCTTCTTGGCGGTCTTGTCGCCGATACCCGGCACACCGGGGATGTTGTCCGAGGTGTCACCGACGAGGGCCTTGTAGTCCGGCACGAACTCGGGGCCAAAGCCGTATCGCTCGACCACCGCCTCGGTGTCGAATTCCCGGAACTCTCCGAACCGCCGGGCACCGGGAAGCACGACGAGAATGTTGTCCCCAACGAGCTGGAGGAGGTCGGAGTCGCCGGTGATGATGACGACACGGTGGCCCTGCGCGGCGAGCTCGCGCGAGAGGGTCCCGATCACATCGTCAGCCTCGTACAGCTCCTTCTTCTGGATCGGGATGTTCAGCGCGGCGATAAGTTCATTAACGCGCTCGAGCTGCCCGCGCAGGTCGTCCGGCATCGCGGCGCGCGTGCCCTTGTAGTCGGCAAAGAGCTCATGCCGGAAGGTGCGGCCGGTTTCGAGCGCGATCACGACGTACTCAGGGTCGCGCGTTTTGAGCACGTCGAGCAGCATGGAAGCGAAGCCGTAGACGGCGTTCGTCTGCTCACCTTCGGCGGTCGTCATCGCGGTCGGGAGGGCGTAGTAGGCCCGGAAGATGAGCCCGAATCCGTCGACGAGCACGACGGTGCCCTTGTCCTGCGTCGCGTTGCTCGCTGCCATGTCCTCTTCGCTCCATCGATCGCGTTGCTGCCGGTTGGTCAATCAGTTCCTGAGTATAGGGGAGAGCGTCACCGGCGCATCGAACGGGGCCAAGCGGCTTCGCTATACTTCCAACGCGCCCTCGCATGGCCGGGAACCTCGCCGTGCGCTTCGACACCTTCCCGGGAGACACGGACCGCATGGATTCCTCGAGTATTCGCCACCTCGTCACCACCACCGCCGACAACGTCGAGCGGGTCATCATCGGCAAGCGGCGCGAGGTCGAGCTGGTGATGGTGGCGCTGTTGTGCCGGGGCCACGTGCTGATCGAGGATGTGCCAGGGGTCGGCAAGACGGTGCTTACGAAGGCGATCGCGCGCAGCATCGGCAGCACCTTCAAACGCATCCAGTTCACGCCGGACCTCCTGCCGAGCGACGTCACGGGCGTCAATGTCTTCAACCAGCAGCGCGGCACCTTCGAATTCCGACCGGGCCCGATCGTCGCCCAGATGGTGCTGGCGGACGAGATCAATCGCGCCACACCGAAGACGCAGGCGGCCCTGCTGGAGGCGATGGAGGAGGCGCAGATCTCGGTCGATGGCGTGACGCACGCGTTGCCGCAGCCCTTTATCGTGCTCGCGACAGAGAATCCGATCGACTACGAGGGGACCTTTCCGCTACCGGAGGCCCAGCTTGACCGCTTCCTGATCCGCATCGCACTCGGCTATCCGGGGCGAGCGGGCGAGCTGGAGATGCTCGACCGCCAGCACCGGCGTCACCCGCTGGAGACGCTGCAGCAGGTTGTGTCCGTCGAGGACCTCCGGCGCGCGCAGGAGGCGGTGAAGGGGATTCACGTCTCCCAGCCGGTCCGCGAGTACATTGTCTCGCTGGTCGAGGCGACCCGGCGGCACGACGATGTCTTCCTCGGCGCCAGTCCACGTGGATCGCTGGCGCTGTTCAACGCCACCCGCGCCTGGGCTGCGATCCGCGGGCGCGATTTCGTGCTGCCAGACGACGTGAAGCTCCTCGCGGAGCCGACGCTCGCGCATCGCATCATCATCGGGCCAGCGGCCCGCATGCGCGGGTACGATAGCCGCTCGGTCGTCAGCGACCTGCTGCGCTCGATCCCGGTGCCGCAGGCCAGCGAGGCGCAGCACCGGCTCGCCGCGCGGGCCTAGGTCGGTTCGGCCTTGGGCGGGTTTCGTCTCCTTCTCCTGATCGCCGCTCTGCTCGTCGCGGCCATCGCCTACGACTGGGAGGGGCTCGACCGGATCGTCGTCGCGCTCTTGCTGCTCCTGGCGATCTCGTGGCTCTGGAGCCGGACAAGCCTCACGCGGATCGGGCTGCGACGCCTATTGCTGTCCGACCGCGTGCGTGTAGGCGATCACGTGCGCGAGGAGGTCACGTTCCTCAATCACGCGCGGCTCCCGAAACTCTGGGTCGAGGTCGAGGATCATTCAACGCTCCCCAACCACGCCGCGGGACGCGTCGTCAGCGTTGGCGGTCGAACCGGGACCAGCTGGATCGTCGATACGGTGGCGGTGCGGAGGGGGAAGTACCGTCTCGGGCCATTCTCGGCGGTGGGCGGTGACCCGGTCGGCATCTTCCCGCGGTCGACGCAGATTCCGGTGGTGCACGATGTCGTCGTTTACCCCGCGCTGGTCGACGTCTCGGCCATTGTGCTGCCGACGGCAACCATGAGCGGCGGCGTCATGCGTGACCGGTCGCTGGCCCTGTCGTCCCCGACCGTCTCGAGTGTTCGGGAATACACGCCAGGCGATCCCATGAACCGGATTGCCTGGAGCGCGACCGCGCGGCGTGGCGCGATGATGGTCAAGGAGTTCGATCCTGACCCGACCGCCGACCTCTGGATCGTGCTCGATCTCAGCGAGGACGGGCAGTTCGACCTCACCGACCATCGGCTCGAGGGAGAGATCGGTACGGGGACGGCCGCCTATCTGCATTCGACGGTCGAGTACATCGTTTCGATCGGTAGCGCTCTGGCTGAACGCGCGCTCGATGATGGTCGGAAGGTGGGCATGATCATCAACCGCGAGATGCCCATGCGGCTCGACGCCGACAACACCGAGCGGCAGTGGTTCCGGATCGCTGAAGCTCTCGCGACGGCGACCGCCTTCGGGAACCGGCCGCTGTCCGAGGCACTGACTGCCGGTCAGCGTCGCTTCAGCCGCACACAGGGCGTGATCGTCGTGTCGTCGGATCCGCAGTCCGACTGGGTGGACGCGGCGCGATCGTTGATCGACCGCCAGGTATCAGTGACCGGGGTCGTGGTCGACGCCGGCGGAGCGGGGGAGGACGACGTCTCGCCGCTCATCGAGCGACTCGTCGCGGCGCGCGTGCATGTGCACCGATTCCCGACGCATACCGCCACCGCAGCGCCCAGGCGACCAGCGGTGGCGTATACAGGGTCATGAACCAGATGCGCGCGCCATCACCAATCATTCCCCCTGGATCCGATTCCCGCTGGGCCCGCTACCGTGGCCGGTACAGCGAGGGGCTGGCCGTTGTGCTGCTCATGGTTGCCTATGTCGCGATCCCTGGGTTCACGGTCCAGTACGGCGGCTGGCCGGAGCAGTACGTTCCGGCCGGCCTGGCGGGCCTTGGAGGCGCGGTCGCTGGCATCCTCCTGGCGAAGTCGCGCCTTTCTGATGCTGTCGCCCATTTGCTGAGTGTCGTGCTCGCGCTGTTCACGTCCACCATCCTGCTCTTGGGGAACGCGCCGCAGCTCGGCGAGCGGTTGATCGACCGGGTTCGGCCGCTGCTCAACGCCGTGATCGATTGGTACGTGGGGCGGCAGGAAAGCGACGACCTGGAGCTCTTGCTCGTCTCCCTGTTGCTCGGCCTGCTGGTCTGGATGTTCGCGTTCCTGTCCACATGGAGCCTGTTCCGTCGCGGGTGGCTCGCTGCGGGACTCCTGTTCCCGGCGGCCCTTGCGCTGGTTAGCATGCGCTACGCGCCCACGCCGCATCCGTGGACTTTGGTGCTGATGCTTGCGCTCGCGATCCCCATCGCAACGCGCATCACCTACGTCCAGCGCGAGCAGCGATGGACGAGGCGGCGCATGGCGTCGCCGGTGGGGCTGGGGAGCCGCTTTGTGATCGCGGGCACGGTGCTCGGCATGCTGGTCTCGCTTGCCGCCGCCCAAACGCCTGACGCGTGGTCGCGCCTGACCTTCGAGCCGTTCATGCGCGAGCTCACCACGGCCTATCAGCGTGCGTCGGACCAGGCGTCCGAGTGGATCGGCGAACGTTCGGGCGAGGAGGGGCCAGACCTCCAGAACGCCGGGTCATACACGGCGTTCGACGACGCGTTCTCGATCGGCGGCCCGCTGGAGCTATCGGACCGGGCGGAGGTGTTCGTCCAGACGACGGCCGATCGCGCGCCGTATCTCACTGCCCATACCTATGACACCTACACCGGTCGGGGCTGGGCGTCGTCGACGGACGAGGCGTTTGGCGACGTCGAAACGGACCAGGGGAGGCTCTCGCCAGAGCTCCTGTTCCGCGCAGGCCAGTCTGTTGTCCTCTCCGAGGACGTCACCGGCTCCCGTGTGGCCCAGTCGACGACGGTGACGCCGCTGGCGGGGCCGTCCGGCGTGGTGTTCTCCGTCGATACGTACCTGACGTCCGATATCAGCACGGTGGTCCGCATGTCGTGGCAGCGTCTTGACGACGCTCCGTTCCCCGTGACGGTGGAGACGCTCAACACGTTGCCGCCGGACATCCAGCGGATCGCCAACCTCCTCCTGCAGGCGGAGCTCTCTGGTCCCGCGAGCGACTGGGGGCCCGAAGCTGTGAGCCCTGCGGTGCAGCAGGAGATCGAGGCCGAGGTCGACGCCCTGGCGAGCAGGGGCGTTCTCGTGCGCTGGGACGCCACGCCGGACGGGATCGTCGGCGCGCTCTACGTCACGGGACGGCTGCCGGTGTTCGATGACGTCGAGGCGGTCTACCCGCGCAACGCCGACGATGCCGCCGCGGGGAGCTCCTACACCGTGCGGAGCCTCTCCTCGGTGGCGACACCGGATCAGCTGGCGACCGCTCCGACGACCTATCCGGCGTGGGTGACCGATCGCTACCTGTCCCCGGGTGACTCCCTGACCGAAAGGACGCGTGACTTGGCGGTGGATATCGTCGGCGATGCGGCCGATCCGTATACGCAGGCGGTGCGGGTGGAGGCATACCTGCGCGAAAACATCACATACAACGAGCGCGTCGCGGAGCCTCCCGCGGACGTCGATCTGGTTGACTACACGCTGTTCGAGAGCCAGCAGGGATACTGCGAGCACTACTCGGCGTCCATGACCGTCATGATGCGCTCGCTCGGGGTCCCGGCGCGGACGGTGGTTGGCTACTACCCCGGGGAGTACGACGAGACGCAGGGCGGCTACGTCTATCGGCAGCTCAATGCGCATGCCTGGACCGAAGTGTTCTTCCCGGGCTACGGCTGGATCCCGTTCGAGCCAACCGCGAGCCGGCCGCTGGACGACCGCGACCCGAGCGCCGTTCAGCTCCCCACTGAGGCGCCGGCGCCAACCGAGACAATCCCCACGCCGGACGTCGCCGACGCTAACGACGCCGCGACGCCCGTCCCCGAGGAGCGATCGATCGACAACCCGGGGCCACCGCAGCCGGTGATCGCAGAAGATCCTGAGCGTAGCGGCATCCCCGCGTGGGTGTTGCCGGCGGCGATCGTGACCGTGGCCGTGATGGCGGTTCCGGCGTTGGTCTGGCTCGGCTGGAGCCTCCGTTTCCGGGGCATGCGTCCCGCGGAGGCGCTGTTCGCGCGGGCGCAGCAGGTGGGCTCGCTCGGCGGCGTGCGGAGCGGTCCAACGACGACTCCTCGCGAGTACGCGCACCGCTTCTCAGAGCAGCTCCCGGGGATGGGGCCGCCGGTCAGGAAGATCGTGCAAGTCTACGAGTCGGATCAGTACGGACCCTCGGGAGCCGACCCCGGGAGCCTGGCGGCCGCGAGAGACGCGTGGCGACAGCTGCGACGCTCCATGGCCGGGTTGCTGATTCGGATAGGCCGATCGGCGTCGCGACGTTTAGGAGGAGAACGGGTATGGCGAGACCGATCCTGGTTGCCGGAGCGATCAATACCGATCTTGTGGCGTACGTCGACCGTGCACCAGAGGCAGGGGAGACGATCACCGGGCGCTCGTTCGAGATGCACGGCGGTGGCAAGGGCGCGAACCAGGCGGTGGCGGCGGCCCGCAGCGGCGCGTCAACCGTCATGCTGGGCGGCGTGGGCAACGACGAGTTTCGGGTCCGCCCGCAAGGCCGGGCTCCGCGCCGACGGCATCGATATCTCGCGGGTGAAGACGTTCGACGATGTCTCTTCCGGGGTAGCGTTGATCACGGTCGAGTCATCGGGCGAGAACCGTATCGCCTACATCCCGGCCGCGACGGCCGCGGTAGAGCCTCTGCACGCACGGGACGCGATCGAGGCGGTGAGGCCGGGTCTGGTGCTGGCCGCGAACGAGCTGTCGCTCTCGTGCCATCGTGAGCTGTTCTCATGGGCACGAGGAAACCACGTCCCCGTCGTGTATAACGTGGCGCCGTACTCGGTCGAAGCGCGCGAGCTGGTATCGATGGTCGATGTGCTGATCGTGAACCGGGGCGAGGCGAGGGCGTTGCTCCGTGAACCAGATGAAACGGCGGATGCTGGAGGAGCTCGGCGAGCGACTGTTGGCGCTCGGTGTGGAGCGAGTCATCGTGACGCTGGGCGGAGATGGAGTGGTCGGCGTTTCGAGCTGACGGCGTCCACCATGAAGGGGGCATCGCCGTCGACGTGGTCGACACCACGGGCGCCGGGGATACGTTCTGCGGGGCGTTCGCGGCACGATTGGCGGAGGGAGCGTCGTTTGCCGACGCGATTCGCTTCGGCAACGTCGCTGGCGCGATCGCCGTGACCCGTCGCGGCGCGCAATCGTCGATACCGCATAGGTCCGAGATCGAGGAGATACTCAACGCGTCGGGGTGATGAATGGGCCATCAGGCGGGAACGAGAAAGCCGCCAGGGCATCACCCCTGGCGGCTTTCTCATGCGGCGGAAGGGGAGGGATTCGAACCCTCGAGAGGTGTTACCCCCTACACGATTTCCAATCGTGCGCACTAGGCCAGACTATGCGACCCTTCCGTGTTCTTTGGTGCCCCGCAGTGGCGGCGGAGAGGGCGGGATTCGAACCCGCGGTGCCTTTGACAGCACACTGCTTTTCGAGAGCAGCACCTTAAACCACTCGGACACCTCTCCGCGCGAGAGTATAGCAGCCCCGGCGCGGGTTGTCATGCGGATTCCGGGCGTGTGGAGGAGGGCGTTTGCTGCCACGCGTTAAGCACTGAAGCCGCCCCGTATGGAGCGGCTTCTCACCGTGTGGTATGCCCGGGAGGATTCGAACCTCCGGCCTTTGGGTCCGCAACCCAACGCTCTATCCCCTGAGCTACGGGCACGCGTTCAGCGGCGCGAGGAAGAGTATAGACGTGCGGCGCCGGTTGTGCAAACCGCTCGCCCTCGCACCGGCGGAGAGGGAGGGATTCGAACCCTCGATAGAGGTTTACGCCTCTATACTCGCTTAGCAGGCGAGCGCCTTCAACCGCTCGGCCACCTCCCCAGTTGCGGCGCTAGTCTAGCAGATGCATGCCGCCGCCGTCGACTCGTCACGCGGGCGGGGTGCAGTGGGCACGCCGATGCTGTAGAATCGGCGGCGGAGAGGTGCCAGAGTGGACGATTGGAACGGTCTTGAAAACCGTCGAGGTGTCACAGCCTCCGCGGGTTCGAATCCCGCCCTCTCCGCCAGAGGCCCAGAGGGCCCGGTCTCGCGAGACCGGGCCCTCTGCCGTTATGAGAGCGACCGTCAGGCGTCCGTCGCGTGGGATGCGGGGCCGAGTGGCGCCTGCTTGCCGATTGAGTCGCGTCCGCCGAAGTAGGGGCGGAGGACCTCCGGGATCTCGATCGTGCCGTCCTCGCGCTGATAGTTCTCGATGATGGCGATCACGACGCGAGGAAGCGCCAGACCCGAGCCGTTCAGCGTATGCAGGAACTGCGGTCGCCCGCCGCCCTCGGGCCGGAACTTGAGGTTCGCGCGGCGTGCCTGGAAGTCCCGCATGTTCGAGCATGACGAGATCTCCAGCCACTCCTCGCTGCCCGGCGCCCACGTCTCGATGTCGTAGGTATGAGCCGACCCAAAGGTCATATCCCCGGTCGAGAGATCAAGGATGCGGTACCTAAGCCCCAGCTGGTTCACGATGAACAGCGCCTCGTCCATCAGCCGTTGCAGCTCGTTCGCCGACTCGTCGGGGTGGACGAATTTGACCAGCTCGGTCTTCCAGAACTGATAGACGCGCTTGATGCCGCGTACGTCGCGGCCGGCCGAGATCTGCTCGCGGCGGAAGCACGGCGTCGCGGCGACGTGATAGATCGGGAGCATGCCCTGGTCGAGGATCTCGTCACGATACAGGTTGGTGACCGGCACCTCGGCCGTCGGGATGAGCCACTTGTCCTCTTCCGCGTCATGGAAGAGGGTGTCGCCGAACTTCGGCAGTTGGCCGGTGCCGACGAGCATCTCGCCGAGCACCTGGAACGGTGGCTCGATCTCGGTGTAGCCGTGGCGGCTGGTGTGGACATCCAGCATCCACTGGATCAGGGCGCGCTGAAGCTTCGCGCCGTCACCGCGCAGCACGTAGCCGCGCGTGCCGGCGATCTTCACGCCCCGCTCGAAGTCGATGATGCCGAGCTCCTCGGCGAGGTCCCAGTGCGGCTTCGGCGTGAAGGCGAACTCGCGCTCCGGTCCGGCTGTCTCCCGCACCACGTTGGCGGTCTCGTCCGCACCGACCGGAACGTCCTCGTCCGGTAGGTTGGGCACGCCGAGCATGATGTCGTTCAGCTCGGCCTCGGCGGTTCGCAGCTCGGCGTCCAGCGCGTCGATCTGGTCTCCCAGACCCTGCATCTCGCCGATGAGCTTTTGTCGCTCATCGGGGTCCTTCGTCTTGCCAACCAGCTTCGAGCCGGCGTTGCGCTCGGCCTTGATGCGCTCGACGTCGGTAATGAGCGTCCGTCGACGCTCGTCCAGCTCGATGATGCGCTGGACGGGCACGTCGACGCCCTTGGTGGCGATGCGCCGTGCGAACTCGTCGGTGTTCTCCCGAATGAATCTGATATCGACCATGATGGGTGCCTTTCGTCGTCATATTCCCGCTGGCACAAGAGTGCCCTGCGTGACCGCGTTCGGACAAGGGAAGATGCCCCGCGCGATCGCTGGACCGGCCGGGAATCAGGCGTCAGGATGGCCGGGGCAGATCACGCGGGGATTCGAGACGACTCGTCTGTAGACGGCCAGGGGGCCGGCGGGTCGAGCTGGGGCAGGAACTCCAGCCACTCGGTATGGACGCGCACGTCCAGGCGGCGCTCGATGGCGTAGTAAGCGCCAGCGCGCGGCTCGTGAGGCTGGATGCGCAGCGACATGCGGGCTTCGGCGACGCTCTTTCCGCCCTTACGGTGATTGCAGGCGCGGCAGGCGGCGACGACGTTGTCCCACGTATGGAGTCCACCCCGCGAGCGGGGAATGACGTGGTCGATCGTAAGGTCGTGCGTGCGAATACCACAGTACTGGCAGGTATGGTGGTCGCGGATGAATATCTCGCGCCGTGACAGTTTGACGCGAGCTCGCGGACGGCGGATGAAATGCCGCAGGCGAATGACGGTCGGGGCGGGGAAAACGTCGCGGGCCGTGACGATGCCAGCGTCGTGTTGCTGGAGGATGTCAGCTTTGCCGCTGAGGACCAGCACGAGTGCACGCCGGACGTTGCAGATGTTGAGTGGTTCGTAGTTCTGGTTCAGCACCAGTACGGCGTTGTTCACCCTGCCGATTCCTCTCGGTTCAGGATTGCCGCGGTTCTCCTTCGCACCAGGCACCGGTTGCAACCGTATGCGGATTTGCCTGTGGAGATACTAGCAAAGGAATCCGCGAACGCACAACGTGAATTGCTAAAAGAGTACGAACGGAACAGCCGCCCCGGTCTGTCCGGAGCGGCTGTTCGTCGTCCGCATCACCGGACGCGGGAGGTGCGTTCGTAAGAGCGGGTCAGTCCGCCGCGGCCATCGCGCGGCGCTCGAGCATCGGGCGGAGGTACTCGCCCGTGTACGAGGCGGGGTTCGCCGCGACCTGCTCCGGCGTGCCCTCGGCGATGATCTGCCCACCGCCGGCGCCGCCCTCCGGACCGAGGTCGATAATCCAGTCCGCCGACTTGATGACGTCGAGGTTGTGCTCGATGACCAGCACGGTGTTGCCACCGTCGGTCAGCCGCTGCAGGACCTCCAGCAGGCGCTCGATGTCCGCGAAGTGCAGGCCAGTGGTCGGCTCGTCCAGGATGTACATCGTCTTCCCGGTCGAGCGGCGCGAGAGCTCGCTGGCAAGCTTCACGCGCTGCGCTTCGCCGCCGGAGAGCTGCGTCGCCGGCTGGCCGAGCTTGACGTAGCCCAGGCCGACGTCGAACAGCGTCTGGAGCTTGTTCTTGATCGACGGGATGTTCTCGAAGAACTCCAGCGCCTCTTCGACGGTCATGTCGAGCACATCGGCGATCGACTTGCCCTTGTACAGGATCTCCAGCGCCTCGCGGTTGTAGCGCGCGCCGTGGCAGACCTCGCAGGGGACGAAGACGTCCGGCAGGAAGTTCATCTCGATCTGGATGATGCCTTCGCCCTTGCAGGCCTCGCAGCGACCGCCCTTGACGTTGAAGGAGAAGCGGCCGGCCTTGTAGCCGCGGGTCTTCGCCTCCGGCATCGACGCGAACAGCTCGCGGATCGGCGTGAAGACGCCCGTGTAGGTCGCCGGGTTCGAGCGCGGCGTGCGGCCGATCGGGCTCTGGTCGATCTCGATCACCTTGTCCAGGTGTCTTGAGCCCCTCGAGGGCGTCGTGGGAGCCCGGCTTCTGACGTGCGCGATGGAGCTCCTGCGCGAGCTTGCTGGTGCAGCGTGTCGGTGATAAGCGAGCTCTTGCCGGAGCCGGAGACGCCCGTCACGCAGATGAAGGTGCCGAGCGGGAAGTCGACCGTCACGTTCTTCAGGTTGTTCTCGCGCGCGCCTTGACGAGCGTCAGCTTCTTGCCATTCCCGTCGCGGCGCTTCTCCGGTATCGGAATCTCGCGCCGGCCGCTGAGGAAGTCGCCCGGTGATCGAGCCCGGTCGGTCGCAATGATCTTGTCGATCGGACCCTCGGCGACGACGTACCCGCCGTGCTCGCCGGCGCCCGGGCCGATGTCGACGATCCAGTCGGCGGCACGCATGGTGTCCTCGTCATGCTCGACAACGATCAGGGTGTTGCCGATGTCGCGCAGGCGCTCGAGCGTCTTGATCAGCCGCGCGTTGTCGCGCTGGTGGAGCCCGATGCTGGGCTCGTCGAGGATGTAGAGGACGCCCATCAGGCTGGAGCCGATCTGGGTCGCGAGCCGGATGCGCTGCGCTTCACCACCCGAGAGCGTGTTCGCCGAGCGCTCCAGCGTCAGGTAGTCGAGCCCGACATCCACGAGGAAGCCGAGCCGCTCGCGGATCTCCTTCAGGATCTGCCGCGCGATCAGGTACTCCCGCGCGGTCAGCGGGGCGTCCGGGTGGTCCGCCGGGTCGATGGCGAGGCCCTCGAACCATACGTGCGCCTCGTGCACCGGAAGCCGGGTGACGTCGATGATCGACTTGCCGTTCACCGTGACGGCAAGGATCTCGGGCTTCAGGCGCTGCGCCGTGGCAGACATTGCACGGCCGGGTGCTCATGAAGCGCTCGAGGTCCTCACGGACATAGTCGGAATCCGTCTGGCTGTACCGGCGGCGCAGGTTCGGGATGACGCCCTCGAAGGCGACGTCGTACGTGCGAACGCGTCCGGAACGGGGCGAGTACTTGACCTGCACCTTCTCGCCGCTGGTGCCGTACAGGACCAGATCGAGGTGCTTCGGGTCCATCTCTCGGATCGGCGTATCGAGCGAGAAGCCGAACCGGTCTGCGACGCCGATCAGCAGGGCGGAGTACCACTTGCTGTTCTCCATGCCGGTGCGCATCCACGGGACAATGGCCCCCTGCGCGATGGAAAGGTTGCGGTTCGGCATGATCAGCTCGGGGTCGAGCTCCATGGTCGTGCCGATGCCCATGCACTCCGGGCAGGCGCCGTGGGGCGCGTTGAACGAGAAGTTGCGCGGTTCCAACTCGCCGAAGCTGATGCCGCAGTGCGGGCAGGCGAATTGCTCGGAGAAGGTGACTTCCTCGCCATCGATGATCTGCGCGATCGCGATGCCGCTCGACATGCGCAGCGCCACCTCCAGCGAGTCGATGAGGCGAACTCGGTCGGGGTGCTGCTCACCTTCCTCGAGATCATCCGGATGGCGGATGACCAGTCGATCGACCACGACCTCGATCGTGTGCTTCTTCGTCTTCGCGAGCTTGATCGTTTCTTCGGTTTCGTGGATCTCGCCATCGACGCGCACGCGCACGAAGCCCTGGCGGCGAATCTCTTCCAGCACGGCGAGGTGCTCGCCCTTGCGGTCGCGGATCACCGGACCGAGGATCATCAGGCGGGTGCCGTCGTCCATGCCGAGGATGATGTCGGCCATCTGCTGTGGCGACTGCTGCTCGATCGGGCGGCCGCAGTTCGGGCAGTGCGGGTGACCGATGCGAGCCCAGAGGAGGCGCATGTAGTCGAAGATCTCGGTCACCGTGCCGACGGTCGAGCGCGGGTTGCGGCTGGTGCCCTTCTGGTCGATCGAGATCGCCGGCGAGAGGCCCTCGATGTGGTCGAGATCCGGCTTTTCCATCTGCCCCAGGAACTGGCGGGCGTAGGCGGAGAGCGACTCGACGTAGCGGCGCTGGCCCTCGGCGAAGATGGTGTCAAAGGCGAGCGAGGACTTCCCGGAGCCGGAGAGACCGGTGATGACGACAAGGCTGTCGCGCGGGATGTCGACATTGATGTTCTTGAGGTTGTGTTCGCGGGCGCCTTGGATGCGGATGTGGTCGTATTGGGGCATTCGATGACCTCGGGCACTACGGTGGTCCGGCGCGCCATGCGGAGGCCGGTTGTGACCGGTGAATGTGGGACTGGAGATCAGGAACGCCGAAAAGGCGAACATCTGATCGCATCATGTCATTGTATCACTTTTGCCTATGTCCGGACACTCCCATGGGATAAGGGAGGAGAGGGCCCAGGTGGGCTCGGACGTTACCTCGGCACGATGGTTGCTGCCACTGCCGGATGTCGCGGCGTACCAGGGCAGGCAGCTGGGGAGAACTCATGAAAAAGGGAATCGTGCTGAATCCGCCGGTGACGATCGCATCGCTGCTGGTCGTCGGGATATTGCTCGTCTATGGCGGCTTCTGGCCAGATCATGCGGCTAACCTGTTCGGCGAGGTGCAGACATGGATGCTCCAAACGTTCGGGTGGCTCTACGTCATCGCGGTAGCGATCTTCCTCCTCGCGGCTCTGTACTTCGCGTTGAGCCGCTACGGAACGATCCGACTTGGTCCCGATGATTCCGAGCCGGCGTTCTCCTTCAGCGCCTGGAGCGCAATGCTCTTCGCGGCAGGGATCGGCGTCGGGCTCATGTTCTTCGGCGTGGCCGAACCGATGTCCCACTATGCCAATCCTCCGGTCGGGGAGGGCGGGACGATCGCGGCGCAGAAAGAGGCGATGGTGAGCACGCTGTTCCACTGGGGCATCACCGCCTGGGGCATCTTTGCGACCGTCGGACTTGCGCTCGGATACTTCGGGTACCGGTACAACCTGCCATTGACCATACGTTCGGGCCTGTACCCCTTGTTCAAGGAGCGGATCAACGGCCCGATCGGCCATGCCGTCGATACGTTCGCCATCGTGGGCACCATGTTCGGCATCGCGACATCGCTCGGGCTTGGCGTCATGCAGATGAACTCCGGCCTCAACTATGTCTTCGGCGTTCCGAAATCCCTTGTCGTCCAGGTGGTCATCATCTTCCTGGTCATGGCGGTCGCGTCGGTTTCTGTCGTAGCCGGGCTCGACAAGGGCGTTCGCCGGCTTAGTGAGATCAATCTCCTGACCGCGCTTGTGTTGCTGCTCTTCGTGCTCGTGATGGGTCCGACGATCTACCTCGTGCGAGCCCTGCTCCAGAACACGGCGATGTACCTTTCTGAACTATTCCCGAGAACGCTCGAGACCTTCGCATACGAAACGAGCCAATCGACCCGTAACTGGTTTGAGGAATGGACCCTGTTCTATTGGGCATGGTGGATATCCTGGTCGCCCTTCGTCGGGATGTTCATCGCGCGGATTTCGAGAGGACGCACGATCCGGGAGTTCGTGTTTGGCGTCCTGCTGGTGCCGACGGCATTGACGGCCATTTGGATGACGGTCTTCGGTAATACGGGCTTCTGGATTGACAGTCACGAGGCGAACGGCGCGCTCGCCGCGGCCGTCGCTGCCGATATCGATACGGCGCTCTTCGAGTTCCTGGGCTACTTCCCGCTTTCGCTGGTCACCTCCGTGATCGCCATCATCCTCATTGCCGTGTTCTTCATCACGTCAGCTGATTCCGGTTCGCTGGTGCTTGACACGATCGCGTCCGGGGGCGCCGAGGAGACGCCGCCGATCCAGCGCGTGTTCTGGTGTTTTCTACTCGCTGCGATCGCGGCAGTCCTGCTTGTGGCAGGCGGGCTTACGGCGTTGCAGACGGCGATGACAGCAAGTGCGTTGCCGTTCATCTTCGTCATCCTCGCGCTGGTGGTTGGTCTAGCCAAAGGACTCGCGGCGGATCAGGCAGGACGCGTGCTGCTTGGCCAGCAGCAGGGAGCACCCCGGTTCATCGGTGTCGGGGCGGTCCCCTGGCGACAGCGCCTGGGGCAGCTTATTCGTCCTCCGGACGAGGCGGCGGTTGAGCGCTTCATCGATGCGACGGTGAAGCCCGCGATGGAGCAGGTGGCGTCGGAGTTCAGGAAGGAGGGGTACGAGGCGGCGGTGGAGGCGCCGGACGGTGAGGTTCGCCTCCTCGTTCCGCTGGAGCAGGCCCGGGACTTCGTCTATGGTGTACGCCCAAAGAGCGCGCCTTTACCTGGCTTCGTCCTGCCTGGGGTGACGGAGAAATCCACAACCGAGAACTGCGTCTGGATGGCAATGACGTACTTTTTCGACGGTCGGCGAGGGTACAACGTCATGGGGCATACGCAGAGCCAGATCATCAGCGACATCCTCGACCAGGTGCAGGCCTATGGGCGGATCGCACTTTCCCCGGCGACGGCGCTGTACATCACGTCGCCCGATATGGACCGGGAAGGCGACGCGTAGAACGATCGCGAGGTGATCCGCCCAATCAGCCCGTGCGGTAACAGGCGGGAGATGACGTATACTCAGGGGACCTCCGTTGAGCGGGAGGAGTAGGTGTGCACCCCGTCAGGGAGCCGATGGCCAGGGACTGGAAGCCGCGGCAGGGCAGTGGACGCTGAATGTCGCCCGTGAGGACCGCACGTGAAGCCTGGAAATGGTGCGTAGCGCGCGGCGGGTCCGCCCGTTATCGCGTGTGAGAGCGGCGCGTTACGCGTCGAAGCGAGGTGGTACCGCGGGGAGACCCGTCCTGGCATGATGTCGGGGCGGTTTTTTTGTACCCCGATTCCGTTTGGGTAACTGACACGCATAAGGACGCAAGCATGGAATCCACGAACACCCGGCCGGCCGAGCTGGCCAAGGCCTATGACCCGAAGGCCGTGGAGCACAACCTCTACGACTGGTGGGACCACCATGGCTACTTCCAGCCCAACGACAAGGACAAGACGGAGGGTCGCGACCCGTTCGTGGTCGTGATGCCGCCGCCGAACGTGACGGGCGTGCTGCACGTCGGGCACGCGCTGTTCGTTGCGCTGGAAGACATCATGGTGCGCTGGCACCGCATGAAGGGCGACCCGACGCTGTGGATCCCGGGCGCCGACCATGCAGGTATCGCCGGGCAGTGGGTCGTTGAGAAGGAACTGGCGAAGGAGGGCCTGACGCGCCACGATCTCGGCCGCGACAAGTTCCTCGAGCGCGTCTGGCAGTTCATGGACGAGTACCGGCCGCGCATCCGCGAGCAGATGAAGCTGCTCGGCGCCTCGGCCGACTGGACGCGGTTCGCGTTCACGATGGACGAGGGCCCGGCGAGGGCCGTCCGCCATACCTTCAAGCACCTCTTCGACAAGGGGCTGATCTACCGCGGGGAGCGGATCATCTCCTGGTGCCCGCGGTGTAACACGGCGATCTCCGACCTCGAGGTGAAGTACAAGGACGAGACGTCGAGCCTCTGGTACCTCGCATACCCGGTGGAGGGCTCGGACGAGCGACTCGTGGTTGCGACGACGCGTCCCGAGACGATGCTTGGCGACACCGGCGTGGCCGTCAGCCCGGACGATGAGCGCTATGCGCATTTGATCGGCCAGCAGGTGCGGCTACCAATCGTCGATCGCCTGATTCCTGTCGTGGCGGACGACGCATGTCGACAAGGCGTTCGGCACTGGCGCGGTGAAGGTCACTCCGGCGCACGACCCGAACGACTTCGAAATTGGCCAGCGACACAACCTGCCGTCGATCAACGTCATGAACCAGGACGCGTCGATCAACGAGCATGGAGGCGAGTTCCAGGGGATGACCCGCGAGGCGGCGCGCAAGGCGGTCGTCCAGCGCTTTGAGGAGCTTGGCCTGCTGGTCAAGATCGAGCCGCACACACACAGCGTCGGGCACTGCGACCGCTGCGACACGATTATCGAGCCGATGGTCAGCGAGCAGTGGTTCGTGCGCATGAAGGAGCTCGCCCAGCCGGCATATGACGCCGCCCAGGATGGCCGGATCACCTTCGTGCCGGAGCGCTTCAAGGGTGTCTACGACAATTGGCTGGAGAACATCCACGACTGGACGATCTCGCGCCAGCTCTGGTGGGGTCATCGCATCCCGATCTGGTACTGCGAGAACGGGCACGTCAACGCGACGACAGAAGAGACGATGGACGTCTGCCCGGAGTGCGGCGCGCCGGTTCGCCAGGACCCGGATGTGCTCGACACCTGGTTCAGCTCGGGCCTGTGGCCGTTCTCGACCCTCGGCTGGCCGGACCACACGGAGGACCTGAAGCGCTTCTACCCGGGCTCCGTGATGGAGACGGGCTACGAGATCCTCTTCGTCTGGGTCGCCCGCATGGTCTTCATGGGCATCGAGATGATGGGCGAAGTGCCGTTCCACACGGTGTACCTGCACGGCATCGTCCGCGACATCGAGGGCGCAAAGATGTCGAAGACGAAGGGCAACGTCATCGACCCGATCGAGGTCACGGATGAGTTCGGCGCGGATGCGTTGCGCTACACGCTCGTGACACAGGCGTCGCCGGGCAACGACAGCCGGTTGAGCCTGCAGAAGGTTGAGGGGAGCCGGAACTTTGGCAACAAACTCTGGAACGCGACCCGCTTCGCGCTCCGCACCATCTCCGATCATCAGGTCCAGATGGACGAGGACGGTCCGGCGCGACCGACCGGCGACCTGCAGCTCGCGGATCGCTGGATCCTGAGCCGGCTCGACCAGGTGACGGCGTCGTCAACGCGCCTGATGGAGAGCCACCTCTACGGGGAGGCGGGGCGCCAAGTCAACGACTTCATCTGGAGCGAGCTCTGCGACTGGTACATCGAGGCGTCGAAGGTCCGGAAGGAATCGGATGAATCGCCGATCGTCGCCCAGGTGCTTGCGTACACCATCGAGCGAAGCCTGAAGCTGCTGCACCCGTTCATGCCGTTCATCACGGAGACGCTGTGGCAGCAGGTGCCGCACAGTGGTGAGAGCGTCATGATCGCGCCTTGGCCGGAGGCTGGCGAGCGCGACACCCAGGCCGAAGAGGCGTTCGGCGCGCTGATGGAGTTGGTCCGCTCGATTCGCAATGTCCGCTCGGACGCCGGTGTCGAGCCGGCGCGGTGGATCAGCGCGGATATCTACGCCGGGGACCTGACCGAGGCGTTTCGGTCGGCACGCCGCGAGATCGCGTTCCTGGCGCGTATTGCGGACGATCAGCTGCGGTTCCACGACGGCGCGGCGTCGACCGGTTCGAACACGATGACGGCGATTGCCGGCGACGTGGTGGCCTCGTTGCCGCTCGCCGACATGGTCGATCTGGATGCCGAGCGGTCCCGGCTCGAAAAGGAGCTGGATGATGCCCTCGCCGAGAAGGAGCGGGCCGAGAAGCAGCTCTCGAACGAGTCGTTCGTCTCGCGTGCCCCGGAGAACGTCGTGCAGGTGCAGCGAGATCGCCTGGCGCGGGCGACTGAGCAGGCAGACGTGATCAAGGCACGTTTGGAGTCGCTAGGGAATGCGTAACCCTCGCATTACGGACCGATCCTGGTTTGCGCGGCACCCGGTGATCGTCGCATACGACCTCATCGGGTGCGTCCTGCGCGTCGAGCGGGACGATGTCGTGGTGTCGGGCCGGATTGTTGAGACAGAGGCGTACGCGGGGCCGGGTGATCCGGCCTCGCACGCCAGCCGCCGCAAGATCGCGCGCGAAGTGATGGGCGGGCCGCAGGGGCACGTCTACACCTACGTCTCATACGGCATCCACGACATGATGAACCTCGTCGCCCACGAGGACGACGCGGCCGGAGGAGTGCTGCTCCGTGCGATCGAGCCGCTCGAAGGCATCGACGCCATGGAGGCACGTCGTGGCGGCGTCGCGTTCCGGCAGTTGGGCAAGGGGCCCGGCAGTCTCGGGCAGGCGATGGGCATCCGGCCAGAGGACATCGGGACCGACGCGATCGTCTCAGACGTGTTCAGCATTCATCACGGCGAGAAGGAGCAGACCGTGCATGCCGGGCCGAGGGTCGGCATCAGCCGGGCCGTTGGCGCGCCGTGGCGCTTCTTTGAGCATCCGAGCCCGTTCGTTTCCTCGCACAAGCGCGGCATGCCGGTCTCTCACGAGACGCTCGGTGACCTGCTCCCGCGAGACGGGATTGCCGTCGAGGACCTGACGTATCCTTGGGACGCAACGTTCGAGCTCGCGTTCCCGGAATAAGCATGCCCATCCATCTCCTCACAGAAGAAACCATCGGGAAGATCGCCGCCGGCGAGGTCGTTGAACGGCCCGTCTCGGTCGTCAAGGAGTTGATCGAAAACGCGATCGACGCCGGCGCGACCCGCATCTCGGTCGAGATCGAGGAGGGCGGCAATCGGCTCATTCGCGTGTCGGACAACGGCGTCGGGATGTCGCGGGACGAGCTGCCCCTGGCGATCCAGCGTCACGCGACGTCCAAACTCGCCTCGTTCGACGATCTCGAGACGCTGCACACGCTGGGATTTCGCGGAGAGGCCCTGCCGAGCATCTCGTCGGTGGCAGACGTCACGATCCGCTCGGCAAGCGCCAGCGGCGGCGGCAGCATCGCGATCCAGTACGGGCGCGTGGGCGAGGCCCGGGTAGAAGCAGCCCCGCGTGGCACCACGGTGACCGTTCGTGACCTCTTCGGAAACGTCCCCGCACGCCGCAAGTTCCTGCGCCAGCCGTCGACCGAGGGGACCTATGTTTCCCGCCTCATCTCCGCCTACGCCTGTCACCGCAGCGACATCCAGTGGTCGCTGACGGTCGACGGCCGGCGCGCGATCCGGACGGACGGAACCGGCGACGACGGCACGGCGGCGATCGGGGTGTTCGGCACGGAGCTGGTCGACGAGATCCTGGCGCTGACCGAGTTGCCGCCGGACATGCGCGTTCCGGAGATCGAGGTGAGTGGCTGGATCAGCTCTCCTCGCGTCAGCCGGTCGCATCGGCAAAGTCTGTATTTCTTCGTCAACGGTCGGCTGATCCAGCATCGCGCTCTGACCTATGCGCTGGAGGATGCGTTCCACAGCCTGCTGATGGTCGGGCGGCATCCGCTTGGCATGGTCAGGATCGAGCTCGACCCGGCAAAAGTGGACGTGAACGTCCATCCCACCAAGGCCGAGGTGAAGTTCGCCGACGAGCGCGCTGTCGCGCGTGCGGTCCAGCGCGCGGCGCACCACGCCCTGACGCAGCAGGACAACGACGTGCTGCCGCAGGTCACGTTCGAGCCGGCGCCGCGGGCGACGATGACGCCGAACCAGATCTCGTTTCGCAGTGGCTATGAGCCGATTCCGATCGATCATGACCAGCGGCTCGACAGCCGCACGCAGACGAGAGCAGGAAGAAGAACGCCCCCCTGAACCGGAGACGCCAGCGAACCCTTCCGGCATTCCCGTCTTGCGGGTGCTCGGGCAGATCGGCGCGACCTACATCATCGCCGAGGGTCCGCAGGGCATGTTCCTGATCGACCAGCATGCCGCGCATGAACGCGTGATGTACGAGAAGATCCTCGCGCAAATGCAGGCGAACGCCGTCGACGTCCAGCCGATGCTTGATCCGCTCGTTATCGAGCTGCCCCCCGACGAGTTGGCGGTCTTCGAGAAGTCGGCTGAGGAGCTCAACGCGATCGGCTTCGCGGTGGAGCGCTTCGGCGATACGTCGATCATTGTGCGATCGGTGCCGGCGCTGGTCCGGGGCGTCGACGTGGCGGAACGCATCCACGAAATGCTGCAGGAGTTGTCGGATGGTGGCTCAGGCACGACCTGGATGGACTCCGTCGCCATCAGCGCGTCGTGCCATACGGCGATCCGGGCCGGTCAGCAACTCTCCCTGCCCGAGATGCGGGAGCTTGTCGCACAACTGGAGCGTTGCCAGCATCCACGCGCCTGCGGACACGGTCGTCCAACCATGCTGCACATGTCGCAACTGGAGCTCGAACGGCAGTTCTCGCGACGTTAGGACGTCTCGTCGGGGTGCACGGGCGCTGGCTCCCATTCGGTCCGGAAGAGGCGGAACCCGCGCGCCTCGTAGTTCGCGATGGCGTAGGGCCCGTCGGTGGTGCGGGTGCTGAGCCAAACGCGCGTCGCGCCGTCGTCGAAGGCGCGCTGAACCGCGACCGAAAGCAGGTGCTTCCCGAGGCCCCTGCCGTGGAACTGCGGGAAGATGCCGAAATAGGCGACCTCTGTGCCTTCTTCAGCGCTTCCGTGGACCAGCTCTGCATACCCGGCCGGCGTTCCGTCGAGGTACAGCACCAGCAGGGTGACCTCCGGGCGGGAGAGGTGCGCATCGCAGACGCTCATCCGTCCAGCGAAGTCGATCAACCCAGCAGAAGCCACTGCCGACAGTGCTGTAGAGGAATCGGTAGAAGGGCACGAGCGCGTGCGCCGCCTCCATCACGCGGATGGTTGGGTCGTCACTGAACGCCGGGCGGAACGCGTCCCGGTTTGGCAGGTGCAGGTACGTCGCGAGAACTGGCAGGCCCGGCGGGGCACTTTCGGCCGTCATGCGTAGCGCCCCATCCACCCGTTCAGCCGCACCATCAGAACGTCGCGCAGGTTTTGCAGCGTATCGGTGATCGGGTTGACCTTGCTCTGATCGCCGTAGTGCCAGGTGACGGGGATCACGGCGATTGGGAACCCGTGCTTGCGAGCGATGAACAGGAGCTCGACATCGAAGGCCGTGACGCGGGGCATGCGGACCTCGCCGGCGTTTCGATAGAGCTGCGTGCGCGGCATCACGACATCCAGCGCGTCGCGGCGGAAAAACTTGAAGCCGCACTGGGAATCGTGGATGCCCGGCAAGAGCAGCACCTGCACGAGCAGGTTGAAGATACGGCCCATGGCGTGCCGGTACCACGGCTCGTCGACGCGTGCCGCACCAGCGCCTTCACGCGAGGCAATCGCGACGCCGGCACCGTCATCGATCGCGCTGCGGCACAACTCCCACGCTTCCAAAGGCGTCGCGAGATCGACGTCCATAAAGCCGGCGACCTGACCCGTCGCGCGTTCCAGGCCGGCGAGGACGGCGGAGGCTTTGCCCCGGTGCGGTTCGGCCAGCACGATTACCTGCGGATGCGTATGGGCGAACTCGCGCGCCAGACGGAGCGTGTCGTCCGCGCTCCCGTCGTCGACGATGATGATTTCCGGACGTGCCGCGACGCCGCGGAAATACGTCCAGATCCGCTCGAGCGACAGGGCCATGCGGGACGACTCGTTGTATACGGGAACGACCACGCTCACGTCGGGCGTGATGGCTCGCTATCCGCCTGGTTGTCGGTGGGCGCCTGGGGCAAGCGAACGGTCTCCGGTGGTGCTCGCGCGCCGGGTGGACCGGCAGGCAAATCGTCTGACAGAGTCTAGCACGGTGCCGCCCGGAGTCCTCAGGCAGACTACAATGCCGCGAGAGTTCGTCCATTACCCGGAGGAAAGGACCAGTCTGTGGCCATCACCGCGTATCTCTACAACTCCTGTACGTCATGCCGGAAGACCGACCAGATGCTGAAGGAAAGCGGCGTCGAGTACGACCGCCGGGAATACTTCAAGGACCGCTTCACGGCCTCCGAGCTTCGCGAGCTTCTGGAGGCTCACAACCTGACGGTAGCGGACGTGATCTCGACGCGCAGCACGCCGTACAAGGAGCACGATCTCGCCAACCGGCACCTGAGCGACGACCAGATCATCGATCTGATGGTCGAGGAACCGCGACTACTGCGGCGGCCGATCGTGATTGCGGACGGCCATGTGCTCATCGGGCACAATGCTGCCAAGCTCGAGGCATTGATCGAGGGTGCGCAGCGATGACGTTGGAATTCGGAACCCATGCCTCGGCGTCCGGCGGCGTTGACAAGGCGCTGCAGCGGGCCGCTGATGTCGGGCGCGACATCGTGCCAGATTTTCGCGAAGAACGAGCGGCAATGGAACGCGAAGCCGCTCGATCCGGCGGTCGTGGAACGCTTTAAGGCGGAGTGCCAGCGGACGGGCATCCGCCATCTCGTCGTCCACGATTCCTACCTGATCAATCTCGCGTCTCCGAAGGAGGACATCCACGCGAAGTCGATGGACGCCTTCCAGGACGAGCTCGAGCGATGCGCGACGTTAGGTATCCCGCACCTCGTCACCCATCCCGGGGCGCATACGGGCAGTGGGGTGGACGAGGGGATTCGCAAGTTCGCCGAGTCCCTCAACGTGCTGCACGATCGATTACCAGATAACCCGACGATCACGTGCCTGGAGACCACGGCGGGACAGGGGACGACCCTTGGCCGGTCGTTCGAGGAGCTGGCCGCGATCATCGATCTCGTGGAGGACAAGGACCGGGTCGGCGTCTGTCTCGACACATGCCACATCTTCGCGGCTGGTTACGACCTCGGTACGGTCGACAGCACCAGGGCCGTGATCGACGAGTTCGACGAGACGATCGGGTTGGAGCGCCTGAAAGTGCTTCACCTGAACGATTCGAAGCAGCCGCTCGGGTCGAACAAGGATCGGCACGACCAGATTGGTGAAGGCCTGATCGGTCTCGAAGGCTTTCGCGCCATCGTCAACGACGCGCGACTATGCGGGCTGCCGGCGATCCTCGAAACGGAGAAGGACCCCGAGGGCGAGCTGGACCGGAAGAACCTTGCAGCGCTCCGCGACCTGATCGATTAACGCAGAGCGCCGGGCAGGTTCGGTACCCGCCCGGCGCTCGTTGAACTCTCGGGGATTACCGGAACGACACCTTCTGGCTCTCGAGACGGTTGAGCACCATCAGCTTCGGCTCGGTCATGTCCTCGATCGCCCAGCGCAGGCCTTCGCGTCCAAGCCCGGAGTCCTTGACGCCACCATAGGGCATATGGTCGATGCGATAGGAGGGGATGTCGTTGATGATGACCCCGCCGACTTCCAGCTCCTCGAAGGCGGCCAGCGCGTGCTCAAGCGAGTTGGTGAAGACGCCAGCCTGGAGGCCATAGTCCGAGTCGTTGAGCTGGTTGATGCCAGCCGCGAAGCTCTCGACCGGGAAGATCGCGACGACCGGCGCGAACGCTTCCTCGGCACACACGCGGCTCGAGCGCGGCGCGCCCTCGACGACCGTTGGCTGCAGGAACGCGCCGTCCCGGTCGCCACCGGTGAGCACCTTGGCTCCGTCCTGCGCCGCCTGCCTGATCCACTCCTCGGCTCTCCTGGCCTCTTTCACGCCGATCATCGGCCCGAGCTCGGTACCCGATTCCAGCGGATCGCCGGTCTTCAGTGAACCGACGGCCTCGATGATCGCATCGCGCGCTTCTTCATAGCGGTCCTGATGAACAAATACGCGTTGGACCGAGATACATGTCTGCCCCGCGTACGAGAAGCCGCCGGTGCGGATGCGCGACACGGCGAACTCGACGTCGGCGTCCTCATCGATGTAGACGCCGGCGTTGCCACCGAGCTCCAGGGTGACCTTCTTCTTCCCGGCGCGCGCCTTCATGCGCCATCCGACGGCCGGTGAGCCGGTGAACGAGAGCATCTTAAAGCGGTCGTCTTCCACCATCGCGTCGCCGGTCTCGCGGTCCATCGGCAGCACACTCACCGCGCCCTTTGGCATGCCGATTTTGTCGATCTCATGGGCAACGAGCAGCATTGTCAGCGGCGTCTTCGATGCGGGCTTGAGCACGATCGGGTTTCCCGCCGCGATCGCCGGCGCAACTTTATGCAGGGCGAGGTTGAGCGGGAAGTTGAACGGCGTGATGCCGGCGACCGGACCGATCGGGAACCGGCGCACGATCCCCGTCCGGCCGGCGGACGACGCCATCAGGTCAAGCGGAATCACCTCTCCACCGACGCGCTTCGCCTCCTCGGCGGCGTACTGAAGCGTAAACACGCCACGATTGAACTCCGTGGTCGCGTCGTTGATCGGTTTGCCCGCCTCCTGCGCCATGGTGCGGATGATGAGGTCGCGCTGGCTTTCGAGCGCCGTGGCGAGATCGCTCAGCCACTGCGCGCGCTGCCAGGTCGGCGCGTTCTTCAGCTCTCGTGTCACTTCCTGTGCCGAGGTGACCGCCACCTCGAGATCCTTCGGCTGGGCGAGGAAGGTCGTGCCGACTTCGGAATCATCGTACGGGTTGGTGACCGTCAGCTTGTGGCCGTTCTCTTTCCAGTAGCCGGCGAGATACATCGGGAAGACAGGTGCCATGATGGGTCCTTCCTAAGACGCGCAAGACCCGGCAGGGAGGTGTTCCGTGCCGGGTCCGTGCTCGCATACGTATTGCCGCCGTCGACTAGGTGAAGTCGGGGAGGTCGGTAGAGTAGGCGCGATAGGGATCGAAGTAGTTCGGCGCGTTGGTCTGGTGATGACCCGGCAGACCCGCCTCCCACCACGTCTCCGACTGCGCACCAAAATGGGCCAGCTCGGTCTTCGTGTAGATGAGGCCCTCGCGCTCCAGCACGGCCAGCTCGTATTCCTGGCTCATGGTGATCGCGTCGACCGGGCAGACCTGGGCGCAGAGACCGCAGAACAGGCAGCGCCCGGACTTCAGGATGAACTCGCCAAGCTCGCGGTCGCCTTCCTCGGAAGGAATGACGTGCATCTCGAGGCAGCTCGTCGGGCAGATGCGCGCGCAGAGCCCGCAGGCAACGCACAGCGCCTCGCCCGTCTCCGGATCAGCGCGCAGCGCAGGCAGGCCGCGGAAGCGCGACATCATCGCTCGCTTCTCTTCGGGATATTCGGTGGTCAGGCTCGGCTTGAAAAAACGCTTGAGCGTGACGGAGAAACCCTTGACTTCGTCCAGCATGGAGGAAAGACCCTTCTCTTCTAGTCGGCGGACGACACCACCGGCAGCGTCAGCATGGTCGGCTGCAAGGGGCGAATCGAATCGGTGTTTGCGGTCAGGATGGTCGCGCCCTGCTCGGAGAGCGAGGTGACCGGCGTGGAGATGCCACCGCGCTCGAGGCGGGCGTAGGTGACACCGGCATAGCCCGGGACGACCTTCGAGATCTCCTGCATCACGCGGCTCGGGTGCGCGTCTTCGAGGTTGTAGCCCATCCGCTGCGCGACCGCGCTGAGGATCTGGATGACGTTCTTCGCCTCGCCCATGGACGGAACGGCGGCGCGAACGCGCTGGACCGTGCGGTCGAAGTTGGTGAACGTCCCGTCCTTCTCGAGGTTCAACGCAAGCGGGAGCACCACATGCGCGATCGAGGTCAGCGGCGAGTCGTATGCGTCGACGACGATCAGCAGCTCGAGACTCTTCATCGCATCAAACAGCGCCTTGTGCGCCACGATCTTGCGCGTGGCGAAGCCGCCCTCGACCCACATCGCCTTGATGCGTCCGCTCGTGATCGCCTCGACCAGACCGTCGTAGTTCACGCCCGGCTGGTCGGGCAGCGACCGGACCGGCACGAAGCCGTTGGAGGTCGTCGCCTTGTCGGCCCAGCGACCCAGCCACAAGCTCTCGAGTTGGCCGCGAGCCGACGCATCCGTGACGGCGAAGCCGCCAGGCAGCGTATCGGGGATCAGGCCCATGTCGGTCGTACCCTGGAAGTTGGCCGCGCCACGGAAGGACGCGACGCCGCCACCGACCCGACCGATATTGCCGGTCATCACGGACAGGTTCGTGCACGCCGCCGCGATCTCGGCCGCGTCGTCGTACGCGCCCTGGTCGTGGTTCTGGATGCGGAATGGGACGATGTGATCCGGCTCGGTGTCATGCGAGACCGTCTGGAAGATGGCGGCGGCATGGACTCCCGGCCCGCGATTCGCACCGCGATTCTCGATCCCGTTGACGAAGATGATCGCCGCTTCGGTGATCTGCGACGCCGGCACGCCGGTGCGGCTTTCGATCGTCGACATGTCCACCGGGGCGCTGTTCGTCTTCTCGACCGCGAGACCGAGGCGCTGGATCTCCGATGCCATCGCCTGGAGCACGAGCGACGTCGTGTTCGGGTTCGGCTTCAGCCAGATCGCGGCGCGGTCGCAGAGCGGGTAATGCTCCGTGCTGACGACGATCGTGTTTGTCTCGCGGTAGATGCGGGAGTGGTTGATCCAGTACGACGCGATCGGCGCGTGCTCGAAGATCGACGGGCCGACGACGAGGATGTTCTCGGCGGCGCTGAAGAGCTCCTGCATGTTGTTCGTGTGCGAGACGTCGTAGCCCAGCGCCTGGCGGGTCACCCGCTCGACGGCGGCCTGGTTCGGGCTCATCAGCCGGTTGACGGTGTTGGAGCCCATGACGGCGCGCGCGAACTGCTGGAGGACGTAGGCCTCCTCGTTCGTGTTCTCGCCGGAGGCCAGCGCCGCGAAGGCATCGCCCTGGTAGTGGGCCAGGCCCTCTGCCACGAGGTCGATCGCCTCGTGCCCACGAGATCTCGTAGGCGCGCCCCGACTCGTCACGCGAGCGTGGGTAGAAGAGGCGATCCGGCGACTGGATCTGCTCGTGGCCCCAGCGGCCGCGGTCGCAGGTGTAGCCGTGGTTGACGCCGCGCTCCCAAAGGTGCGTGGTGCGGCGGACGACGCCCTTGTTGGACTCGATGTTGAGCGTGCATCCCACGTCGCAGAAGCCGCAGATCGTCTCGGTGGTGTCGAGCTCCCACGGGTGGTGGCCGAAGTGACGGTCCGTGAGGGCGCCGACCGGGCAAACCGCGATGCACATGCCGCAGTTGACGCAGGTGCCTTCCTGGATCATGTCCTGGCCGAACGCCGGGGCGATCGTCGCCTCGAGGCTGCGGTTGGCCGACTCGATCGCGGTGACGCCGATGATCTCGTCACAGACGCGCGTGCAGCGGTTGCACATGATGCAGCGGTCCCACTTGTAGTCGATGGTGGCGCTGAAGTGCTCATACGGCTGCGCGAGTTTTGGACGGCGGTAGGGGTTGGCGTTGATGTTGTGCAGGTAGGTGTTGTCCTGCAGGTAGCACTCGCCGGACTTGTCGCACGTCGGGCAGTCGAGCGCGTGGTCGATCAGGTACATCTGGAGGATGTACTGGCGCGCCTCGAGAGCCGGCTCCGAGTGGGTGAGGACCTCGATGCCCTCGGTGAACTGGGCCGCGCACGACTCGACGAGACCGCCGCGGCGGCCGAGCGTCTCGACGGTGCAGATGCGGCAGGAACCCCAGGCGCGCATCAACGGTTGGAAACAAAGGTTCGGGACTTCGATCCCCGCCAGGCGGGCGGCGTCCAGGATACTGGTGCCGGCCGGGACGGTCACCTCCTGGCCATTGATCGTTCCGGTGACCATCTTGACTTGCGTTGCTGCCACCATGGGTGAGGAAAGCCTCCGTTGGCGTATCGCGAGATCCAGGGCGACCGGCTGGGCCGGCGGTAAACGCTCCTGGGATGACTCGGCACCGATGTGGCGGCCGGGTCCCGCATCCGTGACCAGCGGCGTCGCGCACCGCGAAAAACCGGGCACAAAACGCCGTCTACACTCACCAGATGGTACCACAGCGACGGGTCTCTTCTGCTGGCAAATTACGTGGTGCGACAGGTCCGGATGTGGATCCCGGACGTTCATCATTAAGGCGTTTGCTTTATCTTTACGTGAGCACACCAGAGGCCACCTCGCGCCGGGCGCGCCTGGCCACCAAACGCACACCAACGGAGGGAATCTGCCTTGTCATCCGCGACGACCGACGCACCTGCCGCAACACTTCGTACCGTGATCGGCCTCGAGGTGCACGCCCAGGTGCTGACACGGAGCAAGATGTATTGCGGCTGCTCGGCGGACTATGCCAACGCCGACCCGAACACGCATGTTTGCCCGGTCTGTTATGGCCTTCCCGGCGCCCTGCCGGTGATCAATGAAGAAGCGATCGAGACCGTCATTCGCACGGGTCTGGCGCTCAACTGCGAGATTCCCGAGTTCTGCAAGATGGACCGGAAGAACTACATGTATCCGGACCTTCCCAAGGGGTACCAGATCTCGCAATACGACCTGCCGCTCTGCATCAACGGGTCGATCGAGATCGTCGTCGACGGTGAATCGCGCACGGCGGGCATCACCCGCGTGCACATCGAGGAAGACACGGGCCGCCTTGTGCATGACGTCGCTTCGGATGAGGGGCTCAGTCTCGTCGATCTCAACCGGTCGGGCGTGCCGCTGATGGAGATTGTCGGCGAGCCGGACCTCACGACGCCGGAAGAGGCGCGCGAGTACCTTATGGCGCTACGGCGCATCCTCCGCAGCATCGGCGCATCGACCGGCAACATGGAGGAAGGCGCGTTCCGTTGCGACGCGAACATCTCCGTGCGAGCCGACGACGGAAGCTACATCGGCCCCAAGGTCGAGATCAAGAACATGAACTCCTTCCGCGCCGTCGAGCGCGCGCTTCGCTTCGAGGAGCAGCGCCAGCGCGAAGCGGTCGCCAAGGGAGAATTACTGGTCCAGGAGACGCGCGGCTGGGTCGACGCGCAAGGTGTGACGGTATCCCAGCGCACCAAGGAGCAGGCGCACGACTACCGGTACTTCCCGGAGCCGGATCTGCCCGCCGCTGCACATCACGCGCGACCGCGTCGACACGATCCGTGAGACGCTCGGCGAGTTGCCGCTCGATCGCGAGCGCAGGTTCGTCCGCGATCTCGGTCTCTCCCCGGCGGACGCGGCGCAGCTCAACGCGGAGCGGGCCATCGCAGACACCTACGAAGCCGTGATCGCTGGCAAGAGCGACCCTGCGTACCCGCGAACCGCAGCGAACTGGATGCTGAACGACATCATGGGGATCGGTCGGGCGAAGGGGCTTCGCGCCGATCAGCTCCCGTTAACGACCGAGCAAATCCGCGAGCTTGTCGACCTCGTATCTGACAAGAAGATCACCGCTCGGGCGGCAAAGGAGGTGCTCGCGCAAATGGGCGAGCACGAGACGCCTGCGCAGGCCGCCGAGCGCCTGAACCTGCTGTCGATGGACGATACCGGCGCTGTGGTCGAAGCCGCGAAGGCGGCGCTGGAGGCGAGCCCGGAAGCTGTCGCCGACTACAAGAGCGGCAAGAAGGCGGCGATCGGCCGTCTTATCGGTGAGACAATGAAGCGCACCGGTGGGCGCGCCAAGCCAGACGACGTCCGCGCGGCGTTGCTCGGGCTGCTGGAAGAGGAGTAGGAGGACCGATCGGACGGTTTTCGGCTTTTTCGCTCACGTCGCCGCAACGACGCGTGAGTTGATACCTGGGATGGTTCAACATGGTTGTGAGCGCAGACATGACATCGAAACTCGCTGAACTCGGGAGAGAATCCCGGACCCTGTGGGATGTGGCGGTCGCCCAGTTCGACTCCGCCGCGGACATCATGGGCCTGGATGACGGCATGCGGCAGGTGCTCGGACACTGCCAGCGGGAATTCACGGTGAACTTCCCGGTGGAGATGGACGATGGAAGCGTGAAGGTCTTCACCGGCCATCGCGTCCAGCACAACCGCAACCCCGGACCGACCAAGGGCGGCATTCGCTACCATCAGGACGTCACGCTGGCCGAAGTGAAGGCCCTGGCGATGTTCATGACGTGGAAGTGTGCCGTCGTCGGAATCCCATACGGTGGGGCGAAAGGCGGCGTGCGGGTCAACCCGAAGGAGCTGTCGCGTAACGAGGTCGAGAACCTCACGCGCCGCTTCACTACCGAACTGATCCCGATCATTGGTCCGGACAAGGACATCCCCGCGCCGGACGTCAACACGAACCAGCAGACGATGGCCTGGCTGATGGACACGTACTCCATGAACGTCGGTCATTCCGTCCCGGGTATCACGACCGGCAAGCCGATCGTGCTTGGCGGGTCCGAGGGCCGCACTGAGGCGACTGGTCGGGGCTGCGTGTTCGCGATCGAGGAGGCGGCCAGGGACCTGAACCTGGACCTCACGAAGGCCAAGGTCGTCGTGCAGGGGTATGGCAACGTCGGTGCGACTGCCGCGCACTTGATCGCGGACGAGGGCTGCGACGGTCGTCGCCGTCAGCGACTCCCATTCCGGCATCTACAACCCCAATGGCCTCGACCTTGCCGACGTCGACCGGTACAAGGCCGAGACCGGATCGCTCTTCGGCTATCCCGAAGCGGAGTCGGTCACGAACGAAGAGCTGCTCGAGCTGCCTTGCGACGTCCTGATCCCCGCGGCGCTGGAGAACCAGATCACCGCGCGCAACGCGGACAAGATCCAGGCGACGTTGATCGCCGAGGGCGCGAACGGCCCGACCTCACCGGAAGCCGACCAAATCCTGTTCGACCGGGGCATCACCCTGATGCCGGACATCTACGCGAACGCGGGCGGGGTCACGGTCTCCTACTTCGAGTGGGTGCAGGCGATGCAGGCGTTCCCCTGGACCGAGCAGCAGGTCAACGAGCGCCTGCGCCTGGTGATGAGCCGCTCCTACGCAGCGGTTCGCGAGGCGACCCTGAAGCACGGCGTGGACTACCGCACCGGTGCCCTGCTGCGGGCGGTTGAGCGGGTCGCGGAATTCACCCGCATCAGGGGCGTCTACCCGTAGCGGTTTCCCCATCCACGAGACAACCAGAGAGGGCCGGCACAGACCAGTTGTGCCGGCCCTCTTCCTGTACAACTTGCACTCGCGTTGTCGCGTCAGTCGATGACGAGCAAGTCCCGCAGTTCCTCTTCTTGCGAGAGGTGCGTTACGGCGATGATCTCGTCGCCCACCTCGATGACGGTGTCCGGCTCCGGGACCATGACGTTCTTCCCGCGTGCAATCGCCGCGATCGCGCAAGAGACGGGCAGGTCGATATCCTGGATCGCCTGGTTCGCCACCGGCGAGCGCTCCGTAATGCTGGCCTCGACGATGGCGAGCCCGGCATAGCGCAGGTTCATCAGATGAATGAAGGATCGCTCGGGAATGGCCTGTCCGATGAGGTTCAGGATGAAGTTCGTCTGGCTGACGGTGACATCGATGCCGAGCAGTCGGAAGAGGTGCTCGTTCTTCGGGTTGTTGACGCGCGCGATCGTCCGGCCGACGTTGAACTTTTGCTTCGCCATCTGGCAGATGACGAGGTTGTCCTCGTCCTCGCCCGTAACGGCGATCACCACGTCGGCCCGGGCCGCGCCGGCGTCCGCGAGCACGGCCGCCTCCGCGCCGTCGCCCTGGCGAACGACATTGCCAAGTCGTTCCGAGAAGTTCTCGACCTTGTCCATCTCCCGCTCAATCAGCAATACCTCATGCTCTTCGGACAGGAGTGTCTTGGTGAGGTAGTAGCCGACTTTTCCGCCGCCAACCACAATCAGATACATAGGAGGATCACCTGGAGGAGGCGAGCCCGGACCCGATCACCTGGTCCAGGATCATCGCGGAAATCGTTGTGGTCGGGCAGATGGTCGTGAGGCCCATGCGGCGATAGGTATCTTCCCGAACCGGGTCGTAGATACGCACGATGACCTTTGGCACGTTGAAGATCGACTGCGCGACCTGGGCCGCCATCAGGTTGCGGTTGTCATGGTTCGTTACGGCGATGAACGCGTCCGCGCGCTCGATGCCGGCCATTCGGAGGATATCCTCGTCAATGCCCGTGCCGATCACCGTATCGCCCGAGAAATCGGCGGCGAGGCGCTGGAACGAGGAGGAGTGGGTATCGACAACGGTGATGCGATGCCCGTTCTGGTCCAGCAGTGAAGCGACGCGCGCGCCGACCCGCCCGCAGCCCATGATGACGACGTTCATTCGACTTCCACTTCCAGCGTCTCGAGCAGCCAATCCGGCATGGCCTGGCGGATCACGATGACCTCACACGGCGCATGCCGCAGCACATAGTCCGTCGTGTCACCGACGGAAAGCTTCCCGTGGCGCCGCTGGATGCTTGCGCTCATGACGATCGCGTCGGCCTCCCGCACGATCGCCTCGTCGACGATCGCCGCGCCGGCGGAGCGGGCCTGGAGGATCTCCGTGTCGACTGTGCTCGACTTGCTTTCGAGATTGTGGAGGATATCAGCCCGGGCTGTGCGAAGGACGTGCTCGCCGCGCTCGCATTCGACCGGGAGCTCGGCATCGAGCGGCATCGACTGCACGACCTCGACGATGAAGAGGAGCGTTACGCTCGCGTTCTGGCGCCGGGCGATCCGCTCGACGACCTTCAGCAATCGTTCGTCGGAGTCGCTGCCCGTCACGGGAACCAGGATCGACGCCTGCTCAACTGCTTCTGAATGAGATTGACCGCGAAATGCCTGTCGAAAACTGACCAACGCCAACTTCCTCTAAGGAGCGAATTGCCATCTCTCGTGCGCGCCGATAAGGCGCGACCCCGGAGTGTACCGCACCGGTATACCGGGCGCTACCTTCCAGTCGAGTGCTATCGCAGAACGGTGTCCACGAATGCGGAGTCGCCATTGCTTGTGGTTGCGCATGTCGTCATGGTTGCTGATTGTACCCCGATGCGCGCGTTTTGTTGAGATGGACAAGGAGGGCACTGATGTCTCCCGGGGTCACGCCGGGCGTCCGGGACGCCTGTCCGACGGTAAGCGGGCGCGCGGCGTCCAGCCGCTGCATCGCTTCGACGCGCAGCCCAAGGACCGCCTTGTAGTCCAGGTCTGGATCAAGCCGGTCCCCGGCTGACTTCCGGTGCCGAGCCGCTTCCCGTTCTTCCTTGTCGATGAACGACGCGTAGGTGATCGCCACTCCCGCGCGCTCGAGAGCCAACCCTTCCGGTATCGGACTGGTCCACAAGCCCAGCCGGGCGAGGCTGCGCAGGACGGCGCCAAGCGAGGCATCCGGACGTCGCGCGAGCTCCAGGCCGCTCATCGAGCGGCTGGCCGGGGCGAGTCCTTCGGCGAGCAGCGCCTCCGCGTGGCGCGGGTTGTCGCCAACCCAGATCGATGCGAGGCGTGTCTGGAGATCTTCGATGGTGTCCCGCTCCCGCTTCACGTCGGAGTAGCGGTCATCGTCGATCAGGCCCAGTCGATGCGCCCGTTCCGCGAGTCTTGCGTCTGCCGTGTCCGATCGAAGGATCAGGCGGTACTCCGCCCGAGAGGTCAGCATCCGGTAGGGTTCGTCGAGCGAGAGGGAGGTGAGGTCGTCGATCATCACCCCGATATACCCGTCGGTGCGGTTCAGGATCAGTGGGTCGCGATCCAGGGCGGTTGATGCGGCGTTCGCGCCGGCGATGATGCCCTGGCCGCCGGCCTCCTCGTAGCCGGACGTACCGTTGACCTGCCCGGCCATGAAGAGGCCGCTCACCTTGCGGGTCTCGAGAGCTTGCGTGAGCTCCGTCGCATCCAGCGCGTCGTACTCCACCGCATATCCGTAGCGAGTGATGCGCGCGTTCTCAAGGCCGGGGATCGAGCGTACAACGTCGTGCTGGATGTCGGCCGGGAGGCTGGTGCTGAGTCCCTGGATGTACGCCTCGTGCGAGCGCCATCCCTCGGGCTCGATGAAGATCGGGTGAGACGACTTGTGGGCGAACCGGCCGACCTTGTCCTCGATCGAGGGGCAATAGCGGGGCCCCGTGCCCTCGATGCTGCCGTTGTACATCGGCGCGCGGTCGATGATTGTCGCGGATAATCGCGTGCGTCGCCTCGTTTGTCCACGTTTGGTAGCACCGAAGCTGCGTGCGCCCGCCAAGCTCGTCGGTCGTCGAGAAGATCCCGTCAGGCGCCACGGGCAGGCGAATGGCATCCAGTCGGCCGTTTTGGCCCTCACGGCTGAGCCAAAGGGGACGGTCATCGGCCAGTTGCGGTTCGCAGGCCGAGATATCGATCGTCCGGGCATCGAGGCGGGGCGGGGTGCCGGTCTTGAATCGTTTCAGACGTAGGCCGATGTCGAGGAGGGAGCTGGAGAGTCGTGTATCGGCGCTGTCGCCCGCGCGTCCCCCATCCGACGATTCCTCTCCCGATATCATTCGCGCCCGCAGGAAGGTTCCAGCAGTGACGACGACGGAACGAGTAGGGACGAGGCCGCTATGCCGCAGGAGCACGCCGCTGACTTCCGGCTTCGTGCCCGCCTCCAGGCGGAGGCCGATCGCCTCGTCCTGGAGAATGTCCAGACCTTCCTGACGCTCAAGCGTCTCCTTCATGACCATCGCGTAGAGCGACTTGTCGCACTGTAGACGGACAGCGCGGACCGCCGGCCCCTTGCGCGTGTTGAGCTCGCGCGCCTGGACGGCCGTCATATCGGCGACGCGACCCATCGCTCCGCCAAGGGCGTCGATCTCGGCGATGATCTGCGACTTGCCGGGTCCGCCCATCGACGGGTTGCAGGGCATAAAACCGATGCGGTCGAGGTTCGGCGTGATGACGAGCGTTCGCGCGCCCATGCGTGCCGCCGCGAGCGCGGCTTCGCTTCCGGCGTGACCGGCGCCGATCACCACGACGTCGTAACGGACAGGCAAGGAAGAAGATTGAAGTGCGGTCATGTATGGTCCTGGGAAGAGGTGAGGCGCATCATTTGTCGAGGAACGACGCGGGTCGTTGGCACATGAATGGCGATGAAATGGCATCAGAGGGATGCCTTGTGGGCATCGACCCAATGGTAATGCAGGAAGGACACCGCGATGCGCGACATGTATGGCAATGAGAAGCGGGACCCGGCGGTCACGACCACACCGACGTATGGGACGACCGTGGCACAAGAGACGACGATGGACGCGGGGAAGGTGATCGCGCTTGCCGGTGGCGCGGCGGGCGTTCTCGCTGGCGCGATGGTGCTCCTCAGCGAGCGTGGCAAGAAGGAAGAGCCGAAGTCGACCATGGAGCAGGCAAGGCTCCTGATTGACGAAGCCGCCTCCCGCGCACGCGCCGAGAGGGCCGACGCCGAGTCGTCGCTCATCTCCGGCTTGAAGGGTTTCAGGGGCGACGCGAAGAAGGCGAGCAAGCGCTCTCGCAAGGAAGCGAAGAAGCGCGGTACGCGCCTGAGCAAGAAGGCTGAAGCGGAAAAGAACGAGACCCTCGACCGGATCGCTCAGTTCCTGAAGGATGCCCGGGACGACGCGGCTGTGATGGCGAGCCGGCAGTCCGACGAGGTCTCGGGCCTCGCGCGACAGTTCCGCAGCGACGCCGAGAGCCGTGCGAAGGACGCCCGAAAGTCATCGCGGAAGTACTCCAGGCAGGCCAAGGAGGAAGCAGCGGCGACCCGCAGCGAGCTGTCGTCGCTCGTCGACACGCTCAAGAATCGCGTCCAGGACGCGGAGCATCATGCCGAAGACTACCTTGGCGCAATGGTCCTGCCGAAGATCAAGGAGCTGATTGAGGAGACGCAGGGCGCGGTCGAAACCGGCAAGTCGCGGAGCAGCGAGCTACGCGCGAAGGCCGAGAAGGACGTCATCCCGGAAGCGCGGAAGCGTGCCGAGGAGTTGCGGAAGCGCGCTGAGAAGGACGTTATTCCTGAGGCGCGGAAGCGGGCCGAGGAGCTACGCGCGAAGGCCGAGAAGGACGTGATCCCCGAGGCGAAGAAGCGGGCAGAGGCGCTGACCCACAGCGTCGAGGAGAACGCGCGTGCCGCCCGGGAAACGCTTGGCGCTGAGGCTTCCGACGCAGCGGCGAAGCTGTCGGCCACTGCCGCGTCCGTCGAAGGCCATGCGTCCGAGGCGAGCGAGGCGGTAAAGCGCGGCACGCGCGAGACACGCTCGCTGCTGCTCTGGGTCGCGCTGGCTGGTGTCCTGGTCTTCACCGTGTTCCTGGATGAGGATCAGCAGAAGCGGCTGAAGGAGATTGCGTACGAGATCTTCGGCGAGGCCAAGGACATGTACGCGGACATGAAGGGCGAGGAGACGTTCCAGTCCTGATCGAACCACACAAGCAGTGAACGGCGAAGGGCCCGGAGATCGATCTCCGGGCCCTTCGCCGTTCACTTGTTCCTCTCTTTGGACCGGGGCGTGAGACGCCGATACACGACTCGACGCCTGCATCACCGGAGCCCCGGTGGAGGCTACACCGCGCTGGCGGTCTGATTGACCTTGGCGGAGCCGTGGCAGTGCTTGTACTTCTTGCCGCTGCCACACGGGCAAGGCTCGTTCGGACGAACCTTGTTCACCTTGCGTGGGGTCCGGCTGTCTGGCTCGTCCTGCGCGGCATTCGTCGTCGTCTGTGCCGCAGAGATGCTGGTTTGCACCGGCTGCTGCGCCACGACCGGCTGGACACGGAAGATCGAGCGCACGACGTCGTGCTGGATGTTCTCGAGAAGCTGGTTGAAAAGACGATAGCCCTCGGTCTTGTAGACGACGAGCGGATCCTTCTGGCCATAGGCCTGCAGGCCGACGCCTTCGCGGAGCTCGTCCATCGTCGTCAGGTGCTCGACCCAGAGCTTGTCGATCACCATGAGCAGCACGTGCCGCTCAACCTCTCCATCGTGTCGGCCGGGAAGCGCGCGTCGCACCTTGTCGTATGCCTGGTCGCGCGTCGATCCAGAAGCACGTCGACCAACTCGTCGTGCGTCATGCCCTCGATGTCGTCAAGCGACACCTTGGACTCCAGCACCAGGGCCTTGTACTGGGTGAGGAGCGCCTCGTAGTCGATTGGCTCCTTCTCGGGCGAGTGCTGGTCGACGATCGACTCGACCTCGCCCTCGATGAGCTCGGTCGATCTTCTCGTGGATATCATCGCCGGCGACGATCATCTTGCGGTCGCCGTAGATGACCTCGCGATGGCGGTTCATGACGTCGTCGTACTGGACGACATGCTTCCGGAGGTCGAAGTTGTGCCCCTCGACCTTGGTCTGCGCACTCTCGATGGACTTCGGGATGATCCACGTGCTCGATCGGCATGGTCCTCGTCCATGCCGAGCTCGCTCCATCATGCCGGAGATGCGCTCGGAACCGAAGCGCCGCATCAGCTCGTCTTCGAGGGAGACGTAGAACTGCGACGAGCCCGGGTCGCCCTGGCGGCCGGCGCGGCCACGCAGCTGATTGTCGATGCGCCGCGACTCGTGCCGCTCGGTGCCGATGATGTGCAGGCCGCCACGTCTCGCGCGACGCCGGGGCCGAGCTGGATGTCGGTACCGCGGCCGGCCATGTTGGTGGCGATCGTGACCGCGCCCGGCTGACCGGCCTGCGCGACGATCGCCGCTTCACGTTCGTGCTGCTTGGCGTTCAGCACCTGAGTGCTCGATGCCGCGTCGCTTGAGCAGCTCGCTCGAGGTACTCCGACTTCTCGATCGATGTCGTGCCGACGAGGACCGGCCGGCCCTCAGCGCTGCATCTCCTCGATCTCTCGCGCGACCGCGTCGAACTTGCCCGCCTCGTTCTTGAAGACGAGGTCGCCGTGGTCCTCGCGGATCATCGGCTTGTTCGTCGGGACGACGACGACATCGAGGTTGTAGATCCGGTGGAATTCTTCCGCCTCGGTTTCGGCCGTGCCGGTCATGCCGGCGAGCTTCTCGTACATGCGGAAGTAGTTCTGGAAGGTGATGGTCGCCAGCGTCACGTTCTGGCGGCGAACCTGCACGTCTTCCTTGGCCTCGATCGCCTGGTGCAGGCCCTCGCTGTAGCGCCGACCCTCCATCATGCGGCCGGTGAACTCGTCGACGATGATGACCTCGCCGTCGCGGACGATGTAGTCCTTGTCGCGGTGATAGACGGCCTCGGCTGTCAGCGCCTGCTCGAGGTAGTGGGTGAGGTCGATGTAGCGCTCGTCGAAGATCGATCTCGCCGTCCGGGATGCCGCGCCAGCTGCTCGACCCGGTCGATGCCCTCCTCGGTGAGGGTCGCGGTGCTTGTGCTTGAGGTCGACCTCGTAGTCGCGGTCCAGCTTCGAGTTGCTTCACGATCTGGGCGAACTGGTAGTACCGGTCCGTCGCGTTCTCGGCCTGCCCGGAGATGATCAGCGGGGTGCGGGCCTCGTCGATGAGGATGTTGTCGACCTCGTCGACGATCGCGTAGTCAGCTCGCGCTGCACCATTCGGTTCGGCTCGACGACCATGTTGTCGCGCAGGTAATCGAAGCCGAACTCGTTGTTCGTGCCGTAGGTGATGTCCGCGGCGTATGCCTCTTTCCGGTTCACCGGGCGGAGGTGCTGCAGCGACTCATCCTCGGAGACGAACTCCGGGTCGTAGATGTAGGCTGCTTCGTGCTGCAGACAGCCGACGGTGAGCCCGAGGGCGTGGTAAATCTGGCCCATCGGTCTGGGTGTCGCGGCGGACGAGATAGTCGTTCACCGTACACCAGGTGCACGCCATCGCCCGTCGCGGCGTTGAGGGCGATCGGAAGCGTCGCGGTGAGCGTCTTGCCTTCACCGGTCTTCATCTCGGCGATCTTGCCCTCGTGGAGCACAACGCCGCCGATGAGCTGGACGTCAAACTGCCGCTGACCGAGGGCCCGCTTCGAGGCCTCGCGGGTGAGGGCGAACGATTCGGGGAGCAGGTCGTCGAGCGACTCGCCCTCCTCGTAACGCGACCGGAGTTCGTTGAAGGCGGCGCGTAGCGCGCTGTCGGACAACCCTTCGTATTCCGGTTCGAGGTTGTTGATCTCAGTGATGACGGGCTCGGCCGAACGGAGTTCTTTTTCGTTCGGGTCCCCCATGAGCTTCGAGAAGAAACTGCGCATGAAATTGCTGCTCCAGTAAGATCGTGGCGTGATGCATTGGTCGGTGCCAGTGCGGACTCTCCCCAAAAGTATACTTCCCCCACCGGTGTCCATTGCATTAACGCCATCTGCCGCCTGGCGGTTCTTGCCGGGGACATGGCGTGGTCGGGGGGAGGAACAACAGGTGACCAGCGACTTCTGGGCTCGCGTTTACGCCGTGGTGCGGCGAATTCCCGAGGGGAAGGTCACGACTTACGGGCGCGTCTCCAGAGCGCTGGGTGCGCCGCGTTCGGCGCGCATGGTGGGATGGGCGCTGAACAGCCTGCCACCGGGGTCGGACGTGCCCGCGCATCGCGTCGTCAATCGCAATGGCCAACTCACCGGCGCACACCATTTCGGACCGCCTGAGGTCATGCGGAGCCTGCTGGAGGACGAGGGGGTGGACTTCGTCGATGACCTGACGGTGGACCTTGGTCCGCATTTGTGGGATCCGGCCGACGACCCGGAGATCGACGAGCTCTTCGTGCTCCCGGACTAACCCACCAGATCAGCGGCGGCCTCTGCCGGCCCAGGAGAGGCGAGGATTGCCGAGATCACTGCGACACCCGCCGCTCCGGCGTCACGCACGCTGGACGCATTCCCGACCGTGATCCCGCCAATGCCGACGACCGGGACCGGGCTGATCGCGCATCGCTCGGCGAATCGATCCAGGCCGAGAGCCGGGCCCGCGTCACCCTTTGTCCGTGTGCCAAAGACCGGTCCGACTCCAAGGTAGTCGACCGAGCTTGCGTTCAGGGACCGAATCTGCTCGTCCGTCTCCGGAGAGAATCCGATCAGAAAGCCGACCGGTGAGGCTTCCCGAACGTCGCCCGGCGGAAGATCGTCCACGCCGAGGTGGATGCCATCGGCGCCGGACAGCAGCGCGATGTCGAGCCGGTCATTGACCAGGAACGGAACACCCGCCGCCGCGCATGATCCCTTCAGTCGCCTGGCAAGCGCGAGATGCTCGCGGTCGGTCAGCGATTTCGCCCGAAGCTGGACGCACGTTACGCCGCCGCTGACCGCGCATTCCACAATATCAACGATGTTTCCTCGACAGTGATCGGGATCGGCGACGAGGTACAGGCGCAGTAGGTCGGGGTCCATCAGCGCGCCGCGACGGCCGCGAGTGCATCCCGGATTTGCTCCGGAAGTGGCGCGAAGTGATTCAGCGGCCCATGTCCCTCGCCGAGGGGTTGGGCGTTCCTGATTCCGTTCTCGACGTAGAGCTTGGCGAGCCGGATGGATTCCAGCGTATCGACGCCATGCGCGAGGAATGCGGCGATTGCGGCCGAGAAAGTACACCCTGTTCCGTGCGTGCTCGACGACTCGATGCGGACGCTTTCGATCGGCGTGAACTGGCCGTCATGCAGTACGAGGTCAACCGGCGGACCTTCGAGATGTCCTCCCTTGATGATCACCGTCCGTGGGCCGAGCGCGCGGATCGCCTTGGCGGCTTCCTGCGCGTGCGCGGGAGAAGCGATCTGGCGCCCCGCCAGAACCTCGGCCTCCGGGATGTTCGGCGTGACGACCGTTGCGAGCGGGAGCAGGTCTTCCTTCAGGGATGCGATGGCATCCGGCTGGAGGAGGGGAGCGCCCGACTTCGACATCATGACCGGGTCAACCACGAGGTGCGGGATACCCCATGCCTCGAGGCGGTCTGCCGTGTTCTGGATGATCGGCGTGCTGCTGAGCATTCCGACCTTCACGGCGTCGGCTCCGATATCCTCCAGGACGGTGTCGATCTGCGCGATGACGACCTCTTCCGGCACCTCCGCAATGGCGGCGACTTCGACCGTGTTTTGGGCGGTGACGGCGGTCACGACCGACAAGCCATAGACGCCCAGGGCGGCAAAGGTCTTGAGGTCAGCCTGGATGCCGGCACCGGCGCCGGAATCGGACCCCGCGATGGTGAGGGCCCGAACGATGTGCTGGGAGGACATGGGAGCGCGTTCTCCTGGGGATGGTGGTTGACGGGCGGACGTCGCCGCCCTGTGATCTCGGTACGTATACTACCGTTGTTTGCAGCAGGACAGGTATCGGAAGGATGCTTAGATGAACGTTAAGGAAGGGCTGACCGAGATCCGGGCGCGGTTGATCGAGAACCGGGCGCAGAAGGAGACGGTCAAGATGGTCGACATGATCCTGCAACGCGCCTCGCTCCCGGCCGCGACAGGGGCGAACGCGAACTCGATGCTGCAGCTCGTCCGCATGCTCATGCGCAACGCTGTGGCGAATAGCAACCCGGCGGTCTACAACGACCTCGTCAAGCTGGAATCGCAGCTCGAGGAGCGGGCGGAAGAATTTCGGGCGCTGCGGGACGAGGAAGAGCGCATGGCCAACCCGAAGAACCCGAAGCCGAAGAAGTACTACAAGACACACAAAGAGTAACTGCCAGCCTCAGAGGGCTGGCAGTTCCCGTATACACGCTTGTCGATCAATAGTCGGGCGCTACTCGGGCGAGAGCAATCCATACGTTCCATCGCGGCGGCGATAGAGAACGCTGAACTTCTCGTCGTCGGCGTTCTTGAAGAAGAAGAAGTCGTGCCCGACGAGCTCCATTTGCTCGATCGCAGTCTCGATGCCCATCGGGTCCATCTGGAAGACCTTCTTGCGGGCGACCGCTTCCGCGAGCTCCTTGTTGGCAGTCTCGCTCTCGTCGAACTGGAAGTTCTCCGGGAAGTCCGCCTCAACGGGCGGCACGTCGACGAGGGCGCTGACGGGCGCCGTGCTCTTCTTCCTGGTGGTCCGCTTGTCGTTATACTTGCGCACCTGGCGGATAAGCTTGTCGATCGCGATGTCGATAGCACGCGCGACTTCGGCGTCCTCAGCCTCGGCGCGAAGTACATGCTTGCCAGTGCGGAGGGTGAGCTGGGCGGTGGCGATCTCGGCGCCGGTTCTCGTCTTGTCGGACCGCAGCTCGAGCGTCGCTTCGGTTACGTGGTCGGCCAGGCGATCCAGCTTGGCCACGCGCCGGTCGATAAACTCGCGCATGCCGTTGGTCACCTTCACACCGTTGGTGCGAATCTGCAGGTCCACGCCAGCCTCCTGTTCTCGTGCCTGCCGGCCTCGGACGGTCCCGCTGCCGGCACCCGGAAACCGAGTATCACAAGCGAACGCTCACCACGCGAACCGCGAAGGAGAGCGCCGCAGGACAGCGGTACGCTTGTGATGGCGCCCGAGGAGGGACTCGAACCCCCGACGCTCGCCTTAGGACGGCGACGCTCTATCCACTGAGCTACACGGGCAGGAAGGGCTTGCGCCGCTTCTCTTAGATGCATGCTACCACAGGCGGCTTCCCACCGCAGGACCTGCAGTAGCGCCCGAGCTAATCCCTTTGTGAAGCGTACGTACGTACCCTTGAATGCTGGCCCGTTCACTGTGTCGCACGCGACAACACGAAGTGATGGCGTTGACACGGTCCCGGTGGCGGTCAACGTTGCGACAGTCCTACTGTCATTCCGGTGGAGAAGCGGGCTCAAAACCGTCTCTGGGAGGGGAGAGATTGGGCGGCTCGAATCGGTCAACGGGGAAAAGCCGGCGATGCCTTGCCGCCGGACGGACGAGCGTGGTACTCTCTGTCCGTTGCCACGGGGCGTGGCGCAGTCCGGCAGCGCGCAGCGTTCGGGACGCTGAGGTCGGAGGTTCAAATCCTCTCGCCCCGACCAACAGAGAAAAGGCGGTACCAATCGGTACCGCCTTTTTGCTGCGCCCTGTTTTTCGCGTTCGAGACGATCTCAATACGTCTGCTTGCTGCGGATGTCCTTGAAGTAGGGGCTTGGCGCCGGATCATACAACGATCGGCGGCCGATCAAGGCCGCGAGCTGGGCTTGCAGCGACTTCACCGCGTCGCCGTCACGCGCCAGCTCGGCCTCACGGATGTCCTGATGCAGCTGCCGCTCCAGGAAGCGGAATCGCTCGCGTCCGAGCTTTCCGAGCACCTCGCGGGTCTCGATGAGGATATTGCTCGGGAACTCCTCTGGACGGCCGTCCAGGGAGGTCAGGAGCGCCTCCGCGTGGTCGGCGAGGTCGTCGTCCATCGCGATCACCAGGTCCTGCCCTTGCAGCTCGAACGTCGCTGGATCCTGGAGCAGCAGGATGATCTCGCGGTTGCGAGCGTCCTGGATGTCGTCGAGCGGGAAACCCTCCAGCAGCGGGTAATTGAGCTGGTGGTGTTTCAGGAGCAGGGCGACGAGGTAATCTTCGGTTGAGCGACGGCGGACCTTCTCGACCGTGCCCTGTTTCATGCCGGTGCGGATCGCCGCCGATTTGCCGCCGAGGCTGGAGCGGCGTTTCTCGGCGACGATCGTCTGCTCGGAGATGTCCAGCTTGCGCGCCAGCAGGCGGGTGTAATGGTTCTCCTTCACGCTGTCCGGGATCTGGCGCAGGAGCGGGATGATTCGCCGCACCGCGTCGGACTTGGCGTCCGGGTCACCGAGATCGATGTTCTTCGTCAGCATGTCGATCGTGAAGTCGAGGAACGGTCGAGCGTTGCGGACCAGCTCCGGCCACGCTTCCGGGTCCTGCCGGATGATCTCGTCCGGATCCTTGCCTCCGGCAAGCTGGGCGATCGAGATGTCCGCCTTCAGCTTGCGCTCGAAGCGCAGGAGCCCGTTCGCCGTGGGTACGGGCCGTACCTCGGCGTCGAGCGCGTCTGTCATGGTCTCGAGGCCGCGCAGCGTCGCCATTTGCCCGGCGGCATCCGCGTCGAGCGCGAGCACGATCCTGTTACTGCCGCGCTTGATCTGGGCGACCTGTGACTCGGTGAGGGCGGTGCCCATGGACGCGACCACATTGCGGAAGCCGAACTGGTGCGCCGTGATGGCGTCCATGTAGCCCTCGACGATCACGACCTCGATCCTTCTCGCGGATCGCGTCCTTGGCGCGGTCGAGGCCGTAGACAAGCGAACTCTTGTCGAAGATGAGCGTTTGCGCCGTGTTCAGGTACTTCGGCTGGGCGTCGCCGAGCGCGCGGCCGCCGAAGCCGACCGTGTTGCCGTCACGGTCGCGGATCGGGAACATCAGGCGGTTACGGAAGCGGTCGTAGAAGCCGCCGGAGTCGCGCTTGCTGGCGAGCCCGGCCTCAGCCGCGAGTTCGGCGCTGATGTTGCGCGAGCTCAGGAAGTTGAGCAGCGCATCCCATGAGTCCGGCGCGAAGCCAAGGTTGAACTCGTCGGTCATCTCCGGCGAGATGCCGCGATTCTCGACGACGTTCCGTCCCTCGGCGCCGTGCGCGGTCTTGAGCAGCACATGGTGAAACCACATCGCGGCCAGCTCATTAACCTCGATGAGCTTCTGCTGGTGCTCCTTCTCCTCCGGTGGACGCGGCGTGCCCATCTCGAGCTCGACGCCGGCACGGGAGGCGAGCTCCTTGAGCGCATCGCGGAACTCGACGTGCTCCATGTCCATGTAGAACGTGAAGAGGTCGCCACCCTTCCCGCAGCCGAAGCAATGGAAGTTCTGCGAGTCCGGAAAGACGATGAAGGACGGCGTCTTCTCGTTGTGGAACGGGCACAGGCCCTTGTAGTTCGCACCGGTCTTCTTCAGGGAGGGGACATACCCCTGCACCAGGTCGACGATGTCGACCCGATCGCGAACTTCGGCTACAGCGTCTCTGGCCATGGGTGCATCCAGTCTACGGGGCCAGCACAGCGGGGATGTGCAGTTGCTGATAGAGCTCGAGCGCGTACCGGTCGGTCATGGAGGCCACAAAGTCAGCCACCCGTCGCTCCACGGAATCGCCGGGATTGGACGTGACGTAGAGTTCAGGCAATTGGTCCGGGTGGGCCATGAAGTAGCGGTAGTGGGTCCGGACAATCTCCTGCGCGTGGTGCGTCTCCGGCCGCGCGTTAATTGGATCATACACGCGTTCGTACAGGAAGTTGCGCAAGACGTCCGCCACCTGGCGGGTCGAGTCCGACATGCGGATCGTCCCGTCCGGGCTTTCGACATCGGACTGCTCGATGATGTCGGTCACGAGCGTGTTGATGCGCTCGGAATGGCGTGCACCGAGGTAGCGGAGGACATCGTCAGGAATGTCGGTCTGGGCGATGATGCCGGCCCGGATGGCGTCGTCAAGGTCGTGGTTCATATAGGCCACGCCGTCCGCGATCTTCACGACCTGCCCCTCGAGCGTTGCGGGATCAGACGAGTGCGCCGCCATGATCGATGAGCGGCCCTTGGAGTGGCGGAGGATGCCATCGCGCACCGGCTCCGTGAGGTTGAGGCCGTGACCGTCGTTCTCGAGCGTGTCGACCAGCCTGAGGCTTTGCTCGTTGTGCCGGAAGCCGGTGATGACTTCGGCCAGGGCACGTTCGCCGGCGTGACCGAACGGGGTGTGTCCGAGATCGTGACCCATGCCGATGGCCTCGATGAGGTCCTCATTCAGGCCCAATGCTCGGCCGATCGTGCGGGCAACCTGCGTGACCTCCAGCGTGTGCGTCAGGCGCGTGCGGTAGTGGTCACCCTTTGGCGCGATGAACACCTGCGTCTTGTGCATGAGACGCCGAAAGCTCTTGGTGTGGATAATCCGGTCCCGATCGCGCTGGAACTCGGTCCGCATGGCCGAGGGCCCTTCGGGGCGTTGACGGGTCGCATCCCTACTGCGGGCGGCACGCGGCGCCAGGACGACGTCCTCGTTGCGCTCCAGGCGCTCGCGGATCGACTCACCGTTCGACGTGCTCATCGCGCCTCCGGTCTCAGCTGATGATGTCCATGTTGGCGAGCGAGGCGATCAGTCGCTTCTGGCCATGGTCCTTCTTCTTGAACAGCACCGAGAGCTCCATATCGCCGTCGCGGCGCGGTGTGATCTCGGCGATTTGACCCTCACCGAACTTCGGGTGAAAGACGATGTTGCCGACCTTGTAGTCCGGGATCGCGACCGGCACCTTCTTCGGCGTGGGCTCAGGCGTCGACCAGGATGTCGAGACGCGCGAGGCAAGTGACCCGGCACCAGACGACCCATACGACCGGCCGGACGCGCTCGAGCGGTGCCCGGTTTGCCGTGTCACGGACCGCATGACCTCGGCGGGAATACTCTGCACGAACCGGGAGACGACACCCTCGCGGTACTGACCATAGGTCATGCGGCTTGCGGCGTAGGTGATGTAGAGCAGGCGCTGGGCGCGGGTAACGCCCACGTAGAAGAGCCGGCGTTCCTCCTCCATTGGAAGGGTATCAAAGGCCTCCGCCTCGATCGCCCGGTTGATCGGAAGCAGCCCTTCCTCGGCACCGGCGATGAACACAGCGGGGAACTCCAGCCCTTTCGCGGAGTGGAGCGTGATCAGGGTGACGGTGCCCTGGTTCTCATCCTCCATGGTGTCCTGGTCGGAGATCAGGGCGACCTGTTCGAGGTACGCGGGCAGGGCTTCTTCCGGATCGATCGCGTCATAGCGTTCGAGGTCGGTGCGGAGCTCCTGCACGTTCGCCCAGCGCTGGAGTTCTTCCTCCGATCCCTGATCGAACGACGTACGGAAGTCCGTCACGTCGATGACCGAATCGAACAGCTCGGCGAGCGTCTTCTCTTTCTGACCCTGCTGCAGAATCGCGAAGGCCGTGCCGATCCGCGAGGCGGCCGACTTGCCGGCGCCGCTGTAGGACGGTCCGGGGATGTTCGACGCATTCGCGACGGACGGGACGACCGCGGTGAATGCGTCGAGGATCGGGCGTTGGTATTCGGCCGCCCATTCGAAGGCCGTCTCCATCGCCTTGGGACCAAAACCGCGGCCAATGGGGAAGTGGTCGATCACGCGCTCGAGGCTCACGCGGTCCCACGGGTTGTAGAGCACGCGAAGGACGGCGAGGATATCGCGTACCTCCTTGCGCTCGTAGAAGCGGACGCCGCCGACGATGCGATAGCGGAACTCGCTTGTGCGGAAGGCCTCTTCCAGCACACGGCTTTGGGCGGTCGTGCGGTACATGACCGCGATCTCTTCAGGCCGGGCGTATCCGCGCGCGACGAGCCGGCGAATCTCGCTGACGATCCAGCGTCGCCTCGTGCTGCTGGTCGGATAGCTCGCGGACCTGGATCTGCTCACCCTCGTCATTGAGCGTGCGGATGCGGCGGTCGATGCGGTCCTTGTTGTCCCGAATCACGCGGTCGGCCGCCTGGACGATGCGCTGGGTCGAGCGGTAGTTGATCTCGAGATGGATCTGCGTCGCGTCCGGGTAATCCTTCTCGAAGTCGAGGATGTTCCGGATATCCGCCTGACGCCAGGCGTAGATCGACTGGTCCGGGTCGCCGACGACGAAGAGGTTGCGGTAGCGATCGGCGAGCGCGGAGACCATTACGTACTGGACGCGGTTCGTGTCCTGGTACTCGTCGACCATGATGTAGTGGAACTGCTGCTGGTACCGCTCCATTGACTGTGGCGCGGCGTCGAAGAGGCGGATCGGCAGGCCAAGCAGGTCATCGAAGTCGACCGCGTTCGCGCCCTTGCAGCAGCTTCTCGTATTCCTGGTAGACGCGGACCACGATCTCGTCGTCGTACGAGTTCGCCTCGGCGGCAAGGTCGTCCGGCGTCATGAGCTGGCTCTTGGCGGCCGAGATGCGCGAGAGCATGCGGCGCGGGGCAATCTGCTTGGGATCCAGGTTTGCGTTGCGCACGGCCGTCTTCGCCAGCTCCATCTGGTCGCCGTCGTCGTAGATGACGAAGTTCGGCTGCAATCCCAGATGCGCCGAGACGAGACCCGGGTTCTGGCGCAGGATCCGCACGCCGAGTGAGTGGAAGGTGCCCATCACAAGCCCTTCGGTGCCCTCCGTGCCGATCAGTTTGTCGATCCGCTCCCGCATCTCGCGCGCGGCCTTATTGGTGAATGTCACGGCCAGGATGTTCTCCGGGCGGACGTTCATCTCCTGGATCAGGTAGGCAATGCGGTGCGTCAGCACGCGCGTCTTGCCGGAGCCGGGGCCGGCGACCACCAGCACAGGCCCGCTGGTCGTGATCACGGCGCGCTGCTGATCCTCATTCAGGCCGGTAAGGAGAGGGGAGACGTAGTCGGTCATGGGTTCCTGTGGTCCATCCAGAATGGCGTATCGGGGGGCGGGACCGGGGAGGCGCGGGCGAAGCGAACGCTCTGGAACGCGGCGCCACGTGCTGTCCCTGGTCGTCTCGAGTCACTGCCGAGTGTAGCACTGCGGCGGTGGGCGGGTTCCCTCGTTTTCGGTTGACGGAGGGCGAGGATTCTGGTACGTTTACCGCCGTCACAATTTGCCGACGTAGCTCAGTGGCAGAGCAAAGGACTCATAAGCCTTCGGTCGCTGGTTCGAATCCAGCCGTCGGCACCAACCACACGGACCCCAGCGAAAAGAAGACCGCCATGGACGATCGTTCGTCGCAACGGATCCCTCCACCCCCGAAACGGGAGTCGGGGGTCGTTCAACGTGTCCGCGCGTCGCTTGGCGCCTGGACCGATCCTGTCTCAACACCGCACATTCTGATCGGCTGCAGTGGCGGGCGGGATTCCGTCGCGTTGGCGTGGGTGCTCGCGGCGCTGGCGCGAACAGGAGCGGTCACCGCATCGATCGTGCATGTTGATCATCAACAGCGATCGGCGTCGGCATTGGCGGCGGAAGGGACAGCGAAGGTCGCCGCCACACTGGGGCTGCCATTCCATCTCGTGACGCTGGATGTCGACGTCCTGGCGGAACATGCCGGCGTCGGGCCGGAAGAGGCGCTACGACGCGAGCGCTATCGCGCGATGGCCCGGATCGCCCGGGAAACACAAGCAGACGCGTTGGCGGTTGCGCATCACCAGCGTGACCAGGCGGAGACCGTCCTGCTCCATCTCATTCGCGGCTCGGGGCTTCATGGCGCGACCGGGATGCGCGCGTGGTCGACGCTGGATGTGCCATGGTGGTCGAGCGGTGACTTTCCCCGCGCGCTGACCATCTGGAGGCCGTTTCTGCCCGAACGATGGGAGACTATTGAGGAGATCGCCGCGGAATCCCGGCTACCCGTCTTCATCGACGATTCGAACGAGCAGCGCCGGTACCGGCGTAACGCGGTTCGGCACGATGTCCTGCCGCTGCTGGAGGCGATTGCGAGCGGCGCGGTTGGCAATATTGCCCGGTTCGCCGAGCTCGCGGGCGAGGATGACGATCTGCTCGATGCCATGGCCGGGGAGCGCCTCAAGGTGCAGCCTGACGGTGATCTCCACCGCCGTGCAATCGTTGATCAGCCGCGCGCGATCCAGCGACGTGTGGTGCAGCAGTGGCTCGACCGACTCGGGTTCGACGGCGACCTGACCACAAACCGCATCGACGCCGTCTGCAATCTCGCTGAGCGCAACAGGTCCGGGTCACAGGTCCAAATGGGCGATGGCTGGACCGTCATGCTGGAGCAGGGAGTGCTTTCCCTCCGGCGATGATTCCCGGGTACCATTGGCCGTACAGGAACCGACGTGCTGTACGCGCGTGACCAGCAGGATGGACCATGCCCACCGAAATTCTCGACAACGCCGGCATCCCCGACGATCTTAAATCCGCCGGCATCGCCCGCATCCTGATCTCCGAAGAGCAGATCCTCGACGAGGTTGCCGCGATGGCGAAGGAGCTCGACGCGGAGTACGCCAACGACCAACCGTTGGTGATCTGCGTGCTGCGGGGCGCGGTCGCGTTCATGGCGGACCTCGTCAAGGCGATGACGATCCCGCTCGAGATGGACTTTATGGCGGTGTCGAGCTACGGCGCGGCGACGAAGTCCTCCGGTGTCGTGCGGATCCTGAAGGACCTGGACGAGGAGATCTCCGGGCGTCGAATCATCATCGTCGAGGATATCGTTGACAGTGGCCTGACGCTTCAGTACCTGCTCGAGATGCTGCACCAGCGGGATCCGAAGGACATCCGCGTGGTGGCGATGGTGAAGAAGGACAAACCCGACGCCATCGACGTGCAGGTCGATCGGGTCGGATTCGTTGTACCGGACGAGTTCGTCGTTGGGTACGGGCTGGACTACGCCGGTCGCTACCGCAATGTGCCGTTCATCGGCGTGCTCGACCCGTCGGTCTATACGCCCGCCGACGACGCGGCGACCGAAAAGAGCCGGTAGGAGAGAACGAGAACGGACAAAGAAGAAGCCTCCATCGTGATGATGGAGGCGTTCCGTGCCCTCTTGGTGGAGACGGGGGGACTCGAACCCCCGACCTCTACAGTGCGATTGTAGCGCTCTCCCAGCTGAGCTACGTCCCCTCGCGGGCGAATGGGATTATAAGCGCATCGCGCCGTTGTGGTCAATGTCCCGGCGGGAACAGCAGCCCACGCCATATTTGGAGGAACATGTGGTCCGGGTCATGACGTGGAATATCCGCACCGGCATCGGCAACGACCCGGCTGAGCCTGGTAGGCGGGCGCCGGTCGACCTCGACCGCATTGCACGGGTCATCGCGGACCTGCGGCCAGATGTTGTCGCGTTACAGGAGGTGGATCGCCATCGAGACCGCACCGGCTACGTTGACCAGCCGGCGGTGCTCGGTGAGCTGACCGGTATGACCGCGGCATATGCGCCGATCCTGATCGATGATGCCGGTGAATATGGGCTCGCGGTGCTCACGGCCCATCCTATCGTCGCGTCCGGGTGGAGCCGGTTTCCGCTGATCGACGGATGGGAGCCGCGCGGCGTGCTGGACGTGGTGGTCCAGATAGGTGATCGTCCGGTTCGCGTGCTGAACACGCACCTCCAGATCGGCTTCGACGGTCGCGATGGCGAGGCGGCTATCCAGCGGGAGGATAGCGCACGCGTCCTCGCCTTGCGGATGCAGGCATCGGTCGAGCCGGCGGTCCTGATGGGAGACTTCAATGCGGATCCAGCCTCGCCGGAGCTCTTGCCGCTGTCGGTCGCGACGGATGGCTGGGCGGAGAAGGGTGAGGGCGGGGGCATGACGATCCCCGCGTCTCCGTTCGAGGAGCCGTCTTCCCGAATCGATGCCATCTTCGTTGACGAGCGTTTCCTCGTGAGGGGGTGTGCCGTGATTCGATCGCAGGAGACGGCGCTCGCCTCTGATCACTATCCGGTGGTCGTCGACCTTGTGATCGCCCCGTGACGTCGGCTGCAGTGCGTGCTCCGGTTTGCTATACTCCATTCGTGCTGACGCGGGTGTAACTCAGTTGGCAGAGTGTTTGCTTCCCAAGCAAAATGTCGCCGGTTCGAATCCGGTCACCCGCTCCACGAAAAGCTCATAACGGCAAGGAAAACGGCCCCTCACCGCGAGAGGCCGTTTTCGTGTTCGATGGTGATGTGTACTGAATTGGTACCGTCGCCGGCTTGAGAACATTGGTGAGCTCCGCCATGGGCGATGCGCATGGTTGTCGCCCAGTCGCTCTGGTATCCGCACATCACTGCCTGGGGCGCGGAGACTCTGATGCTTTTCTGATCGAACGATGCACGTCCATTTGCGTCCTGTGGGCGGCGCTGCCCCACGACTTCGGTAGAGCGGGAAGCACTGACATGAGTGCCCTCGCTGCCGTTGCTGCGACCATCGTCGACGGACTTGGAGCCCACAATCCCGCGGCCAGATATGCGAGCCGGCTCTCGAACGCGGTGCGCCGCCTGACCTCCCGGCAGTGACGAACCAGGATATCGTCTATCCGTGACGTCGGATGTTCCTCCAGAAGGAGCGCGTCTATCGCCATGGTCGTCGCCGTCCAGACACGCCCAAGCCCCCAACGACGTGCAACGTCGACGACGTCCTCGTCCGAATCCTGCATGAGCAGCGCGACATCGATAACGTCCAGCAAACGGCGAATCGGCTCGTGTTGCCAGGAGTGGGCTGCAAGAAGCACCGCGTGGTGCGCAGGACAGAGTGTTTGAACGCCGTCGACGCCAAGGGCGGATGGAACTGCGCGCCGGAAAATCTCGCTGGCGTCGCCGGTCGTCCACCATGGCCAGTTTGGCGTTGTGTGAAGCTCCACGGAAACACCGGTACCTGGGAGTAAGAGCTCTGGTGGGTGATGTGGCCTGGCCTCGCTCACTGCTACCCAGCCAGCATTGACCAGCGATGCATGCGCAGCCTCTGCGTCATGCACCAGCAGGTCCACATCCCGGAACGGCCGCAGCGAAGGATCGGGATAGTGCCTGGCGACCTCGGGGCCCTTCATCACAAGGAGTGGACCATCCAGCACCTCACGGACCTGGGCCAGAAGCTTCGGAAGAACAAGATGGGCCATCGCCGCGGCGCGCTCGTGATCGCGAACGTCATCCGGAATAGAGCGACCGGCTGCACGCCATCGTCGAGCGGCATACAGGTCAAGCCCATGGTCCTGGAGACCGGCGACGTCCGGCGATCGATCGACCAGGTCATCGACTCTCGACCAGAAACTCATGTTGTCACGGTGGTGATGAGGTCGAGGTCGTGGAGCTGGTGCACCAGGAGGGCGACGTCATGTTCCGCGGCCGCTGGGTCCACGTCGAAGCGCGCCACGAGGGCGTCCACCGCGTGAGCAATCGGACCTCCGTTGGAGAGCACGTCCCATACGGCGGCGCCGGTGGCGTTGAGGCCGAGGTACCCTCCGCTCCGGGCATCGAAGATAATCACTTCATCATCGACCGAACGAGCGTCGACATGCTCGGGTACGCGAAACATCACTGGGGACCTCCATCGACAATTTCTTCTATTTGGTGGAAGGAGAGCGACCGAGGCGGCGCGCCGTAGATCGGAATCGAAGCTGCGAGGGACTGGACCAACTCGAATCGCCGTCGTGACTGTCCCTCATGGGTGAGGACTGGATTGTAGATCTGCTGAAACAGGGCAGAAACGGCCGAGGTGCCGGTCAGTCGGGTGCAGTGAGGGAACCCCTCGTCCAGAATGATGATCGTGGAGAGCGGTACGGGACGGCCCACCGAGGACACATGCATCCGCACCTTGCCACCTTGATCGGGACATCCACGCTCTCTGCTCTCGTCTTCTGGAACCAGGCGCAGCCATGGTGGCCCGGGAACGACTTTTTGGTCGGCATCAAAGGTCAGCAGATCATCGCTAACAAGCTGCCAATCGCACTCGACCATTTTCCGCGCGGCGGTCGACTTGCCACTTCCCGACCGGCCTAACACCGCGATCGCACGCCCGAGCCGCGCAACGGCGGACCCATGCAGGGATTCTCGCTGATGCGCGGCGAGGACTACGGACCATACGGCAGGCAGGAGCAGCTGCGTTGCTGTTTCCTCGTGTTCGGCTTCGACCACGAGGCGATCACGAGTGATGCTGAATCTGGCGTCTTCCCATACCAGGAAGATTTCATCGCCATCCTTGTAGCACCCGAACTGCGGTGGCTCGGCGGATTCATAGAGGGCTATGCCGCGAGGTTCGACTTTCCCCCTGCGGATCACGAGGTGTTCCTTGCGATCGGCAGGGAGAAGGGCCAAATCGATGCCCGAGTCGGCGACGAGGCCGAACAGTTCAACCTTTGCTGGTGGCCGCCATAGCCCTGCATCCGAGACCATGTCTTGGGCCTAGTGCTTCTTCTTCGGCTTGCCCTTGTCTTTTTTGGGCTTGCGGTTATCCTTCCTGCCGCGGGGGCCGCTGTGGCCGAGCGCCGTGCGAGGTGCCGCCGCAATGGCGAAGACCGCGGGCGCTGTGTAGGCCGCCTTCTTGAGCAGTCCGCGCCGGGAGATGTCTTCCTGGTTCACCTCGGCGTGGGGATGTACTTCCATAGAGCTCTGTTCTCCTCACGTTAGTCAGGGCTGCCCTGCTGTGTGTTGTTTGGGTCCGTGAGGTCACATTACCATAACGATATTCGATGTGTAATCATCCAAATGGTGGAGAATTGTCGGGCCGAGCCTTGGAGTCTCTATACCAACGCCGTTCACGGTGCTGGGTGAAAAAGCCAGTACAACGGCGGAGGATTGCCTTTGTCTGAAGCAAGTCGCTGGCACTGGTCCAAGTAGTTTGCCGATGCATCTACGCGCTGTCCCCCTTATGCCGCTCTTTTCGCAATGAGTAGGCAGTTTGGTCCGCGAGTCGTCAGCGTAGAAAGGACCCTAGCGGCCTGCTCTCCTGCCGATGGTACGCCCATGCGTATGGAGGAGCCGTTGCTACCCACCGAGCGAGTGAAGATAGGCCGCGATCGCCGCGGGGCCGGAGCGGGGGGCGACGGCGTCGACGTCCGGGTTGTAGTTCGTGTTGGTGTTGACGTCGTAGACGAGCAGCCGGCCATCCTCCGATTCGATGAACTCGAAGCCGCCGATCTCGATACGGTATTCCCGCGCAAAGGCGAGCAGCCGGTCGATGATCGGGTGCTGGAAGCCCTGCCGCAGGCTGAACAGGCTCCGCGCGTCTTTCGGCCTGCCGAACTCGTCGATCTCGCATGCTTCGGACGGGCAGAGTTGGAACCCGCCGCGCTCGGCGTCCGCATGGATGGCGTAGATGAACTGATACCCAACTGTCTCGACGCGAGTGATCATGCCGCCAGCGGGCCGGACGTACTCCTGCAATAGTGTGATGCCGTCGACCGGCTCTTCAAACTCGTCCGAAGCGATATAGGCGTCGAATTCCTCCAGCGCGTCGAAGCGGCGGACGCCGAGCCCCTTGCCGCCCTGGTTGTGCTTGGTGATGAACGGAACCCGCATCCCCCTGGCCGCGTCCGCGAGCGCCTCGCGACCCATCACGACGACGGTGTCCGGCACATCGATCCCGAATGCGCGCAACGCGGCGAGTTGGCGCACCTTACTCACCTCGATCTCCACGACCAACCGGCCATTGACCGTCCTTCGCCCATGGCGTTCGAGCCAGTCGAGAAGCGAGCGAGCGTATTCCTTCGCGTGGGGGCGGTTCCTGGTGGGAGACGAGGCGCTGAGCCGGCTCCGGTAGATGCCGCCGGGCGGGACCTCCGCCAGATCAAGCGACCCGCCATCGAGGAGCCATTCGCGATGCTCCAGGCCGGCGGCATCGAACGCTGCGGCGAAGGGCGGGTACCAGCCCGGGTTGCCATGAAGAACGTGGATCATCATCGCTGCCTCTCGTGACTCATGAGTTGCTTACAACGCGTCAGTCATGATAGCAGCCGCTTGCCGGGATAGGTATGCGCTCGCGCGGCGGAAAGGGCGGCGTTGGTGTGCTCTGTTTCACATCTGACGGGGTCCTGGTCTCCTGTCATAGTGGTGGCAGTGGTCAAGCCGGTGGTAGCAACTAACTACGTCACCACACGGGAAACGAACGGCGCACGGCATCGGATACTCTCCGGGGCCGCGTCGCGTCTCAGGGCCACATGCGGCGGAGAGCGCCGCAACGGGCGCTACCGTACACCTGCGAGAAACCCCACGCCCGCGTGAGGTTTCTCGCAGGTGTACGGTCACGCGCGCGTGAGAGCAATCCTTTCCAAGGGATCATCAATCGCGCGTCCTCAGGCCCGGCCGGGCCTCGAGACGACCATTCAAAATCGCCATCGCAAGCCCGCCGGGCGTCGGCTCACATCACACCATGCCGAGATTGATTCCGGGCATTTCCGCCTGCATGGTCCCAGTTGCGAGCTGGTGGACGGTGACGGCATATCCATAAGCCGGGTGTCGGGGTAGCGGGTCGCGAGCATCCGCCTGGCCTCGGCGATCTATGGCGAGGCATGCCGGCCCGAGGCTCTCTTCGCGCGCGTGTCAAAGGAACGGTTTTGCCACCTTCTGCCGCCTTCGGGCGCGAGGCCGACCTCCCGTTTCTTAAGGCGTTCAAGGCCCGCCCGGTAGTATGTAGGCCGTCTGCCGGTCCTGTTCCTGCATGGGCGCGTCCATAAAGCTCCAGTTTGCGGAATACCACATACCGGCGGTCGGTTTGGGGGGTATCGGGGAGAGGTCGACGTGGGGCGCCTTCAGCCGAGCATGCAGGGCGGCGATCCGGTGGGCGGAGCGGGCCTGTGCATCTCCTCGTGTCGACATGTAGTCAAGAAGATGGCACCGTCGACATCGAAACATGCCTCCGACGCTGTGGAGCGCCCGCCGGCGGCTCCGGCATCGCGGGCATCGGAACCACGGCCGGCCGCCCTCGTTGCGGCGTGTTGATACCTGTTTCGCCCGTTTCAGTTGCGTCAGCTTCCAGTTGTCGTGGTCGCTTCGGGGGTCGCAGGCTGCTCCGCGGCTGCCTCGAGGAAGTCGACGATGACGCTGAGCCTCGGGTCGACCGCGAGCATCCACCCTGCAGGCTGCACCTCGCGGACCTCGAGATGGAGATGGTCCCCGTTGAATCCACCGGACACTCCCACGAATTGTCCGGTGGTGACCCGTTGGCCGACGTCGACGCCGATCCGGCTCATATGGCCGAGAATGACCTCGTCGCCCGCGTCAGTCACGATGAGAAGTTGGCCGACATACGGCTCGGATTTGCCATAGTAGGTATATGCGGGTACGCCGCCCGCGATCTGTACCGTGCCTTCCACCGGAGAATAGAGCCATGTACCAGCCGGCATGCTGATATCCAGGCCGGGGTGGGAAAACCCGTCCAATCCGTACCCAGTTCCATAGGCATACCAACTGAAGTGGGAGATCGAGAACTGGGTATGTGCGAATTCTGAGAAATCGGGAAGTCCTGGTATCCCCAGATCGCGTCGATTCCGTTGAGCGGCCCTCCGGGCGGGTCGATCTGGATATCGCCGGGCCGTGGCCAGGGAAGGTCGAGCGCAGGCGGCATGCTCTGCTGGGGTGCGGCTGTCGGCGAGGGCTGGATCGCATTGGTGGGTGTGGGTACCACCGTCGGCGTGGACACAATCGTGGAGGGCGTTAGCGGTGTTTCGGTGGGTTGGACCGGACCCTCGGCAGCGCCTGGCGTTTCGGTCGCTCCGGTGGGGGCGCCGCTTCCCCCGGGTTCCAATGTCTCGGGAACCTGGGTCGGCGTCACCACCGGCGGAATTTCTCGTCGCAGTTGGCATTTGCGGTGCTTCGACAATGATCCGGAAAGCACCGCCGCTGCTGTTGCCTGCGCTGTCAGTCGCGGAGCAGTTCACCAGGCTCACGCCGACGGGAAAGAACGCGCTCGAGACCCAGTCACACGTCGCCGGAAAGCCACCATCCACATTGTCCATTGCGAACGGGACTGTAAACTCAACGACGGCTCCATCGGGCTGCGAAGCTACTGCATAGATATCAGCTGGCATGCTCAGGGCTGGTGGCGTCTGATCGGACACAGTGACTAGAAAATGGACACTCGTGCTGTTGCCGGCGGCGTCCGACGCGCCACAAGTTACCTCGGTGGTACCCAGGGGGAAGATGGTCCCGGTGGTCCAATTGCAGGTGACCGGTATCTGGCCGTCGACGTCGTCGGTCGCTAATGGAAGCGCGTACGGCACCGCCGCTCCTGATGCGTCGACGGCGGGAACGAGAAGGTCAATCTGTCCAGTGAACTGAGGAGGAGTTGTGTCGGGCAAGGGCGCGACGACCTCCGGAGCTGTCGGCTCGCGGTTACCTGAGGAAGGGGTGGCGATTTCCTGCGCGCTGGAGAGCGGGGAAATGCCATAGGCCAGGATGAGCAGGGCAACGACCAGGGATCGATGGTTCACCGGGACAGAGAGGTGTATTCGCATGGCTCACCCGAACTATGAGAGCGGCCCGCGCCTGGTCGGAGCAGAAAGTGAAGAGAACGCCCCAAGTGCGGGTGGTCGGAATAGCTGCTTTGCCCTCCCGCCGAAGCTGTGCTCGGGGAAGGGCCTGCACGGGGCCCCAGGGTGCCAGGTGTAGGTGACTGGGCGCTTCGGAATGATGGAAACCCACTGTGAACAGATTATCACTTCTTTCCACATATATGTAAAGTTTATTCCGGAGATGCACCGAGGTTCGTGTGGGACGTCCTCGCGGAGCGGCGTCGGATTGTTCAACTCGTCGACGTGGGGCAGGCTCACCGGGTTGGGTCGGTCCGGAGCTGGGCAGCTCGCGCATCCACTCCTGCCTTCGCAACTCTCCCGGGAGATCTATTCGAAGCGGCGAGGAGGCTGTCGCTCAGCGCAGGGGGCCACCCTCGACCCCCTCCGGGCACGTAAGAAGGGGTCCCTCTCTCGGCCAGTTGCGGCGTGCCGGCCCTCAGACGAACGACATCGCTTTCCTCTCGCCTGATTCAGCGGTAGTCGACGGGAGCGCCCGGTCGGCTACCGGGCTGCGATAGGTTATGGGGAACGGGTCCTATCGCCTAGTCCCTGTTGCGCGGAGCCGCCCAGCGACCCTCCCGGAACGACCTCCACACTGGACGAGCCCTACTCCTGACCGTGGCATCATCTCGCCCTCCCCAAAATTGCCGGCGTCCCTAGTGCCAGTAGAGGTTGGGTGTCTGCACATCCTTCAACAAGCTTGCGACCGTCGGCGAGTGATGGGTCACCGTCTGGTCGCTGAAAAGTTCTCGCCAAACCGTCCGCGGTTGCTGCTGGCTCCTCACCCTCTCTCTAGGGGTATCCTCTCTTGCGTGCCAATGGGGTAAGCGGATCCCAAGGAGATCCGGATGCACTCATGGGGTGGCAGAATGCGCATCTTTTCATAGGTCACAGGTCGGGCGATGACGACCAATGGTGCGCGCGTGTTGAGGAGGCAGAGATGGCGGGCGAAAATAAGGTTGAAGGGGATGGATCCCATGGAGCCACGTCCGCACAGGAGCGTGAGCGGCGGGTCCTCTTCGTGGGGGCACAGGCCGCCGCCATTGCCGGGGTCGTCGTGGGCGGAGTGGTGATTGGGTCGCAGTTCCTGATTGGAACGGTGTACTCCGGTGCCCAGGCACGAGAAATGGTGCTGGCCATGGCTGGGCCGGTCGGGACGCTTGCCACCGCGATCCTCAGCGGCTCGGCGGCAATCCTGGCGCTGATGCTCACCATGCTGAGCCTGTCCCGAAAGCTCAACCAGCAACTGAGCGGGCCGTTCTATGTGCGCATCCGACGGATCGCCCTGATTATCATCTTCGATATGGTCGCGGCGATTGCCCTCATGCTCTTGCTCAGCACGCCGATTCAGGAGGCCAGCCGGCAGGCGGAACAGGCTGGCGAGGTCCAGGTGAAGATGACCTACTACGCGCTCGTGAGCATGACCTCCATCGTCGCGGGCCTCTTCGTGACGGTCATCGTCATGCTCTACAACGCCGTCGAAGCGGTGATCCAGGCGGTGGCACCTGAGGACTGAAACCGGGTTGCGAATCTCAGTCTCATGCCATTTCCGCCGCAATCTCTTGTGGCAAGGAAACCGGCAACTCGGCAGGGGAGCCGCTTTTCTTCCCCCATGCTGGTATCTATATTCGCGCTGTCTACGCGCCGAGTGAGCGAAAATAGGCCGCGATCGCCGCGGGGCCGGAGCGAGGGGCGACGGCGTCGACGTCCGGGTTGTAGTTCGTGTTGGTGTTGACATCGTGGACGAGCAGCCGGCCATCCGCCGACTCGATGCACTCGAATCCCCCGATCTCGATACGGTATTGCCGCGCAAAGGCGAGCAGTCGGTCGATGATCGAGTGCTGGAAGCCCTCCCGCTGGCTGAAAAGGCTCGGCGCGTCCTTCGGCCGGCCGAACTCGTCGATTGAATCAGGAGTTGCTTACAAGGCATCAGTCATGATAGCAGCCACTTGCCGGGATAGGTATGCGCTCGCGCGGCGGACGGATTTGGGAGATGATATCCCGAGCGTTCGACCCAAGAGTAGTGGAGCTTCTGCCCATGGACAAACATGCCCGATACGATGAAGCGGCAGCCCGATCCTTCGACGAGCAGGATCCACTTGCCCGGTTCCGTGAGCGCTTCTACCGGCAGGACGACGCGGTGTACCTCGACGGGAACTCGCTCGGTCTTCTGTCCACGGAGGCCGAGGATGCCGTGCTTGACGCGTTGGAGTCTTGGAAGCGGCATGGCGTGCGAGGCTGGCTGGAGGCTGACCCGGCCTGGTTCACGCTGGGCGAAGCGCTTGGTGCGCGGATGGCGCCACTCGTCGGCGCGGAGTCGTCGTCCGTCGTGGCAACGGGGACGACGACGGTCAACCTGCATCAGCTCATGGCCACGTTCTACCGCCCCCGGTCCGGTCGACGGAAGATCATCGCCACGTCGCTGGACTTTCCCTCGGACGTTTATGCGCTCAAGAGCCAGATCCAGCTTCATGGAGGCGACCCGACGGAGGACCTCGTGCTGGTTCCGAGCCATGACGGGCGGATCATCGAAGAGGATGAGCTCATCTCCGCGATGACCGATGAGGTCGCCGTCGCCTGGTTACCGTCGGTGCTCTATCGCTCCGGACAACTGCTCGACATTCCTCGGCTCGTTGACGCTGCACACGCTCACGGCATCCTGATCGGCTTCGACTGCGCGCATTCGGCGGGTGCTGTGCCGCACGACTTCGACCGGTGGGGTGTCGATTTCGCCGTCTGGTGCACCTACAAGTACCTCAATGCCGGGCCGGGAGCCGTTGGAGCGCTGTATGTGAACCGGCGGCATTGGGGAACAGCGCCCGCGCTGGCCGGGTGGTGGGGCTACCAGAAGGAACGCCAGTTCGAGATGTCGCACGAGTGGGAGGGCGCACCGGACGCCGGCGCGTACCAGATCAGCACGATACCGATGCTGTCCGCTGCCGCGATGCTTGGCTCGCTCTCCGTCTTCGAAGAGGCGGGGCTGGAGGCCATACGCGACAAGTCGCTGGCGATGACAGACTTCCTGGTTGGCGCGATGCAGTCGCGCGGCCTCCTCGGGCAGGAGTATGGGTATGCTATCGGCACGCCGCTGGAGCGCGATCGACGAGGCGGGCACATCGCCGTCGAGCACGACCATGCAGCAGGTATCGCCGCTGCCCTAATCGAACGAGGGGTCATCGTTGATTTCCGGAAACCGAATGTGGTGCGCCTGGCGCCGGTCGCGCTCTACACGTCGTTCCTCGACCTCTCGAGAGCCGTCGAAGCGCTTGCGGAGATCGTCGAGTCCGGCTCGTACGTGACCGGAGGGCCAGCGAGACCGGTGACCTAGCGGGACGGGAGATCGTGTTTGAGGACTCCTGATCCGGCGGCGATATTCCCACCATGCGAGACACGACATAAAACCGAAGTTGGATGTATAGTAGGAGCCAATCCCGTCATCACATGGCGCGGGAGTGCGTTATCCCCTGGCTGGGGGGCGGAGTTGGATACGATGAACGAGGAACGGGAGGCGGCGGGAGGCCGAAAACGTTCGCCAGACGTGTTCACGGTGATTGGGGATCCGACCAAGCGGAGGATCCTTGAATTGACCCGGGAGCGGGAATGGTGCGTCAACGAGCTGGTCGAGTCGCTGGAGATTTCACAGCCGGCCATCTCGAAGCATCTGCGGAGCCTGCGTGAGGCAGGGCTTGTCGATGTACGTGTCGACGGCCAGCGGCGCTGGTACAGCTTGCGTCAGGGGCAGATGGATCCGCTGCAGGACTGGGTGCGCCGGTTCGGTCGCGACGGCTCGACCGATAACATCACTTCCATCGTGGATAGCGTCGCCGTCTAGCGGGCGTCGGACGGCACCGCATCCGCAGGCGGCGGCTGGCATTGATCGCACCACGTCGTGCCGCGACCGCCCACCACACCGAAGTCCAGTGGGGCACCACACCGTGGACACGGTTCATGGCGCCGTCCTTTCCCGTAGACCTGCAAGAACTGCGCGTTTGAGCCCGACTCACCGTACGGGTTTTCGAACGTGGAGAATGTCGTGCCCTGATTCGAGAGCGAAAGCCGCAAAACGTGCCGGATGGCCCTGACCAGGCGACCGCAATCGGCCAGGGTCAGCGACTTCCCGGGTGTGAGCGGATGGATGCGGCTGCGGAACAGGGCTTCGTCCACGTAGATATTCCCGAGCCCGGCAATAAGGTGCTGATCCAGCAGAACGGCCTTGATCTTTCCGGGCCGGCTGGCGAGGCGGTTGTGCAGCCATGCCCCGGTGAACCTTCTGCTTAGCGGCTCCACGCCAAGACGGCGGTGAAGCGCGTCGACCGTGTCGCGGCGCACGACGCTGACCCGGCCGAACTTCCGTTGGTCTCCGAAGCGAATGTCCTGCCCATTGTCGAGCTCAAGCGCGAGATGCTCGAACCGAATCTGGGAAGCCTCCCGGTCGGTGACCAACAGGCGGCCGGTCATTCGCAAGTGAATGATCATCCAGACATCGGCGTCCAGCTCGAACAGCAGGTACTTGCCGCGACGGTGGATCTCCACGATCCGTCGCCCGATGAGCGTGCGGTCCGGGGCGATGCCATCGTCGCTCTCGAGAACGGCCGGGAACGCCTCGCTGACCCGCGCTCGCTCGATGGTGCAGCCGAGGACGAGCGAGCGGGCGACCTGGCGAACAGTCTCGACTTCAGGAAGCTCTGGCATACTTTTCCCAATGGTGGATCCGGGCACGGCGCCTTTGTGCGGCCGATGCCGACTCATGATACGCAAGGAGGGGAATGTGATGCCGGAGCGGGTCGAGGATTGTATCTTCTGCCGGATCGCCGCGGGCGAGCTCGGAACAACGTTCATCGACGAGACGGACGATGTTGTTGCCTTCGACGACATCTCCCCGGTCGCACCAGTGCATGTCCTCGTCATTCCGCGGGCGCACTACGAGTCGTTGCATGAGTTGGGCGAGGCGGACAGCGAGGTATGGAAGCATTTGCTGGAGATCGTCCAGCGCGTCGCCGAAAAGAAGGGCATCGTCGACTCCGGGTATCGCGTGATCACCAACGCTGGCCCGGACTCTGGCCAGGAAGTACCTCACCTGCATCTGCACGTTGTCGGTGGACGGAAGCTTGGACCAATCGCCTGAGACGTTCGTGACGTTGTGGATCGGGACTTGAGAGGAAGCGAAGATGAGCTTGCGAAGCAAGATGGAAGAGGACATGAAAGCGGCAATGCGCGCGCGGGATACCGAGACTCGCGACGCCATCCGCTATGTCCTGTCAGCCGTCAAGAACGCCGAGATCGACAAGCGGTCGGAGTTGACCGAGGAGGAGGAGCTGAAGTTGCTCCGCTCCCAGGTCAAGCAGCGCCAGGATTCGATCGAGCAGTTCCGGGCCGGTGGCCGGGATGACCTGGTGGCGAAGGAAGAGGCGCAAGTCCGCGTGCTGGAGAAGTACCTTCCGCAGCAGATGAGCGATGAGGAACTCCACGAGTTCGTCAGGGCCGGGGTCGCCGAGAGCGGCGCCCAGGGTCCGAAGGACATGGGCAAGGTGATGGGCCTCCTGAACGCCCGCGCCGAAGGCCGCGTCGATGGCCGTCGCCTCTCGTCGGCGGTGCGCGATGCCCTTGCCGGCTGACGCGCACCCGGTGATCACGATCCAGGCGGAGGCACCGCTTCCGCCCGGGATCGACGCGAGTTCATTAACCTCGCTCGTCGCTCATATCCTCCGTGAAGAAGGCATCGAAGGTGCCTGGGAGATGGGGGTCCAGTTCGTCGACGATGGGACCATGCAGGCGGCGCACGCCGACTACATGGGCATCGACGAGCCGACGGACATCATGACGTTTCCCTATGAGGACGAGGACGACACGTTCACGGGCGCCATGGCCACCGACTGGGATGACACGGTGCAGGGCGGCGACCTGATGATCTCCGTCGATACGGCCGCGGAGAACGCCCACGCGGCCGGCTGGTCACTCGATGATGAGCTCCGGTTCCTCGTGGCGCACGGCGTCCTGCACCTACTTGGCTGGGATGATCCGACCGATGACGAGCGAGCGGCGATGCTCGCTCGTCAATCGGCGCTGCTTAAGTCCTGGGCTGCGAGCCGTTGAGCCAGGCCGTGAGCTCGTAGATCGCGTTCAGGGCGCTACGGCGCTGGATGTCAGCAAGCGACCCGCGGAGCTGCCACGTCGCATGGCGGGGCGTGGCCAGCGAAGGATGGGCGACATCCATCTGCAGCGATCCCCGCGATACGCCGAGCTCGTCAAGGTCACCACTGTAGGTCAGCAGCACCTCGACGATCGCCGGATCAGGATGTCGCAGGGCGTCGAACGCATTGGCGTTCATGGAGCCCGACGGCGCGATGTCGGCTCGCACGATTGCCGCGGCCTCCTGGTCGGTCGAGAGCAGGGCGGTGAGGCCGCCGCCGGTGCCGATCTCATGCACGTTCAGGCGCATGCCGGCGTCACGCAGCCGTCGCGCGAGCACGCCGGCGAGGGTGTCCCTGTCCTCGCCCCAGATGTATGGACCGAGAATGCGATGCACTTCGGCGCGGACGACATCCCGGCGATTTCGGGCGTCGGTCGCGTCGCCGCCGGTCGCGGTGACGCGGATATGGACGCCGTCATCCTTGGCGTAGGTGGCGACCTCAGGGTCGCCTGCCAGGATGAGATCGTGAATACGGTCCTCCGCGTCGGATTCGCCAATGCCGATGGTCTTGATGATCACGGTGTCGATGATGCGTTGCTCGGTGTTCTCGAGGACGCGCGACTTTGCCTGCTCGCTCCACATCCGGTACATCTCACGCGGTACGCCCGGCATCGCCACGATGCGCGTGCCAGAGGGCGACGTCACGAGCCAGCCAGGCGCAGTACCGATCGGGTTCGGCAGGATCGTCGCGGAGGGGATGCGCCAGGCCTGCTTGCTGTTACGCGCGGGCATGGTGCGGCCGAGGTTGGTGAAGTAGGTCTCCAGCTCGCGCAGCAGGTCCGGATCGACCTCCGGTGTCTCGCCGACGAACGCGGCGATCGTCTCGCGCGTGAGGTCGTCGTCGGTCGGGCCGATGCCGCCGGTGCAGATGACGAGGTCCGCCAACTCCGATGCACGGGTGAGCGCGTCGAGCAAAAGGTCGGCGTTGTCACCGACCTGCATCACCATACGGAGCTCGATGCCGGCGTCGGCGAGGTCGCGCGCCAGCCACGAAGCGTTCGTGTCGGTGATATGCCCGAGCATGATCTCCGACCCGATCGAAAGGATGCAGGCGCGCATGGTTCTTCTCCTGTTTGGCGGGAATTGGGCGGTACCCTCGGAGGGAATCGAACCCCCAACCTTCTGTTCCGAAGACAGACGCTCTATCCGTTGAGCTACGAGGGCAAGAGACTACCCGACGGCGAGTATAGCAGTCATGCCGGACCATGTCAGCCGGGATGCACGATACTGCAGGCGGTTGAAACGCGAGTTCTCAAGGGGAAATCATGAACAGGATCATCGGGACCACGTCGCTCGAACGGGCAGCAACAACGACGCTGGCCGCCGCGACCGTCATCGTCGGCGCGTCGATCGTCGCGGACGGCGCACTTGCCAAAGGGCTCAATGGCGTCGCTGGCATCACGTGGTTCGCTTCGTCGGCCATGATGGCGATCGAGGGGCGCCGGCGTGGCGCGACACCGCTCCAGTGGGCCGGCATCCTCGCGCTGACCGCCGGAGTCGCCTTTGTGATCCGCCCGTCCGACCTGACCCTGGCCATTGCCGGGTTTGTCCCGGCTGGGTTCGTTGCCGGGGCCGCGATGCGCCGCAACCCGCTGTTCTGGGCGAAGGCGATTCCGGCCTTCTACCTGCCGCTGCACATCGGCACGGCAGTGCTGAAGGCGGCGGGACGCAGCGCGCTCGGCATGGAATCCAGCATACGGACCGATCCGCCGCCAACCGCTGCGGTGGTGCCGGCGGTCATGCTGGGCGCTGCGGTCGCTGGTGGCTGGCTGGCGGACCGCATTGTGCGCCGCCGGTAAGCCGCTTTTCCCGACGTTTCACTCGCTGAAAACGTCTGTAGGACTGGTGACGCCCCTGATGCAGCGTTGATTGCATCAGGGGCGTCGCAATTCTGCGGCTTGCTATGATATTGTCAAGTAACGGCACTGCATCAAGAACCATTTGCGCCTGGCCGACCGCCTGTCCGTGGCTTGAATCTCTGGACTGACGACATCTGTCGGCAGCGTTATGCCGTCATGGGTCACCACCGATGAAAACCGCGGCGAGAGACGGCGAAATGAGGCGATGCGACATTGCGCGAGCCGCCTGGGAGGAGGAAGGGCAGGAATCGGGTGGAGGCGGTGAGGACCGGCCGACGTTATTCCGAAGGGAGAACGTGATGACGAACCGAGCATTCGATCGACGGACGTTAACCATGGCAGCCGCAGCGACCGCAGCCGTTGCGGTCACCGGTCGCGTCGCCGCCGACGACGAAGAGTCGACGCCAATGGCGACGGACGAGACCCGTCAGGTGCTGATGGACTACCTGGACGCGCTGGTTCAGCGGGGCGATTTCGGCCAGTATCTCCGCGAAGAGGTGGCGATGGCCATCATGGACACGGGCGAGCATATCGAAGGGCGCGATGCCGTTGTGCAGGCCATCACGGATTGGCACACGGTCGCCTTTGATGCCACGCCTCGTGTTACGCGCGCTCTGGTGGACGACGGGAACGCCGCGGTCGAGATGCTGTTCGTCGGCACCCACACCGGTGACTTCGGTGGGATGGCCGCGACCGGCATGGAAGTCAGCGTTCCCTACGTCGTCTTCTACAGCTTCGAAGAGGGAGCGATCGCCGAGCTCCGCGTGTACGGCATCGTCGATGGGTTGATGAAGCAACTCTCCGCCCCGATGACCCCGCAAGCGACCCCCATGGCGTCATCCGGTGACGAGTACACGGTCCAGATCCAGCTTCAGGAGTTCCGGATCACCGCCGACCGCATGTCGCTGAAGGCGGGGGAGGAGTACACGCTCGTCGCCAGCAACGTCGGGACGATGATCCATGAGCTGGTCGTGGAACCCGCCGGCACCATCGACGAACCGTTCGAGAACGGCGACATGGTGTCGGAGATCGAGGATATCGAGCCCGGTTCGTCCGGTGAACTCGTCTGGACGTTCGATGAGCCCGGCGCCTACCAGTACGCCTGCCACATCCCCGGGCACTACGAGTTGGGCATGGTGCTGGAGTTCGCCGTCGAATGACGGCTAATCCATAGCGCTTCGCGGAGCGAGGGCCGGCAGCGCTGCCGGCCCTCGCTCTGCGTCCATCACCGGACGCGCAGAACGGCGCGCAGCGCGGTGAGGACAGACTCCGTCGTGGAGGCGTCCGGCCGCAGTTGCCGCTGCATCTCGTGCCCCAGGAGCAGCATGCCGGCGACCTGGGCCACCGCCCGGCTCGACGTGTCGGCATAGCGATCGGGATCGGTCGCCATATCGCTCGCCGCGATCGGTTCCAGCGCCTCGCGGAACGCTTCCAGCCGACGCTCGATGCGTTGACGGATGGTGGCATCCTCGGATGTCTGCGTCCAGAACCCGAAGAGCAGGTCCATCAGGCGGCGGATCGCGGTCGAAAAACGCCAACTGCCGCTCGATCACGGTGACCAGGCGCCGACCGGGTGGAACATCGCCGAGGTCCGCGACCTGGGGAATCAGCACCCGTTCCAACAGCCAGTCGAGCAGGGCGGAAAGCAGGCCGTCCATGGATCCGAAGTGGTGGAGCACAAGCCCATGGCTCACGCCCGCTTCCGCTGCGACCGCTCGCACGGACGCGTGCTCCAGGCCATCGCGCTGGGCCACGGTCGCCGCCGCTTCAATTATCTGCGCCTTTCGCGCGTCCTCTGTTAGCCGTGTCCTGCTTGCCATGTATGAGTCCTTTCGAGCCGTTCGATCTCATTATTGACCATGTGGTCAAAAAGTGCTACTATCGGTCTCGGATAACTGACCGATTGGTCAATAGTGAGCACTGCAGGGAATCAACATGGTGAAAACAATCTTCCGGAGCCACGCGACATGGCTCGCGACGCTCGGCGCGCTGATCATTGCGCTGGCGATGGGCATGAGCTATCTCGGCGCGTTCCTCAGCCCTGAGGCGCATGTCGAGGCGTTCCCGGTCGGGATCGTGAACGAGGACGAGGGCATCTCGGTCGTGGGGCAGACGCAAAACCGTGGCGACGACGTCGTGGCGAGCATCACCGGGAGTCCGGACACCGGCGACGCGATTTCGTGGATCGAGTACGACACGCGCGATGAGCTCGTGTCGGCGATGCACGACAACGCCATCTACGGTGGGATGGTGGTTCCTGGCGATTTCACGCGGGACCTGGCGAGCATCGCCCGGCCTGGCGTGACCGGGGATGAGCCGACAGCGGCGACGATCGAGCTGCTCTACAACGAGGGCGGCGGAAGCCTGGCCGGCGCGCAGGGGCGGGAGATCCTCCGCACGGCGGCCGAGGAGGTGGACAGCGCCGCTCGCGCCGAGATCCTGCGCGGGCTCGAGGCGCAAGGGCAGCAGGTCGAACCGACGATGGTGACGCTGCTCGCCGATCCGGTGCAGATCGTGGAGACGGTCGAAATCCCGGCGCAGGCGAATACCGGCCACGGGATGGGCTCGTTCTACATCGCGGTCGTGACCGTGGTCGGTGCCTTCCTCGCGGCGGACGTCGTCAGCATCGGCGTCGACTTCGTCACCGGGCACACGAGCATGGGTCCGCGCCTGACCCGCCTGCGCGGCGAGCCGATCCAGGCGTCACTGTGGGCGATGTACCGCGCCAAGCTCGCGTTGTTCATCGGTGTGGCGGTCCTGACGTCCGCGATCCTGACCTGGTTCATCGTCGGCGCGATGGGGACGCCGGTCTCCAGCACGTGGGCGCTGCTCGGGGTCTTGCTGCTCGCGCAGGTGGCGATCGGCGCCCTGACGCTGCTGCTGATCACGGTGTTCAGCCTGCCGGGCATCCTGATCGGTCTGCTGGTCACGACGATCGTCGGCGTGCCGTCGGCGATGGGCGTCTTCCCGGCGGAGATGATGCCGGCGTTCTATCGGGCGCTCGGGCGACGTGCTGCCCGTGCGGTACCTGTCGGACGCGGTCCGCGCGCTCGTCTTCTTCGACGGCAATGGCGATGCTGGCCTGACGCGAGGGCGTGACGGTGCTTGCGTGTACGCCGGCGTCTCGCTGGTCCTCGGCGCCCTGGCGTCGTGGTGGATTTCGCAGCGGCGTGAACGGGGAGCGGCCCTTGCCTCACACCCCTAGCACCAACGCATCAACATTGAAACGGCCGCCGCCCTAAGGTCGCTCGCTTTGTCGTGCCCCACGTCCGGGTCGAGAGTTCTTGCCGCGCTGTGAGAGGTCAAAGCATGGACCGCTCTCGACTTGCGTCATCAATGCTCTTGCCTCGACACCGCCTAGGAACGCACCACGCGGGAAACTGACACCGGAAGAACGGAGAATATGCGCTCTCATTGCCGCTCGCCGGAAACAGCCGGTATCCGAGGTGATAGCCGTAGCCGAGGAAGCGATAGCGAACCCGACCCCGGAACCCATGGGAGCCATTGCCGAACGGCTGGCCTATCGGCGGCAGGTGTCCGTTGATGAGGTGTACCGGCAGGCACAGGCCACCGTAGACGCAGCGAAGCGCAGCACGCAGCGCAGCACGCAGCGGTATTGACCACGCAGCGCACACGCAGCGCAGCGCAGACACAGAAACGGCCACCTCTCGCGGGTGGCCGTTTTCTTTGATTCTATGGGGTTTTTGGGGGTGCCTACCGGGTTTCGAACCCGGAACCTCTTGTTCCACAGACAAGCGCTCTGCCGTTGAGCTATAGGCACCATGAGATGTGAGGCAAGGGAAAAGGAGTAAGCCGAGTTCTGTTCTGGATGGTCATCTCTCTCAATCCTGAGGACTGGTCACGTCGTCGCCTTCGTGACGGCTCTCGACTTCCGGCCTTGGCGAGCAGCCTGCTGGCGGCCGAATCGGAGATTGCTGCGGGGAGGATTGCCCTTTTCACTCCGCACCCGAAGGCGCGGCCTGGTCTCTGTTGCTCTCGCACGCCGAAGCGTGCGCCAATCTGGACTGTCGACGCGATCACTCGCGCCTCCCTGGCTTTCACCAGGCACCCTTGCTCTGTGCAGCTCGGACTTTCCTCTGATCCCTCCGGAGAGGGTCAGCGACCATGCCCTTGTCCCTTGCGCTCACATTCATTTCTAAAGGTGCGACCGCGTCAGGCGCGGTGCTGTGCCGGACGGAAGCGCCCGAAGCACGACTCTTTATACACCAACGGCGTCCGAATGTCACCCGAAAGAGGGAGCCACCGGCCGGTGCGGAAAACGAAAACGACGGGCATCAAGCCCGCCGTCTCGCTGGTGCCGAAGGGGAGATTTGAACTCCCACGAGGTTACCCTCACTACGCCCTGAACGTAGCGCGTCTGCCGATTCCGCCACTTCGGCGTGCACCCACTTGCAGATCTGGAGCCGACCGCGGGACTCGAACCCGCGACCTGCTGTTTACGAAACAGCTGCTCTACCGGCTGAGCTAGGTCGGCGCACCTCTCTGCAAGGCCGCGTCAGTATAACAAAGCTCCAGCCCGTCCGCCAAGGGCTCATCTGGCGAGCCCCGTGGTGTACTCTCAACACCACCGCGCGACGACTGTCGCTGCGGGATAGTGTACTGAAGATCGCGCGTGAGGGCAAAGCAGTGCAGCGACCGAGCTCGCCCAGGTCCCCGCGACGGCGTCCACCGTCGTCGCCCATGTCGAACCCATTGCGGAACACCAGCCGCCTCAACATCGTCTACATCATCCTCTCTGGCCTCGTCATCTGCTCGATGCTGGCGGTCGCGCTGGCGACCATCGACTTCTCAAATCTCTGGGGCGAGGGGGAGCAGGACGTCATCGTCGATCCGAACGCCGACCTCATCGCCGAGCAGCAGACGGTGGTCGCGCAGAACCCGGACGACGTCGAGCAGGTCCTACTGCTGGCGAATCTGCTCGCGAACACGGGCAAGATGAGCGAGGCGATCGACTGGTACGAGCAGGCCATCGACCTGGCGCCGGACGACCCAAGCGTGCGGCTCGACTTCGCGCGCTCTCTCCAGGCGAACGACATGAAGCCGGACGCCGAGGAGCAGTTCATGCTGGTGCTGGAGCAGGAGCCGGATAGCCTCTCCGGGCACTACTACCTCGCCAAGCTCTACATGGACTGGCAGCCGCGCCGGCAGGATGAGGCGATCGCGCACTTCCAGCGGGTGGTGGAGATCAATCCGGACTCGTTCCTCGCCGAGCAGGCGGAGGTCGAGCTCCAGTCGATGAACCAGACCACGCCACTGGCCAGCCCGGGTGTCGCGGCGCCCGGTGGCGGCGCCTAAGAACGCGAACACATGTTCGGGTAATCGGGTATACTACCATCATGAGCGAAGAACGCCGCCCGAGCGGGCGCCAATCCACCGTTTCGAACGAAGACAAGGACGTCGATCGCCTCGTGACCGCCCGCGAGCGAGAGGAAGACGATCCTGTTGCCGAGCGCTCCCTTCGCCCGCGCAGTCTCGAGGAGTACATCGGGCAGGAGCGGGTGAAGAACGACTTGCGGATCTTCATCCAGGCCGCGAAGGCGAGGGGCGAGTCGCTGGACCACGTCCTCCTTTATGGCCCGCCAGGCCTCGGCAAGACGACGCTGGCGTCGATCATCGCCGGGGAGATGGGCGTCAGCCTCCGGGTGACCTCCGGTCCGGCGATCGAGCGGCAAGGGGATCTCGTTTCGATCCTCACGAACCTGCAGCCGGGCGATGTGCTCTTCATCGACGAGATCCACCGGCTGAACCGGGTGGTCGAGGAGGTCCTCTACCCGGCGATGGAGGACTTCGCGGTCGACATCGTGATCGGCAAGGGGCCGGCCGCGCGGACGATGCGCATAACCTCCCGCGCTTCACCCTGATCGGCGCGACAACCCGCCTCGCTTTGTTGACCGGGCCGTTGCGCGACCGTTTCGGCGCTGTGTTGCGGCTGGATTTCTACGATGACGACGCGATGCAGGAGATCATCCAGCGCTCGTCCTCGATCCTGGACCTGACGCTTGAGCCGGAAGGCGCCGCGCGCTGGCCGGTCGGGCACGCGGCACGCCGCGTATCGCGAACCGTCTGCTTCGGCGCGTGCGCGACGACGCTCAGGTGAAGGGCGCTGGCGTTGTCTCTGAGCGGATCGCCCATCACGCGCTCGACCTGCTCGACATCGACGAGCTGGGGCTGGACGACACCGACCGGCGCATTCTCGATGCGGTGATCACCAAGTTCGACGGCGGTCCGGTCGGGATCGACACCCTCGCGGCGGCCACGAGCGAGGAGACGGACACCATCATGGACGTCTACGAGCCATACCTGATTCAGCTCGGCTTCCTCCAACGCACGCCACGAGGGCGCGTCGCGACCCGTCACGCCTATGAGCACCTTGGTTACGACTACGCCGCGTCGGGCGCCGCGCGCGCCGGGCAGCAGGCACTGTTCCAGGATACCGAGTGACGTCATCCCCGCAACGCAGGCACCGCATCGACGACTACGACTACGCGCTCCCGCACGAGTTGATCGCCCAGGAACCACTGCTGGACCGCTCCGGCAGTCGCCTGATGGTGCTGGATCGGGAATCCGGCGCGGTGGAACACCGGATGTTCCGGGACCTGCCTTCGCTGCTGAACCCGGGCGACCTGCTGGTCGTCAACAACAGCCGTGTTATCCCGGCGCGATTGCTGGGGCATCGTGAGACGGGCGGCCACGTCGAGATCCTGATCCTGCGGCCGGAAGGGTCCGGGCTTTGGCGAGCCCTCGCCAAGCCGGTGCGACGGCTCCGCGTGGGCGAAACCATCACCATCCCGCCGCGTGACGGTTCGGATGCACCAGATGCGCAGATCGTTTTGCGAGAGAAGGTGGGGGAGGGCCAGGTGGTGGTCGAGATTGGCGATGCGCTCAACGCCCATCTCGAAGGGTATGGCCACGTTCCTCTTCCGCCGTATATCGCGCACCAGCTCGACGACGAGGAGCGGTACCAGACGGTATATGCCGAGAGCAATGGGTCGGCCGCCGCTCCCACCGCGGGACTCCACTTCACGCCCGAAGTTTTCGAGCGGCTTGGCGAGCGTGGCATCGACACGGCGGAGGTCACGCTCCACGTCGGGCTCGACACCTTCCGGCCGGTCTCGGTCGAGTACGCCGAGGACCACGATATCCACAGCGAGTGGTGCTCGGTGCCGCAGGAGACGTGGGACAAGATCGTCCAGACGAAGGAGCGGGGTGGACGGGTTGTGGCGGTTGGCACGACCTCGGCCCGCACGCTCGAGTCATTGGGTCAGCGCGTGGCGTCGGGCCGGCCTGGCCCGTTCGATGCGTTCACCAGCATCTACATCACGCCGGGGTACGAGTGGCAGATGGTGGACGTGCTGCTGACGAACTTCCATTTGCCAAAGTCGACCCTCTTGCTCATGATCAGTGCATTGGCCGGCCGGGAGCATGTGCTCGCGGCATACGAGGAGGCGATCCGGGAGCGATACCGGTTCTTCTCCTTCGGCGACGCCATGCTGATCGTCTAGTGCATAGAGGGAAAGATAGCCGTATGGGACACGAGTACCCGGACCTGAACGGAAAGACGCGCGAGGACGCCTGGAACCTGCTCACGGAGTGGGTCCAGAGCGAGAGTTTGCGCCGCCATTGCCTGGGCGTAGAGACGGCGATGAGGGCCTATGCCCGGAAATTTG
>CAVUJR010000003.1:0-308386 GCA_963741805.1 uncultured Chloroflexia bacterium
GCATGGTCTAGGCGTTCGGTGAGTCGAACGGAACGAGACGGCGTTGGCCGGTCCTTTTGGGGATCGGGTGGCGCGGATGTGGCTGCTCCGCCTCAGGTGTTCCTGGGGCGGTGATCGTGTCCGGCGACGGGCGCGGTCGGGAACCTTAACAAGTGGGCGCACAGACGACTGGCTCTTCTTTGGAGGAGGCGACGGCTGTGTGCGGAAGACGAAGCAAAGCCAATGCAGTGGCGCCGCTCTTTCGGGGGTGGTGGCCACACCGTGTCGCGGGACGCGACGAGCCGTGGTCGCTTTTCGGAGGGATCGCGTTGCTCGCGTCGTAAACACGACACACAAGAGAAGTCCTCCCTGGGTCCTCACGGGCCGGGGAGGCGGAGATATTGGTGGAGAGTTTGATCCTGGCTCAGGATCAACGCTGGCGGCGTGCCTAATGCATGCAAGTCGCACGGGGTTGTCTTCGGGTGGCTTACGTGGCGGACGGGTGAGGAACGCGTGGATCACCTGCCCGGTGGAGGGGGCTAGCCTTCGGAAACGGAGGGTAATTCCGCATGAGCTTGCCGACCGCGTGGGGTTGGTAAGGAAAGCTCGCAAGAGCGCCATCGGAGGGGTCTGCGTCCGATTAGTTAGTTGGTGGGGTAACGGCTCACCAAGGCGGTGATCGGTAGCTGGTTTGAGAGGATGATCAGCCACACGGGGACTGAGACACGGCCCCGACTCCTACGGGAGGCAGCAGCAAGGGATTTTCCGCAATGGGCGCAAGCCTGACGGAGCAACGCCGCGTGCGGGATGACGCTTTTCGGAGTGTAAACCGCTGTTCGTGGGGACGAAGCACTGACGGTACCCACGGAGGAAGGCCCGGCTAACTACGTGCCAGCAGCCGCGGTAATACGTAGGGGTCGAGCGTTGTCCGGAGTTACTGGGCGTAAAGCGCGTGCAGGTGGCTCATTACGCCCGGCGTGAAAGCCCCCGGCTTAACCGGGGAGGGTCGTCGGGGACGGGTGAGCTTGAGGGTCGCAGGGGCTGGTGGAATTCCCGGTGTAGTGGTGAAATGCGTAGAGATCGGGAGGAACACCCGTGGCGAAGGCGGCCAGCTGGGCGAGCCCTGACACTGAGACGCGAAGGCGTGGGGAGCGAACGGGATTAGATACCCCGGTAGTCCACGCAGTAAACGATGCCGACTAGGCGTGGGGGGACTTGACCCCTTCCGTGCCGAAGCTAACGCATGAAGTCGGCCGCCTGGGGAGTACGGCCGCAAGGCTAAAACTCAAAGGAATTGACGGGGGCCCGCACAAGCGGCGGAGCGTGTTCTTTAATTCGTCGCAACGCGAAGAACCTTACCAGGGTTTGACATGTCCCTGCAGGCCCGTGAAAGCGGGAGGCCTACGAGGGTGGGACACAGGTGCTGCATGGCTGTCGTCAGCTCGTGTCGTGAGATGTTGGGTTAAGTCCCGCAACGAGCGCAACCCTTGTGTCCAGTTGTGATTTTCTGGACAGACTGCCGGGAGCAAACCGGAGGAAGGTGGGGATGACGTCAAGTCAGCATGGCCCTTACATCCTGGGCGAGAAACACGCTACAATGGCCGGGACAATGGGTTGCCAAGCGGTAACGTGGAGCTAATCCCTGAAACCCGGTCTCAGTTCGGATCGTGGGCTGCAACTCGCCCACGTGAAGGTGGAGTCGCTAGTAACCGCCGGTCAGCAGTACGGCGGTGAATATGTTCCCGGGCCTTGTACACACCGCCCGTCACGTCATGAAAGCCGGCAACACCTGAAGTCGGTGGGCGAACCGCTTGCGGGCGCAGCTGCCGAGGGTGGGGCTGGTGATTGGGACGAAGTCGTAACAAGGTAGCCGTAGCGGAAGCTGCGGCTGGATCACCTCCTTTCTAGGGAGTTATCCCGACGGTCAAGCATTGCACCATCGATCCATCCATGATGAGGGACCAAGCCTCGGGATCTGGGCCGCGCGTTCGACGCGCAGGCCGGTCCGGCAGGGGCGCTCGTCGGGGTGGGGAGGGGCAATGTGGCGTCCGCGTGGCGCGGGCATCTGGTTTTGCTTCGTCTTCGGCACAGAGCGGCCGCGATTCCGGAGGGGATCGGGTCAGCCCTGGCGCCGCAGTGACGTGCGTGCGAGCGATGGGCGCGTAGCTCAGGTGGTTAGAGCGCGGCCCTGATAAGGCCGAGGTCCCTGGTTCGAGTCCAGGCGCGCCCACCCCTTTCGAGGGGCAAGCGTTGCCGGAGACGGGAACGAGGGGCCGTAGCTTAGTCTGGGAGAGCGCCGCCCTTGCACGGCGGAGGTCCGGGGTTCGAATCCCCGCGGCTCCACCCCGCACCGCGTCACGTTGCACATTCCACAACGCAAGTAGGTCAGCCTGACCTGCGAGCGTGGGCGAGGCCGATTCAGGCGTCACCGCGCGCACCACGAAGAAACGAACATGAGAGAACAGCATCGATAATGTCGGGAGACAGGATCGAATGAAGGGCACATGGTGGATGCCTAGGCGCCAGGGGCCGATGAAGGACGTGGCCACGCGGCGAAACGCGCAGGGGAGATGCTGGCAATTGCTGATCCTGCGGAGTCCGAATGGGGCAACCCCATCTGGAGACAGATGACCATCCTGAGGGATGGAGGGAACCGGGGGAACTGAAACATCTCACGTACCCCGAGGAAGAGAGAGGATTCCCGTAGTAGCGGCGAGCGAACCGGGAGGAGCCCAAACCAGATCAGCGTACGAGGTTGCTGCCGCTGCTGATGTGGGGTTGGACGCGATGTCGGGACGGGGCAGCAGGCCCGTCGCCCTTGTACAGATCCTTTAGCCGAACCGTATTGGAACAGCGGACCGGAGCGGGTGAGAGTCCCGTAGGCGACGGAGGATGCTGGGGGGTGCGACATGAGCGTGAGTACCGCCGGACACGCGAAATCCGGTGGGAAGCAGGGTCGCCCACGACCCAAGGCTACATACCCACGGCGACCGATAGTGCACCAGTACCGTGAGGGAACGGTGAAAAGCACCCCGTGATGGGGAGTGAAACAGATCCTGAAACCATGTGCCTCCGGCCGGTCGGAGCCTCCTTTGGGGGGTGACGGCGTGCCTTTTGTAGAATGAGCCAACGAGTTGTTGCAGGTCGCGAGGTTAAGCCGGGAGACAGGTGGAGCCGGAGCGAACGCGAGTCCGAAAGGGCGATGAGTGGCCTGCAGGAGACCCGAAACCAGGTGATCTTTCCATGAGCAGGGTGAAGCGCGTGGAATACATGCGTGGAGGCCCGAACCCGGGTCTGTTACAAAAGGCTGGGATGACTTGTGGAAAGCGGTGAAATGCCAAGCGAACCTGGAGATAGCTGGTTCTCCCCGAAATGTATTTAGGTACAGCCGTGTGTTGAGATCACTGTGGAGGTAGCGCACTGGTTCGGCGAGGGGGCTTCCCGCTTACTGACCCGTATCAAACGTCGAATGCCGCAGGGAGAGACACGCGAGTGAGACTACGGGAGCTAAGTTCCGTGGTCGAGAGGGAAACAGCCCAGACCGCCGGTTAAGGTCCCGAAATCCATGCTAAGTGGGCAAGGTAGTCGTGGCGCAGTGACAACCAGGAGGTTGGCTTAGAAGCAGCCACCCTTGAAAGAGTGCGTAATAGCTCACTGGTCGAAGCGCCGCGGCGCCGACAATCCACCGGGGCTCAAGCATGGTACCGACGCCGCGGATGCGAGAGGAATCTTGCATGGTAGGGGAGCGTCGTGGTCAGCAGTGAAGGGGAGCGGGAACGCGACCTGGAGCGGCCACGAGTGCGAATGTTGGCATGAGTAGCGCGAGGAAGGTGAGAATCCTTCCCACCGAATGCCCGAGGGTTCCGTCGCGATGCTGATCATCGACGGGTTAGGCGGGCCTAAGCCGAGGCCGGAAGGCGTAGGCGATGGACAACGGGTGCACATTCCCGTCCCACGGCCACACGTTTGAGCGATGGGGGGACACAGGGAGCTAGGTCCGGGGGTCAGAGCGACCCTCCAAGCCGGTAGGGAGGTCTGGTAGGTAAATCCGCTGGACCGGTGACCGAGAGGCGAGTGGAAGGAGCGGCCTGCGGGCCAATCCGGACGGATTGATGCTGGACTGTCGAGAAAAGCCTCTAGCGAGTGTGCGTCGTGCCCGTACCGCAAACCGACACAGGTGGGCTGGTAGAGTATACCGAGGTGGACGAGAGAACCTCTGTCAAGGAACTCGGCAAATTAGCTCCGTAACTTCGGGAGAAGGAGCGCCCCGTGTAGCGTGAGGGCCGTACGGCCGGAGCGTGAGGGGGCCGCAGTGACCAGGCCCAGGCGACTGTTTACCAAAAACACCGGTCCCTGCCAACGCGAATGAGCGTGGACGTATAGGGGCTGAGACCTGCCCAGTGCCGGAAGGTTAAAGGGAGGGGTTCACGCCCTGAACTGAAGCCCCGGTAAACGGCGGCCGTAACTATAACGGTCCTAAGGTAGCGAAATTCCTTGTCGGGTAAGTTCCGACCCGCACGAAAGGTAGAACGATCTGGGCGCTGTCTCGACAGGGGACTCGGCGAAATTGCAAGACCGGTGAAGATACCGGTGACCCGCAGCAGGACAAAAAGACCCCGTGCAGCTTTACTCCAGCTTGTCGTTGGATGTGGGTGCCGTTTGTGCAGGATAGGTGGGAGCCGGTGAGCCGGAGACGTCAGTCTTCGGGGAGGCGTTGGTGAGATACCACCCTGACGGTGCCTATATTCTCACCCGGGCCAGATAGCCTGGCAGGGGACCGCGGCTGGTGGGGAGTTTGACTGGGGCGGTCGCCTCCCAAAGAGTAACGGAGGCGCCCAATGGTTCCCTCAGGCCGGATGGTCATCGGCCGGAGCGCGTAAGGGCAATAAGGGAGCTTGACTGCGAGGCGGACAGGCCGAGCAGGGACGAAAGTCGGGCCTAGTGATCCCACGGTACCGGGTGGTAGGGCCGTGGCTTAACGGATAAAAGCTACGCCGGGGATAACAGGCTGATCCTGCCCAAGAGTCCATATCGACGGCAGGGTTTGGCACCTCGATGTCGGCTCGTCGCATCCTGGGGCCGGAGAAGGTCCCAAGGGTTGGGCTGTTCGCCCATTAAAGCGGTACGCGAGCTGGGTTCAGAACGTCGTGAGACAGTTCGGTCTCTATCCGCTGTGGGCGTAGGACGTGTGAGGGGGGCTGTCCCTAGTACGAGAGGACCGGGATGGACGCACCGCTGGTGAGCCAGTTGTCGGGCGACCGGCATCGCTGGGTAGCTACGTGCGGATGAGCGAACCGCTGAAGGCATCTAAGCGGGAATCTTGCCCCAAGACGAGACGTCCGTGGACCTTCGGGTCCGGGAGACCCCCGGGAGACGACCGGGTAGATAGGCGCAAGGTGGACAGCGGGTAACCGACTGGAGCCGATGCGTCCTAATGGTCGACAGATCCTCCTCCCGAGCGATGGTGATCTGTCGGTTCGAGCTTCTTCGTGGTGGGCGCGGTGGTGCCGGAGCGCCGGTCGCCGTGCGCGAAACGATTCCAGTCCCTGCGCAGGGCGCGCGGGGTGCCCGTGGCCGAGAGCGCCGTGGCCCCACCCGGACCCATCCCGAACCCGGTCGTGACCCACGGCAGCGCCGGAGAGTACTGACGCGGCGACGCGTTGGGAGGCGAGGCCGCTGCGGGCACCCCCCGCGCCCTGATGTGGTGGACGGGAATCGTGGCGCTGACGCGGGGTGGAGCAGTGGCAGCTCGTTGGGCTCATAACCCAAAGGTCGGAGGTTCGAATCCTTCCCCCGCTACCCAGATCACCCCCACCACACCATCCCGCCTGGCCCTCACCGGCCAGGCCGTTCTCGTTAACCCCCCTTTTAGAAGAGCGACATCTGCTGAACCGGCTTCTTCTGGCGCGCAGCGTCAAAGTCGGTGGTCGATTTCAGCAGTGGGAAGAGTGCGTCGAATTCGGCGTCTCCTTCGAAGGCGGGCCGGAACCGCTCGATGACGTCATGCAACCGCTTGAGGAGAACGGTGACGTTTACATCCTCGGCATAGTCCTCAGATAGGCCGAGGGTTCCTCCTTCGCGCTCGTAGATCTCGATTCGCTCGCCGAAGCGATAGCGGCCGGGGTTGGCGTCGAGCAGTGCCCTAAGGCGTGTCCTCCCGCCCATGCCCTCCTGGCGCAACATCGTCCACTGACTGATTTCGTGGACAGAGAGCGTTCGATCGCGGATTGCGCGGGCCAGGCCGAAGTAGCGGTCCTGAACGGCTTCGGTGCTCTCCTCCATGATTGCCCGGGCGGCGTCGGTGATAAAGTCCCGGAAACAGGGCTCAAGTGCCCGGCTACGCAGCGCACTTCCCGTCAGGCTGAGGCGATCGTCATAGTCGATCAGGGCATACGTCTTCTGCTTCAATGCCAGCATGTACCGGTAGCGCCCATCGTGCGCCAGGTGGATGCCCGTGGGTAGCTCGGCGGAGATGGACTCGATGAACGCCTCTTCTTCTTCGAGTGTGGTTGCCCCTTGTGGAGGCGAGAAGTAGACGCCGTCCGTGTCCACTTCGATAGGTGCTGCCCCGCGCTCCTCGAGTAGCGAGACGGCATGCTGAATGATTCTCTGGCCCTCGATGGTGACACGTTCGGCGGCATCGTAATCGTTGAACGCGCCGCGCCCGAATCCCAGGTATCCATAGAATGAGTTGATAAGGATCTTCAGGCCGCCTTGCAGTCCCTGCCAGGTGGCTTTCTCTTCGCCTGCGGTCGTGCGCGCTTGTTGTTTGGCGAGCAGGCGCCGCTGGGTGAGATCTGTCAGAAGCAGTGGAAACGCCTGCAGAGTGTCCCGCGACGATGCGATGTGCTCCCGGATCATGATCGACGGGTACAGGCTCTCCACATCACTTTTTACGACCGGGCTGAACACGCCGGCGCGGACGAGTTCGACGTAGCCGCCTGGGTAGGGGCGCGAGCGTTCCGGGCGAGGCACGCTGTGCCCGGCGGCGAGATAGGCGCGAAGCATGACCTCGTCGATCTTGCGGCCGGTTCCTGTCAGCGATGAGCGCTGATACGTGAGCGGCAGCATCTGCGTCTGGTAAAACTCATTCGGCATGACGACTCGGGAAAGCACGTCGACATCGCGGACGTCGTCCAGGGCATAGGTCGAGAGCTCATCGCGCGAAGCGCTCCCGCTTTCGAACATTTGCGTGATCTGCGTGCGGTCAACGAACGTGCGGTCACCCCGCTCCAGACCCATTTGACGGATGACCTCTTTGAGACCGTAACGGGTGAGGTTCCCCTGTACGTCGAAGCGCTGGATCTGCGTGTATGTGTCAATGACATGTCGGCCGTGGACGTAGGCGACCGTCTGGCGTCGCGCGTCTTCCTGCAGGCGCGGCGCCGAGCGGTCGCGGCCCAGACGCAGCGGCACGCCGGCAACCCGCGCGCGGTGGATGAGATACGGCAGGTCGAAGCCGAAAATGTTGTGCCCCTCGATCACGTCAGGATCGAACTTCTGGACGACGCGGTTAAAACGCTCGATCAGTTCGCCTTCGGTCGACTCCAGGACCAGCACCTCCTCGACGTTGCTGGATGCCTGCTTCACCGAAATCATCAGGATGCCGGCGTCCGGATCGGCCGGATCCAACGTACGCGTTTCGAGGTCGATCTGCATGCGGTACAGGTCCGGGTAGTCCATGCCCTTGAAGAGCGTGACGCCGGAGCGCATTTGGTATTGACCGACCTGGCTTGGCGGTCCCATGATGACGTTGTTCCGGCGAAGCTCCGGTGTCGCCGCGTTGCGAAACGCGTCCCACGACGCGAAGGTGACCATGTACCTGTAGTCGTGCTCCCCTCGCAGTTCCTGGATGGATGCATCCGCTCGATGTTCGAACGGGGCGGGAGTACTGGCGAATGTCCACGGCTGGCTGACGCGTCGTTCGGCTTCAACCCGGCGGCCATGGCCGATCTTGTAGAGGATGACCTCGTTCTGGCTGCCCGCTTCGATTGCAACCACATGCTCGGTGGCGTCCATGCCGTAAAGGAGCAACGGGGCGTCTTCACGTGTGAAGACGTCCCGGTTTGCGAGCTCAGGGTGAAAGCGGTCGGCAAGGGGATCGTACATGTCATCATCCAGCGTAGGCGCGATGTCGTTAGTAAGAGAAAGCATACGACGTGCCGCGGGCGTCATGGGGCGCGCGATCGTCGATACGGTGTATCCGAAGACCTGTGCCGGATGCGGCATGCGAGGCATGTGGCTCTGCGACATCTGCGAGCAAGAGACGCTTGACCTGACCATGGCCGGAACGTGCGTTCGCTGCGGCGAACCACCCTACGAGGGACGGTGCGGCTGCCCCGATCTACCGGCGGTAATCGATTGCGCCCGAGCGTTCGCCGCCTACGAGGGATGGGTGTCGGCAGCCGTGAAACGAATGAAGTACGAGCGCGAACCGGACCGGGCACGGCACCTTGCGACGTTCCTCACGCCGCACCTTGCGGAATTCGGAGTCGTTGATGGGCTCGTTCCGGTCCCGCTCCATCCGACGAAAGAACGGGACCGAGGCTTCAATCAGTCGAGGCTGCTCGCGGATCATCTCTCACGAGCGTCGGGCATCCCGGTTGTCGATCTGCTCCAGCGTACGCGCAAGACCGTATCGCAGACGACGTTGAGTGGTCGACAGCGTCGGGAGAACGTGCGCGACGTGTTCGAGATGGATGCGCGGTGGCATCCGCGTGCGGGTCAGCGCTTCGTGCTGATCGACGACGTGCGGACGACTGGCGCGACCCTTGGGGCATGCGCGGAGGCGATCACCACGGTCGTCCCCGCGTGGGTCGGGGTGTTGACCGTCGCGCTCGATATGCAGCGGGATGAACTGGAGGCGTTTCGTTTGCGGCACCGTCAGCGAAACGCTAACGGTTCGCCCACTCCGTGACGATCGATGCCGTTGCGTCACGCGCCCATCGGTCCGCCTCGAGCACCGTGCCGAGATCTTTCACTGGCCTGGAGTCATGGCGGTGGAGAGCGGTTTCTATGACCTGCGCAATCTGCGTGAAGCTGATGCGCCGATCGCGGAACGCGTCGACTGCGACCTCGTCCGCCGCGCTGAGGACGGTAGGGTACGTCCCCCCGGCATCGCCAGCTTCGCGTGCCAGCCGGAGAGCGGGAAACCGATCGGTGTCCGGCGGCTCGAAGGACATAGAAAACGCTGTGGACACGTCCAGTGGGCGGAAATTCGACGGGGCATGCTCGGGCCACGTGAGCGCGTACTGGATCGGGAGCTTCATGTCTGGCGGGCTCAGCTGGGCGATGGTGCTGCGGTCGTTGAATTCCACCATGGAGTGAATGTACTGCTCCGGATGGACCACCACGTCGATCCGCTGATACGGGACATCGAACAGCCATCGCGCCTCGATCAACTCCAGCCCCTTGTTCATCAGGGACGCCGAGTCGATAGTGATCTTGCCTCCCATGTCCCAGTTCGGATGCTTCAATGCCTGTTCGACGGTCACGTTGGCGAGTTCCTCAGGCGTCCATGTGCGGAACGGGCCGCCCGACGCCGTCAGGATGATGCGGCGAATGTCCTCGGCACGCCCGGACTGGAGCGACTGCCAGATCGCGCTATGCTCGCTGTCCACGGGGCGCAGGTTGTCGCCGAGTCGAGACAGCGGCATGATCAGCTCGCCGGCGCAGACGATAGCTTCCTTGTTCGCAAGGGCGACCACCTTCCCGGCCTTCAGCGCCGCGATGGTTGCCGGTATGGCATCGTGGCCGGAGGTCGCGACGACGACGATGTCGACGTCGGGATGCGTCGCGGCATCAGTGAGACCCGCGGGGGAGGGGAGCGCCCGCTTGCCTGCAATCTCGGTATCCCCGCCCGATACGACCATCGATGGCGCAAACTCTTCGACCTGACGGGTGAGAAGATCGCTGCGGCGGCCCCCGGCGAGCGCGACGACCTCGAACCGGTCGCGATTCTCGCGGACAACGTCGAGGGTTTGCGTGCCGATCGAGCCGGTAGAACCGAGCAGGGCGAGGCGGATCATCGGGAGGACTCCGTGGTTAGCCGAAGAGCGGTTGCAGTGCCCAGGTCGCGACCAGGACGAAAATGAGGGCGTCGATGCGGTCGAGGACTCCGCCGTGCCCGGGAATGAGGTCGCCGCTGTCCTTGACGCCGGCGCGGCGCTTGATCATGGATTCGCTGAGGTCACCGATCATGCCGGCGGCTCCGAGGACGATCCCGAACAGGAAGCCCGTCAGCGGGTGGACGTGGATGCCGAAGAGGATCGCGCACAGGGTGCCGGTGATCCCCGCCGCGACGAGACCGCCGATGGCGCCTTCAACGGTCTTGTTGGGGCTCACACGCGGGATGAGCTTGGTGCGGCCGACAGACCGACCCACCAGATAGGCGGCCGTGTCCGAGAGCCAGGTGATGAACAGGGCAAGCAGGAACCAACCGAGGCCTTCGGCGGTGCGCTCGCCGCCGGGCATCACGCTCGCGAGGTCCTGGAACCACTCGCGCCGCACCGTGCCCTCAGTTGAGCGCAGGGAGATGGCGGCGAAGGTGGGCAGGACGATATAGAGGGACGCCCCGACGATGGTGGCCCAGTCACTCTTTTCAAAGGAGGGACGTTGGCGGAAAACGATCGATGCCAGCGGAATTAACGCCGACACGAGCAGCACGGCCGGGAGCCAGCGGTCGTCGCTTGCCGCCCAGGCGGCCAACGCCGCGAAGGCGATGCTGGCCACGCCGATCATGCGGCTGAAGCGATCGAGCAGTGAGAGAAGGGTGGCCAACTCGCGAAAGGCGAGGATCATCACCGCGGCGATAACGAGCGCGAAGAGCGGACCGCCAATGATGGCGGGAATAACGCTCACCAAAACGATGCCGATTGCAGAGAGGCTTCGCTGCTTCATCAGCTAGTCACTGCACGCCGGCGTGATGCCTCCGAAGCGCCGATCGCGATGGCAATAGTCGAGGACCGCCTCATCGAGGTCGTCCGGGCCAAAGTCCGGCCACAGCTTCGGTGTGAAGTACAGCTCAGAGAACGCGCTCTGCCAGAGCAGGAAGTTGCTCAGCCGCCATTCGCCGGAGGTGCGGACGATCAAATCGGCGTCCGGGAGGTCCGGCATATAGAGATAGCGCTGGACTGTCTCATCGTCGACCGAGTCGGGGTCAATGCCATCCCGCAGCATCTGGGAGATGGCGTTGATCAACTCCTGGCGTCCACCATAGTTGAACGCCAGGGTCAGCACGATGCGATCGTTATTCCGGGTGAGCTCGATCGCCTCCAGCACCGACTGGCGGAGATCTGGCTGCAGCGCTTCAAGATCGCCGATGTGGCGTAGTTGCGCTCCCTGGCGGTGCAGCTCGTCGGTCTCCGATTCAATCGTAGAGCCGAGGATGCGCATCAGCCCCTCGACCTCTTCGGCCGGGCGACGCCAGTTTTCGGTCGAGAACGCCCACAGCGTCAGGTAACGGATACCAATCTCCGCCGCCCGGGAAAGGATGCGGCGGATGTTCTCGGTACCCGCTTCGTGGCCCTCCATGCGGGAGAGGCCGCGCTGCTTCGCCCAGCGACCATTGCCGTCCATGATGACGGCGACGTGGGCGGGGATGCGCTCGGCAGGGATCGCCAGGAGCTGGTCTTGAGGCGTAGCTCGTTCGTCCATCCTAGACCTCGAGGACCTCGTGCTCCTTGGTCTTCCCAACCTTGTCAGCCTCGTCGATGAACTTCTTGGTCAGCGTCTCGAGCTGCTCGTGGGCGCGACGCTCGTCGTCCTCCGAGATCTCCTTGTTGCCGGTCATGTTCTTGAGGGAGGACATCGCGTCGCGACGGATGTTGCGGATCGCGACCTTGGAGTCCTCGACGTGGTTGTGGACCACTTTCACCATCTGCTTGCGGCGCTCTTCGGTCAACGACGGGATGTTCAGGCGGATGACCTGCCCATCGTTATTCGGCATGAGGCCGAGATCAGAGGCGATGATGGACTTCTCGATCGGGCCCATGGAGCCTTTGTCCCACGGCTGGATGACGACGAGACGGCTCTCCGGGGCGGAGATACTGGCCAGCTGGTTCAGCGGCATGGTGGTGCCGTAGTAGTCGACCTTCACGTCCTCAACGAGCGCGGGCGTCGCCCGGCCGGTGCGAACGGTGTTCAGGTGGTGATGGAGGGCGTCGATCGCCTTGCCCATCCGGGTTTCGGTGTCCTTGGTGACGTCAGCAACGCTCATGGAGTGGGTCCTTTCTGTGCTCTCACCATACCCGTTTCCGGGCGATTCGAACAGATACCGGGGCGCTTGTGCCGGGGTTCATCGAGCCGCCGGGCGGCTACGATGTGGCGACCAGCGTGCCATGGGTGCGATCGCCATGGACGGCGCGAATGATCGCATCCGGTGAGGTCACATCGAACACCAGGATCGGCAAGTTGTTGTCGCGGCAGAGCGCCATCGCCGACGCATCCATCACCTTCAGGTTGCGCTCGAGCGCTTCCTGATGGCTGAGCACATCGTACTTCTTCGCGGACGGATCGGTGCGCGGATCGGCGGAATAGACGCCGTCGACCCGGTTCTTCGCCATGAGGAGGATATCGACGTCCAGCTCGAGGGCGCGGAGGGCAGCCGCGGTGTCGGTTGTGAAGAACGGATTTCCGGTGCCCGCGACGAGGATAACGACGCGGCCCTTTTCCATGTGGCGGATCGCGCGGCGACGAATGTATGGCTCGGCGACCTCGTGCATGGCGATAGCGGTCATGACGCGGGACTGCACACCTTCGTTCTCGAGCGCGTCCTGCAAGGTCAGCCCGTTCAGGACGGTCGCGACCATGCCCATATAGTCGGCGGTCGCCCGGTCCATGCCAGAGGCGCTGGCGGAGAGACCACGCCAGATGTTACCGCCACCGACGACGACACCGATCTGGATGCCCTTGTCATGGGCGGCCTTAATATCGCGGGCCATTTTCAGTGCCACGCCCGGGTCGATCCCGAACTGGGCGTCGCCCATCAGGGCCTCGCCGCTGAGCTTGAGAAGTACGCGCTGCGGAGCTGCCGACTCAGTCATGGAAGGCATCCTTTCCCACCGGGTGCTGTATTGGACAAACGCCGCCCCCGGTTGCTCCCGGGGGGCGGCGTTTCGGCGTGCTTCGCGTGGTTAGGCCTCGGCGCTGTCGGCGGTCTCACCCAGCTCGTAGCGCATGAAGCGGCGGACGACGACGTTCTCGCCCAGCTTCGAGATGGCCTCCTTCACAAGGTCCCCGATGGACTTCTTCGGATCCTTGATAAAGGCCTGCTCGCTGAGGACCACGGCCTTGATCGCGGCGTCGCGGTCACCGAACTCGCGCTCGAGCTCCGCGTAGTCCTCCTCGGCGATCTCCTCGGTGGATACGTAGCGCGGGGACATCGCGGCAACCTGCATGGCGATATCGTAGGCGACGGACTTGAAGTCCTCGGTGCGGGCGACGAAGTCGGTCTCGCAATTGATCTCGACCATGGCGCCGATGCGGCCCTGGCCGTGGATGTACGTGGTAATCGAGCCTTCGTTTGCCGTGCGCGATGCCTTCTTGCCGGCCTTGGCGAGGCCCTGCTGGCGCAGGTGGTCCATCGCCTTCTCGATGTTGCCGCCGGCCTCCTCGAGCGCGCGCTTGGCATCCATGATGCCGGCGCCGGTCTTCTCGCGCAGGTCCTTGATCATCTGGGTCGTAACTGCCATTGGTGCTCCTTCACATCTTTGTGTGCGGTCGGTCGGGTCCAGGTCGCATGAGAGGGGCCGCAGCGTCGCGGCTCTCGCAAGAACTACTCGTCGCCCGAGGAGTCCGCGTCCTTCTCGGCCGCACCGGCGACCGCGTCATCAGCGGCCACGGCGTCGGCGAAACCACCCTCGTCGCCGCTGGTGCTCTCGCGCTCGGTGCGGCCCGCGATCGCGGCGTCAGCGATGCCCGCGGTGATGATGCGCAGCGAGCGGATCGCGTCGTCGTTGGCCGGGAGCGGGTAGGTGATCGGTGTCGGGTCGCTGTTCGAGTCGACCATCGCGATCGTCGGGATGCCGAGGCGGACGGCCTCAGCCACGGCGAGATGTTCGCGACGGGGGTCGATGATGAAGATCGCACCCGGGACCTGGTTCATGTCGCGCATACCGCCGAGCGTGCGCTCCAGCTTCTGCAGCTGCAGCTCCTTGGCGGCCGTCTCCTGCTTCGGCAAGTAATCCCACTCGCCGCGCTCTTTCTCATTCTGGAGATTCTTCATGACACGAAGACGGTTCTTGATCGTCACGAAGTTGGTGAGCGTGCCACCCAGCCAGCGGCGGTTGACGTAGAACTGGCCGCTGCGCTCAGCCTCGCGCTTGACGATCTCGGCCGCCTGCTTCTTGGTGCCGACGAACAGGATGTGCCGGCCCTGCGAGGTTAGCTCGCTGACAAACTCGTGCGCATCGTTCAGCATCGGCACGGTCTGCTGCAAATCGAGAATGTGGATGCCGTTGCGCTCAGTGAAGATGTATGGCTTCATCTTCGGGTTCCAGCGGTTCTTCTGGTGTCCGAAGTGAACGCCGGCCTCGAGCAGCGCCTTAAGGCTCACGGGCTTGTTGCGCCGTGCGGTGGTGGATGCCATGTGGCTCCCTTTCTGGTGTTGTTCCTCCGCGCCGGTCAGCCCGCTTCCGGACCAGGGGGACCATCCCTCCTGGCACACCGGGCGCAGTCACGACGCGTGTGTCATTCAACGGCCCGGATCACTCCGGGCCGCCTGAAAGTATACCACCACGGCGACCGTCGTTCAGGCGCCGTTAAGGCGTAGACGGGCGGAAGCGACATGTCCGCTTCCGCCCGTCTACGCCTCTTCGAATTCGCTGGATCGCTATTGCGCTGGCTCGATGAAGTCCTCGACCACCCAGCCGGAGTCACCGCTGGGCAGGATGACCTCCCACCAAACGTAGCTCTCGCCCTCGACCGGGCCGCTGGCAATGGTGAGCTCCTCACCGGCGTTCAGCATCGTGACCGGATCCCCCGCGACGCTCGCGTCCGGGCGGACGTTGACGCCGTCCTCTGTCACGATGACCTTGTCACCGCTCGCGTACTGGCCTCCAGTGGCCGCTGCGTCAGTGGGGGCAGCCGTCGGCTCGGCCGCCTGTTCCTGGCCGGTGGACGCCGGCTGGGTGGGTGCTGTTTGCTGCGGCTGGCTTGCCGGCGTGGAGGCCGTGTTGCCGATGCCAATCGTCGAGTTGCTGCCCGGCTGGGTCGTCTGGCCCTGCGTGGACGTTTCCTCGGTCGGGGCAGCGGTGCCCTCGCTGACGAGACCCAGGTTGCCGTTGACTGGCTCGGTGGTGTCCGGCGAGTCGCCGATCAACTGGGTCGCCCAGAACCAGAGCAGGCCGATCATCAGGAGCAAGCCGATGACCGGCAACGCGATACGCAGGTAGTCAGTCCAGTACCGCTCTTCTGGCTCGTGCTGCGCCACGCGTGTCTGACCGCCGGTCGCACCGCCGGAGCGCATCGTCCGCGTGGACCGGGGGCGCCGGGGTGGCTCCTCATCCTCCGGATCGCCGACCGGCCCGGCTTCGTATTCGTCGTCGAAGCCGAAGTCGTCATCGTAGTCCTTGCCACCCCGGCCGCCGCCGGATGTGGCGAACATCATGTGGCCGCCGGTGGCGCCCGCCATACCCAGGGCTGGGCCCGCGGGGGCCGGCACGAACAGCTTCAGTGGTGATGGAAGTGTCGGCAGTTTCACGTTTCCCTGACCTGCATCTTCTGTAGGCTCTTTGCTGACGTCCCTGAGCGGTTCCCAGAAATCGACCGAGCCGCGGCTGCAATTGAGTTCTTCGCTATGAACCATGTGGCTCTGGCCGGGTGCGTAGAGGAGGGTGCTCCTGCACCACCCGCGGTTCCAGCTGCCGGACTGTTCAAAATGCCGACATGTGCCACATCGACGCACCTGTTCAGCATGCATGTCGTCGAGATTCTCCCGGCACCGCCCGGCGCGTCCGGGGTATGGGACTGAGCGTCCCGTGGCGATGTCTTCATGCGCGGGGCTGGTTCCGTTTCAGGCCAATGGCGCACATTCAAGGCCATGGTCCTTCTGGTCCCCTCCGAGATAATAATCCATCCGCCACGTCGACGGGATGAACGGACACCCTTCATCCCTCTTAAACGCCGCGACGCCGGCAGACGTGTCGCTGCCGGCGTCGAATGCGTTGGACGCTACTCGTCGCCCTGCTCGGTGGGCGACTCGCCGCCGGTGCGGGAAGAGTCCCACTGTTGTTCCTGACCGCCAAAGCGCCGGATAAACGTGTTCGTGGCCGCTGGGGCCGCCGCCGTGTTCTCGGTTTCCGGCTGTTCGCTCTGCTCCTCGCGGCTCGCCGCCTGAGGTGGGGTCGCCCCACCGCCGAGGGCGGACCGGCGCGCGCGGCCGCTATAGCGGTTGTCCTGGCTACCCATCTCAAGGTCGCCTTCGTAGAACGCGCCCTCGTGGATCACCAGCGAGACGGTGTTGATCTTGCCTGTGAGGCGACCGCTGGGCAGGATCTGGAGCCGCCCGCGGCAGGTGACCTCGCCCTCGAGCTCGCCCGCGACGGAGATGTTCTCCGCCTCGACGCGCGCGTTGACGTTGGCTCCCTGGGCGATATGCAGGGTGCCGCGACACTCGATAGTGCCTTTCACCTGTCCCTCAATGCGGAGATCGCGTGTCGAGTTGTAGGTTCCGTCGAAGTTCGAATATTGGTCGATGACGCTAATGGAGCCCTGCGACTCGGTCTGCCCTTGAGGCGGGAAGCCGCGAAACGCGCCCTGATCCATCGGTCTGCTTGACATCGGTTACCTTTCCAAACGGGGAGTGGCGGGCCGCATGGTCGCCGAACGAGGGGTCAGGAGCCGGGGCGGGTGCGCCGCGGCGGCAGGCCGGTCGAGCCGGCCCGCTCAGCGCGGCCAGACGTCACGACGGAGTCCTGCGAGGACATAGTGAGCTTACCGTTGATCGAGGCGCCCTCGTGGACCACGAAACTTGGCGCCTGGACGTCGGCCTCGATAACGCCCTGCGGCAGCGCCTCGAACCGGCTGAGAGCCTGGACGGTCCCGCTGACGCGGCCGGCGACAATCACGCGACGCGCCCTAAGGGTTGCTTCGACGTCCGATCCCTCGGCAAGCCAGATGTCTTCCTTGGCCGTGAGCGTGCCCTCGGCGCGCCCATAGACCTGGATGCTGCCATCGGACTGGATGTCTCCCTTATAAACGGTGCCCTGGGCGATGACGCTGATTTGGGCATCGACGGCGGGCAGGTCAGGGACCTGCGGCTCGTCCGAGCCTTCGTCGGCCTGACCGCCCTGAGTCTGCGGCGGATAGGAACCAAATGAATAGCCACCGGCATCCGGCCGGTCGTAGTCTTGCTGCCCCAATGGTTCCTCCTGGAAGCGCTCATCGGCGAGATCAGGAACGTCCTGATTGAAAGCGTCTTGTTCGTCGCCCGCCTCACCGCCGATCTGGTGGCGGAGGGCGCTCATCTGGCGTTGGAACGCGTCTACCTTGTTGTCTCGGCGGAAGACCACGTCTCCTCCTCCTCGATACGGGATGACCGTGCGCGGGCATCCTCGCCACTGTGAGATCGGGGGCATCCAGCGATGGTGACGTCAGGATGCACCGGGGTCGTTTGGCGGCAACGAGGATCGCCGCGCTGGCGCCATATACCGGAACCGGCGCTACACCATGTCGCATACGACGATCCCTGCATGACGCAAGTGTATGTACACTCTCGTCTTTTGTCCAGTGTTTTGGAAAGCGTATTGCGTTGTGCAACAACTTGCCAATAGCCGCTCCGTGTTGTCGTCAACAACAGGATGGGTGGAATTCGTCGAGTAGAAGAGTGGGGAAGAGAATCGAGATGGGAATTGTGTACCAGCCCAATCCCCTTGTCGATTGATCTCGTCTACCGATTCGGCGTTCTCGGCATAAATGAATTGGCGCCTGTGTTGTTGACAACAACATGGATGGAGGTGCAGGAGGGCCGATCCGGCGACGCATAAGGCAATGCTAGTCCTTGGCACTGCGGAAGCGAGGATGCCGCGCCCGGACCGTAGTCGGATGTTGAAGTGCCGATTTTGACCGGACCCGTCCCACCGCGGACGGCTCTGTCGCCGGAGGACGCCGGGGAGCGACCGCTGCCCGGTCAATCAACAGCAGAGCGGTTCGTCGCAGCGCCCGTTCGATGTGCCTGCCGCGCACACCAGGTGGATGCAAACGGGGCGATCATCTATTCCGGCGAGCCTATGTCGGTGGGCGGCGAGGTTGTGGATAGCGTCGACCAGCTGCTGGTGACGGACGCCGCGAAATAGCGATTGGAGGTCGGCGGCGTCGTAGTGGCCTTGCGCTATGGGATGGATGACGCCTCGGCACCAGCTTCCGCCTGACGGCGGTTCAACGCAATCACGAGCTCAAACGGCCCGGCGGGAACTGCCGACGGCCCGATAGGTTCTGGCGTTCAAACAAAACCAGCTGCCTGATCGCGGCGTAGGTAGGATCGGAGTCGGCGCTTCAACCAGTGTGAAGCGCTTCGTTTTTTGGCCGGTGGATGCCCTCCGATTCCCCGACGTCACACAATGGGTCCCACTCAGTTTGGAGATGAGCTTTGTTCAACCGATCAACGATCACGCGACGATTGAGCCGCCGTACGATCATCGCCGGCGCGTCAGCCTCTGCCGCGGCGGCCAGCCTCGGCATCCTGCCCGCGCGTTGCAGCGGCAAGATCTACCCCGGTGTGTCGATCAACGGTATCGATGTCTCGGGAATGACGCCCGAGGATGGTCAGGATGCCCTTCGCTCGGCCTTCGCCGGCTTCGAGTCGGGTGCGGTGACCTTTGTCTATGGCGAGCGGTCGTGGACGGCGAGCCTGGCGGACCTCGGTATGGCGGTCGATTACCGATCGGTCTTGCGGACGGCGATGGGCACGGTTCGCGACCAGGGCGTCGTCGGGCGCTACAGCTCCTTGATCCAGCCCGATGACAGGCATGAGGTGCCCCTTTTCCTTCGCGAGGATCCGACTCGGCTCCAAACCTATCTCGAAACCATCGCGGCGGACATCGCCGTGGAGCCCGGCGACGCGCGCTTGTACAAGTCCGGCAATGAGGTGAAGGTTCTCGAGCACAGCGTCGGCCGCGAGCTGGACATCGACAGCGCACGCGAGAACGTGCTACGGGAGATCCGGGACGGCAAGCCTGTCACGATTGAGCTGGAGGTGAAGGATGTCGAGCCGCGCGTCTTGTCTGCTGACCTCCAGGCGGCAAAGGCGGCTGCGACGCGCCTCGTCGCGGAGCCGGTTGTGTTCACGTTGTCGGATGCCGAATATGTGTTCGATACGGAGGCCCTCTCCAGCGCACTCGTGATCGGTCCGGAGTCGGTTGTGTCGCTGGACGCGTCCCGGCTCGACGACCGCATCTCGGCGATCGGGCAGGATGTTGCGGTCGCGCCCGGAAACGTCGTCCTCGGCTGGGACGACGGCGTCTATGTCATTGAGAACGATGTTCCCGGTCGCGCGCTGGATCGCGATGCGCTTATCGAACGACTGAGCGCTGCCGCGGCGTCCGATAGGCGAGTCGAGCCGCTCCCGGTCGTCCAGGTGAAAGCTGCCGCGCGTGCCGACAACCTCGCTGAGCTCGGGTTGGAGACGCACATCGGTGTCGGCTCTTCCTCCTTTGCCGGATCCTCATACGAACGCGCGGTGAACGTGGGCGCGGCGGCGCACAATGTGAACTACAAGCTCATTGGGCCGGGCGAGGAGTTCTCCTTCAACGAGCTGCTTGGCCCCATCACCGAAGACTACGGTTACATCGCCGGCTCCATCATCCAGGGAGATTTCGCCGCGACCGATATCGGTGGTGGTGTCTGCCAGGTCTCGACGACCGTGTTCCGCGCGGCCCAGAACGCCGGATTCGAGTTCAGCGAGTGGAACCCACATACCTGGCGACTGGCGTTCTACGAGGCGGATGGCTCGTCCCCGGGCCTCGATGCGGCTATCTACCAGCCGAACCACGAATGGGAGTACGAGCTCGACCTGCGGTTCGTCAATCCGCTCGACTCCTGGCTGCTCCTGATGATGGTTGTCGATGGCGACTGGGTGTCCGCGCACTTCTATGGGAAGGACCCCGGTTGGACCGTCGAGATATTCCCGGCCCGGGTAAGCGATCCAAAGCCCATCCCGGATCCGGTGGAGCAGGTGAACGAGGCGTTGGCGCCCGGGGAGCGGAAGCAGGTCGGCATTGCGGAGCCGGGCTATACGGTCTGGGTGCGACGCACGGTGACCGCCCAGGGCGGGACGGTCATCTCTGACGGGGACTTCGTGACCGACTACCTCTCCAAACCGGAAACCTGGGAAATCGGACCGTCGTAACGACGCGGACTGCCTGAACCGCCCGGCCACTATGGCCGGGCGGTTTTGTGCTATGCGTCTGTCTTCGGACAGTGGTCGCGGAGTGCCCCGAGCGGCTGACCGCCTGGGCATGGACCGCGAGGAGCGTCGCGCTCCCGATCATCGCGAGCGATATTCCGGCCAGTACGGCGAGGTAACGTGTGAAAAGGGTGCCGTACACCGTCTCCGTGAGCGGCCACATGAGCGCCACCGTCCCGGTGCCCATATCTCGCCAGAGATGCGACGTCGCGCCCATGGCGACGCCGAGCCAGACGTTAGCCCGGCGCTGGTCGATGAAGCCAATGATGGCCAGGAGGGCGACCACGAACAGCGAGTGGGATCCGTTCCGCGTGGACCCCTCAAGCGCGTTCACATAGCCGAAGAAGCCGGGCACGTGGCCGAGATCGAGCACCGTGCCGCCGATGAGGATCGTCCACAGCGGAACCGGGAGGCGCAGGGCCCGGACACCGATTCCCGCGATCAGCGCGGTGACGATGTGCCCGGTGACGTCCATCGCACCGTGAAGCTCCAGCGAAGCCGTTGCGGGTTCGTAGCGCTCCAGCAGCCACAAGAAGACGATAAGCGTGGCGATGGCGAAGAGGGCGGCCCCCGCGCGGACGAGCGGGAAGCGAAGCAGTGGTCTCATGCGCGCATTGTAGCGGCCTGGGCACCGTTGATGCCGTCACTGACGTCCCCCGCAAAACCAAACCTCGACTGGGGGTTGACAAATATGAACCTGTGGTATAGATTCATATCAACGGAGCGGGACGGCGCCCCTAATCCGCCTCGACGACCGACCAGCAGCAGATCCAGGAGGACATCATGAATCGACGACGTTTCACCGCTTCCCTCGTTGTTACCCCTTTCCTTCTCGCCGGAGTGAAGAACGCCGCCGCCGACAACCACGGCACGCCGGAGGCCGAGGATATGGGCGATGCGTTCCATGGCTCTCGGAATCGGTGAGGAAGGCGACGCCGCCATCAACGTCCTGCACCTGTCGCCCGATGCCCCCGCCGTCGATGTCCTGCTCAATGGCGATGTTGCCCTTGAGAACGTCGCGTTCGGCGACTTCTCCGGCTGGGTTGCGGTTCCGGCCGGCGAGCACCAGGTCCAGGTAGTCCCGACGGGCGAGATGGCCGACGCGGCAGTGATCGACGCGATGGTCACGGTTGAGGCGGGTGCCGCCTACCACATCGCCGCGATCGGTATGGTCGCGGACATCCAGCCGGCGATCTTCCAGGCCGACCTCAGCATGCTCATGGATGACAACGCCCGCATCCGCGTCATCCACACTTCGCCGGACGCCCCGGCGGTCGATATCGCCGTAACCGGTGGGGATGTCCTGATCGAGAACCTCGAGTTCCCGAACGCGAGCGACTACCTCGAGGTCCCGGCCGGCTCGTATGATCTCGAAGTGCGTCCGACCGGCACGATGGATGTCGCCCTGCCGCTCCCGGGCGTCGCGCTCGAGGCCGGCATGGTCTACGACGTCTTCGCGATCGGCACGCTTGCTGACAGCACGCTGAACGTGCTGGTCGTCCCGTCCACGACCCACGCGCCGGAGGCGACCCCGGCCAGCTAGGCGGGCATCAATCCTCATTCCCATTCTTCCTCACGACCCGGTCAGGCATCCTGGCCGGGTCGTGCCGTGTTCAGGGGATGTGAGGATCCTGGCAATCGGGGGTTGACACCCTTCAAACCCTCTTTATGCTGAAAGGGATATCCCTACATATCATGTGGGATACGGACATCGGTCCGACGGGGTTCGCTGTAGAGGAGGAGATCCATGCAAGGTCCGAAACGTTTCGCCTTCGTCGTTATCGCCGCGTTGCTGGCCTTTGGAAGCTGGTTCGGGGCGCTTGGTGTGGCGGCGCAGGATAGCGGCGCGCCGGAGATCGCGCGTCCCGGTGGTGACCTGCCGGGAGACCCGAGCGTTGAGCTCGTAAAGGTCGCCGGCGGTCTCGTCGACCCGATCAACGTCGCTGCGCCAGAAGATGGCACGGGCAGGCTCTTCGTCGTTGAGCGCGTTGGCACGATCCGCATCGTCCAGGACGGCCAGGTGCTCGAGGAGCCGTTCCTCGACATCTCAAACCAGGTGAAGACCGACTTCCTGGAGCAGGGCCTGCTTGGTCTCGCGTTCCATCCGGACTTCGCGAACAACGGCCGGTTCTTCGTCTACTACTCCGACTACAACACGAACGGTGACCTGTTCCTCGTGGAGTACACCGTGTCGGGCGACGACCCGAACGTCGCTGACAGCGAGAGCGGCCGCGTGTTGCTGAGCGTTGATGATCCCTTCGTCAACCACAACGGCGGCACGATCCTGTTCGGCCCGGACGGCTATCTGTACGTCACGATCGGTGACGGCGGTATGGCCGGTGACCCGTATGACAACGCGCAAGACCTGAGCACCTTGCTCGGCAAGATCCTCCGCCTCGACGTGGACGTCGACACAGCCGCCGCGCCATACGGCATCCCGGAGGACAACCCGTTCGCGGACGGCGGCGTATGGCAATCCGGCGTCGCCAATGGCCCGGCCCAGACCGGTGACTATCGCCCGGACGCCCGGCCCGAGATCTACATGTACGGTCTTCGCAACGCGTGGCAATTCAGCTTTGACGGCGAGACCGGCGACATGTACATCGCGGACGTCGGACAGACGGCGTGGGAAGAGATCAACGTCAAGCCCGCGGATGAGCCCGGTGGCCAGAACTACGGCTGGGACATCATGGAGAGCGTCCATTGCTATCCGCCGGATGAGACGGAGAGCTGTGAGCCGTTTGGCGTGATGCCGGTGGCGGAATACGGCCACGACGACATGGGCGGATGCTCGATTACGGGCATCGGCGTCTATCGCGGCGAGCAGTCCGCGGACCTCGACGGCATCTACTTCGCGTCGGACTTCTGCACGGGGCGCCTCTGGGGCCTGCAGCAGGATGACGCGGGAACGTGGCAGTTCGAAGAGCTGCTGGACTCAGAGCTGGCGGTGACCGGCTCCGGCCAGGGCAGTGACGGCGAGCTCTATCTGACGTCGTGCTCCTGCCAGTTTGGCCGCACCTACGATCCGTACGCGGATCCGCAAGGCGCGATCTGGCAGATCGTCTCCAGCGACCAGGTGCCGGAGGGCGCGGAGACCGCTCCGCTGGCCGAAGGAAGCGATCAGGGCGCCTCGACGGAAAGCCAGGGCGAAGCAACGCCGGAGGCGACACCCGCCGGCTGACGACCCTGCAGTTCAGATAGATGATAAGGAACGGCGACTGTCTTCGGACGGTCGCCGTTCCATTTTCTTCGCTTGTTCTCGCATGCCGTACCCGGGTTGGCAGGCGCGGGGCCTTCACGGAAGATGGAAAGAGACGCGATCATCGGTCTCCCGACATGACGGAAGGGAGTGGCTTCGATGGCAGCCTGGCTCATCTTTGTGATCAGCGGCACGGTCGTGGTCCTCGCCGGCATTCGCCTGACGCGGAGCGGTGACACGATTGCGGATGTGACCGGTCTTGGCGGTGCCTGGGTCGGCGCGGTGTTTGTCGCCCTCGCCACCTCCTTGCCGGAACTCGCCACCGACATCTTTGCCGTCCGCATTGGCGAACGTGACCTGGCGCTGGGTGACTTGTTCGGCTCGAGCATGGCGAACATGCTGATCCTTGCGGTCGCCGACCTCGTCCTCTGGCGTCGATCCGTTCTCGCGCGATTGGCGGTGAACCAGGCGTTGATCGGTCTTCTGGCGATCTCGCTGACGGTGATCGCTCTTGCCGGGATCGTCTCCGAGACCGATCTGAGCGTCTTCGGCATCGGGTGGGCACCGCTTGCCATCGCAGCTACCTATCTCGGCGGGATGCGACTGCTGCACGTGTATCGGTCCGAGCCCCCGTTCGAGGCCGCAGCGGGAGCCGCCGCACATGCTGCGGAATCACGCGGTATCGGGCTTCGCGCTCCGGCCACCGAGTTCCTCATCGCCGCCATCGTCATCGTCGTCTCCGCGCCGTTTCTCGCGCGATCGTCGGGTGACATCGCCGACCAGCTCGGGGTTTCCTCCGGCGTGATCGGCGTGGCCCTGCTGGCCGTGGCCACGTCGCTTCCCGAGCTCACCGTGACGGTGGAGTCGTTCCGTCGCGGCTCGATCGATTTGGCCGTTGGGAATCTCCTCGGCAGCAACTGCGTCAATATGGTCATTCTGCTGCCGCTCGATCTGGCTGATGGACGAGCGTCGCTTCTCTCAGGGACCGGCGGTGCCGCGATGATGGCCGGCCTGTTCGCCGTGTTGCTCATCACCCAGACGGTCTTCGAGGTGCTCGCACCCATCGAGCGGAGAGTACGCTGGCTCGAACCGGACGCGGCCTTCCGGATCCTCACCTACGCCGTCGGGCTGTACTTCGTCATCCGCGCCGGTCACTAGGCAGGATGGTGCGTAACCGCCTTCATCACGTTCGCGTTCGGACGCCGAGCACGCGGCGTAGCAGTTGGTGACGCCAGGTGGCGCGGATCGCTCGGCCCCATGCCGCAACCAGCACGGCGATCGTCAGGAGCTCTGCCGCGGAGAGCGATGCGAGATTGAAGATGTTCTGACCGTCGTCCGAGAGGAGGATGGCGAGGAAGAGGATCGTGAGGGTCAGGACGAGGATAAAGATTCGCCTGTCGCCGTTCAGACGGTCTCCGCCGGTCCAGGCGGCAGTCGGAGGCTCGGTGAAGAGGATGAGCAGCAGCCCGGAAAGGACAGCAACGGTGATGACCACGGTCCGCGCGTGCAGCACGTCACTGGTGGCTCTCAGATAGGAGATGTAGACCACGGACTGGAGCACGCCCGCCGTCAGCGCCGCCGGAACGACGAACGCCAGGACATCCTGCATCCCGCCGGCGCGATCCGGGCCCGGCCGGGCCCAGGCGGCAATGAAGAACGTCGGGACACCCACTGTCAGGAACGCCGGCAGGAAATTGTGCGTCGGTATGAACGGGAACGCCGCGCTGATGATGCCCGCCGAGAGGATCGCGATGACCATCGCGAGCGAGCGGGTGAGGAAGAGCTTCATCATGTCGTGAGACGCGCGCACGATCCGACGTCCCTCCTGCAACGCGGCCGGGAGTGCGGTGAAGGCGTTGCCGAGCAGGACGAGGTCGGCAACCGCGCGCGTCGCCTGGCTCCCGTACTCCATGGCGACACCAACTTGCGCGCGCTTCACGGCAAGCGCATCGTTCACACCGTCGCCGACCATCGCGACGTAGTGCCCGCGCCGCTGCATCGCCTCGACGAGGCGCACCTTCTGTTCCGGGGTGACGCGACCAAAGATCTGGTGGGTCTCGGCCGCATCGGCGAGCGCGTCGTCATCCATCGTAGCGAGCTCGAGACCGGAGATGATGCCAGGGTCATGTTCCCGACCAAGGCCGGCACGTCGGGCGATTGCTGCGACGGCCTCCGGATGATCGCCAGAGATGATCTTGATCTCGATGCTATCTCGCTGGAACGCTTCAATTGTCGCAACGGCGTCGGCGTTCAACTCATCGGTGAAGCTGATCAGCCCGAGCGGGAGCATGCCTCGTTCGGCGGTGCGATCGCTATCCATCGCGTCGAGCGAGCTGGCGCTTGCGAGAAGCAGGACCCGGAGACCCCGGGGCAGCCAGTGGACCAACGCGCGCTCGACGTCGCCTGGATCGTTGATGTGCGGCAGGATGATCTCCGGCGCGCCGAGTATGAGGGTTTCGCCGATGCCGTCGGCGAATGTCACGCCGCTCCACTTGCGTGCCGAAGAGAACGCAACGGCATCGAGGAGTGGCCGGCGCTCCGCGGGGAAGGCATCGCGAATCGCGTCAATCGTGCGGTTCGGTGAGACCATCGATGCGGCGAGGTCCCCGAGCGCGCTGGCGAGATGCTCGGTTCGCGCCTCCAGCGGTGCGAGGCGATGAAAGGCCAGGCGGTTGGTCGTCAGGGTGCCGGTCTTGTCGAAGCAAACGACGTCGACATGGCTGAGGGACTCCATGCCACTCGCCTGCTGCAAAAGCGCGCGCTGCCCGGCGAGACGCATGGCGCCCATGGCGTAGGTGACGGTGAGCATGAGGGCGAGGCCCTGCGGGACGAGCCCGGCGACGATCGCGATCGCCTGGACATTCTCCTGCGCCGAGTAGGCCTGGTACGCGCGACCGAGATGCTTGCCCAATGGTCCGCCCAGGGTCCAGGACGCGATCCCGAGAAGCCGAATCAGGAGATCCAGCGCGATCGGGCCGCCCAGCACCAGCATCACGATGACCATGACCCGCAGGACCAGATCGATGTCGCGCTGGAGTGGGGTTTTGCTCGCCTCGAAGCGGCGGGTCTCCTCTGTCATCCGCGCCATGGTCGATTCACGACCCACGCGAATCGCCTCGTACGCGAGCTGCCCGCTGACGCAGAAGCTGCCGGAGAGGACCGTGTCGCCGTAACCGATCGGCACAGGGTCGGATTCGCCGGTGATCAGCCGACTGATCGAGCTCAACGGCATCCCGCGAGAGGACGCGGCCGTCGACCATGACCTGGTCACCCGGCATGGCGATCACGACGTCGCCCAGAACGATCTCCTCCGGTCCGACACGACGTTCTTCGCCATCCCGGACGATGGTGGCCCGCACGCGAGAGAAGAGGGTGATCGTGTCGAGCGCGCGCTTCGCCCGGATCTCCTGGATGACGGAGATGACCACGTTAAGTGCGACGAGTCCGGCCGTGAGGACCGCGTCCATGTAGAGCCCCATCAATACCAGGGCCAGTCCAATCGTAAAGATGATGACGTTGATGGAGAGGAAGACGTTGTCGCGGATGATCCGGGCGTACGAGCGGCTGGAGGTGAGGGGAACGTCGTTGTGCAGTCCACCCGCGCGGCGCCGTGCGGCTTCCCCGCTGGTGAGACCCGCGGGAGTCGTCTCTTGCCCCGACGTTGGTCGGTGAATCACCTGTTGCCGCGTCGCCATCGCGGGTCACCTGGCTGAGGCCAAAGGCCGCGCGGGACATTCAACCGTCCCGCCACCATGGTAGCGCTTCCGCTCGCCTTTCAGGGTGACACCGAAGTGTCAGGCCGCAGGGCGCCGGCGGACCATGCCGCTGCCGTGGCAATCCTCACAAGTGACGTTGTCATATCGCCACGTCGTGCCCGTGCTGACCGTGGCCGGATGCGAGCCGACGCCGTTGCACGTGTCGCAGCGAACGATGTCGAGCGCCCGCTCGGCGGGGTCGAGAGCCAACCGGCCGAGACGCTCCAGGAGCGCCGCGCGGTGCTTGCAGACCGGATCGCCAAACTCGCCCGCCCAGCATTCGCAGCTCCACGGCGTGACCTCGTAGGCCGTGGTGTCGTCGGACCCGCTCGTCGCGATCCACATGCCGCACCCGGCGAGTTGGCGGATCTGGATGCCTTCTTTGTGGGCGCGCCGCAGCGCATCGTGCCATCGTTCATCGGTGTCGTCGCGCTGTGGCGCTCGCTGTTCCATGATCGTCTTTCCCTCTTCCCGGCGGCGTTGGGGGACCAGTTTTCGATGGCCGCCGGCGGCTGATGTCTCACCGTGTCGATGTCTATTTTAGCACAAATGTTCTTTATTTCGACATCCAGCCAGAGAGACGAGAGGGAGAGCCGGGCACGGAAAACGAGGGGAGCGCACCGTCTTTTCGACCGGCGCGCTCCCTTCGTTCAGGCTGGATCAAGGACCCGGGCACCGTGCCGTTACGGTGTCACCACGACCTTGAGCACACCGTCACGCTGATGGCCAAAGAGGTCATAGGCCTCGACGATGTCGTCGAGCGCGAACCGGTGGGTCAACAGCGGCGTGATGTCGAGCCGTCCATGCAGCACCATGTCCATCAACTGCCGCATTCGCTCGTTGCCGCCGGGGCAGAGCGTGGTGACGATGGTGTGGTCGCCCAGGCCACCGACGAAGGCATCGGTCGGGATGGCCAGCTTGCCGGAATAGATGCCGAGACTGCTCAGCGTGCCGCCAGGGCGTAACGAACGGAGACAGTTCTCGAACGTGGTCGGGGTGCCGAGCGCCTCGATCGCGACGTCGGCGCCGCGACCCTCCGTCACGCGCTTGACCGCCTCGATCGGATCCTGCTCCTTGAAGTTGATCACCTCGTCGGCGCCCATCCGCTTCGCCATCTCCAGGCGCTCGGGGATGCCATCGACGGCGATGACATAGGAGGCACCCTTGAGGCGCGCGCCGACCGTGGCGCAGAGCCCGATCGGGCCTTGCGCGTAGACGACAACCACGTCGCCGATCGTGACGTTGGCTTTCTCGGACGCGGAGATGCCCGTGGACGCGATGTCGGCGAGGAGCACGACATCTTCATCGCGCAGCTCGTCCGGGATCTTGGTCAGGTTCGCCTGGGCATAGGGCACCCGGTAGAACTCGGCCTGGACGCCGTCGATCGAGTTGCCGAGCCGCCAGCCGCCCCCCGGTACCCAATGGTTGTGGACGCCGGCGCACTGGGCGGGTTGGCCGTGGAGGCAGTAGAAACACGTACCGCACGGCGTGATCGCACCGACCAGCACACGGTCGCCGACCTCGTAGCCCTCGACGCCCGGGCCCAGCTCGTGGATGACGCCGACCGGCTCATGACCGAGGACCCGGCCCGGCTCGACCGGCCACTCGCCCTTCAGGATATGGACATCCGTCCCGCAGATCGTCGTCATCGTGATACGGACAATAGCCTCGCCGTATCCGGCCCTGGGAATGGGCACGGAATCCAGACGAATGTCGTTCACGCCATGGAAAACCGCGGCGCGCATGGCATCGGTGGTCAACTGTCCTCTCGCTTGCTCAACGTGCATAACCATGGAATACATCCTTTCGCGAAGCTCGACAGCCATGAGGACCCGAGTTCAGCGTATGCGACGTGGCATGCCAAACGCGCCACCAACCGGGGGCCATGGTGTTGCAGATTCGTGACGGGTGTATGAGGTGCGCGAAAGTTGTGGAACGTGAAAAAAACGGCCCTCCAGGTGGAGAGCCGTTCTTCATGATGATGGTACGCCCGGCAGGATTCGAACCTGCGGCCTATTGCTCCGGAGGCAATCGCTCTATCCCCTGAGCTACGGGCGCGTGCGCGACTGCCAGTATACCGCCTTTTGGTGCTCCCTGCAGGCGCTCGGGCGATCAACGACCGGCGCGGACGTCCCGGCCCCAGAACGCATGGCCTGTGAGCGCGGAGAGCAGGCAGAAATCAAAAACCCCGGCCGCGATCGGTATGAGCCCGACCGCTTCGAGCACATACTTCCAGGGTCCGTCGACCCAGAGATACCCGATCAGGATGATCACGATGCCCGCCACGACGCGGAGCACCCGGCCGCTCGATGATGCCAGGAACTGGGTAAGTGCCATTGCGCACCTCCGATCTCGTTGTCCGGGGCCTGGTACAAAATGACCCCCCGGACAACAGAGTTCTTTCCTGCATCGTAGCACCCGCGGGACCGGTTTCGTGAGGATCGCGGAGCGCATGCCGCATGTCGACAACTGGACGGTGGCCGGCGAGGTCGAGAAACGGTCGCCCGGGCAGGCCAGTGGTGAAGCAGGTGATCAGGCGACCGTCGGGCGCGCCGGGCTGAGGCTCGTGCGGATCAGGAGATAGGTAGGGATGGCGGTCATCACCAGCATGGTCGTGGCGTAGGGCGCGGCGGCCGAGAAGTCCAGCACCTCGCCATTCGTGGTGCCCCACAGTTGTGTGGTGAGTGTTTGCGCGCCCGTGGGACGGAGGAGCAGGGTCATGGTCAGTTCCTTGGCGACGTTCAGGATCACCAGCATGATCCCCGCAATGATCCCGGGCATCGCTATGGGGAGCGTCACGCGCAGGAAGGTGGAGAGGGGATTGTGCCCCAACGTCCGGGCGATGCGGTCGTAGTTTGCGGACGCCTGCTCGATCCCCACCCGTTGCGCTCCGATGGCGATCGGCAGGTAAAGGATTGCATAGCCAACGACCAACAGCGCGCTCGTCTGGTAGAAGGGCTGCGCCCAACGGACCGCCACGAACACGAGACCCAAGGCGACGATCACCCCAGGGAGGGAGTGCGCGATCCATGCGGCGCGCTCGATGAGGAGCACCGAGCGGCGTGGGAAGCGGACGACCAGGAGACTGATCGGCAGGGCCGCCACGGTGACCAGCATTGCGGTCGCGAGCGCGTACTCTGTCGTTTTCCAGGTCGCGTTGAGCAGCGTTCCGACTTCCATCGCCGTTTTTCCGCTCGCGACGTCGATCAGCCCTGTGATGATCCCGTAGAGGGGCACGCCGAGCGAGACCACGACCACCACGACCGACGCCAGGAGCAATACCGGTCGCCACCGTCCGGGATTCCAACGCGCCGGCTCTTGCGGCGCTCCGCCACCCGTGCGCATCGGGGTCGATGCGCTGCGGAAGAGGAGGTAGTCGCCCGCCAACAGGATCAGGGCGCCGGCGGTCAGGACGATTGAGAGCACCCGCGCGGATTCGGGAGAGCCCATCACCGTCGCCCGCTGCACGATCGATGTCGTCAAGGTCCGGTACCGCAGGAGCTCCAGCGCGCCGAATTCGGCGAACATGTGCAGCGCAATGACGAGCGCCCCGCCGGAGATCGCGCGCCGGAGCTGTGGCAGGGTGACCTCGAGAAACGTGCGGAGCGGGCCGCGGCCGAGTGCCCGCGCGACATTCTCCTGACCGGCGTCGAGCCCCCGGAGGGCGGCGACGGTCGGCAGGTAGACGTAGGGGTACAGCGAGAGGGTGAGGATGATCACCGCGCCGCGGAGGCCATAGATGAACGTGGAGCTTGGAATGAATTCGTATCCGGCCGCGACCCATGTATAGGTGGCCACAAAGGCGGGGATACCGAGCGGGAGCGTGAAGAGCACCATCCACGCCCGCCTGCCCGGGAGGTCGGTTCGCACCACCAGCACGGCGAGGGAGACGCCGAGGAGAACGGAAGCGACCGTCACCCAAAAGGCCAGGGACACGGTATTCCGGATCAGATTACCTGTCGCCGGGGTCTGGATCACCCGGAGGAGATCGCCGGCGTTGAGGCCCTCGCGGATGACCAGATATGCCACCGGCAACAGCGACACGGTCACGACCGCCAACGCCATGATCATCAGGGCAACTGGCGGCTGGCCGTGGCTGGAGCTCCGTCTCCGGAAGGACGGTGGCTTTACACGCTTCATTGGGGGTTCGGTGGTTGTGGTCACGCGGTGATCTGGTCTTGGGGGAACAACCCGACGATTGACCGAAAGAACCCATGAGGGGCCAGGAAACGCGATGGTCGTCGATTCCTGGCCCGCTGGCTTTCCGGTGACGATCGTCGCTAGATGATCCCCGCCTCCAGGACGAGCTCGGTCGCCTTCTCGATGTCGTTCAGGCTGCTCTGGTCGAATTCGGGGGGCTCGAGCTCGCTCAACGGCGGAAGTCCGTACGCGCTCTCTACGCCCTCGGCGAGCGGGTACTGCGGCGTCACCTCGGCGAGGATGGCCTGGCCACCTTCCGGATCGGCGAGCCAGGAGACGAACTGCTGGGCGATCTCGCGGTTCTGCGACGCGGCCGGAATCGCGGCCGCAGACGCCAGGATCAGCGCGCCTGCGTCACCGTTCTTCATGTAGTGGACGCGTGAGGTGAGCTTGTCCGGACCGCCTTCCTGCTTGGCCAGGATGTACCAGTAATAGTGATTGCTCAGGCCGAATGAGAACTGGCCGGCTTCGACCGAGTCACGGACGGCGCCATTCTTCAGGAGGTTCTCACCGGTTGTGGCGATGCCCTCCAACCAGCTCCGGGTCTCGTCCTCACCGATGGTGTTGAGGAGATAGTTGACGGTGCTGATGAAGCCGTCACCCGACGCGTAGGCGTAGACCCCGGACCACTTGTCGTCGGTCAGGTCCAGGATGCTGGCTGGCAGATCCGCCTCGTCGATGAGATCGGGGTTGTAGAACACGGCGCGGGAGCGCGCGACGAAGCCGAGCCAGTGCCCGTTTTCCGGGTTGAAGCGGCTGTCGGTCTTCGCGAGAGCGTCCTCGGAGATGGGCTCCAGCAGGTCCCGGGCGTCAAGCATCGCCGCCGGCTCCGGGTTTTCCGTCAGGAACACGTCGGCATTGGTATTCTCGCCCTCCTCGATGATCTGGTTGGCGAGGTCTGACTCTGAACCGGAACGAATCTCGATCGAGACGCCCGTTTCGGCGGTGAACGCATCGGCGAGGGCCTGAACCGAGCTCTCGTGTTGACCCGAGTAGATGGTCAGCGTTCCCTCGCCGCCAGCCACCGGGGTTCCCGGCGTGGCGGAGGCTTCCTCATGCTCTTCAGCCTCGAAGGTAGCTCCGGCGAGGAGTGGGTTCAACGCGGTTCCGGCCGCACCCGCCCCGAGCATGCCCAGCAGGGCACGACGATTCTGACGCTTGCTCAACATGAACAAGAAATCCTGTCTTTCCGCCTAGCCTGGGAGAGCCAGCCCGGCGGACCTAAATGAATCTCGATCCACCCATTGTGGTAGTAGGAATACCGATGTTTGCGGCGACGGTCGTTGGCACGAGCTCGGCTTCGTCGCTATAGGCGACAGCATCGCCCGCGACACGCACCCCGACGACCTCGCCGACGCGTGGCGTGATGCCTCGCGGCACACGAACCGCGATCCGCGACCCCGTGCCGTCCGCGCCCATGCCCAGGGCGAGCATGGCGTCGTGACCGTAGAACGTGAAGCCAAGGACACGAGCCGGGAGCCCGGCATCGTCAAGTACCACCTGCTCGGGGCGGAGCATCAACATGCAGGAACCCCGGCCAGGCAGCGGGCACGTGGAGCAGATCGAAACGTCACCGAGCTCGCAGGCCGCAACGCCACGCTCGTGCGCGGCGATGACGGCCGGGAGCAGGACGGCCTCGCCGACGAAGCTGGCGACCGCCGCGTCGGCCGGGTGCGTGTAGATGTCATGCGGCGATCCGGTCTGGACGACAATGCCTTCGCGCATGATGGCGACCTCGTCAGCCAGCGAAAGCGCCTCTTCCTGATCGTGCGTCACGAGAATGGCGGTGGTGTTCGCTTGACGCAGGAGCGCGCGGACTTCCATCCGGAGCTCGGCGCGCAGGCCGGCGTCGAGCGCGGAGAACGGCTCATCGAGCAGGATCAGGTTGGGGGCCGGCGCCAGGGCGCGCGCCAGCGCGACGCGCTGCTGCTGGCCGCCAGAGAGCTCGTGCGGTCGACGCTGGGCGTAGTCGCCCAATCCGACCAGATCCAACATCTCGTGAACGCGTTCCGCGCGTTGGCGCCGCGCCTTCAGGGAGAGGGGATTGCCTGGTCGCGACTGGAGCCCGAAGCCGACGTTGCTCGCAATGCTCAGGTGAGGAAACAACGCCCCCTCTTGCGGAACGATCCCGATGTTTCGGCGCTCGGGAGGCATGTGCAGCCCCGGCCCGGACAGCCCGCGTCCGGCGAGAGACACCTCGCCCTCATCCTGGCGCTCGATGCCGGCGATGATCTTCAGGAGCGTCGACTTGCCGCATCCCGACGCGCCCAGGATGGCTGTGAACGATCCGCGGGGCACGACGAGATCCACACCACGGAGGGCCGGCACGACGTCAGCTCCGGCGGAGTAGGTCTTGTGGACACCCCGCACCGTTAGCCAGTGCTGTTCCTCCACGGAATCCATCGTGGTGCCTGCGTAGAGATCGTTCATCCTGTCCATTCCGATCCTGACGGCTCACTGAGGACCTGGGCGCGACCGCCCTTCCAATACCTGAGTGATTAAATCGGATTTCGATTGCTCCGTCAAGGCGGGGGTCTCATGACCGTGCTGCAATGCAGCAATTCCACGTGCGAGGGAGCCGGAACCAGAGGATGTAGAGGCGCGTTATTTCTGTGATTCCCCATCATGAGGGGGCAGGGTCCTCTTAACATCCTATCCACTATCGCTCCGCGCGCCGGGGCGGTGAAAGGTTCTGCACCATGCGTCTCACGAAGGGCTTCCTTCTCTTTCTCATGCTCGTTGTCGGCGGCGTGTTCCCGCTCGCGGCAAACGCACAGCTCGACGCCGTCGAGATCCGCTACGACGAGGACGGCCTGACCGCGCTCGGGTACCCGGTGGTCGAAGTTCGCGTCGGCCCGGATGGTATCGAGGCGCCGTCATCCCTCGCGCCTGGCATCTACCAATTCCGCCTGTGGGCGAACGGCGATTATTCGGCGTACATGGATATCGTCCAGCCGCCGGCCGGGCTAAACCAGGCTGAGGAAGAGCAGCAGATGCTGATGGCCGGCCGTAACGACCTGCCGCAGCCAGGCTGGACCTATCTCGGCGGGACCAATACCTTCGCCGTGGATGTGCCGTCCTCCTTCCTGATCGAGCTGAAGGAAGGCGAGTACAAGATCGCCGCGTCCTACTACGCGTTCGAGGAGGGGAGTGAAGAGATCATGCGGCTCGTCCCGCTCACGGTCAGCGGGAATGCTGCCACTCCGGCAACCGCCATGGCGGCCCCGGAGGAGGACGTCGTGCTCCGGATGACGGACGATCTGCAGTACATCGTCACACCGGAGACCGTGCCGGCCGGATCACATCTCTGGAAGTTCGAGAATACAGGCATCGAGCGCTCGCACCACCTCGTCATCTTCCAGGTGCCGGACGGAACCACCAGTGATGACATCATCGCCGACTTCCAGGGCATGATGACCGGCACGCCACCGGCCGGGAATTCGGTCGTCGTTCAGATGATCGGGTCCGGCTACGCCGCGATGCAGTCGCCCGGGACCACGACCTGGACGATGTTCGACTACGAGCCAGGGACATATGCGGTGATCTGCTTCGTCATGGACGACGAGGCCAGCATGCCGCACATGATGGACGGTATGGTGACCGTGTTCACGGTTAACTGAAGCGCACAGGAAACGAGGCCGGGAGCTCTCTCCCGGTCTCGTTGGCTATATCCCCACATGCCGGAAGTTCCGGAACGATGGCCCGGCTGGCTCTCGTTCCGTCATGGTCGTGGCGACGTCGGTCGACCCCCACGGCAGGTCTGTCCGGACCTTGCTCTAGCGCATGGTGGACGGCAGGATGCCGAGCTCCGCACGGTACTTGGCGACGGTGCGGCGGGCGATACGGATACCTTCGTCCAGCAGGAGATCGCAGATCTTGCGGTCGGTGAGCGGCTCGCCCTTTTGGGTCTCGCGCTCGATGATCTCCTTGATGATGTCCTTCGTGCTGAGCGACGGGGTAAAGAAGTCGCTGAACGGGATCACCTTTTTGTTCGGCAGCATGACGTACTTGTTCGCGGTCGCGCGGCTTACCGTCGACTCGTGCACGCCGACCTGCTGCGCCACGAGCGCGCGCGTCAGTGGCCGCAGCTCCCGCACGCCACCTCGCAGGAAGTTTTCCTGGAACTCGACGATCGTCTCGCTGATCCGCAGCAAGGTGTCGCGCCGCTGCTGGATGTTCATCATGAACATCTTTGCGCGGTTGGTGTACTGGCGAACGTGCTGCTTATCGTCGGAGGTCGTCTCCGCGAGGGTCGAGGGATCGACCTGGATGCGCTCCTCGCTGCGTTCTGCGTCCTCATTCTCATCTGGCATGGCGTTGCGCTCGGCGAGGCGCTCCTTGAGCGATTTCTGACCCTTTTTGCGCGTGAATTCGCCAGCCAGCTGGTCGTAGAGCGCGTTCGTGCGGAGGTGGAAGAACTTGTTGTCGACGACTTCGACGCAGATCTCCTCGTCGCGGATATCGATGATCACGTCTGGCGCGACGAATCGGGAATCGGTCGGGGAGCGCCACGACTTCGCCTGATCCGATTGAAGCGGGAACGGGTTGAGGTGACCGCGGATAAAGTCCCGGATCGCTTCCAGGTCGTCTGCGCTGATGCCGAGCGCGCGACTGATCTGGCCGAACTTGTGCTGGCCGAACTCGGAGAGGAAGCGGTCGATGACCTCGCGCGTGTGCTCCGGGATCTCCGCTCCGGCGCGTTCGAGGAAGTCGAGTTGGATGAGCAGGCATTCGCGAAGGTCGCGGGCACCGACACCGACGGGCGCAATATCCTGGATCACCTCGATAACGCTCTCGACCTTCTCAGGGGCCGCGCCGAGCGCCTCCGCCGTTTCCTCGACGGTCATCGTCTGGAACCCGCGCTCATCCAGCGATTCGATGATGAAGGCGGCGATCGGGTACTCCTGCTCGTCGAGCGATACACGGGCGTCAGCATGGATCTGGTCGATCACGGATTCGCCGGAAGCGACCAATGTCATTGGATCGAACTCCGGATCATCTTCGCGCGTCGCGGACGGGGCAAGCGGCAACTCGTCGAAATCGTTCATCGAGTCGAGCGAGTCGGGGTTCTCAGGCGTCTCTTGCTCGATCCGGCACACGGGGCAAAGACGGCCCTCGAGCACGCTCTCGCAAATCGGGCATGTCGGACGATCATCCAGCTCCAGCGCCGGATTCTGGCCCATCTCCGCCTCGATCACCGCCTGCAGCTCCTGCTGTGAAAGGCTCAGGATGTAGTTGGCTTCGATCAGGCTAGGGGAGACCCACTGGCGCATTTCCTGGCCGTACTCATAGCCAGCTTCCATCCATGCCATTCAGGAACTCCTTACCGAACCGCGTCGGTATCTATGTCGGGATGGAGCCGCGTCTGCGGCGTCGTTCGTCCCATTGCGATGCATCTTCTGCTTCGCAGTATACGCCTCGACTTGAACGGTGGCAAGAATCTTGCTATTAAGCGCGAATTTTCGTCCAGATCGACAGCGGCTTGCGTTCCGGCGCGTTATGATTAGGGCACGACGGCTGGCATTTCACCTGCTCCTGACCCGCCCGCGGGCAGCGCCCGCTCCGCAAGAGAGTTCCCCGGATGATCCGGCCCTTACGCATCGGCCGCCTGCTCGGTGTCGATGTGAACATCCATCCCACCTTCGCCCTTGTGTTCGTTTTCGCGTTCCTCTACTGGGGCATTGGTGAAAACGGCGGCTTCGTGCCGTTCCTGCTCGGGACCGCGCTGGTGTTGCTCGTGTTCCTTTCGGTCCTTGTGCACGAGTTGGGCCACGTCGTCATGGCGCGGGAGTTCGGCATCCAGGTTCTGGACATCACGCTGTGGCCGTTCAGCGGGGTCGCGCGCATCGAACAGACGCCTGCCTCTCCGCGCAACGAGCTCCTGATCGCGCTCGCCGGACCGGGGATGAACCTGGCGATCTTTGTGCTGCTCCTGCCGGTGATCATCCTTATCGGCGTGGTGGGCGGGCCCAGCCTGCTGTTCGGGGCCGGAGACCGGTTCCGCACACTCGACATCGCCTCGATGATCGCGGCGATCGGTGTGCTGAACCTCGCCTTGATGGTGTTCAACCTCTTGCCAGCGTTCCCGCTCGACGGCGGCCGCGTGCTCCGCGCCGCAATGACGCCGCGCATCGGACGGGGCCGCGCGACGAACATCGCGACCCGGATCGGTATCGGCGTGGCGGTTTTGTTGATCCTTGTCGGGATCTGGCAGCGCGACCTGCTTATGCCGGTGTTCGGTCTCTTTATTATCTTTGCGGCTCGGGCGGAGGCCCGCATGGTACGGATCGAGGGCCAGATGCGCCGCCTGCGGGTCGGGCAATACGCCCTCTGGGATATGGGCGGGATATCGCCCGATGATCCGCTCACCTTTGCCCTGCGCGGGGGAGGGGCGAGGGACATGGTCGTGACCGACCGCGGCCGCGTGGTCGGCATGCTTTGGCAGTCGCAGTTGCTCAAGGGGTTGCAGGGCGGTGTCGCGGGTCGGCGGGTCGCCGACGTGATGGACCGGGCGGTATATGTTGCGGATGTCGACGAATCCATCTATGACGTCCAGCAGCAGATGAGCAGGATGCAGCGCTGGGCCGTTCCGGTGACCGAGGATGGTCTTTATCGGGGCATCTTCACCGCCGAGCGGTTCGTTGGCCTGTATCGGCAGATGACGCCGGGATTCCAGGAGCGGGAATGGTCAATCAGCGATGATTGGAAGGACGCGATCTCATCGACCTTGCGTCGCCGCAGGCGATGATGAGAGCCGGTCGTACTTGACAATGACTCTCAATTAGGTAGGATACCTACAGGGTCGGATTTCGTCTGGCAGGAGCGCACGTTCATGAAGGTATCGACAAGGGGAGAATATGGGGTGCGCGCGATGGTCGCGTTGGCGCATCACTATGGCGAGGGCCCGATGTCGATCGCCGAAATCGCACGCCAGTCGAACGTCCCCGCCGCCTATCTTGAGCAACTGATCGCCCCGTTGCGACGCGCGGAGCTGGTCACCAGCCGCCGTGGCTCGCGTGGTGGCTACGTGCTCGCGCGCGACCCGTCGGCGATCCGCGTCGGCGATGTGTACCGGGTGATGGAAGGCCCGGTTGCGCCGATGGAGTGCGTCTCCGAGGACCTTACGGATCAAACCTGCCCGCTCATCGATGGCTGCGAGACACGTCCGATCTGGCTGAAGGTGCGCGACTCGATTGTCGAGGCCCTGGATTCCACGACGCTGGCGGATCTCGCACGTACCCCTGAGCCGGGTCCGGTTGAGACGCCTGGCCGCTACGTCGAGCCGCAGGGCGCCTCCTAAACGATTTTCCTCTGACAAATGAAAGAAGCGGTTCGATGTCGTACGGCAACGATGCGATCTACCTCGACCATGCCGCCACGACGCCGACCGATCCGGCGGTCGTGCAGGCGATGGCGCCGTATTTCACCACCGTGTTCGGCAACCCGTCCAGCATCTACCGCATCGGGCAAGACGCCCGCGCGGCGCTCGATCGTGCCCGACGCGAGATCGCTGGCGTTCTCCACTGCTCGCCGTCCGAGGTGATTTTCACCAGCGGCGCCACCGAGAGTGACAACCTCGCTCTACGCGGCGTCGCCTGGGACGCGCGTCTTCGCAACCCCGACGGGCCTGTGCCACATATCGTCACGACAGCGATCGAGCATCATGCTGTTTTGCATGCCGCCGATGCGCTCGAGCACCAGGGGTTCCGCGTGACACGTGTAGACGTAGGGACTGACGGAATCGTCGATCCCGGGGCGATCGAGGCGGCGATCGAACCGGATACGTGCCTCGTTTCGGTGATGCTGGCGAACAACGAGATCGGGAGCATCCAGCCGGTGGCGGAGATCGGGGAGATTTCCAGGGCGCGTGGCATCCCGTTTCATACGGATGCTGTCCAGGGTGCCGGCGTGCTGGACCTGAACGTGAACGTGCTCAATGTCGACCTGCTCTCGCTGTCCGCGCACAAGTTCTATGGCCCCAAGGGCGTCGGCATCCTGTATGTGCGCAAGGGCACGCCGATCCAGTGGCAGCAGGTCGGCGGCGGCCAGGAAAGTGGCCGGCGTGGTGGCACAGAGAATATGCCGCTCATCGTCGGCATGGCGCGGGCGCTCGTCAGTGCCGATGCATCGCGAGATGCCTACAACGCCTTCTGTGCGGACCTGCGTGACGCCCTCTGGGAAGGCATCCAGGAGCGAATCTCCGGTGTCCGTCTCAATGGGCCGGCTCCTGGACCACAGCGGCTCCCGAACAACCTGAATGTGGCGATCGACGGCGTGCAAGGGGAGACGGTCTTGCTCAGCCTCGATATGCAGGGTGTCGCGGCATCGGCGGGGAGTGCGTGCACCACAGGGAACTCCGAGCCGAGCCATGTGCTGCTCGCCTGCGGGCTCGATGAGACAGCGGCGAGGACCTCGCTGCGGTTGACGGTGGGACGCGGGAACTCCATGGACGAGATCGACCGGGCGGTGGAGATGCTCGCCGAGACCGTCGAGCGCGTGCGGACGTTGGCCGGGGTGGCCGGTTAGCTCACCCCGGTTTGGCGGCATGCCTCCGGCAAGCTCGACAGCACTTCGGCGATCGCGGTCGCATGCAGGTAGGTGTCGTCGCCGGATTCCAGGTTCCAGCAATCACTGAGGATCGAATGCGCCATTGCCCACTGCCACAGTCGATAGCGATCGATTTCCAAACTCTCCGAGAACCAGTCGAGTCTGTCATTGGTCAGTGTCGCCAGGTCCGGTCGCTTGTCGACGCCGACCGGGTTCAGCATCCAGGAGCCAATATCGTGCCCGCGCTCGCCGATTAGGCCCTTCGGGTCGATGATCGTCCAGCCTTGCTCTGCGTCCAACAGGACGTTGTCGTGATGCAAATCGCCGTGCAGTGTCACTGGCGGTTCGGGCGTCGCCAGCAGTTCCCGCGCGGCGGCCAGCCCGAGTTGGACGTGGCGATTGGGGAGGCGCCCACCGCCGTCCGGGTATTTCTCGGCATAGGCGAACAGCGCACGGTACCACCGGTGCAGCGGGATAAAGGCCTGACGATCGCCAGGCGACGTCCAGTATCGGGGAAGTAGTTCGCCGGCGATGCTGGCCGCCTCGTGCTCGTCTACCGCGCCACGTTCGACCTGCGAGCGGAGCGTTGAGCCGGGCATGATGCGGCGCAGGAGCATGATGGAGAGCGATGGGTCGGCGTCGATCAGCGGCACGATTCGTGGATCGTTGTGAGACCGCAGCGCCTCGATCTCGGCGTCCACTTCCGGGTGAGGCGGTGACGTCTTGATCACGACGGGCCCGTGTACCTCGGAGGTGCCGAACAGCACGAGGTTCATGCTGTGGCCGGGCATCTCGGCGTCGAGCGTGATGCCGTGCTCCTGGCACCAGTGCTCGAGTACGTCCGGGATCGCTTCCAACCAGCGCAACCCCTGATCACGACCGGCCCACAGGAAGGTGCTCGCCGTCGCGCCGGGCACGATCTGCCCATTCGGGAGAAGGATGTCCGGGACAGTGGATTCGCTCATGGCGTACGATCCTCTTCGTCGCTTGCTGTGTCCGTCGCCTCAGGCTCGGGCGTCAGTGTCGCGGCCTCGAGCAGCGCCTTCCCATCCTTGCCGCCGATCTCGCCGAGCGGTGGGAGGTCGGCCAGGGAGCGCAGTCCGAAGTGATTGAGGAATTCGGCCGTCGTTCCGTATTGGATGGGGTTGCCGACCGTCGCGAGTCGAGCAACTGGTTCCACCAATCCTCGCGCGTGAAGCTTGGCCAGCACGCCAGAGGAGTCGACGCCGCGCACGGACTCGATCTCGGCGCGGGTAATTGGCTGCTGGTAGGCGACGAGCGCGAGCGTCTCCAGGGACGCCGAGGAGAGCTTCGCCTCCCGGTCCAGCCCAAGGAAGAGGCGCACCTTCTCGGCGAAGCGGGGCGCGGTGGCGAGATGGATCCGCCGCCCGTGGCGCTGCATGATCCAGCCCCGGTCGTCCTGCTGCTCCAGCCAGGTCAGCGCCCGCTCGATCTCGTCGCGTGGCACCTCGGCGCCGGCGGCGAGTTCATCCATTGTTGGTGCTTCCGTCGCGACGAGAAGCAGCGCCTCGACCAGCGCGCCTAGCTCGTGATCCGGAAGACTGGTCGGCATCGCTTCGCCGGGCAGCCGAAGCTGGTCGCCGCTGTCCGGTGTCTCGCCGTTGGGGCTATGGCTCGCGTACGTCATGAAGCAGATCGTCCCCTAGTTGGTGAACTCGTCGTCAGTGTCGTCGCCCTCGGCTTCGGCGGGTGCGGCCTCAGCGCGCGTCAAAGTGATCTCCGAGAACAGCCCGTCCTGCACCGCATCGATTGACCGGCGGCGAATCAGCACCAGGGTGGCGAGAAATGCGGTCGCGCGCTCGGATCGCGTGCCGAAATCTTCGACCACGTCGTTGAAGGTCACCGTGCGAACGCGCGAGAGCAGGTCCACGACGCGATCGGTCATCTCGCGGATGCTGATAATGCGGCGCTGGCGAATGGTCTGCACCGCGACCGGTATGGTCGAGAGGCGTCGCCTGATCGCCCGCACAAGCACCGATGCGTCGTAACTGGCGAGACGAGGTGGCTGCACCTCCGTTCGCCGCGCGATCGGACCCGTGCCGCGATGAGCGAAGGCGACGAGGTCCCGGTCACGTCGCTGACCGAGGTCCGCGGCGACGCGCTTGAGCCGTTGGTAGGCGCGGAGCTGCTCGACCAGGTCATCCGGGTCCGGCTCCGAATCCTCGTCCTGTGCCGGCGGGCGAGGGAGGAGGGAGCGGCTCTTGAGGAGCGTCAGTCGCGTCCCAACGGACGTGAATTCGGCGATGACCTCGAGCGGTGCGTCCTCCATCCCCGCGACAAAGGCAAGGAACTGGTCTGTGACGGCGACAAGCGACACTTCGGTGATGTCCAGCTTCTGCCGTTCGATCAGGCGCAGGAGAAGATCGAGCGGTCCCTCGAAGGAGGGCAGCCGTGTCTGGTAGTTGACCAGCGTCAGCGAGACCGGAGCGGCGGCGCTGCTCATGATCGGGGCCCCTCGTAGACGGCCCGGTCATCTGCATCGCGGAGCAAACGCAGTGCCGGGTCGTCGTCCCGCCCACCGGATTCGTGCGTGCGGATCAGTTCGCACACGCGGTCGGAATAGCCCTGCTGCGCGGCCGCCTTCGCCCCTCGCTCGGCGTGATTGGCGAGCACCTGCATACTCCAGAGGGCGTCCGGGACATGCTCCATCGCGGCGAAGCGACGGTAAGGAACGGGGAGAATCCGATTAAGCATGACATGAGCCGTCCGCTGCGCGACGTTGTGCGAGCAGCGTCGGCACGCTTTGCCGACGTCGTGGATCAGCCCGGCCGTGACGGTGTCGTCGTCAGCTTCGCTTGCGCGAAGGTATTCGTAGACGGCGAGCAGGTGACGCTGGTCCGCGTTGCTGAGTATGCGGAACTGGGCGTGCATCTGCTCCGTCAGGCGCGCGTCGGCGTCGGCTGGAAGCACGGGCGGGTGGCCAGCGTTTGGGCGGGCGAAGGTGACTGCCTGACGAAGGCGTGACGAGACACTCATCAGCAGCGCTACATGAGTCCCGCGTACACAACGCGCGTCAGTAGGTCGCGCACGGGGTCGATCATGCCGCCGATCACCGAACCGCCGACGCTGCCGCCGATAAACAGGAGCAGGAAGAGCAGCATAAAGCCGTAGCGCTCCAGCGGTTGGAGGATCGGTGTCCAGAAATTCGGCAGGATGCTCGTCAGGATGCGATAGCCGTCGAGCGGAGGTACCGGGATCATATTGAATGCGGCGAGCAGGATGTTGATCGAGACGAACCAGCCGAGCAGGTTGTTGCCCTGTCCGAGATCGATGTTGTTCCGGATGACGATCTGGTGCGCTCCACCGGCAACGAGAGCAAGGACCACATTTGAGAGTGGGCCCGCGGCGGTAACGAGGAGCATGCCGCGCTTACGGTCGCGCGCCCAGCGTCCGCGAAAGCGTCCTGGTTGGACGGGAACGGGCTTGCCCCAGCCGATGAATGGGTAGCCGACAGCGATCAATACCATACCGATGAAGCCGATCGGCTCAAAATGCGCGACTGGGTTGAACGTTATTCGGCCAAGGTCGCGTCCGGTGGCGTCGCCGAGCCGGTTCGCGGTCCACGCGTGCATGAACTCGTGCACGGTGATGGCGATGACGAAGGAGATGAGGATAGCGATGACGTCCTCGATTGGACGGTTCACAGGCGGGGCTCCTCGGTGCGGAAAACGCGAAACGCGGGCGGCAGGGTGTTCCCCGCCGCCCGCGCTCAAGTGTACGGTATCGCGTCTGCCTAGGCGCCGGACCCCGGGTAGAGGTGGCAGGCGACGAAGTGGCCACTGCCCTGATCCGCGAGGATCGGGTCGACCTGCTTGCAGACTTCCATCACGTACGGGCAGCGCGTGTGGAAGTGGCAGCCAGACGGCGGGTTGATCGGGCTCGGCACGTCACCGGTAAGGATGATGCGCTCGCGCCGCTTCTCGATCACCGGGTCTGGAATCGGCACCGCTGAGAGCAGGGCCTTGGTGTACGGATGCAGCGGATCGTCGTACAGCGCGTTGCGATCGGCCATCTCGACGATCTTGCCGAGGTACATCACGGCGACGCGGTTGGAGATATGGCGGACGACCGAGAGATCGTGGGCGATGAACAGATAGGTGAGGCCCAGCTTGTCCTGCAGGTCCTCAAGCAGGTTCACCACCTGCGCCTGGATCGACACGTCGAGCGCGGAGACCGGCTCGTCGGCGACGATGAAGTCCGGGTTGGCGGCGAGCGCGCGGGCGATACCGATGCGCTGCCGCTGGCCGCCGGAGAACTCGTGCGGATAGCGATTGGCGAAGTACGGGTTCAGTCCCACCGTCTGCAGGAGCTCCTGCACGCGCTGGGTGCGCTCGTTCTTCGCGACCAGGTTATGGATCTGCATCGGCTCGGAGACGATGTTGCCGACCGTCATGCGCGGATTGAGCGACGCGTATGGGTCCTGGAACACCATCTGGAGGTGGCGACGCTGCTTGCGCATATCGTTGCCGTCGAGCTTCGTCAGGTCGGTGCCGTCGAAGATCACCTCGCCGGAGGTGGGCTTGTACAGCTGGAGAATGGCGCGACCGGTGGTCGACTTGCCGCAGCCGGACTCGCCCACGAGGCCGAGGGTCTCACCACGATTGACATGGAAGGAGACACCGTCGACGGCCTGGACCGCGCCGACCTTGCGCTGGAAGATGATGCCCTGCGTGAGCGGGAAGTGCATCTTCAGGTCGCGCACTTCCAGCAACGGGGCGCTGTCCTTCGATGCCTCCGGGCGGGCGTTGGGCTGCTGGGAAACAGCGGCTGACATATGGGAGTTCCTCCGGCTCTACTACTCGTTGTGCGTCGGGGTCGACTGGGCCGCCGAGACCCCGAGATCCGGTGCATCGGGATCGACATCGCTCGCGGAGTCAGACGGCACCGGGTGGCCGTACTTGCGGGCGATCTCGTCCTGATCGTCGTCAATGTTCACTTCATCATGGAACCAGCAGGCTGAGAAGTGACCAGGGGCGACTTCCATCAGCGGCGGGTTCTTGCGCTCGCACTGCTCACGCGCGTAGTTACAGCGCGGCACGAACGGGCACATGTCCGGCAGGTCGATCAGGTCAGGCGGAAGACCCCGGATCGGCTGGAGCTTCTCCTTCGTCTGCGCATCCAGGCGCGGGATCGACTTCATCAAACCGACGGTGTACGGGTGCTTCGGCCGCGCGAAGACCTCTTCTGTCGCAGCCGTCTCGACGATGTGGCCGGCGTACATGACCTGCACGCGGTCGGCGATGCCGGCAACCACGCCCATCGAGTGGGTGATCATCATCACGCCAGCGCCCGTTTCGGCCTGCAACGTCCGCATCAGGTCCAGGATCTGGGCCTGGATCGTCACGTCCAGGGCGGTTGTCGGCTCATCAGCGATGAGCAGCTTCGGGTCGCAGGAGAGCGCCATGGCGATCATCACGCGCTGGCGCATACCACCGGAGAACTGGTGCGGGTACTGATCGACGCGGTCCGCTGCCTCGGGGATGCCGACCATCTCCAGAAGCTCGATCGCGCGGTTCTTGGCCTGCTCCTTGTTCATGCCCATATGGAGTATGAGCGATTCGCTGATCTGGCGGTTGATCGTCAACACCGGGTTGAGCGAGGTCATCGGGTCCTGGAAGATCATCGCGATCTCATTGCCGCGGATATTCCGGACCTGCTCGTCGGTCATCTTCAGGACATCTTTGCCGTTGAAGATGACCTCACCCTGCACGATCTTGCCGGGAGGGCTCGGGATGAGCCTCATCAACGACAGACCGGTAATGCTCTTACCGGAACCGGACTCGCCCACCACGCCAAGGGTCTCTCCAGGCATGATGTAGAACGACAAGTCGTCAACAGCCTTGACGACACCGTCCTGCGTGAAGAACTGCGTCTTGAGGTTCTTGACCTCGAGCAGCGGCTTTCCATCACGCGTTGTCGTTGCGGCAGAAGTGGTGGTCTGTGATCCAGCCGCCATCCTTGCTCCTCTCGCCCTAGTAGGTAAACGTTCCATTGTGGATGCGAAAAAGGGTCGGCACGACCGCTCGTGCTGTCGCTTCCCGCCAGCGTCGCAGTCCAAACAATAGCGCACAGCGCCGCGTTCGTCACTGACGAAGGCGCCCCATTGCACCTGCCCGTGAAGGCCGTCTCAACTTCGCTCCTCTGGTGTGGACGATAGCACAGGATTCCGCGGTGAACAATCCGTTATGGCGCGAATTCTTGCGCGTCGTGCCCAGATCTGGCCGTGCTCCGTAGCGGCGACGTGCCATGCACGTTCATTCGAACCCCGGTATGACGACTTGCGCCAATGCGGAAACGATGCTCTCTTCATTAAAAGAGATGGGACAGGCCGCGTACGGTCGCGGCCCGCCGGCCCCACAGGGTGCATGGGTGGCACGACAATTGCCTGTATTTAGGCTATAACGGCTGGGGACAGCCGAGCGGTGGCAGGGAGCTGCCGTGTCGCTACCGTTGCAGGGAGAGAACATCACATGGATATTTTGATTTGGATCATCATCGGTCTTATTGCGGGCGCGGTGGCTGGTTACCTCGTTCCGGGACGTACACCGGGTGGACTGTTCGGCACGATCGTCGTCGGTATCCTCGGTGGTATCCTCGGTGGTTGGCTTTGGGGCCTGCTCGGGCTTGGTGACGACACCAGCTTCATCGGCTCCATCATCGTCGCCATCATTGGCGCGGTGATCATCCTGGCGGCGCTCCGCAAGGCGAACGTATAGCTTTCGCCTGACGCCACGCGAGACGCAGCAAGAACAGCGGCCCCGGTTTCGAAACCGGGGCCGCTGTTTGCGTCTTCACCAGAGCGATTGTGGATGGAACTGCCCGCCCAATCGAAACGATCGTGGGTGGCTACGGCGGTCGACCCCTGCGCCGGACGGGCACCTCCTCCGGTCAAGGGATCAGGCAGTCACACCCTGAATGAACGATTTGGCGGCGTTCCCGAACATTCCTGTGGCGCTGGGGACGAGCATGTCGAACCCTCGCTCCAGGTGCTTCTTCGCCGTCTCCGCGTTTGCTGTGACGGTCCCTGTGCGGACGCCGGCGTTTTTGCAGCGTGCGATGACCTCGTCCGCCACCTTCGTGACGTCCGGATGATTTGGCTGTCCCGCAAGACCCAGCGACTGTGCAAGGTCGTTCGGCCCGACGAACAGCACATCCACGCCGGGGACTTGCAGGATCTCGTCCAGGTTCGCCAGCGTATCGACATGCTCGAATTGGATCATATTGAGCACGCGCTCGGTCAGCGGCTTCACGTAGTCCACCAGTGGATCCATGAACGCGAAGTCGAAGGTCCGCCCGCCGGCCAAACCACGGCCACCCACCGGTGAGTACTTGGTGTAGGCCACTGCCGCGGCAGCTTCCTCGGCTGTGCCGACCCGCGGCGCCATGATGCCCGAGACCCCGATGTCGAGGAACTTCAGCACCTCCTGTCGCTCGCCGAGGCCGACCCGCGCGAACGCGTCGATACCGCGCGCCTCGGCGGCGAGGACCATCGGGTAGGCCGATTCGGCCGTGATCGGGCCGTGCTCATTGTCGATAAGCGCGAAGTCAAACCCGGCGAGCGCAACCAGCTCCACAACCTCGGGGGAGGGGAGTGGTATAAAGCATCCGAAGACCTTTTCACCAGCGGCAAGTTTCTCTTTGACCGAGTTCCTGAGGTTCATGCTCTTCCTCCCGGGAAGTGGTATGTGGCTGTTCGCGACGTGTCGTGGCGTCATTGTATAGAAGGATGGCAGGCTGGCAAATGGGAACCGACGCGCACGATGACACCCGGTCCAGCGTGGCCGACGGTGGCGTCGAGAACCTGCCGGAACGGGCGTATTGGCTCGCCTTCCACCGAGTGCCGTATATCGGGCCCGCCCGGCTGCGACGGCTGGTCGATACCTTTGGCTCGCTCGAGCGGGCATGGTCGGCGCCGGTAAGCGAGCTGCAGCGCTGTTTGGAAGATCGGGCGCGTGGTGAGCTGGTGAAGGCGCGAGCAGAATTGGACGTTGCGTCGCTGTACCGGCACATCATCGACTCAGGTGTGCAGGTCACGACGCCGACGGACCTTTCGTACCCGTCGCTGCTCTCCGAGATCCCGGCGCCACCACCTGTGCTGTATTACCGTGGCGAGATACTGGAGACCGATCGGACGGCGGTCGCGATCGTCGGTACGCGCAGGGTGACACCCTATGGCCGGGAGATTGCCGCGCGGCTCTCTGGGGACCTCGCCCGAGCCGGCGTGACAATCGTGTCCGGGTTGGCGCGTGGTGTCGACGGAGTGGCCCACCAGGCGGCTCTCGATGCCGGGGGCCGGACGCTTGCCGTCCTCGGCAGCGGGATCAACCGTATCTACCCGCCGGAGCACCGGAACCTGGCTGCGCGCGTTGCCGAGCAGGGAGCCATCCTCTCCGACTATCTGCCCGACACACCACCGGACGGGGTCAATTTCCCGCCGCGCAATCGCATCATTTCCGGCTTGTCGCTGGGCGTGGTCGTCATCGAAGCGCCCGACCGCTCCGGCGCGCTGATTACCGTCGACTTCGCGGCCGATCAGGGGCGCGATGTGTTCGCGGTGCCTGGGCCCGTGTCCGCGTCCAACAGCACGGGGACGAACCGACTTATTCGCGAAGGCGCCCGGTTGGTTCGCTCGGCGGACGACGTGTTGGAGGATTTGCAGATTCGGCGCAATCCCGAACAGGTGGCCATGCAGCAAGCCTTGCCACTGGATGAGGGCGAGCGGCGGCTCCTCGCTGTGTTGACAACGGTGCCCCAGCATATCGACGATATCGCGGCGCTCAGCGACAGCACGGTCGCCGAAGTCTCAGGCAGGCTGATGATGCTGGAGTTGCAGGGCCTGGTGCGGAATTCCGGCGCCCAGCACTACGCTCGAATCTAGACGACTCCTTGACACGAAAACCAGCTTGTTCCTACTGTTGAAAAAGGGGACCACCATCAGGACGGCCCAGGCATCGCGACCGCGACAGGTCGCCCATGCCTCATCGTGAAGTGGCTTCCCGATCCACGCCGGCACTTATCGGCGGGAGCCCGACAGACAGGTCAATTGACTGACACTTGCAGTTTCCCCTCCCCACGTATCACTATGGGGCCCGCGTAACCGACAACGAGGTCGGCTGACAGGACACAGGACAAATACACATGCCAACAACGACCACCAAGAAATCCACAACCCGGAAGTCGTCCTCGGCGAAGAAGCCGGCCGGCGCGGGTCGCGGGAAGCTCGTGATCGTGGAGTCGCCCGCCAAGGCGAAGACGATCAGCCGCTACCTCGGCCGCGGCTACACCGTGAAAGCGTCGATGGGCCATATCCGCGACCTGCCGAAGAGCACGATGGGTGTCAACGTGGACGCGGACTTCGAGCCGAAGTACCTCATTCCGCGCGACAAGTCGAAGATCGTCAAGGAACTCAAGGCGAGCGTCCAGGCGGCCAAGGAGATCTATCTCGCGACCGACCCCGACCGCGAGGGCGAGGCCATTGCCTGGCACCTGATCGAAGCAACCGACGCCCATGAGAAGCTGCTCAAGCGCGTCGTCTTTCATGAAATCACGCCCTCGGCCGTCACCGCCGCGATTGAGAACCCGCGCGAGATCGACATGGACCTCGTCGACGCCCAGCAGGCGCGTCGCATCCTGGACCGCATTGTGGGCTACAGCGTCAGCCCGCTGCTCTGGAAGAAGGTCAAGCGCGGTCTCTCGGCAGGACGCGTGCAGTCGGCCGCCTTGCGGATTGTCACGGAGCGAGAGCGCGAGATCGAAGTGTTCCAGCCGGTCGAGTACTGGTCGCTGGACGCTGATCTCGCAAAGATCACCGGCAAGAGCCTCACGAAGAAGGACCAGTTCCGCGCCTCGATCCTGAAGATCCACGGTAAGAAGGCGGAACTTTCGACGGGTGAGGAGGCGAACACCGTCGTTTCCGCCCTCGACGGAGCGATCTGGAAGATCGAATCCGTCCAGCGGCGCCAGACCAGGCGCAACCCGTCCGCGCCGTTCACGACGTCGACGCTGCAACAGGAAGCCTCGCGCAAGCTCGGCTTCTCCGTGCGGCGTACGATGCAGATCGCGCAGGGGCTGTATGAGGGCGTCGACCTCGGTGTTGAGGGCACGCAAGGTCTCATCACCTATATGCGTACCGACTCGGTGAACATCTCCTCCTCGGTGCAGCAGCAGGCGCGCGGTGTGATCGCGGACGTCTTCGGCCAGGAGTTCGTCCCGGAGAAGCCGCCGTTCTATCGGACGCGGTCGAAGGGGGCGCAGGAAGCACACGAGGCGATCCGCCCGACCGATCCTTCCCGCACGCCGGAGTCGGTGAAAGCCCGGCTCTCGGGGCCGCAGTTCAAGCTCTACAACCTCGTCTGGCAGCGCTTCATGGCGAGCCAGATGGCCCCGGCCCGGCTGGACAACACGCGCGTCGACATCAACGCCGGCAAGGAAGCAGAGATCTCCGCCGGGACGGCGCCGTACGTGTTCCGCGCCACGGGCTCCATCGTCACCTTCAAGGGCTGGATGGCCGTGTACCAGATGGGCCGCGACGAGGGCGACACCGATGAGTTGGACAAGGGCGCGCTGCCGGAGCTAGAGGACAACGAGCTGCTCTCGCTGCTCAAGCTGCTTCCCGAGCAGCACTTCACCCAGCCGCCGCCGCGCTTCACCGAGGCGACGCTCGTCAAGGCGCTGGAAGAGCAGGGGATCGGCCGGCCGAGCACCTACGTGCCGACCATCGCCACGCTCCAGGCGCGCAACTACGTGACGCTGGAGGAGAAAAAGCTGGTCCCGACGGAACTCGGCTTCGTCGTCAACGATCTCCTTGTCGAGCACTTCCCGGACATCTTCGACGTCGGCTTTACGTCGCAGATGGAGGGCGAGCTGGACGATATCGCCTCTGGCGATCGTGCCTGGGTGCCGACGCTGAAGGAATTCTACGGGCCGTTCACCCTGAGCCTGAAGACCGCGGAGAAGACCATGGAGAAGGTCAAGATCCGCGACGAGCCGACGGATGAAGTCTGCGAGAAGTGCGGCGCGCCGATGGTGATCAAGCTCGGTCGCTTCGGGAAGTTCATGGCCTGCAGCGCCTTCCCGGAGTGCCGGAACTCAAAGCCGCTGCTGACACGCATCGGCGTCGAGTGCCCGACCTGCCATCAGGGCGAGATCGTCGAGCGCCGCTCGAAGAAGGGCCGCAAGTTCTACGGCTGCGAGCGCTACCCGGAGTGCGACTTCGTGTCGTGGAACAAGCCGGTAGCCCAGCCCTGCCCGGAATGTGGCGGTGTGCTTGTCGAGGTGGGAGGCCGCGGGAACAAGGTCAAGTGCTCGACGTGCAGCTACCAGGGTGAACTGCTGGCCCAGGCGGGCGACTAACCCGGCGTACTACACGAACGCGATCGACGGCCCCGGTTTCACAAGGAACCGGGGCCGTTTCGCTGTACACTGAATCGCAATAAACACGATGCCAGAGGGCGGTTTCGCCGCGCTCCTACAGGATGGACATGAACCAGTACCAACCGTGGAACCCCCACGCGACAACGATCCTCGGCGTTCGCCGGGGTAACGATATCGCCCTGGCCGGGGATGGTCAGGTGACGATGGGCGATATCGTTTTGAAGCACAAGGCGCGAAAGCTCAGGGTCCTGCATGACGGCGAAGTGATCGCCGGATTCGCCGGTGCGGTCGCGGACGCGTTAACGCTGTTTGGCGCGTTCGAGACGCACCTCCAGGCCACGGATGGCAACCTCCGTCGCGCGGCGGTCGCGCTCGCCAAAGAATGGCGTAGCGATCGCTACCTGCGACGTCTCGAGGCCCAGCTCATCGTCTCCGACGGTGAATCGCTGCTCGTGATCTCCGGCGAGGGCGATGTCATCGAGCCGGACGACGGCATCGTCGCGATCGGCTCCGGAGCGCCCTTTGCGACGGCGGCGGCCAAGGCGCTGCTCGCCAACACCGAAATGACCGCCGAGCAGATCGTGCGCGAGGCGATGCGGATTACCGAGGAGATCTGCATCTACACGAACAAGGAGCTGTCGGTTGAGGTGGCCCACGCCGGCGAGATCGAGGGCGAGCCGGAACCGGCAGAGGCGACGGAGGTTGCGCTCTGATGGTTGATCGAGCTCGTCACCCTTCCTCCTCCGAGAGCCGGCCACGCCTGCCCGGCGACGGAGCGCAATCCGAAGCCAGCGCCATGACCCCCCGCGAGATCGTCGCGGAGCTGGACCGCTATGTGGTCGGTCAAAACGACGCCAAACGCGCCGTCGCAATCGCCTTGCGCAACCGGTACCGCCGCCAGCGTGTGAGCGACGATCTGCGCGCCGAGATCTATCCTCGCAACGTCCTGATGATCGGCCCGACCGGCGTCGGCAAGACGGAGATCGCCCGGCGTGTCGCCCGCATCGTCGATGCCCCCTTTATCAAGGTCGAGGCAACCAAATTCACCGAAGTCGGCTATGTCGGCCGCGACGTTGAGTCGATCGTGCGCGACCTCGCTGAGCTGGCGGTCAGCTCGTTGCATGCCCGTCGTATCGATGAGGTGATGGACCAGGCGACAGCGTCGGCCGGGAAGCAGTTGGCGAGGATTCTTGCGCAGGAAACCGAGACGACCGAAGAGGGCGAGGCGACCAGGGAGCCGGGACCCGACGACGAGGCCCGCTATCTGGATCTCCTCCAGTCCGGCGAGATGGAAGACGAGCTGGTCGAGATCGACGTCGATGTCGAAGGTGACATGGACGTCGGCGTGACGGACGTCTCCGGGACGTTCGACGACGGCCAGGATCCCTTCACCGACCTGATCGATGCCATGTTCGCCCGACGTCGCGTGCGGCGTCGCATGCCTGTGCGGGAGGCCCGCAGGGTCCTCGCGAACCAGGAGGCCTCCGCGCTAGTCGACGCGAACCGGGTCATCGACGACGCGATTCGGATGGTCGAGGAGACCGGTGTCGTCTTCATCGACGAACTGGACAAGACCATCACGACGGAGAGCGACGGCGGCCCGGACGTGTCCGGCGAGGGCGTCCAGCGGGACCTGCTGCCGATCATCGAGGGCTCGAGCGTCATGACGCGTTTCGGCCAGGTGCATACCGATCACATCCTCTTCATCGGCGCCGGTGCGTTCCATCGGTCCCGTCCCTCCGATCTCATTCCGGAGATCCAGGGTCGGTTCCCGGTTCGCGTTGAGCTGGAGTCACTCGACGAGGACGCGCTCTTCGCGATCCTCACCCAGCCGGCGAATGCGCTCGCCAAGCAGTACATCGCTCTCCTGGAGACTGAAGGCGTGACGCTGGACCTCACGGAGGACGGTCTGCGATCCGTGGCTCACCTGTCCGCGGTCGTGAACGAGCGTATCGAGGATATCGGCGCGCGTCGGCTGCAGACGATGATGGAGCGGGTGGTCGAGGATGTGTCGTTCGATGCGACTGATCTTGCTGGCCAGACGGTTCGGATCGATGAGGCGTATGTCCTCGAGCGGCTCGACGATGTCGCCGACGACGATGACCTGGGCAACTACATTCTCTAGCGGACGGGACAGGGGCGGCGGCCCGGTGCGCTGCCCGGGATGGAGACCAAACGTGAAAGAGTCACATGTGATCGCCGTCGACCTTGGCGGGACGAACATCCGCGTTGCCGTGATCAGCGCATCCGGCGAGATGGAATACCGGACGCGGATGCCAACCCGTTCGTCGGAAGGTCCGGACGCGGTCATCCGGCGCATCGGCCAGCTCGTCAACGAGGTCGCGGGCCAGGCCGGGATCGAAGCCGGCGTGCCGGTCGGCGTCGCCTCGCCAGGGCCGCTCAACCCTCGCACCGGGGTGGTGCATTACACGCCGAATCTCCCGGGCTGGCGGGATGTGTCCCTGGTCGACAAGCTGACGGACATCGTCAATCGGCCGGTGACGTTGGCGAACGACGGCAACTGCGGCGCGCTCGGTGAGGCGCGGTTCGGCAGCGCGAAAGGGGTCCGGAACCTCGTCTATCTCGCGTTGGGCACCGGAATCGGCGGCGGCATTATCTCCGAGGGCGTGCTCGTCGACGGCAAGAACGGGCTTGGTGCAGAGGTGGGGCACACCTGCGTCGCGCTCGACGGTCCGCGTTGCACCTGTGGCAGCATCGGCTGCCTGGAGTCGTTCGCGTCGGGGTGGGCGATCCAGGCGGAGGCCGAACATATCGCGACGACGGCCGATGGTGACCTGATGCGCGAGCTGGCCGGTGAGGGGCCGATCCATGCCGGAATCGTTGCCGAGGCGGCGCGGCGCGGTGACATGGCGGCCGTCGGGTTGCTTGATCGCGCCGGACGCGCGCTCGGGGCCGCGATGGGTTCGTTCATCAATATGTTCGACCCGGAGATGGTGGTGATCGGCGGCGGAGTTTCCACGCTGGGCGAGCTCCTAATGGGCCCTGCGAAGCTGGCGATGCCGCAGCATTCTTTCTACGACATGCGCAGGGATATGCCGATCGCATACTCGTCGCTCGGTGGCGACACCGGCATCTTCGGAGCGGCCGCGCTGGCGTTCTCCGTATACGGCGAGGGCGAATCCACTACCGCGACGACCCACTAGCCAGGAAAACCGCCTTCTGCGAGAATGCGCCCGAGGGTCCTTTGGCGATTGTCCCGAGCGATGGAGATCGATGCGATATGGGTAACACTCCGGCGTACGTGTGGTGGAATGGCGAGCTCGTCCGCTGGGAGGACGCGACGGTCCACGTTACCGATATCGCGTGGTCCGCGGTCGGTGCCGTATTCGAAGGTATCCGGGCCTACTGGAACGATGAGCAGGAAGAGTTGTACGTCTTCCGTCTGCGCGAGCACATGCAGCGCCTGAGAGATTCCTCGCGGATGGTGCGCCTGCCGATCGACGAGACCGTCGACGAGCTCATCGCGATTACCGGCGAGCTCCTTCGCGCGAATGACGTTCGTGAGGATACCTATATCTTCCCGCTGGTCTATGCCGGTGGGGGTGCCGCGAAGCGAATCAATCCTTCCGATCTCCAGAGCGCGCTGATGATCCGGACGGATCCCCGTCCAACGCACCTCGGCACGGGGATGTCCCAGAAGGCGAAAATATCGTCGTGGACGCGCATCTCGGATAACGTGATGCCGCCCCGTGTCAAGAACATCTCCAACTATCGCAACGGCCAGCTCGCCACGCACGAGGTGAAGCTGGATGGCTACGACGTCGCGCTGATGCTGAACCCCCAGGGCAAGGTCGCGGAGGCGCCGGGCGCCTGCGTGATGATGGTCAAGAACGGCGTGCTCTTCACCCCCGATCCCGCCAGCGGCATTCTTGAGAGCATCACCCGTGACGCGATCATCCGCATGGCGCGGGAGGACCTCGGTATGGAGGTCCGCGAGCGCGCCGTCGACCGGACCGAGCTCTATACGGCCGACGAGATATTCCTCGCCGGAACGGCCGCAGAGATCTCCCCGATTGTCGAAGTCGACCGCTTTGTGGTCGGCAATGGCGAGATCGGCCCGGTCACCGCGCAGCTTGACACAAAGCTGATCAACGTCATGCGTGGGAACGACAGTGCCTATCCGGAATGGCGAACCGCCGTCTGGCAGGGCGCGAAGGTCAACGCCTGATCCTCGGAACAAGCGCTCAATCGTCACGGCCCCGAATCACATGGTTCGGGGCCGTGCTGTGTCGTTGGGGCAGGTGCTGGCGGCGACGTACAATGAGGGCTACGCGGAGCCAAGCTGCTCGTTGGCAATGGTGCGCCCCCGCTCGACCGGTGTCACCGGGAACCGAGGGGGATGGGTACGCGTTCCAGAGATGAATGTCCTGCTCCGCCAGGCTTCCGATTTTTCATGCAGTATGCCCCGGGCATCTGGAGGATTCGATGGACTCTATAGATACAGGAACGCGGCCCGGCGCAAGGCGCGGACGGGCACGGGGCGTCGTGATGAGCGTCATGCTCGTCGTCGCCATGTTCGTCGGCATGGGGCTCGACCGGGTCCTGGTCGAGACCGGCATTGCGGCGACCTCGCTGACGCAGGCGGACGAGTTCACCACGCTCGAGGAGACGTACGAGGCGATCCGCGAGTATTACGTGCTCGAGGGCGAGATCAGCGATCAGGAACTGATTTATGGCGCGGCCCGCGGCATGGTCGAAGCCCTTGGCGATACCGGCCACTCGACCTTCCTCGATCCGAAGGAGGCCGTGCAGTGGAACGAGTCGACCTCGGGCAACTTCGTCGGCATCGGCGTGACGGTTGACACGACCGGTGAGCTGCCGGTGATCATTGCGCCGATGCAGGGTTCCCCGGCGTTCGAGGCAGGTATCTTGCCAGGTGACACGATCATCGCCATCGATGGTGTGGACCTTAAGGACGAGGGGATCGCGGCGACCGACGCCGTTGACCTCGTCCGTGGCGAGGCTGGCACCGATGTCACCCTGAAGCTCGAGCGCGCCAACGGCGGCGAGCAGTTCGAGGTCACGATCACCCGCTCCGAGATCGAGATCAATCCGGTGTCGTGGGTGATGCTGCCGAACGGCGTCATGTGGCTTCAGCTCGACCAGTTCTCCCAGGGCGCTTCGGGCGCCGTGCGTGACGCGCTGCGCGAGGGGCAGTCGCTCGGGATGACGAGCCTGATCCTCGACCTGCGCGGCAACCCCGGCGGTCTCGTCTACGAGGCGCTCGGCGTCGCGTCCCAGTTCCTTCCGGCGCAGACGCCGCTGTTCCAGGAAGCTGATGCGGATGGGAACGTGACGGTCGAGGAGACCCGCAGCTCCCGTGGCGTCTATCAGGAAGGGCCGATGGTCGTCCTGATCGACGGCAACTCGGCGTCGTCCGCGGAAATCGTTGCCTCCGCCATCAGCGAGGCGGGACGAGCCCAGCTTATCGGTGAGACGACGTTCGGTGTTGGCACCGTGCTTGTGCCACGCGAGCTGTCCGACGGCTCGTTCGCGGTGCTGGGCGACAGCCAGTTGCTGACGGGATCCGGTCAGCGCATCTTCCAGGTCGGCGTGTCGCCGGATACGGAGGTCGAGCTCGGCACAGACCAGCTCCCCGGTTTCATCATCGCCCTGGACACTGATCAGGACCACCAACTGACGCAGGATGAGCTCGACGCCATCCAGGACGACCAGCTGCAGGCGGCATACGATGCCGTGGTCGGGGCGCCAGTGCCCTAAACAAACGGGCGGAACGGCACAATTGCCGCTCCGCCCGTTTTCGCTTGCCCTAGACACGCAGTGGCACCGGCAATGCGGTAGGGATGACAGGTATACGCCCCGGCGAGCCCCTGCGTACTAGAATGGGCGTGTCAGGACGGGACGAACCCAATGTGATGCCTCCGCGCCTGGCAGTTTTCGGCGCGGTTTGGACAGCCAGCCCCGGGCGGGGCGGATACGAGGGTGTAGATGATCTCAGTCGAGTCTTGGCCGGAGCCGGCCGCCAGGATGTGGTTGCTGATGCAGCGCTTTCAGAAGTTCCTGGTGGTCGGTGCCGTAGGGTTCCTGACCAATCAGGGCTTGCTGTTCATTCTGCACGACTCGGTAGGCATCTCCGTACCGGCAGCGTCGCCGATTGCCATCATCATCTCGATGATCGTCACCTTCTACCTCAACGAAGTGTGGACGTGGCATGACCGTGGGAGCGGCAAGGTCCTGCACCGGGCCCGGAGTTATGTGCCGATCAATATCGGCGGCCTGGCGATTAACTGGGGCATCCTGACGTACCTCCACGCGAGCTGGGACGTACACTACCTGATTGCGAACCTGATCGGTGCGGCGATCGCGGCGGTTTGGAACTTCACCCTCAACAACGCCATCACCTGGCGGGCGGACTAACCCCTCCGGTGAGGTTCGCTTCCCTCGCGCCCTGCGTAGGCGTACGCGAGGGAGTGGTATAAAGTGTGTTGCGAATGGGCAGGAGCGCGCGCCGGCGTGCCGCGTTTCCGCGCGCATGTATGAGCATGCAGGCTTCAATCTCACCTGAGGACAACGGGCTCCTGCGTAGGCCCAAGGGAAGGACACTCGAGAACATGCAGAACGGCCATACCCCGAACGGATCGGCGAAGAGCACGGTCGGTTCCACTATCGTGATGGGCGCGGGCCCGGCTGGCCTATGCTCGGCATACGTGCTGAGCAAGGATGGCGCTCCGGTCACGGTTGTCGAGTCGGCACCCTTCGTCGGTGGACTGGCGCGCACCATCAAGCGGCAGACCGAGTTCGGCGAGTTCAAGTTTGATATCGGCGGACACCGCTGGTTCACCAAGAACGATGAGCTCAATGCCCTCTTCGAGGAGGTTGTGGCCGACGAGCTGCTGTGGGTTAACCGCATCAGCCGCATCTACTTCGACGGCAAGTTCATCGATTACCCGCTGAAGTTCCAGAGTGCGCTGACCTCCATCGGACCGGTCACCGCGGCAAAGGCCGTGGTCGATTACGGCGTCTCGACGCTTCGCCGCACCTTCGGCGAACCGGCGCTGGCGACCATGGAGGACCGCTATAAGGACCAGTATGGCGAGACGCTCTACGGCCTCTTCTTTAAGAACTACTCCGAGAAGCTGTGGGGCCGCCCGTGTGACCAGCTGAGCGGCGACTGGGTTGCGCAGCGCACCAAGGGCATGTCGCTCATGACCGCTATCAAGGACGCCGTCATCCCGACCAAGGGCGAGGTGGTGAGCCTGATCGACGAATTCATGTACCCGCGCAATGGGTTCGGCCGCTTCTCCGAGCGAATGGCGGATTACGTCCAGAAGGCCGGCAACGAGGTGTTGCTGAAGCACCCGGTTCGCAGGATTGTGCTCGACGGCGACCGCGTGAAGGGCATCGAGGTCCAAACCGAGAACGGTGTGGAGTTGATGGAGGCGGACAACTTCATCTCATCGATCCCGATGACGGTGCTCTGCAAGATCACGGATCCACCGGCACCGCAGGACGTTCTGGACGCCGCGAACTCGCTCGACTTCCGCGACATCATCACCGTCAACATGATGTTCAAGAAGCGGCAGGTCACCAACGACACGTGGCTCTACGTTCATGACAAGAACATCCTCTTCGGCCGCTTCCACGAGCCGAAGAACTGGAGCCCGGCGATGGTGCCGGGCGACGAGTTCACGTCCTTGGTGGTCGAGTACTTCTGCACGAAGGGCGACCACATCTGGAACATGACCGACGAGCAGCTCGTCAACCAGACGGTGAAGCACCTCGTCGAGGACCTGCACTTCGTCAAGCCGGAAGAGGTCATCGGGGGCTTCACGCTCCGCGCCACGAAGGCCTACCCGGTCTACGGCATGGGGTATGAAGAGCCGCTGACGAAGATGAAGAACTACATCAACTCGATCGAGAACCTCCAGTTTATCGGTCGCGGTGGATCGTTCCGCTATAACAATACGGATCACTCCATCGAGACCGGCCTGCTCGCGGCGAAGAATATCCTCGGCGGTCACTTTGACCTCGACGCGGTCAACGCCGACGAGGAGTACCACGAGATCAAGCGGGCTGCGATGGCCCAAAAGGCCTGATCGGCGCACGTTGTGTGACGCAACGCCTGTTGGGCCCGTGAGGGTCGGCAGGCGTTCGTCGTTTTCGCACACGGGAGCAGGAGACGCGCATGACAGAGCAGGTCGATCGGCCCGACGCCGAGGAGACCCAGGAGCAGGGCCCCTCCCGAATCCCGCTGGTGGTCTTTGGCGTGACCGCACTGGCGTTCCTCGTTTATCTCGCGTTCGGGACCATTGAGGCTCGCATCTGGCGCTATGGGCGACTCTACTTCGAGGACCGCACGATCCGACACGTTTGGGCATATTTCGGCGATCGCCTACCGGAGATGCCCGGCCAGCCGGTGATCCAGGCGCTGTACTGGATCTCGCTGGCGGTGATCGTTATCGGCACGGTTGCCGGCCTCTGGCTTTTCCTCGTCCCGGATGAGGATGACGCCGTCGATAACGCTGCTCATTCCGGCGCGGAGCATCATGCCTGAGCCGGGCGTTCGCGAGACGTTCCGCCCCGGCCGCCACACGTGGTGGGCGTGGGGCGTTGTCCTGATCCTGCTCGACTTCTGGGTCGCGGCGAGGATGGGTCTGTTCTCGCTCACGTCAACTGTGACGATTGACGGGCGGTCGGTCGACGTCCTGAACATGTATGGCACGGTGGATCACCCGTTTCACGCATCACGGGCGGCCATGCTCCTGCGGTCGCTCCAGGATGGAGAGCTCCTGCGTTGGGTCGGCCAGCATCAGGGTGGCTATCCTGCCGAGTTCTACCCTCTCGGGATCGCGTGGCTGGATGTCGGGATCTGGGCGTCGTCGTTCGGCGCGGTGTCGATTCTCGCCGCGCACAAGGTCGCGGTGATCCTCGTTTTTTTGCTCCCCTCGCTCTCGTATTGGCTGCTCGCGCGCGGCGACCGGATTCACCCCTCCGTAGCGGTTCTCGCAATGGCGGTCCATGTCGCCATCCCGGGGCATTGGCTGAACGGTGGGTATGAAGAGCTGGTTGGCTGGGGGCTGGTGACAAACGTTGCTGGAGGCTCGCTCGCGCTGCTCGCAAGCGCGGCGTTGGCGAGGTTTGTGCTCCGGCGCGAGTTTGGCATGGGCATTCTCGCCACCTTGGCGGCAGCTGGTGGCGCGGTGACGAATCCACGCTCTCTGTTTGCCCTCGTCATGGCCGCGCTCGCGCTGGTCGTCGTGGCGTTGTTCCAGCGGGATGGTGCCAACGCACGTGTGGTCGCGCGGAACGCGCTCGCGCGCATCGGGGCGGTTGGCGGCATCGCCCTCCTGCTCGCCGCGCCGGTCGTCCTCGCCCTGTTCCGATACAACAGCCTCTACTTCTTCCTGCACTACGAGTTCTACGACCCGATCTCGGAGTACTGGGACGCGTCAGCGATGGCCGTTACCACGGCCGTGCTCCTGCTCGCCATCGCCGCCGTGGTGCTGCTTGCCATTCCTCGTCTCGGCGGGGCATTGCGAGTCTCCCAGGGCGTGGCGCTGGCCGGAATCCTCTATGTCGGCCTGACCCTCTGGGTGGCGCTTTCCCCGGTCGTGCCGCCGCTGGTCGAGCAGCTTGAGGCGCCGCGGCTGATGCCCTTCCAGCGGCAGGTGATGATCTGGCTCGGCGCGGTTGCGGTCTGGATCGTCCTGCGTTGGATTCTCGGCTGGGTTGGCTCGGCTCCGGTGCGTGGCGTGCTTGCGGCGGGCATCCCTGCCGCACTCGCACTGTTCATCCTGGTCGCGCACGTCAGGCCACTGAGCTTCGTCCCTGCAGAGCAGGTTGCCCTGCGCGACGTGAGCCTGACCGGCAACGCGGACTATGCGGACTTCGAGTCAGCGATCCGGTTGGGGGAGACAACGCGGCCGGACGGTACGGCGATGTTCGTCATTGGTAACCGCGACGACTGGTGGCATCAGCAAATCTGGGCGCCGGCATACAGCGACGCGCGGTTCTACTACGACGATTGGATGTGGTACTGGCACGAACGCCATGCCGGTCCGTACAACCCCGAGAACGGTTATTGGTTCCCCAACCCGACCGACGCGCTGGAGGGGACTTATCTGGACGACAACGGCATCGGCGTCGTCGTCGTCAGTGATATGTACGTGCCCTCAGGCGTACCGCCCCGGGAATCCGCCCGAACGAACCCGCGCCTTGAGCCGGTCGGCAGTGTCGGCGCGTGGGACGTCTATACGGTCCGGAACCCGTCGTCGATCATCATCGACGGCGACCAACGTCCGGAGAGCGTTACGGTCGGGAACCAGGATATTCGCGCGACGTTCACCGACGGTGACGGGACTATCGTACTGCGCCAGAACTGGTTCCCGCGTTGGGAAGCGACGGTCAACGGCGAGACGGTCGAAGTCCAGCGACGAGATGACGGGTACATGCAGATCGACGCACCGGCTGGTCCCGTCGATGTGCAGTTCACCTATGGGGTGACCGCCCTTGACTGGGCCGGACGCGGGGCGGTTGTCATCGGTATAGTGTTGCTGGGCATCGCGACCTGGCGTGGCCCGGAATTGCTTCGACGGCTCGACGAGAGCGCTCCAGGTACGACTGAACGCTCATCTTCGCTTCCGGAAGGATCCGCATAGTCTCATGGTCCAACCCTCGCGTCATGACGATCTGGCGCTGACCGCGCCGGTATTCCCCGGTGGTTCAATCCTTTCGGCTATCTTCGACCGCGACCTGATGCGGCTATCCGACAGGGGAGGGGCGAGCGGGGCGATCGGCGACCGTTGGTCTGATATCTGCTCGGCCGAGCTCAGTTCCTGGCCAGATACCCGTCTTGTGACGCCTGACGGCCAGCACCTCGAAGTGGAACGCATCGTTCGGCTGGACGATATCCCGTCCGTGGCGAGGATCGCCTCTCGCCGCAAGCTCCAGAACCCGGATTACATCGTTGCGGGGCGCTCAGATGAGGGAACGCTGATGCTCTCCGCCGATGCGAAGTTTTCCGTGGAGACGGCCGGTGCCTCGCAGGTCAGCGCCGATGCACTTCGGTCGCTGGTGGACGTGGGGCCGATTCTCACCGAGCACATGGGCGGGCTCGATCCGGATGCCGCGATCGTGGATGGCATCTTCCTCAGCCCGGATTACAGCCTGACGCACTACATGATGCGACGGAAGCGGGGATACCGGTCCGTCTCCGTGGATCACGAGCAGATCCATCTGCTTCCGGTGCGGTCCGTGCCCTTCCTGAAGCCACTGGAAGGCGCCCGGCTGATTCCGGTCTACGCCGACGTTGACGGTTTCGACGGCGAGAGCCGATCCAGCCTCCTCGTGGGTTTGTATTACTTCCGGCTGGTGCGGGCTTCGTTCGGCTGCTGGAACGACATGATCGCCCCGCTGCTGGCGCCGAAGCAGGGACCAGAAGTCGACCTCGCCGAGATCGAGGACCGGACCCGCGCCTACGCGCGAGACGCGCGATCGGGCTGGGAGATCGTGGAGCGGTGGGATGCTGCCGCGGAGACGGTGCGTACCCAACGCGAACTCGTCAATCGCATCACCTCGGTCCCGATCGTCAACCGGGAGCTTCGAGATGAACTGGCGGCCGCGGTCAAGGACGTGGGAGTCGAAGCCCCGTCCATGAACAAGGTGCGGCGGCGGATCGGTTCCTGGTTTCGCGACCAGATCGTCGCGCAGATCGGCGTGCTACAACCACCGGTGACGGACTTTCCCGCTGTCGTGCACCAGCTGGAGTTGCTTGCGGAGGAGGTCCGCCAGGAATTGCCCGCTGCGACGACTCGAATCATTCACGAGATACTGGATGAGGCGAGGCAAGACGCGAGCGAGTCGGTCGAGCCGTAACCCCTCGCGACAGTTTCCGGAACCGGCGATATACTCAACGCACGAGATCGATCAAGCACCCCGCGCGAGCGCGCGGACGGGTCAGGCTCACGCGCGCCAGCGATATCGGGCGGCGATGGGCGACGAGGGAGGATTCGATGAGTTCTGAAGAAGGACAGGCGGCTCGACGTGTCTCGATGACCGTCAATGGCCAGCAGCGGTCGGCCGTTGTCGAACCGCGAACGCTGCTCGTGCACTTCCTGCGGGACGAGCTCGGTCTGACCGGCACGCACGTTGGATGTGACACGAGCCAATGCGGCGCGTGTGTGGTTGACGTGGATGGCGTTTCGACGAAGTCGTGCACGATGTTTGCCGTCCAGGCCGATGGCGCGTCGGTCACGACGATCGAAGGTATCTCGGAGCGGGGCGCGTACCATCCGGTGCAGGAGGGCTTCTGGGAGAAGCACGGCCTTCAATGCGGATACTGCACGCCGGGCATGATCATGTCGACGATTGAGTTGTTGCGCGAGAACCCGAACCCGACCGAGGACGAGATTCGTCATGGGCTCGAGGGGAACATCTGCCGCTGCACCGGGTACCAGAATATCGTCCGTGCCGTGCAGCACGCGGCGTCGATCATGAACGAGTCGGGCGCGCGCGCGGACGCTGACGCGTCGCCAGTCGCGGACTAGGGGGTCAGGGATGTTCGCTTCATCGTTTGCATATCATCGCGCAGAGTCCGTGGCCGATGCCGCCGCGCGGCTGGATTCCAACCCTGACGCCAAGATCCTCTCCGGGGGTCACTCGCTGATCCCGGCAATGAAGTTGCGCCTGGCGATGCCGGGCGAGCTGGTCGACATCAGCAAGCTGGACGAGCTCAAATCCATCACGATCGGTGACGAGGTCCATATCGGCGCCGGCGTGACATACCGCGATGTCGCGGCGCATGCCGAGATCTCGCAGATGTTCCCGATCTTCCGCGCCGCGATCAGCAAGATCGGCGACCTCCAGGTGCGGGCCCGTGGCACGTTTGGCGGTGCCGTCGCCCACGCGGACCCGGCGGCGGACCTGACGGCCGTGTTCGTGGCGCTGAACGGGCGCGCGAAGCTTGTGTCGTCCTCTGGTGAGCGCGAGGTGCCGGCCGACGAGTTCTTCCTCGACCTTTGGACCACGGCCATGGAGCCGAACGAGATCCTCACCGAGATCATCCTCCCACGGCCCGCCGAAGGCTCCCGGATGACCTACGTCAAGCATTCGCATCCGGCAAGCGGCTATGCCGTCGTGGGCATCGCCGCCGTGGCGAGTATCGATGGCGGTTCCGTGCAGGATGCGCGGGTGGTCGTGACCGGAGCGACGTCTCGCCCAGAGCATCTGACGGCGCTCGAGGACGCCCTGCGCGGGTCGCCACTGGACGCTGGGACCATCGCGTCGGCTGCGTCGCATGCGGCCGACGGTGTCGAGATTAATGGCGATACATACGCCGATGAGGAGTATCGCGCCCAGCTCATGCGCGTCCTCGCCAGGCAGGCGTTGGAGCAACTGGCCGGGTAGACCCGGAATCTACGTCGAGATTAACGAACAGAGCGCCGGTGTGGAACTCCACACCGGCGCTCTGTTCGTTTCGGTTCGTTTTTCAGTTCCAGAGATACTTGAAGAGGGCGACCCAGGCGATAAAGTGAACGAGGAGCCCCGCCGCAAGGAGGAACCGCGCGGCGAATCCGTCGATCCGCGAGATAAACCAGGCGGCCGCGAGGTTCATCAGCGCGATCATCCCTGCCATCAGGGGAATCTGCCATATCGCGTCCCGGGTCCGGAGGTTCTCCGGATCCCCGGAGGCGCTCACATGCGTCGCGATCGTGTCGCCAAGTACATGCAGCCGATCGGAGACGAGGAACGACATGAGCGCGACGCTGACGATGGCCATGCCGATCATCACGAGGGATGGCATATCCGCCAGGAGCGGCGAGTCGGTCACAGACTTGGGCAGTGTGAGACTGGGCAGGTTTGGCTTCGACATCGCGGGCCGCTGCCGCGCCGGGCGACGAGTTGGTCGTGCCGAGCGAGGCGGTCGTCGGTCGATCTGGTCGTCCTCGTATCCGAGGTAAGGATCGTCGTTGTAGAGCTCCTCGTCCTCATAGACGTCGATCGGCTCGGGCTCGTAGCGCCGCGTCGGACGCTGCTGCTGGCTCGCGCGGGACGTTGAGGGGCGAGCGGGACGGCGCTGGGGGGCAGGGACCGGCTCCTCCCAGGCGGCGTCATCGTCTTCGTATGCATCGTAGCCGGTGCTTGGAGCTTCTTCGTACGGGTCTTCGTCCGGATATACATCGTCGTAGCCGGACTCTACATCGTCCTCGTATGCATCACGTGAGGCTCGCTGCGGGGTGGCCCGGTACGACTGGCGGGATGGCTCCGGAGCCTCGTTCGCGTCGCGACCGCGGCCCACGGCGTTGCGTAGCCGCGACAGCTGGTCCGCGGTGGATCCGCCGGATGCCTGGCGAGGTGCTTGGCTTTCGGATTGCTCGGAACGCGACGGGCGCCCGGACAGGTAGCGATCGATCTCTGCCGGATCGACATCCCACGTCTGGTTGCGCCGTCCCGGATTCTCCGGGCGGCGGGGCTGCTGCGATGTACGGGGTGTGCGTCGTGACCGGTTCGCTCCGTCTTGCGAAGACACGATGGCCGGCTCCTCTCCTCGAATCAAGGCCCAGTATTTCGTTGCTGCCGAGGCCCAACTGTTGCACCGATTGTAGCGTGAAACGGGGACCGGATGTCACTCGGCATCCGGTCCCCGTTGATCACGTCTTGCTATCGGCTAGCTTGCCGGTGAAGCCACCGGAGAGGCCGCCGGACTGGCGACCGGCGAGCCAACCGGGCTTGCCTCCGGAACGATGAACTGCGGCCCGGCGACCGGTGTCGCGCTCAGGTCTGGCGCGGGTACCGGCGTCGCTACGATCGGCGTCGGCGCATCTGCCGGCGGGATGAAGGATTCCGCTGTCGGCTCCGGCGTCGGGTTGTAGTAGTCCGACGAAACGTTGTACTGCTCGCGCTGGGTCGCCAGCCAGTCTTCACGAGCCGCTCTCACGGCCTCGTCGTACTGGGTCTGGGTCATCGGCCGGTTCTCATCCTTGTCGAGTACCTTAATGATGTGCCAGCCAAACTCGCTCTCGACTGGTCCGGCGACTTGCCCCGGCTCCGTGCTGAACGCGAGCTCGGAGACGGCGTCCGGCAACTGACCGGCTGTCACCCAGCCAAGGTTGCCGCCGGTCGGCGCGGTGATCGAGTCGATCGACGTGGATTCGGCGATGTCGGCGAAGTCTTCACCGTTGTCCAGTCGGGTCATGACCTGCTGGGCGAGATCCTCCGTGCCGACGAGGATGTGGGCCACCTCCACCTGCTCTGTTGACTGCTCCACGCCGTTTACGATCTGCGCGTTGAGCGCTTCGCGGGCTACCTGTGGCTGGATGATCATGGAGTAGTACTGGTCGAGCGACATGTGCGCGTCGTCCAGCACATCCTGCTGGAACACCTGGAACTCGGCGTCGGCGTTGGTGCGGATGTTTGCCAGGTCCGGCGTGCCAACGGGGGTGCCGATAGGCGTGGCGGCCGGGGTTCCGACCGGGGTTGCGCCTGGCGTCGCGGCGGCGCCCACAGGCGTGCCCATTGCCAGCGCCTGCTGCGTCTGCATCGCTTCGGCCGTTTCAGTGGCCCACGCGGCCCGCTCCGGGATCATGGTCGGGGAGGGGATAGGCGTGACGAGCGGCTCATCTTGCGGAGCAAAGGTGTTCAGCGCGTACGACTGGAGCGTGGCGTCGGACATGTCAATGCCCTGATCCTGCGCCGCGTCGACGTAGAGTTTGTCCTCGATCATCTGGCTGATCGTCGCGTCGCTGACGTCCGAGCTTCCCCAGACATCCTGGCGCGCCTGGTCGAGCTGGGCGGCATAGGTGAGGAACTGCGTTTGCTGCTGGCCCGTGACCTGGAGCGCGTAATCTTCGTAGGTGCGCGCCTGGTTGTAGAGGGTCACGCTCTGGTAGCGCCAGTAGTCCTCACGGGTGATCTCGTCGCCGTTCACCTCGGCGAGCACCTGGTTCGGTTTGATCTGATACTCGTAAAAGGCGCCGATACCAAGAATAAGGACGATGATGCCGGCGGCGGCGGCGAGACCGATGTACAGCATGCGCTGGTACATCGTCTCACGTTGCGTGCGGCTCACGCGGCGTTGTGGTTGGGCGTTGAGCCGCGACCGGCGCGATCCGGACTGCGTGTCTTTGAGGGGGCGTTTCGGTGTTCGATCACTCATGGACGCTGCGACCTCTTCTTCAGCAGGATGCGCGGCACGAACCAGGCACTCGCATCCGCACGGGTGAGAAAAAGAAACGGCGCGTCACCAACGGATACTGAAGACCCGAGGGGACGCGCCGATCTTCATCGCGTTCCGGGCTTACCCGCGCGGAGCGCTGTTGGTGAACGGCAAGAGGGCGATGTAGCGGGCCCGCTTGATCGCAACGGTCACCGACCGCTGGTGCTTGGCGCAGGTGCCGAGCTTGCGTCGCGGCTCGATCTTGCCGCGCTCGCCGACATGGCGGCGCAGGCGGGCGATGTCCTTGTAATCGACATGCTCGATGTTGTCGGTGCAGAACTGACAAATCTTGCGGCGGCCGCCGAAGCGCCCACCACCGCCGCCACCGCGGCGCGGGCCACCGGGGCCACGACGGCCTCCGCCTTCACCACCCTCGCGCTGGGCCTGCGGGCCGCCGAAGCGGGACGGGCGGCGCTCGCCACCTTCGCGGGTGTCACGTGACTCGCTGTTCTGGTTCTCACGGTCTGTCATGGTTGCTGTTTCTCACTTTTCAGGTCTACCGATGTGCCGGATAAGGGCGGGCAGGTCTAGAAGGGGACGTCGTTCAGGTTGTCCGGACCTTCGTCCTGGCTGTAGTCGCCGCCCTGGTTGCCGTAGTTGCTTCCACCGTAGTTGCCGCCGCCGTAGCCACCCTGGCTGCCGCCGGCGTTGGCGCCGCCCTGTGCACCTTGCTCGCCGCCCTGGTTATCCTGGCGGCTGCCGACGAACTGGAAGTCATGCATGGTCACGTCCAGGGACGTGCGAGGCTGGCCGGTCCGGTCGGTGTACTGGCGGGTTTCGAGCTGGCCATCGACGTAGAGCTGACGCCCCTTGGCGACATAGCCGCGCTCAATAAGGGTCACCAGACGCTCGGCCTGCTTGTCCCACGCGGTGACGCGGAACCAGGTCGTGTTGTCCTGATCGCCCTCGCCGCGACGTCGACCATCGGCGGCGATGCTGAACTGCACGTTCATCGTGCCGGACGGCGTGTAGCGAACTTCAGGGTCCTGCCCCAGTCGGCCAACAATGGAGACTTTGGCAAAGCTCATTTAGGACTCCTTCGTGTCTTCCTCGGACTCCGCGCCGTCGGCCGGAGCCGGCTCTTCCTCGCCCTCGATCGCTTCGGCGGTCTCCTCGACAGCCGTCGCGGTCTCGGCGCGCTCGGCCGGAGCTTCCTCAGTTGCCGTCTCCGTAGACGCTTCGGCCGGTGCTTCTTCCGTCGCCGTCTCCGTGGTGGTTTCGGCCGGAGCTTCCGTCGTCTCGGAGGCAGGAGCCTCGCTGGCCCCGGCAGTGGGAGCCTCAGTCGCTGTTTCGCTGGCTTCCTCGGTGGCGGCCTGCGGCTGCTCGGTCACCTTCTCGCCCGCCTTCGGATCGTCCATGACGAGCAGGTAACGGATCACCCTGGTGTCGAGCTTCATTTCGCGCTCGATGTCGGAGATCGCTGTCGGCTGCGCGGAGAACCGAATCAACACGTAGAAGCCGTCGCGGTAGTCCACGCTCTCGTGGCGGATGGTGTAGGCCAGCCGGCGGCGGCCCCAGGGCGACTCGGTATTCGCCTCGGAGATCTCACCGTTGACGTCGGTGATGTAGCCGCGCACCTTGTCCAGTGCCGCCTGGGTGTCCTCGTCCGCCATGTCGGGGAGGAGGATCGTCATCATCTCATAATTACGAGCGGGTCGGGTTACGTTGTCCAAAAGAGGTTCCTTCCTTTGGGTTTCCACCTGCATGCCAGACCTTGGCGGCGGCGGAGAAAGGTCACGGGGGATTCCCCGTAAACGCACAACAGAAAACGAACCATGCTCAGCATGGCTCCGACTGGGCAGTATACCACCCGGGCCGGAGGGGGTTCACCTCGGCCCGCGGACCCTTATCGGTATGTGAGGCCGAGAATATCGCCCAGCTCGTGCAGCGTCGCATGGGCCTCGACCGTATCGACATCTCGCGCGTCGCGTACGGCGATCGCCAGGTCGCGAAGGGCGAGCTCGGCGGTGCCAGTGTCGAGGTCATCATCCATCGCCGTCAGGAAGCGTTGCTTGTACGGCTCCGGATCGAGTCGCTCGCCGCCCGGAATCTCGGTCGGGCGGTCTTGCCGGATCACCGTGGCGATCTCCTGGTTCTTCGGCAAGTCAGCGTCAAAGAATTCCCACGGTTCGCGGTAGTGGTGCTGCAGTAACGTCAGGCGCACGGCGTCGGCCGAGTAGGTCTTGAGCAGATCCTTAACGTAGACGAGGTTGCCGAGCGACTTGCTCATCTTCTCGCCCTGGTAATCGACCATCGCGACGTGCATCCAGTAGCGGACGAACGGCTCTTTATGCGTGATCGTCTCGGCCTGGGCGATTTCGCACTCGTGGTGAGGGAAGATGAGGTCGAATCCGCCACCATGGATGTCGATCTGGTCACCGAGGTAGTGCCGGGACATCGCCGAGCACTCGATGTGCCAGCCTGGGCGTCCCGGCCCCCATGGAGAGTCCCACGTGGGCTCACCAGGGACGCCAGCCTGCCAGAGCAGGAAGTCGATGGGGTCCTGCTTGTTCGGGTCGTCCGGTTTGTTGCCGCGCTCGTTCGCGATCGTCAGCCACTCGCTCTGCGGGAGCTTGCTGAGCTTGCCGAATTCCGGATCTTTCGCGACGGAGAAATAGACGCTGCCGTTGACCTCGTACGCCACACCGGCATCGAGCAGGGCCTGCACGTTCTCCACGACCTGCTGGATGTGCTCCGTGGCGGCGACGTAGTGGTCGAAGGGCAAGGCGTTCAGCTGGCGCATGTCGTCGAGGTACTGCTCGGTCTCGCGGCGTCCCAGATCGCGCCAGTCCATGCCGAGCTCGTTGGCCTTGCGCAGGATGTCGTCGTCGATGTCGGTCACGTTCTGGACGTAGGTGACGTTGTAGCCGAGGTAACGGAGATAGCGGACGAGAACGTCGTAGGTGAGGAAGGTGAAGGCATGTCCGAGGTGGGTGGTGTCATACGGCGTCACGCCACAGACGTAGATGCCGACGTTGCCGCCGTCGCTGGTGAATTCTTCCAGCGACTGCGACTGGGTGTTGAACAGCTTCATCCTCGACCTCGTCTTCCATGCTCTGTATGTCGGGCCCGGCGATCGCCGGTTGCGATGCGCCGTACTCCCATAGGGAACTGACGCTCCGTAAGCATAGCAACTTCCTTCTCGCCTGAATACGGGCATTTCAGGAGGATCGTCGTGCTATCCTCCCAGAAGACCAGTCGCCGCACATGGCCGCCAGGCAGGTGGCCAGGGAAGGTACCGTGTTCCCCCGTTTCACCATGCGACAACCGTCGTCCACCTGGATCGTTGCGGTGCTTGTCGGCGTCCTCCTGGCCTTGCCGGCGAACTCCTCTGCCGCGCAGGAGTCCACGCCCGAATCCATCCTCGGTGAGAGCCCGGACGCCGCCTGCGCGACCAGTCGGCTCCGTATCAGCGATCTCGAGTCGGTCGATGCCACAATCGAGCAAGGTGTTCAGCGCGCGGTCGACGAGGCTCGGCGCTGGCAAGCCGATGCCCGGCTCTACACGCTCCGTCTCGGGTGCCCGCTTCTGACGACCGGCGTGCAGTGGGAGGGCGTGTTCTTTTCCGAGACCGCGCAAGCCTTCTACTCGACCGACACGGCGCGCATCGATGCGGTCAATGACCCGCCAGACACCATCCCGACGCTCGACCCGACGGTGCTCAATATGCGCGAGGTCTACCGCTCGCTCATCCGTGCCGGGTTCTCCGATGAGCTGCATCTCACGGCACAGGGTGGTGTCACGATCCGCCAGAGCACGGACGCGCACCCGTTCGGGCCACCAGCCGCTCCGCGAAACCAGACTTACGCGCACCTCGCGATCGAGGTGGACGGCCAGATTACGGACGTGTGGGTGTCGGTGACCGACGGCACAATCTATCGGTATGGCACGGACTAGAGAGGAAGGGGCAAACGTGGACGTCGAGACCAGCAGCCGCATCGAGGCCGTGGCGCGTCAATGCGCCGAGGCCCTGGCCCATCGCCCCGCGGGCATCTTCTCGGACTTTGACGGAACGCTGAGCGAGATCGCTCCAACCCCGGACGCGGCCGTGCCTTTTGCCGGAGCCTCCGAGGCGCTCGATCGCGTGGCCCGGCTGGTGGATGTCGCCGGCATCATCACCGGCCGAGCAGTGGGGGACGTGCGCTCGAAGGTCGATGCCGACAACCTGGTCGTCGTTGGGAACCACGGTTTGGAATGGTTCGAGCACGGGCAGCACGTCGATCACGAGGCCGGTGTGGCGGCCGAGCAGGCGATCGCCGAAACACTCGCGGCGACTCAGCGCCGCCTGGCGGAGGATGTGTCGACGGCGGACATGCTTTGGGAGAACAAGCGGCTGACGGCGTCGATCCACTACCGGAACGTTGACGATCCGGTCGAAGTCGGCCTCAAGCTCCTGCCCATCGTCGAGGAAGAAGCAACCCTGCGCGGCCTGCGGGTGTCCGGCGGCAAAATGCTTGTCGAGCTGCGGCCCTCCGTGACGGTCTCGAAGGGCACGGCACTCGAGCAGATCATCCGGACCCGGGGGTTGGCCAGCGCGATCTTCTTCGGCGACGACGTTACAGACGTCGACGGCTTTCGGTCGCTTCACCGTCATCGGGACGAGCAGGGCCTGAAGTCGGTGGCGATCGCGATTCGCTCGGAAGACGTCCACCCGGAGGTCATCGCGGAGGCTGACGTCGTACTCGAGAGCGTGGCGGATACTGTGGCGGTGCTCAATCGTCTTGCCGAGCTCCTGGGCGAAGGAGTGATTCGTTGATGATGCGACGACGATGGTGGGCGAGCGTGGCGCTCGCCCTGATGACCCTGATGATGCCGCTGCTCGCCTCGGCGCAGGCGGAGGTGACGCTGCCGCCGTGGCGACGGGAGCTGCCCCCTGGCCGGCAGGAGGCGACCATGACGGTCGGCGAGTCCCAGCTGCACGTGCAGCTCGCAATCCAGCCGTGGGAGAAGACGCTTGGCCTCGGCTACCGGAACGGCCTTGAGCCGGAGACCGGCATGCTGTTCGTCAACCAGTCCGCCACGGTCCAGACCTACTGGATGAAAGGCATGCGCTTCTGCCTCGACATCGTCTGGATCGAGAACGGCCAGGTCGTCGGCGCGGCCGAGAATGCATGTCCCGATCCCACCGGAACCGCCGATGGCGACCGCGCTCGTTACCATTCTGGCGAGCCCGTAACCTACATCCTCGAAGTACCAGCCGGATGGATGGCGGAGCATGGCTACGGACCCGGCACGCCGGTTGACCTCAGCAACGTGCCGCTAGACTAGCCGATCCGGTTCTCTGCCTCTCGCAGCGCGTGCTCCAGCCGGCTCTGCCGCACGGACATGGTGACGTCACCGCGCGTTCGTTCCAGTACACCGCGAAACTGGTCGGTGGTGCGGCGCAGGCCGCCGGTGACCGCGTCCGGATAGTCGACCATCACAAGTACGGCGTAGACCGCGTCCATCAGCGCGAGGAGCTGCTCGGCACGGGCGGTATCGTCCTGCCGAAGGGCGTCCAGCGTGTCCCGGCGCAGCTCACTGGCCGCTTCGGCAAGCCCATTGAGCCAGGCTGCATCCTCGACGCCCAGCGAGAGGGAGTCCGGGACCGAGGTGCCGGAGAGCATCGCCGCCGTGATCTCCGCCTCGGCATACTCCTTCATCGCGTCCTGCACGTAGCCAGCCCAATAGACGCTCGGGTAGGGCGCGGACTGGTCCCGGATCGTGTCCAGCAGCGCGCGAGCATCCGCCAGGAGCCCGGAGGCATCATCACCTCGATGAAGCGCGCGGACGGCGTTGGCGGCGAGCCGCACGACCTGCCGACCCCCGGTCACGGCAGCATCCCGGGCGGTGCTGAGCGCGTCGAAGCGGCCGATGATTTCGCCGACCGCACCCGCAAGGTCGTCAGCCGGTCCGGGTGCGTGGGGGTGAGCGGGCATGGTGCCTCCCGTGTATGCGCGCAAGCGTCTCTACGCCAAGCATACCCGCGGCAGGGTTGGCGACATGCTACTCGCGAACGATGATCTCCATTTCGATGTCCTCCCATGTCGGCTCCGCTTCCAGGTGCTCCACCATCTTGCGGAACCAGGCATCCTGCTCGGGCATGTCCGCCAAACGGCGATACGTCGCTTCATCCTGCGCGAGGGCCAGGAACACCATCTCGTCTGGCGCCCCGGCACGATGGCCGGACACTTCGAGGAAGGTTCCGGGAACCTTCGGGCGGACCGTGCCTTTCCAGTCCTGGAGGAGGTCGTTCAACTGATCGTGATGGCCGGACTTCACGCGGGCGTGGCCGATGGTTCCGAACATATTTGGCTCCTTGTCGCGGAATGGCGAAACGTCAGCAGCGCCGCGATATCACGCGGTGAACGTCGCGGGCTGCCAGGCAATCAGGGGAGCCAGTCGATCATGTGGCAGATGGGCACGGAGGGGAAGGGGCGGCATGTTTGCCATGCCGGAGTTGGGCGGAGGACAATCGTGACCCGAAGATCGCTCGCTCCGGGTTCCATGGTAGCGGATCGGGGGAAAAGTCCTTGACATCGTGTTGCATGGAGAAGGCCGGGACAGCGTTATCCCGGCCTTCTCTCACGTTTTCAGTATGTCGAGAGGTTCGACTACTGCACGTTGAAGGTGCCCTCGTAGACGGTCTCGCCGTCCTGGGTCACCTGGTACGTGTACTGACCCGCCTCGGCGTCGTCGGGAACAGTCGTCTCCGCCTGCTCGCCGCTGCCGAGCGTCTGCTCGATACCGAGATCCGGCACGCTGAACGTGCGCTCGCTCTCGAACTCGTTGGAGAGGAGCAGCGTCTGGCCGGGGGCCGTATTGACATCGACCGGCTCGTCGCCGCCGATCTCAACCGCGACTTGCTCGGTCTGGCCCTGCGTCTCCGCTGGGGTCGACTCTTCGGTCGGCTGCTGCTCGCCCTCGACGATCGCCGTGGCTTCATCAGCCGGGACCACGACCGTCTCGACGATCACCGCGGTCGCCTCCTGGGTCGGAGTGGCCGCCGGCGTCTCGATCGGGGCAGGGGTGCCGGCCTGTGGCGGCGTCGCTTGGGACTGCGTGCTGCATGCTGAAGTCTTCGATCCACCACAGGAAGCCCTGCGCGCTCGAGACATCTTCCGGCATCTCCAGGTAGCCGGCTAGTTGGAGCCGCCAACCGGGTGCAGGAAGACAACCACGTTGTCCTCGTCCATCACCGGAAGGATCTGGCCACAGGCAACGACGCTGCTGTAGTTCTCTGCGCTCTCGTGCACAACCGCCACGCGCGGGTTCTCGGCGTCGAGGATGCTATCGCCCTCGATGTCGGTGCCTTCACCGTCGAGGCGGTACACCGGACCGAAGTCCTGCGCCTCGGAAGGAACGTCGCCCTCCATGTCGCCGGCGTCCTGCTGGCCGTCGGCGTAGACGTTGGTCTCCATGAAGTCGCCGATGTCATAGATCGGCTCGGCCACGAAGTCCGGGCACGTGCCGGAGTGGATGCCGACCGGATGGCCAGCGACGCTCACCTGCTCGCCGGCAGTCCCCTGGAGGGGCTGGGTGTTCGGCTGGAACAGGTAGGTGTTCAGGGTCGCGCCGTCAAGGACCGCGTAACCGAAGAAGTTGGAGTCGTTCAGGCCCTGAAGGTAGATGAGGTTCCCGGCGTCGGTCGACTCAGAACCATCGATGGCGCCACAAGCGATGTACGTGTCGTACTCCTCGGGGCTCAGGTGGAGAACGACGACATACGGCTCGTCCGTGTTGACGTCGGAGCCGAGGTCACCCTGGGCATAGCCCATCGGCGCGCTGACGCCGTCCGGCGTGATGACCTCGTTTGCCTGGAGTTGGCCGTCGTTGTTGAAGTCAATGCCGGACGCCTGGAGCTGGTCATCCTCGAAGATGCCGGTCATGAACGTCTCGTCGCCCCACATATCATCCGTGGTCGTCTCGGTGATCTCACCGCCGTCATATGCCGGCTCGGCGAGGAAATCCGAACAACTACCCGAATGGATTCCGACTGGCGCTCCGGCCGGGATCTTGGATTCCTGGTGCGGTCATCGTTGAAGGTTGCGGCACTCCCTGTCAGGGCCAGGATCAGCGCCGCGACGACCGCCACGAACAATGGTCGTCCTGCTGTTGAATTCGTCATGTAATTCTCTCTCCTGCATCATCGCCACGCATTTTCAACGAGGAGAGCGGAAGAAGATGCACTGAGGCGGTTTGCCGGCGTTCCTGGCGTCCTCCTTTCCTTCAGTCGTCAAACGGGGCGCACTAAGCCGAACTTTGTAGCCATCAAGAGATGCCACCCCGTCTTTCAGGTCACCCGAATATGGGGTCTTGGCGGTCAGGTCGCACGTGCCGTGCCACATCAATGGAGTTTAGGGACAACATCATTCGAGCCGGAGCGATGGCACAGAACTGGCATGGACTGAGCGGGACGACGAGAAGCGGTCCCGCGCCTGGATCGACGGTAGACGTGCGCCGCTGAAATGGAGGTGAGAGATCTGGGTCGTGACAGGAGAGGCCTGCCAAGGCGCATATCGTCTGCGGGCGGCCACATGGCTGCTTCTCGCCGGTCAGCTCGCATCGGTGTCGACGGTCGCGATGGCCGCGCCGCGGTCGCTGGTCGCGCTCCTGGTCGGGTTCGGTCTTGCGTCTCTGGGCCGCGCTTCGTCTTTCTCCGCACATCGACGAGGCCGCGAGCATTCTTGCCGCGAACGTGGTCGCGGACCATCTTCTCCCGGTCCTGCCGTCGGGAACCGTGTATTTCCAGGGCTACACGCTGTCCTTGCTCTTGATGCCGTTCGTTTGGTTCGGCCACGGAGGGCTGGGCGACCTCTTGCTCATGCGGATGGTGAGCGTTGCTGCCGGTACGGGCGCGATCTCCCTTAGTACCTTATGGCCGGAAACGTGATCTCAAAGCGCGTGGGTGCGATCGTCGCGGCGATGCTCCTGGCCATCGATCCGCTAACCGTCCAGTGGGGCGGCCACGTGCGGATGTACGCCTTGCTCCAACTTATGGTCGTCACGCTCGCTTGGGCATTCGCGGTTTCGCACGAGATGGGATCGATGGCAGAACCGTCGCGGCTGTCGTGCTTCGCTCTGGCCTGGGCCGCCGTGTTTACCCACGTTGGAGCGTCGGTCGTTGTCATGGCGCTCTTGGTCAGTATCATCGTTGTCTTCCGGCTGGATGTCCTGCGTCGTCCCGCTCTCCGCGCGCTCATGATCCTGTAGTGGCGCTGCGCCGGTGGCCTTATTGGGAGCGAACTGGTTGCTGAGCCCGGAGGGCGTGACGCACAGCGGGGACGCGACATCTCACGGCCTATGGTTCGTTGGCAATAGCCAGATCGAGCTGTTCGGATTCATGCGCGACATGTCAGCCGAACGGGTGCTGTCCTTGCTCGTAGTGAAGAGCGCGCGCTTCTGGCTCATGCCCGTCTCCATTGTTTTGTTTGGAGCCGCCGTAGCGCTGTTCGATCAGTTGATCCCGCGCCGTCATGGCGGTGCCCCCCTCATCCTGAGGCAACCTTGTTCGTCCTCCTCGCATACTGGCTCACGACCGTCGGGTTCGTTCTCTTCAGTAAGGGCCTCGTCGGGCGCTACCTGCTGCATGTGCACGCTCTCGGCTATGTGTTCATTGCTTCACTTGTCGTAGGGCTCGGACGCATCTTTACGACGCGGTGGTCCATGCCCGGTCTTTGCCAGGCCTCATGGCGAGTGCCACGGTCGTTGCCCTACTCCTCCTGATACTCGGGCAGAACGTCCAATGGAGATTCGAGCACCCGGTCGTCAACGCCGATTATCACGACGCGATGGAGTACTGTTGGAGGAACACCAGACCCGGGCAGCCGGTGGTGGCCGCTCTGCCGCCGCCCGTGTACCTGGGCCTGGAACCGGAAAGCCGCGACGACGTGTACTTCCTCGCCGGTCCAGCCGACAGCGCCCGCGCAAGGGACTACAGCCGGGTCACCCCAGGGCGATCGGATCGACTATTGGGTGGGCGCCGAGACGATCGTCTCGGCCCACGGACTACGCCAGTTGTTCTTCGAGCACCCTGACACGATGCTGGTCGTCGATGCGTACCGCCTTACAGTGGCTGAGCTACGGCGGCGAGATCGAGGACGTGATCCGGGAGATGACGGTTCCCGTTTACTACGGCCCTGGAGGCGTCGCGGTCATGGTGGTCGAGCCCGCGCAGATCGGTCCCGGCCCCAAGGCGAACTGATCCGCTGGCTCCCGGGCGGTCGCTGAATCCTTCGTCCCGGACCTGTCCCGCATCGCGCCTTACGAAGTTACGAGCCTCGTGCCGCCGATGGCAACCACATTGCGCGCGAAGAGCGCTGAGGTCGGGAGGCGAGCGCTGCCGGAACGAACGCGAATCAATCTGAAGGGGCTCGATCCATGCCAAAGCTGCTGATCGCTACCACGACTGAACACGAGTTCGACAAGCTGCGCGAGTTCTTCGCCGATGACGAGGTCGAGGTCGTCTCCCACGCTGGAGGCCGGCGTGGACATGCCGGTGGGGTCCGGCACGACGTTCGACCAGGTCGCAATGGAGACCGCCGACAAGGTCGCGAAAGAGAGCGGACTGGTCACGATCACGGAGGCGTCAGGGATCGAGGTCGATGTTCTCGACGGCGCGCCGGGCGTTTCATCTTCAGATATGCCGGCACGGAGGCCACCGATGCTGAGAACCGTCAGGAGTTACTGCGAGACGTCAATGTCTCCGGGTACACGAGCCGGTCGGCCCGAATGATCACCTATATCGGCGGTCGCGCATCCGGACGGTCGACTGCAAACCTTCGGAAGCACGCTTGAAGGGGTCATCGCGGACGAGGAGCGGGGCGTCGAGGGTGCCGGGTACGAGCCCATTTTCGAGCTGGACGACGGCATGACCATCGCCGAGCTGTTGCCGGACGCGCGTGACCGTGTCCATCCACGCGCGGTGGCCTTCGCCAAGGCCAGGCCCTTCATCGTAGAGCTGTTCGCGGAGCAAGGCGGCTAGTTGGTACCCCACGGCACGCACCCGATTCCGATCAACCGGACCGGGTGAGTCGGGGGAGAGGATCCGGGTCCGTGGCCCGGCCACGCGCACATCACGAGCCCTGCTTGTTCCCCGAGCGATTGCACGATGAATCGACGTAATCATGAGGCTGCGGTATGCCCGGACAGTCATGCGCTTCGGGACATTTCATCAAAGCAACGAATGGTGCCGCGAAGTCTGATAGAATCGATCCATTCCAGACTGTGCAGCCCATGTCAAACCACTCTTGACATCGCGCACCTCCTTCAAATGCATGCCGCTGCAAGTCGCGTTGGTTTCCTTTCGGTGCTCGATGCCACCTGTTAGGAGGTATCGGTGCCATGGACCGCGGACGCTTCTACCGAATGGCCGCTCAGGTCGCTCGAGCACAGACCAGACATGTACGTAGTTTGTGGCGAGCGCCAATCGTCGTAGCCTCAGCAACCAGCGGCGTCGCGCAAAACTCGCGTGCGCAGCGCCCAGAACCAACCCCGACGTCCATGCCGATCCGGGTCGCTCCTGAGCCCACCCCAACATCAGGGCCGCCCGACTCAATCGCTCTTCCACCCACGCCAACCGTGCCATCGAGCGGCCCGGGCAACGTGACTCCGACCGCCACCTCGGTGCCGCCCACACCGACCGCCACATCCGTCCCCCCTGCGGCGATACCGCCGTCGCCAACCCCGGTAACGCCAACCCAGGCGCCCCCTCAGGAAGAAGCGCAGCCCGGGGAGGCTCAGCAGTCCACATTCGATCCGTTCAACCCGTTCTGCCGACCGGGTCCGTTTGGGCCGTGGTTCCCTGTCGTGGCCCCACCTGACGTTATGGCGATCACTGGCATCCGCTGGTACGGGTTACAGCCCGACATGGCCAACGGAATATTGAGTGCCAGCGCCTTCGGCGACGGCGGAGACGAGTTGAGCCGAGGGCAGGTAAATCGGGACAGCAGCGGTGCCTACAACTGGAGCCTTTCGGATGGTCAGGCTCGGATCGAGGCGTCCTTCTCCCTACAGACTGACGGCGAGGAAGGGACCATCGTCGGTGAGGTGGCTGATACTCCCTATATCCTGACGGTGACCGGTCAGCTGGAGATGGACGAGCCTGTGTCGCTCGGGGACGCCGAGCAGCGCCTTGTGGCCCAGTGGAGCGCAGTCATCCCGAAGATGGAAGTCCTCTTCGACGTCTTCTCCACAGGGAGCTCGTCTCCCTCGGCGAGCCCGGAGAAGTGCTTCACCTCCGGGTTCTTGCTCCCGTTGTCGATCATTACTTGTCCGGTGAGCGGACTTGGGTGCGCGGCCGCCGGCATCTTCGGTGGCTATATCTGGAAATTTTGCACCGATTAGCGGTTCGCGTTCGCAGATAACGCCGCGATCGTCTGGCGATCAGCGGCGGACCAGTGGGTCCCCGTAAAGATCTCCTGGACGCAGAACTTGTCCCCATGCCTGCGGCATACAGGTGCCGGAGGAGGAAGAGGTTTCGAAATGGACTTCCAGCGCTTTGATGAACTCACGACGCAACTGCGCACTGGCCAGATCGGTCGGCGCCGGTTTCTTATGAGCGCCATCGCTCTCGGTATCGGATTGCCGCACGTCACCGAGGCACTCGCAGCCCGGTCTGGAGAGCTCGATGATGCGCCTGCCTTTACCACTCAGGGACAAACGACGCCGTACAACCCGTTTGACTGGTTTTGTTGGCCGGGGCCAGGGCCGTTCATCCCATGGTTTCCGGTCGTTCCGGACGCGGATGCGGTCCGTGGAACTCGCGTTCGAATGTATGGGCTCCATCTCGGCGAAGGCGACTTGATGACTATGGCCGCCTTTGGGAACGACAATCAGGAATTGAGTCGCTGCGAGACGTCGCGAGATCCCGACGGTTCGATTCGCCTCCGCTTCTCTGACGGAGTGACCGAGATAGAGGGTCGTATTCTGGTCGAGCGAGATGCTGCCGGTAGCGTCCACGTGACCGGCGAGCTTGGCGGAGACCTGCTCGACACGGACGCTGAAGCATTTCCGGCCGAACGTGAGGATCCAGCGCAGAGCGAGTTGCTGAACGACTGGGTGCCGTTGGAGCACGAGGTGCGCGGTCTGCTCGACGTCCTTTCGACGGTCGGTGATGACACCGCTACCGCCGGCGGGGCAAAGTGCGCCGCCGCCGGCTACCTGGCCGGCTTCAATTGCCTCGTTCCTCGTTGGCTCGCTTGGGCCGTTCGGGATTTCGTCATGTGTGGATGATGCCGAGTCCCTGTACGACTATGGGTGCGCTTAGCTCTGGGGTGTACATATGGATCTTTAGCCGGCTGCGGCGTTGTTGACACCGGTGCGGGTGGCACCTATACTTCAATCGCTCCGGACGGGGTGACCCTTGCCGGAGATCAACAGTGGACAGCACGATGTACTGGCGATGAACGGAAGTAGTACGCTTCGCCCTCCAGAGAGACGCCGGCGGTGAGAGGCGTCACGAGAAGCGGAACTCGTCCGGGAGCCGCGCGGGTGAATGATCAGCCCGGGCCGGAAGCCTCCGTTACAGGGCACAGAGCGGATCACGGAGTGGTCTGCGACCCAGGCGCAAAGACACGGGGCCGTAGCTCAGCTGGGAGAGCACCACACTGGCAGTGTGGGGGTCAGGGGTTCGAGTCCCCTCGGCTCCACCCGAACGCGCATGGATTGCATGAACCGGCCTGATCAAGCAGGGTGGTACCGCGGATGCGCCCGACGCCTTCGTCCCTGAGAGGGATGAGGGCGTTTTTGTGTTTAACGAGCGATTGGTTTGTGGTCACCGGCCACGGGAGCGACAACGATGAGCGTCCAGACTGAATCCAACGAAATTGTCCACGAGGCAGATGCCCACCGCTATGATCACCGGGTGATCGAACCACGCTGGCGCGAGGCGTGGCAGGAGCACGCGATCTACAAGGTGGAGGACGATAGCGAGAAGCCGAAGTGGTACTCGCTGACGATGTACCCGTACCCATCGGGCATCCTGCACGTCGGCCACTGGTACGCGTTCGCCGTGCCGGATGTCTTCGCCCGACGCCAGCGCATGCTGGGGTACAACGTGCTCTTCCCGATGGGATTCGACGCCTTCGGGCTGCCAGCCGAGAACGCTGCCATTCGCAACAACATCCATCCCGCCCAGTGGAATGGCGAGAACATTCCCCAGATGAAGCGCCAGTACGACATGATGGGCGCCATGATCGACTGGTCGCGCGAAGTCAACACGTCCGACCCCGATTACTATCGCTGGAACCAGTGGATTTTCCTGAAGATGTTGGAAAGGGGCCTCGCCTACCGCAAGGACGGCGCGGTGTGGTGGTGCCCGAACGATCAGACCGTGCTGGCGAATGAGCAGGTCCTGGAAGGCAATATCTGCGAGCGCTGCGGTTCCGAGGTCTACAAGCGCGACCTGGAGCAGTGGTATTTCCGAATCACCGAGTACGCACAGGAACTGCTCGACGAGCTGGACAGCCTCGACTGGCCGCAGCGCGTCAAGACGATGCAGCGCAACTGGATCGGTCGCTCCGAGGGCGCGCGGCTCCAGTTCGAGCTCGAGACGGGCGACACGCTCGACGTCTTCACCACCCGTCCGGATACCGTGTTCGGCGCCACGTTCATGGTGATGGCCCCCGAGCATCCGCTGGTCCAGAAGATCACGACCGACGAGCAGAAGGATGACGTCGAGGCGTACATCGCCAAGGCTCGGAACGAATCCGAGATCGAGCGCCTGTCCACGGACGTTGAGCGCAAGAAGACGGGCGTCTTCACCGGCGCATACGCGATCAACCCGGTGAACGACGAGAAGATCCCGGTCTGGATCGCCGATTACGTGCTGATGACGTACGGCACCGGCGCGATCATGGCGGTGCCGGCCCACGACGAGCGTGACTTCGCGTTCGCGCGTACCTTCGAACTGCCCATCCGGGTCGTCATCCAGCCCGAAGACCAGGAAACACTGGTCCCGGCGAGCATGGACGAGGCCTACATTGGGCCGGGCAGGATGGTGAACTCGGGCCGATTCGACGGTCTTCCCGTCCCGGAAAGTATCGACACGGTCATCCGGTGGCTTGACGAGCAGGGACGGGGCAAGGCGGAGGTTACCTGGCGGCTGCGGGACTGGCTGATCTCTCGCCAGCGGTACTGGGGGACGCCGATCCCGGTTGTCTACTGCGATGACTGTGGTGTCGTGCCTGTCCCGGAAGACCAGTTGCCCGTCGTGCTGCCGTTGGACGCCGAGTTCAAGCCGACCGGCCAAAGCCCGCTAATCACGCACGAGGGCTTCCTGAACACGACGTGCCCAACGTGCGGCGGTCCTGCGCGTCGGGAAACCGACACCATGGACACGTTCATGGACTCGTCCTGGTACTGGTTCCGTTACACGAGCCCGCATTATGAAGATGGCCCCTTCGATCCAGAGAAGGCCAGGGAGTGGACACCCGTCGATCTCTACTGTGGCGGCATCGAACACGCGATCCTGCACCTGCTCTACGCGCGCTTCTTCACGAAGGTGCTGCGCGACTTCGGCCTAATCGATCACGGTGAGCCATTCGTCCGTCTCCGGAATCAGGGGATGATCCTCTCGGCCGAGGGCGTGAAGATGAGCAAGAGCCGCGGCACGCAGATCGGCCCGGACGATCTGGTCGAGGAGCACGGCGCGGACGCCCTGCGCCTGCACCTGATGTTCCTCGGGCCGTGGGAGCAGGGCGGGCCGTGGAACGACCGTGGCATCACGGGCATGGAGCGCTTCATCCGTCGCGCCTTCCAGATCGTATCGGAAGTCGGCGAGCGCCAGCTCGATGGCGAGGCGCCAGAGGCGGACGTCCGCGCTCTTCAGGCCTTGATGCACCGGACGATCAAGAAGGTGAGCGAGGACATCGACGATTTCTCGTTCAACACGATGATCGCCGCCCTCATCGAGTTCACGAACGAGCTGATGAAGCTCCGCGATACGCCGGTCGCCGACACGGCGCAGTGGCGCGAGGCGGCGGAAACGCTGACGTTGCTGATGGCGCCAAGCACTCCGTATGTGTCCGAAGAGATGTGGCGCCGGCTGGGCAACCCGTTCTCGGTCCATCAGCAGGATTGGCCGGTCTTTGACGCCGAGATGGCGAAGGACGACACGATCGAGATCCCGGTCCAGATCAACGGGAAGGTCCGTGACAAAGTGATAGTGCCGAACGGCGCCTCGAAGGATGACCAGCTGGCCGCCGCGAAGGGATCTGAGAAGATCGCCGAGCAGATCGCCGGCAAGACGATCGTCAAGGAGATTTCTGTTCCCGGACGCCTCGTGAACATCGTCGTCAAGTAGGGAATCCAAGGGAACGGTCGGGAGAGGGGTAGCGCCACAGCGCTGCCCCTCTCTTGTGCCCGCGGGGACCGACGACAGGAAGCCGGAACCGGAGTACCCTGACGCGGAGACCCGTGACCCGAGATACCGGAGGCAGAGAACGATGAAGCACCTGAGTCCCCATCAGATTGACGCGCTGAAGCGCATCGACAGCCCGACAGTCGCGAACGCGATCGAGACGTTCGAGGTCCGGCCGCGTGTGAGCGGCTACGTCGGCTATGACATCCGCTGCATCTTCCAGGACATGCCGCCAACGGTCGGCTACGCGGTCACGTGCACCGTCGACAGCACGACCGAGGGACGCGAGGGCATCGGATTCAATGCGCTTTACGCGTTGCTGGAGAAGGCGCCAAAGCCAGCGATCGTGGTCATGCAGGACGTCGGGCAGGATCGTACCCACTCCTGCCATGCGGGCGAGGTGATGTCGACACGCATGAAGGCGCTGGGCGCGGTGGGCATCCTGACGGACGGTGGCCTGCGGGACGCGAACGAGGTCCGCAACCTGGGCGGTTTCCAGTACTTCTGCGCCGGGCTGGTCGTCTCGCACGGCAACCCGATCTGCGTGAGCGTCGGTGACGATGTGACGATCTCGGGCATGACAGTGAAGATGGGCGATCTGCTGCACGGTGACCTGAACGGCATTGTGCATATCCCGGACGAGGTTGCGGCGGACGTCGCCGAGGCGGCGCACACGGTGTGGGAGCGCGAAGGTGAAACCCTCCGCGGCATCACCGGCCAGGGCGGGGATGTGCCGAGCGGCGAGCTGAAGCATTAGGGGCGCGCGAACAGGCGGCCCTTGTGGTCGGCTCGGGGTCACAGCGGAGAGCCAGCTCCGGTCGTGCTACGAGGGCCGCTGCCAGCACGCAGAAGCGCGGCTCCGGGAGATAGCACCGGAGGCGCTTCCTTGCGTTTGTCGCTTTTCAGCTGAATGCCTAGACCGGCTGGAGCTCGCGCTCTTCGACCATCGCCGGTGTCCATCGCTGGTTGAGGGTGCGGTTGGCGCCGACCTCGTCCAGCCGCTTGTACTCCGTGTTATGCGGCGCGGAGGTAACGACTTCCGGCGTGTTTTCCGCCTCGTCGGCGATCTGGAGCATCGCGTCGGCAAAGTAATCGAGCGACTCGACAGACTCGGTCTCGGTCGGCTCGATCATGAGCGCTTCCGGCACGATCAGCGGGAAGTACGTTGTCGGCGGGTGGATGCCGAAGTCGAGCAGTCGCTTGGCCATGTCGACCGTCTTCACGCCCTGCTTCTTCTGCCGGTTACCGTTAATGACGAACTCGTGCATGCACGTGCGCTCGTACTGCACGTCGAAGCGGTCGCTCAGCCGCGCCATCAGGTAGTTCGCCGCGAGCACGGCGTCCTCACTGATCTGGCGAAGGCCCTCGGCGCCGTGCATCCGGATGTAGGTGTACGCGCGGACGTGCATGCCGAAGTTGCCGTTGAAGCTGTGCAACCGGCCGATCGACTTCTCCGGTTGGACCCAGGTGTAGGTGTCACCCTGCTTCGCCACGATGGGCCCCGGCAGGTATTGTTCCAGCCCCTCGCGGACGCCGACCGGGCCGGAACCCGGGCCGCCGCCGCCGTGCGGGGTCGAGAACGTCTTGTGCAGGTTGTAGTGCATCACATCGACGCCGAGATCACCGGGGCGGGCGATGCCGAGGATCGCGTTGAAGTTGGCGCCATCGTTATAGACCAGGCCGCCAGCCTCATGAACAATGTCGATGATTTCCCGGATATGCTCGTCCCAAAGGCCGAGCGTGTTCGGGTTCGTCATCATGATCCCCGCAGTATCCGGACCGATCAGCTCACGTATTTTCTCGATATCGCTGTTGCCGCGGTCGTCTGACGGCACGGTGATGACCTGGAAGCCGGCCATGCGCGCGGTCGCCGGGTTGGTGCCGTGCGCCGAGTCCGGGATGAGCATCTTCGTGCGGGCGGTATCGCCACGTTCCTTGTGGTACGCGTCGATGATGAGGCATCCCGTCAGCTCACCGTGGGCACCAGCGGCCGGCTGGAGGGTGACCGCGTTGAAGCCGGCGATCTCAGCCAGCATCTCCTGAAGCTCGTACATCAGCTCCAGCGCGCCCTGGACCGTTTCCTCGGGCTGGTAGGGGTGAAGCCGGGCGAAGCCGGGATAGCGAGCGACTTCCTCATTGATCTTCGGGTTGTACTTCATCGTGCACGACCCGAGCGGATACATCGCGATATCGATCGCGTGGTTCTTCTGGCTCAGGCGCGTGAAGTGGCGGATGACGTCGATCTCGCTGGCCTCCGGCCAGGCGAGGGTGTCCCGCATGAGTTCCTCGGGAAGTTCCGTCTCCGGGACGTCCGGCTGGGGAATGCGAATGGCGCGACGACCGGGTTTGCTAAGTTCGTAGATCAACGGCTCCACAGCCATGAACTGTTCTCCCGTGGATGAAGAGATAGGGGACCATGCGAGGCAAGAACCGCACGGTGAACCGGATCACGCCATCTCGACGGAATCCATGGTGATGGTAGCACGAACACGCCCTGCGGATGACGGTCTACAGCGCTGGTGTGGCGACCTGCAGAACAGGCCGCTCCGCCACGACGAAACCGTGCCGGTAGCGCAGCACGAGGACGACAGACATGAGTGTTCCGAAGGCGAACGCGGCGACGAGCGGGAGTTCCGGCGAGACGCCGTAGAGCTCCGCCGCGACCACCGGTGAGAACGAGAGGGCTCCGCCTCCCAGCACCTCGACCAACGCGAACGCGCGCGTTCGCAGACGTGGAGGCGCGTGCTGTCCGAGCGCCGTCAGCAGGAACGTCCACGTCGCGAACATGCCGCCGCGCAGCACAAAGGCAACGAGGAGGACCGGAAGGGCACCAGACAGCGAGAGAAGCAGGAATCCCACGCTCGCGACGAACGTCGAGAGACTGGCGGCGAGAAACGGCGATCGTTTCACCCACGACACACGAAGGCTGGCGATACCGAACAGCGTCGTGCCGACGGCGGCGCCACCGGCCAACAGGGTGATCAACGAGGCGGACAGCCCTCTTTGCTCCGCGAGGTAATTGGGCAGGAGCATTGCGCCGAGACCGAGCGCGAAGATCGTGATGCCGTGCAGGATCACGATGTCGCGGCTTGGCGTGTGTCGCATCAACTCGCCGAGCGTCGCAGGTGTCGTCGTGCGGGCATAATCGCGATCCTGAGAGAAGTCCATGCGCCACATGAACAGGATGCCGGTGGCGCTAAACGCCGCAGAGAGCAGGATGCCACCCTGGAGCCCGAAGATCGCCACGACGGCGCCCGTCAGCAAGGGCGTGACGATCAGGGCGACGGACGGGCCGATCGTCGACGTCAAACTAAACGCCCTGGCGATGTCATTCCCGGCGTGCACGGGAATATGCGCATGCAGAATGGGATAGACCAACTCCCCGAAGCCATAGAAGAAGACGACGGGGATGAGCATCTGCCACGATCCGGCGAACGCCGCGAAGATCAGTGAAACCACCAGCGCTGAACGCACGACGATGAGCATCCTGCGGTTGTCGACGCGGTCAGAAGCCCACGATCCACCAAGCAGGATAAATGGCCGCACGATACCCGCAAGGCCCAGCACGATCCCGACGATCGTGATCGATCCACTGAGGTGCGCGATCCACAGGGGCCAGATCGTCGAGTAGGCACCGTACGCCGCTTCGAAGAGGATCTTTGCCCAGAAGACATAGCCGAGTTCACGACCCAGGCCAACGTGCCAACTGAAACGCATATGCTGTTGTTCCATCATGAGGAAGGGGCGAACGCCGGCGCGTCCGATACCCGGATTGTAGTCGCTTGGAAGGGCCGTGACACCCGGAATTGAGATGATCTTTTACTATTGACCTCGTTTGTAACTTGCGGGCCGGAGAGGCGCCGCGCGCATGGAGTGAAAGCCGCACTGTGAACCCCTATCTCTTGACCGGTCTGGCGATGTGCCTGGTGATCGGCGTCGCCCTCGTCGGCACCGCGTACCTGGCGATGTACTTCACGCGGCGGGCGAAGGCGGACCTCGAAGCGCTGCTGACGCCCCTCGCGGAGCACCTCGATGGCGAGGTGGACATCGAGAACGCGTCCGTGAGCGGTCGCTGGAACGGCACGCTGGCGATGGGCCGCATGGCGGGTGCGGCCGGCGGCACGGTCCGGATCTGGCAGGTCGACCTCATCGATTCGGCGGGCGGCGACGCGTGGAACTACGTGTACTCCCGGCCGAAGAAGTCGCGCCCGGAACCTGAGATCGACATCGTGACGGACAACCCGGTCATCGCCGAGCAGCTGGGCGTGATCGAGCGCGCGACGATCGCGCCGCTGGAGCCCGACGCGACCGATTGGGTCCAGGTTGAGTACAACCCCGACGCAGGCTATGTCCGTGCCGCACGCCCGATGCACGGTCGGAACGACATTCCGGGCGTCGAGCGCTTCGAGACGGACCTCCGATTCCTGCAGCGTGTGGGGGATGAGAACCGGGCGCTGCAGGAGCGGATCGCACGCAAGGACGAAGGGACCAGCCGATGAGCACGCCCAAGACGTATCCGGTCGTCTATATCGATTCCGATCGGGAGCAAGAGGCGTGGCTCATCGCGACATTCGGCCCGATGGGGACGTGGCAGTCGATGTCGCAGACCCTGCGCATGACGGAAGGCGGCGAGCAGGCGGAAGTGCTCGAGATCAGGTTGGAGAATGGGGAGACGGCCTACGTCCCGTTTATGGAGGCGACCCCAGACGAGTCCCTGGGAGGCGAGGGCGTCGACCGCACAGAGCTGCTCGACGACATGATGTCGCTCGCGGCGCAGTACGCCGAGCAGAATCCACCCAACCACCCGGGCAGCATGCCGCGCTTCCCGGTTCCGGCCCGCGCCTACGCAGATGCGGTCTCGATCCCGTTGGCCGTGCTCGCGGTCGATGACCAGGGCCGGCGGGGCCTCTATGCGCCACCGCGCCAGGTGGCGATCAGCTTGCGCGACCAGACGTTGATCGGCGTGGGTGAATTCCCGGGGTTCGACCCGGAGCATTGGCCGCCGCCACGCCTGGGAGATTGGCCGCCAGAGAGCATCACAGCGGTCCCGCATGAGCAGCTACAGGGCATGATCGCCCGATTCAACGCGTGCTGGAGCCGGATTCTCGATGCCTGGTTCGCCAAGGCGACGGAGGCGAGCCCGGTATTGCGGGCGGACGTGCAGGAGGCGCTGCGGTACCGGTCGATCCTCGACCTGCCCACGTTCGACGTCTACTACGAGCAGCTCAACCCGGTGTTCGCGAAGTGGCTGCGCACCATTGCCGAGTCAGGCGAGTCGCCTCGTTAGGAGACGGGCTGGGTTTCCGGGACCTCGTCGGGAGAGACTGGCACGGCATCCTCGGTCGGCGGCCCGAAATGCGTCGGGCTGAGGATCGGCTCGTGCTTGCGCATCCACATGCGGGTCACGAACCAGGACCAGGTCGTGACGGACCCGCCGACGATGACGTCGATCACGTAGTGCTCGCCCATGTACACGAGCGCCGCGCCCATCGAAAGCGCATAGAGCCAGGCGAGGATCTCCCAGCCGCGGCCTCGGCCGTGCGCGACCCAGACGAGGATGAACGTGATCGCAAAGTGCATCGACGGCATTGCCGCGATGGGGTTCGACTCGCCCACGATCTTGTAGCCGGCCTCGTACAACCCGCCGCCGAGCGCCTTGCCGATCGGCTCCATGATCCGCATCACGACCGGTGCGCCCGGGGAGTCGATCGACTCTGGCGCCATCCAGGGCGGATTTGACGGAAGGATGAAGTAGATCAGCAGCCCAAGGAACAAGGTCATGGTGAGCGCAGTCAGGAAGTGAGAGAACTCCTCCTTGTGCTTCCACCAGATCCAGACCATGATCGCGTGCGGCACGATGAAGTACGACCAATGCACAAACGTGAAATAGTAGTCATACCACTGGATATGGTCGAGATTGAAGAACCGGGCCTGGAGCCTGATGGTCGGCAGCTCACCGCCCCACACCCATCTCTCGAACTCGACGACCTTGGTGTTGAGCGTCTTCGCGAGGATCGTCTCGTCGGCGAACGAACGCAGGAACGAAAACACGAACCAGACGGACGCGTACGGGACGATGGCCGCAATGAACGACCGCGCGCGGCCGGTCGGCACGAACACGACAGCCAACGATGCGATGAGGCCCCAGAGCAGGAATTGCCGGTCCGTGAACAGCGAGATCACGACCAACGCGACCGCGATGCCGATCCGGATCACCAACTCTGGCGTGGTGCGTAGCCGGAAGCGCGAGGTCTTGGGGCTCTCCTCGATATGGACCGGGGTCCGCTCGTCGCGGTCCCCGTTTGAGGGGTCAGGCGTGCTCGTCACGGGTAATGATCTCGTCCTCGCGTGTGTCGGGTAGCGCCCGGCGGTGAGTTGCGGTGCAGTATACGGCAGGCGGCGCCCGGTGGGCCCAGAGCGGCGGCGACTGGCCTCACTCGCCCACGTATCGACCTTCGGTCGATCGGGCCGACCCCGAAGGGACGCCGGCCCCTACACTGAGCGGGTGCCTCTTACGAGCAGGACCTTAGCCCAGCCGGTAGCGGTGAAGCGCCTTCGACGTCATCGAGTAGCGGTCCTCGCCGGTCTCGGAGTCGGGCTTCTTCGCCATGAACCCGCGCCTGAGCTGCTCGGCGATCCAGCGCTCATCGAAGTCCCGGGCGGTCGCCATGCCCATCACGGTCGTTTCGTCGGCGCGGTTCCCGGCCTCCTGCAAGTCCTTGTAGAACGCCTGTCGTTGCTCCTCGGCGGGTGCGTGCGGACCTGTCACCAGCCGATCGACGACCGGGCCACCGTCAAGGAAGGTGACGATGTCCGGGATGTCCGCCTCTGTGATGTTGCTATAGACGATGTTGTCCGGATAGATCACCAGATTGGGGCCAATATCGCAAAGGTCGATGGTGCCGCAGGTGTTGAGCAGGATCTTGTCGTTCATCTTCCGTCGCATCAGCTCGAAGCGGAGCCGGTTGACGATCTGCGCGGCGCCCTTCTGGTTGCAGTGATTGCCGGTGCAGGCGAGGATATGGCGTTCGGTCCAGTACATGCGGCCTCCTGATGCGCGAAGCGATTGGAGGGCAGTCTACCAAAGGCGATCAGCCGCCGAGGTTGATCCACGCCTTCCACGCGGTGTTCAGCTCGTCGAGGCTGATATCGAGCGCGGCCGGAACCGCCTCCTCCACCGGCAAGCCGTCGGCGAACGCCCCGATCATGCGCGTGATGCCTTCAGGTCCCCAACGCTCCTCGATGTACGTGATCATGCTCCATGAGCTGGCGTAGGCCAGGGTCGCCTGGGCGGGGCCGTAGGGGAAGCTCTCCGAGAGCGACTGGATGTCGAAGAGAAGGCCGTCTTTCCCGGCGCGCGCGACCATGCCCGCATACCCGTCCGTACCGCCGATCTGGGTGTGTGTCGCCATGCCTTCGTCAAACCAGACCGGTGGCGGGCCGTATGCATTGCGCGTCGCGGCGAACAGCACCTGATGACTGATTTCGTGCGGCACGACACGTCCGAACTCCTGTTCATCGCCGTTCGGGACAACGACGACCATGGTGTCCAGGCCGGGGTAGGTGACGCCGGCGATTGCCTCTCGCTGGTTGCCTTGCCGCGTGCCCGCGAAATCCTCGTAGGAGGGATACACCCAGATCGAGACGGGCGGGATCGCATCGAGCGCATAGGTCGATTCGAGTGCGTCGATCGTGGCCTGGGAATCGGCCAGCATCCCGTCGGCGAACCCGTCGTCCGCGTCATAGGTGTAGAGGCGGACCTGGTCACTGGCGCGCTCGTCCCATTCGAAGCGGTCGTCCATCCAGCGAGTTGTCTCGTCTTCGGTCGTGACGACCGAACCGTCCGCGAGCAGGATTTCCCAGGAGTAGGTGAGCTCGACGCCGACGGGCACGAACCCTGAAAGGAAATCCACGAACGTGCCGATCTGCAGGACATCGTCGCTTACGACAACATCGGTAGGCGGGATGATTTCCAGATTGAGCGTTGGGTCTGAGGCGATCCGGTAGATCAGCTGTACCGCATCGACCTCGGCCGCGCCGTCCGCCAGTGGCACGGTCGCGGAGAAGGTCATTCCCTGCGGAAAGTCGATCTCCGTGGACGTTGTGAGCGGAAGCGCGGGAGCAGGCGTGGAGACATGCATGCCTGCCGCGCCCGCCACGTGTACCGTGACGAGTACCAGCAGCAGGAATAAGGTCGCCACTCGCCGCATCACGACGCCTCCGCCTCCTCCGGCGTGATCAGGTACTGCAGGTAGCCGTCGATGAACGGGTCAAGCCCGCCATTGAGTACGCCCTGCGCGTCTCCCACCGTTACATCGGTGCGGTGGTCGGTCACCTGGGTGTACGGGTGCAGCACGTACGAGCGGATGCGGCTGCCGAAACCGGCCGCGATCGCGTCGCCCTTGAGCTCATTGCGCTCGGCGGCTTCCTTCTCCAACTTCAGCTCGAGCAATCGCGAGCGGAGAATCTTGAACGCCGATTCGCGGTTTTGCATCTGGCTGCGCTCGTTCTGGCACGTGACCACGATTCCGGTCGGCATGTGCGTCAGGCGCACGGCCGAATCCGTCTTGTTGACGTGCTGCCCACCCGCCCCGGACGAGCGATAGGTATCGACGCGCACGTCGTCCGACTTCAGGTCGATCTCCTGGTCGTTCTCGATCTCCGGCAGCACTTCGACCAGCGCGAACGCCGTATGGCGTCGGTGGGCCGAGTCGTACGGGGAGAGGCGAACCAGGCGATGCGAGCCGCCCTCTCCCTTGAGCAATCCATACGCGTTGGTGCCCTTGAATTCGATGGTGGCGTTCTTGATGCCGGCCTCGTCGCCCTCGGTGGTGTCAAGCAACTCCGCCTTGAGCCCGCGCTTGTCGGCCCAGCGCAGGTACATGCGAGAGAGCATCGACGCCCAGTCCTGCGCGTCCACGCCGCCTTCGCCCGAATGGATCACGATAATCGCATCAGTATGGTCGTGCGGGCCGTTGAGGGCGGACTCCAACTCAAAAGCGTCCACGCGTTCCAGAAGCGTGTCTCGCTCGGCCGTGATCTCATCCAGCAACTCCGGCTCGTCACCGGCCAGCTCCAGCATCTCCAGCATGTCGGACGCGGTGGCCGAGGCAGAGCTGAACTGGTCGACACGCGCCTTTAGCTCGCCGAGGCGGCGCATTTCGCGCTGCGCGGTGTCCGGATCGTCCCAATACTCGGGTGAGGCGCTGCGCCGCTCGAGGTCGTCGATCTCGCGCTCGTCGTTGGCGAGGTCAAAGACGCCCCCGGAGTGAATCGAGCCGCGTCTGCAGCTCGGAGAGGGTCTTTTTCAGCTCGTCACGGGTTGCCATGAACAGTGGTCCTCCAGTGGAATGATCAATACAGCGCGATACGGGCTCGGTTGGCCCGTCCTGATGCCCCAAAGTATACGGGCCGCGTGTCGCGAACGAAGAGTGGAGGGCGGGTATGAGGTTCGGGAGAGTCTTTGGCGTTGTCACGCAGCATACCGACCTTGGCCGATGGCTTACGGTCGTGCTGGACACGGGTCGCGAGATCCGGACGGTGCGGGATGAGGCGGTCAGCCCGATGCTTGCAGGCGAGGACCCGGCCTGGCTGGCGGATCAGCTGGTGCAGGAAACGATCGGCAACGAGCTGGCGGGAGAGGGCTGGGAAGTCGTCGGTCCGGGTGCCACGGACGAGACCTCAGATCCGCTCACCGACGCGCTTGCCGTGTCATCGACGTGGATCGTGCGTCTGCTTTAGCCGCTACCAGAAGTCCTCTCCGGCGATCCGGTCGTAGAGCGCCTGGAGCTGCTCGTCGGAGTAGAACTCGATCGTGATCGTGCCGCGAGATGCCGACGGGTCGCGCTTGAGGGCCACCTTTGTGCCCAACGCGTCACGCAGCCGGCTCTCGATGCGGACATGCTCCGGGTCGGACTGGGCGTCCCCGCGCTTTGGCTTCTGTTTCGGTCCGGAGAGCCATGCGCGGACCATGTCCTCCGTCTGGCGTACGCTCAGACCGCGCTCCATGACGATGTCGAACACCGCGAGCTGGTCCGCCGCGCTGGTGAGGCCCAGCAGCGCCCGGACGTGCCCCTCTGAGACACCGCCGTCCGCGAGCACGCGCTGGATGCGTTCCGGCGCGTTCAGCAGACGCAAGGTGTTCGTGATGCTGACGCGCGAACGCCCGACGCGCTCGGCGACATCCGCCTGCGTCAGCCCGAAGTCCTCGATCAGCTGCTTGTAGGCATGGGCCTCTTCCAGCGCGCTCAAGTCGGCGCGGACGACGTTCTCGACGATCGCCAGCTCGAGCATGGCTTGAGGGGTGACATCCTTGATCACGACGGGCACGTGCGTATGCCCGGCCAGCTTCGATGCCCGCCAGCGCCGCTCGCCAGCGATGAGGGTGAAGGTCCCGTCGTTCTCGCCGCGGGAGACGACAAGCGGTTGCATCACGCCATGGGTGCGAATCGACTGCGCCAGCTCCTGCAGCTGGTGCTCGTCCATTTTCCCGCGAGGCTGCCACGGATTCGGCGTGATCGCCTCGATTGGCACTTCAAGCGGAATACCCGATTCGAGCGGCAGCGCTGCCTCGACCGTGGCATCCGGCGCGGGCGCGGAGGTCGGGATCAACGACTCCAGACCACGGCCAAGCCCGCCCCGCCGCTGGCGTGAGCGCATCGAGCCTTTGGCTTGCCGCGTATCGTCGGTCACCGAGAACTCCCGAGGGGCGCATCGCGGACCGCTATCCGACCCGTGTGCCGCTGCCTGATTCCACGAAAGTCTATCACTGCCGCCCGGTATACTTTCCCGCAGCATTGATACGCTCGTGTGCTGGCCTGGCGCCGGTTCGTATGGAAAGTCCCACCTCATCTCATGGCTGATTTCACGATGTCGTTGTTCGCGCTGGTCCTCGTCGTTGGGGCGGCGTTCGGGCTGGTGAACTGGGCGAAGCGGGCGGCGACTGGGGACCGCGCGGCGTCGATGGGCCTCTACCTCTTGTTCGGCATGCCCGGCGTGCTCCTGTTCGTCGCTGGCCTCGCACTGGTGTCCAACGGCAAGGAGGGCGGTTGGTTCGCGCTCGGTATCGGGCTCGGGATGTCGCTGCCGCTCGTCCGCCGGTTCCGCGTGGCGCTCTCGAGAGTCACGCCGCTCGACCCGGAGTCCCCGATCGACTATTCGGGCCTCGCGATCCTGCTCTCCATCGCGGCGTTCCTCTTCTTCTCGCTCATCCTCAGCAACGAGCCCGTCGAGATCTCGCCGACCTCGACGGGCAGTATGGTGACGTCGCTCCTGATCAACCTGTTGACATTCCTCGGCCTGGCCTACGTTGCGGTGGGATACCGGAACTACCGAAATGGCGAGGAGGCGACGGTTCGTCTGGGTCTGACCCGTCCGACGGCCCAGCAGATACAGGTGGGCCTGATCGGCGTCGTCCCGGCGTTCGTCTTCGCGATCATCGGATCGGTACTGACGAACGTGCTCCAGCCGGACGTTGTCGACCGGCTCGGGGAGAACATCGACAACCTCACCTCAGGCGTGCAGAATCCCGCCGGCGCGATCCTGCTCGGCCTTTCGGCGGGCATCGGCGAGGAGGTGCTGTTCCGCGGAGCGCTCCAGCCGCGATTCGGCATCGTGCTGACGGCCGGCCTCTGGACGTTGCTGCATACCCAGTACGAACTGACGTGGATCATGGTCGGGCTCTTCCTTCTCGGCATGTTCCTCGGATGGATTCGCAAGCGCTATGGAACGGTCGCCGCGATCATCACGCATGCGACATACAACGCGCTGGTCGTGCTCTTGCAGATGACCATGAACTAGGTCATGCTCCCCTGCATCTGAACAGGCGAGAGCAGCGAGCGAAGACGGTCCGGATGATCCCGGGATAACGCATGAACGCAGCGGGGTGCCGCATGAAAATCACCGAGATCCGGGATCTGGATGGGCCTAATCTCTTCTTGCCCGGCCCGGCGATCAAGCTCGAGGTCGAGGTCCCGGAGGGCGAGGCAATCCGCGTCGTCGACGAAACCGGTATTCAGGTCGATGCGACGCCAGAGGAGCTGATGGCCCGACTCCAGTCTGTCGTTCGTGATCTGCACCAGAGACTGGGTGCCGATGCGCCGGCATTCGCCTCCCGCGCAATGGAAGCGCCCGGCCACTATGTCGTCGCGTTCTCCTGGACGCATCGGCGGCTGTCCGAAGCATTGGCGAAATGCGCGTTCAGCCTCGTCAGCGGCGAGCGGAGCGACTTCGACGCGATCGTCGAGGAACTGAAGGCGCTCAACGAAAGCGCGCCGGACGACGACGACGCGCCGGAGATGCTGCCGACCGCGAGGCGAACCTTACCGATCATCGCGATCACCGGGACGAACGGCAAGACGACGACCTCTCGGCTGATCTCGTCGGTGCTTCGCCATGCCGGCCGCCGTGTCGGGACGACGTCGTCCGCCGGCGTGTTCATCAATGGCGAACAGGTCATTGCGGGCGACTACTCGGGGCCGTCCGGCGCCCAGCGCGTCTTCCAGGAGCCCGGTCTCGACGTTGGCGTGCTCGAGACGGCGCGCGGCGGCATGCTGCTGCGCGGGCTGGCGTACGAGACGGCCGATGTCGGCGTGGTGACCAACGTCAGCGCCGACCATCTAGGCCTGCATGGGGTCTACACCGTCGAGGGGCTGGCGGAGGTGAAGTCGCTGGTTGTGCGGTACCTGCGACCGGACGGCTTCGCCGTTTTGAACGCCGACGACCCGCGTGTGCTGGCGATGCGAGACGTGACGCCGGCGCGCCCGTTCCTCGTCACCCGGCACGCGATCGCTCCGGACGTGCAGGCGCACATCGACGCCGGTGGCTGGGCCCTGACGGTCGACGATGCACAGGATGTGGTCTTTTGGCATGACGATGAGCAGGAGGTGCTGACCTCGCTCCGCGACGTACCGATGACCTTCCAGGGGCGGGCGCCGCATATGGTCGAGAACGCCCTGTGCGCGGCGGGCGCCTTGCTGGGAATCGGTCTGACTAATGTTGAGGTCAAGGCCGGCTTGGCCGCGTTCCACAACACGGCGAAGGACAACCGCGGTCGGTTGAACGTCTACGACTACAACGGCGCCACGATCGTGCTCGACTTCGCGCACAACGTGGCCGGGCTGGAGCAGTTGGTCTCCTTTGGTCGCAACTTCCTCGGAGAGAGCGGTCAACTAACGACGGTGATCGGGACCGCTGGTGACCGTGAAGACGAGGTTTTCCGTGGCCTTGCGCGTGTTGCGGCGGAGCGCTCGGATGCCGTGGTGTTGAAGGACTCGCACCGCTACCTGCGCGGGCGCGAGATGGGCGACATGATCGCCCTCATGCGCGAGGGTATCGAGGCGAGTGGCCGCAGCGTCCCCGTCATGCAGGCTGACTCCGAGCGGGAGGCGAGCCTGATGGCGTTTGAGCGGGTGACGGCCGGCGATGTGATCTGCCTGATGTGTATCGAGGATTACGACTTCCTCATCCCCTGGCTCGATGAGCGGGGCCGTTCCATTTCCTGAGCCAGCATTTGACGTATGGGGCTCTGGTCGCTAACCTGATGCGAAGGATAGTCAACGATCAACTAGGGTCGTGCGGCGGGTACATGCCCCCGGCGCGACCGGAGCAGCGACGATGGCCACGGTAAGCCCACTCACATTCCACCCCGATCCCAAGACCGTCACCGGTCCGCGCGACAAGTTCGGGCGGACGATGAACTACTTGCGGATCTCGCTGACGGATCGCTGCAACTTCCGCTGCATGTACTGCATGCCCGCCGCGGGGATGGTTTTCCAGCCGCGCGACGAGATGCTGACCGATGATGAGTTGGTCCGGCTTGTTGGTATTTTCGCCAAGGCGGGCGTGACGAAGCTACGCCTGACAGGCGGCGAGCCCACGGTGCGGCCACACCTGACCGAGTTGATCCGCGCGTTCAAATCGTTCCCGGGCATCAACGAGCTGTCCATGACAACGAACGCGCTCTTGCTCGGCAAGAAGGCGCAAGAATACAAGGACGCCGGTCTGGACCGTATCAACGTCAGCATCGACACCCTCGACCCGGTGAAGTTCCAGTTCATGACGCGCGGCGGCCGCTTCGACATGGTCTGGGACGGTATCAACGAAGCGGACCGCGTCGGTCTCGGCCCGATCAAGCTCAACAGTGTTGTCCTCCGTGGCCAGAACGACCACGAAGTGCACAAGATGGCGGAGCTGACCATCGACAAGCCTTGGCAGGTACGATTCCTCGAGATCATGCCGATGGAGGGCGTCGGGCTTGTCTACGACGAGGGCCTCGTCACGTCCACGGAGACCCGCTCCGAGCTGGAGAAGCACTTCGGCCCGCTGGAGGAGCTTCCGGCGCCACCGGCCGATCCCGCTCGCCTCTGGAAGATTCCCGGCGCGAAGGGCACGATCGGCTTCATCTCGCCGATGTCAGAGCCGTTCTGCGAGACGTGCAACCGCGTCCGCCTGACCGCCGACGGGAACCTGCGCCTCTGCCTGCTCCATGGCGACGAGGTGAACCTGCGCGACCTCGTGCGTGCCGGCGCGAGTGATGAGGACATCACGCAGGCCATGCTCGGCGGCATCTGGAACAAGCCGTGGGGTCATGAAGCGTGGCAGCGCGAGATTCATACCGTTCGCGGGATGTCCCAGATCGGCGGATAGGCCACTTTAACGTCCCAGTTGGCGGATGTGGGCCCTGGCGCGTGCGCCGGGGCCGCATTGTGTCCATCGCACATGCCGCCTTCGTGTGCGGAAAGAGCATGCGGATGTGTTGACATGAGGCACAACTTGTCCTGAAACCCTGCAACCGATAGAGTACGTACAGGTATGAGCGCGCCGGCTCGTCGGCGTGCCCACGGGGGAACACTCATCGGGGGAAGGGAGCGCGGATGTCTGCACAAGCTGGGGGCGGCTGGCTCGAACGCCAGTTCAAGCTGTCCCAACTCGGGACGAACGTCCAGACCGAAATCATCGCCGGTCTGACGACATTCATGGTCATGTCCTACATCATCGCGGTGAATCCGGCGACGCTGACCTTCGGCGGAACGGGCGAGCTGACGATCACACAGGTGGCCACCGTCACCGCGCTGGTCGCCGGTGTCATGTCCATCGTTATGGGTCTGTACACGAACCGGGCCATCGCGATTGCGCCGGGCCTCGGCATCAACGCGATCGTGGCCTACACGCTTGTGGGCAGCATGGGTCTCTCGTTCCCGGAGGCGATGGGCGTCATCGTCACCGAGGGCCTGATCATCACGCTGCTGGTGGTCACCGGCATTCGGCGCTACGTGTTGGAGGTCGTGCCGCTGGTCCTGAAGAAGGCGATCAGCGTCGGTATCGGCCTGTTCATCCTGTTCCTTGGCCTGAAGAACGCCGGCATCATCCGCTTCCATAGCGGCGTACTCGGCGAGAATGGCGAGATGGGGACCTACACAGGGCGCCTGGACCTTGCGCCGTTGAACACCTGGCCGATCTTCGTCGCCATGGTCGGACTGCTGGTCATGCTCGTGCTCATGGCCCGCAACGTTAAGGCCGCGATCTTCTGGGGCATCGTGGTCGCGACCGTGATCGCGTTCATTGTGCCTGGTGACGTCGCGAAGATGCCGGCGGAACCCTTCGGCGGGCCCGATTTCAGCCTTATCGGCGACTTCAGCTTCAACTACTGGGGCAAGCTCGGCGCCTTGACCTCGATCCTCGTCATCATCAGCATCATGCTGTCCGACTTCTTCGATACCATGGGCACGCTTATCGGCGTCGGCGCCCAGGCGGGCTATCTCGACGAGAACGGTGAGCTGCCGGACGCGGACAAGCCACTGCTGGTCGACTCCCTGGCGGCGGTGGCCGGTGGCGCGCTCAGCGCGTCCTCGGCGACGTCGTACATCGAATCGGCGGCCGGCGTCAGCGTCGGTGGCCGCTCGGGCCTGACGGTCGTGACGACGGGCATCCTCTTCCTGCTCTCGCTGCCGCTGGTGGCGCTGGTCGAGGCGATCCCGGGGTCCGCGACGGCTCCGGCACTGATCGTGGTCGGCCTGCTCATGATGAGCGTGCTTGCTGATGACGAGGGGACCGATCGCCAGGGCAGGAAGCGCGGCATCAACTGGAACGACATCGAGGATGCGTTCCCGGTCGCGCTGACGATGCTGGTCATGCCGTTCACCTTCAACATCACGTACGGCATCGGCGCGGGCTTTATCAGCTACGTGCTGATCAAGGTCGCCAAGGGACATGCGCGGCAGGTGAACCCGGCGATGTACGGTGTCGCCATCCTCTTCTTGCTGTACTTCCTGCGCTGGGTGCTTTTCGACGCCCAGTTCTAGTCGACGATGCGATGCGGGGCCGGGGAGTGTGCAATGTGTGCCGCTCCCCGGTCGCGCCGTTAACAGGAGCATTCGATGACCATACGGCCGGAGATACGCAAGGTCGTTTTCACATATGAGGCCGAATCCGGGCTGCAGGATGCCGTGCGCGAGATCGTGCCAGGCGCGACGATCGTGCTCTGCGATTCGGACGACGACCTGCGGCGCGAGATCGTCGACGCGCAGATGACGATCGGCGGCAGGATCGATGACGAGACGCTGGAGTCGGCGTCGGAGTTGGCCTGGCATCACGTGCCGTGGGCGGGTGTCGAGCGCATCGCCACGCCCCTGATGGCGGAGAAGGGCGTCGTGTTGACCAACAGCCGTGGCATCAGCGCGCCGAACATGGCCGAGCACGCCATCGCGTTCATGCTGGCGTTCGGGCGAGCGTTGCCGGAGTTCTGGAAAGAGCAGCAGGCGAAGTCATGGCGGGGGTGGTACGAGCGCCCGACATTCTTCGAGCTTACCGGCCAAACCGTGCTCTTGCTTGGTACCGGGGCGATCGGGCAGGCGATCGCCGAGCGGTTGCGGCCGTTCGGATGCCGCCTGATCGGCGCACGTCGGACCGGCGGACAACTGGATGGCCTCGATGAGGTTGTCACGTTCGACGCGCTGCCCCGTGTCCTGCCGAGTGTGGATCATGTTGTTAGCACTTTGCCGATGACGCCGCACACGGCGGGGATCTTCAACCGGGACCTCATCGAGGCAATGAAGCCGGGATCGTATTTCTACAACCTTGGACGGGGTGGCACGGTCGACCAGGACGCGTTGATCGACGCGTTGAAGAGCGGCCATATCGCCGGCGCCGGGCTGGACGTCACCGATCCGGAGCCGCTACCGGCGGATTCGCCCACTGTGGGACGCGCCGAACGTCCTGATTACCGGTCACACCTCCGGCGCATCCCCGATGACCGGAGCGCGCGCGATCGAGGTGCTGCGCGAGAACCTGCGGGCATACGTGGCTGGCGAGCCCCTGATCAACGTCGTCGATTTCGAGATGGGATATTAGCGGCCTGGAAACGCAAAGACGGCCATCGGACGACCTGTCGTCCGGTGGCCGTCTTCCTCTCCGAATGTCACTCAGCTCTCGCGGTGAGCGCCGGGACCGAATGTGCAGACCTGAAACGGCTGGTCGCTCGTGACCGGATGCTCCGCGTAGAAGCCGCCACGGAGCGCCTCGGCGACGCTATCGACGGCGTCGCGCCGGAGCAGGACGAGCGCCGGGCCACCTTCGCCGCCGCCCATCATACGCGCGCCGAGCACGCCGGGCAGCCCGCGTAGCGCGTGGACCAGTTCCTCGACGACAGGATGGCTGATCTCGTAGTCGACAGCGGAGCTTTCCCCGGACGCGTTCATCAACTCCCCGAAACGTTCCCAATCGCCTTGTCGTGCGACGTCCTCTGCCTCGCGCACACGGCGGGTCTCCGTCACGACATGGCGAACGCGGCGCACGAGCGTGGGGGAGAGGATGTCGCCCAGCCGATCCTCGGCATCGTCCCAGAACGGCTCGAACGCGGCCACGTTCGGTAAAGAGACGTCGAACGCCCCTTCGAGCGCGCTACGGGCGTCCTCAGCCTCCTGGACGCGTGTTCCATACGACGATGTGCGCAGGGATCGGTCCACTCCGGAGTCCGCGACGGCGAAGACCAGCTCTCCGAGGTCGGGCTCGATGCGCTCAAAGGAATTGTCCCGGCCGTCAAAACGGATCATGTAACCCGCCACGGAAGACGACTGGTCCATGGCGCCAACCGGGGAGCCCGCGCGGTGTTCCGCGTCGCGTGCGATCGCCACCATCTGGTACGGGTCGATGTCGTCGACCGTAAGCGCGAGGATTGTGGCGAGACAGAACGCCGCGGAGGAGCTCATGCCGAAGCCTGGAGGGATGTTGCCGGCGACCGCGAGCCCGACGCCGCTACGGAAAGGGATCCCGCGCGACGCCAATGCGGCGACGATGCCCTTCACGTAGACGATGGGCCCGTGATCCTCCCGGGAGGCGCGCCAGTCGCCGATGGCCATCGGCGCGAACGACGCGGCGCCCTCGCCTGTGTCCGGCGCGACCAAGGCTATCGAACGCGAGTCTTCGATCGGCCCGACGGCCATGACCAGCACGCGGTCGATCGCGGCGGCGAGGACCGGGCCACCGTTGTAGTCGATATGGTTCCCGATCAGTTCGATGCGGCCAGGCGCGACGCTCCAGCCGTCGGGCAACCAGCCCGCACCGAAGGCGTTGCGTCCTGCTTCCTCGGCCCGGGCTTTCAACTCCTCGTGCATGGAGTTAGCGCCGCATCTTGACCGATTTGAAGTGCCTCGGCCAGCTCGAAGGGCTGGTCCTTGGCGAGTTCCTCGTGCCGCTCGCGAAGTCGCTCGGCCAGACCTTCTCCGTCGCCGACCTGCGACTGGTGCGCCTTCAATGCGTCGATCTTTCCCTCGAACGTGTCCGTGATGTCGACGAAGACGTCTGGTACCTCGGAGCCGAAGTACCAGATCTCAGCCGTCTTGTGCGGCTCGATGCCCTCGGCGAGATGGTCCGGGAAGTAGAGATGATCTCGAGCGGTGGGGTAGACGGAGTCATGCGTCGCCAGGCCGACGCCGCGGTGATCTGGGTGCATCGCATAGGGGCGGAATGGATCGTGGGTGATGACGACATCCGGCTTGTGGACACGGATTTGTTTGACGATTTTCTCGCGCAAGGCTATGTCCGGCATGACATGGCCATCGCCCTCGTGGAGGAAGACCACCTCCGCGACCCCCATCCGTCGGGCGGCTTCCTGAAGCTCCGCCTCGCGCGTCGCCTGGAGGGTTTCCGGCGTGAACGACCGGTCGGCTGTGCCGCGGTCACCCGAAGTGACCTGGATCAGGATGCACCGCTTACCTGCCTGTGCCAGCTTGATGACCGTCCCCGCGGAGGAGAACTCGAGATCGTCCGGATGGGCGACCACCCACATGAACGTGTCGTAATCCTGCATGTAGTCCGACGTAGCGTTATCCATTGCGCTTTCCTGACTCCTCCTGCGATTGCTTCACCAGCATATCCAGCTCTTGCACGACCACGGCCCGCGGCACTTCACGCTGCTCGCCGGTCGCGAGGTTCTTGATCGAGACCTCTCCTCGCTGGAGCTCGTCCGTGCCGAGGATGGCGGCGAACGGGATCCCGCGGCGATCGGCGTACTTGAGCTGCGCGCCGATACCCTTGTTGGTGATCACCGACTGGTCGACCCGCAGCCCCTCATCGCGCAGCTCGCGCGCGAGCAGCGACGCGTCAGCCAGCGTCTCCTCGACAAACACCATCATCACATCGGCGACGGATTTCCGCGCGGGGAGGAGGTCGAATTCCTGGATAACTTCGAGAATGCGCTCGATGCCAAGCGAGATGCCGGTCGCCGGGACATCACGACCAAGGAACGTGCCGACCAGTCCGTCGTAGCGGCCGCCACGACGGCGACCGAGCCGACTTTGGGCTCCTCGACCACCGCTTCGTAGACCGGGCCAGTGTAGTAATCGAGGCCGCGAGCCAGGGCGAGATCGATGCGGTACATGCTTTTCGGCACACCCAGGCGCTCGACGTTGTCGATGAGCTCGCGCAGTTCCTGCACGGCCTTCGCGCCTTGCGGCACATCGGCGAGTCGGTCGCCGGCAAATGCCAGCAGCTCGTCGTTCGTGCCCTTCGTGGTCACGATGTCGAGTACCTGGTTGGCGGCATCTTCCGAGACGCCGTTGCGCTGCATCTCGGCGAACACGCCGTCACGCCCGATCTTGTCGAGCTTGTCGATCGACCGGTAGATCGTATGCGCCTGCTCCGCCGGGACGCCGGCGATGGTTGCAAGGGCTTCCAGCAGCTGCCGGTGATTGATGACCACCACCGCACGGCCGAGACCGATCTGCTGCAGCGCGTCAGTCAGCACGTTCACCGCCTCAGCGTCGGCAAGGGCGGAAGAGGAGCCGACGATATCGGCGTCACACTGCCAGAACTCGCGGAAGCGACCGCGCTGGGGCTTCTCCGCGCGCCAGACAGGTGCCATGTGGTAGCGCTTGAACGGCATGACGAGGTCGTTCTGGTGCATCGCGACGACCCGGGCCAGCGGCACGGTGAGGTCGTAGCGGAGCCCGACTTCGCGTTCGCCCTGATCCTGAAAGTGGTACATGAGCTTCTCGTTCTCGCCGGCCTTGCCGGTGAGGATCTCCATGTACTCCAGCGCCGGGGTATCGAGCGGCTCGAAGCCATGCTGCTCGAAGACCGAGCGGATGATGCCGAGCACGCGCTGGCGCAGCAGCATGTGCTCGGGAAGGTAATCGCGGAAGCCCTTGAGGACCTGCGGCTTACGTGTCGGTGCCAAGATGCGGTCTCCCTGGTACTAGTTGGCGTGGTGCTTCGTCAGCTCGTGAACGATGTGGCCCAACTCGGGGCCGATCAGCTTCTCCATGGCGAGGCGGACCGCGTTGCTCGAGCCGGGCGTCGAGAAGATCACGGTGCCTCCGGCGACGCCCGCCGTGGCCCGACTAAGCATCGCGGCGGGGCCGACCTCGTCCCAGGACAACATCCGGAACAGCTCGCCGAACCCCGGGAGCTCCTTGTCGAGCAGGCCGGTGATGGCGCCGTACGTGACGTCGCGGCCAGAGATGCCCGTGCCGCCGTTCGTGATGACGGCCTGGATTGCCGGATCCATGATCCACCGGGTGAGGGCATCGTTGATCTGGTCGACGTCGTCTTTCACGATCCGGTAATCCGCAACGATGTGGTTGCGGAATGAGAGGTGCTGGCGGATGAGCTGACCACTCTGGTCGTCATCCTCGGTGCGCGTGTCGCTGATCGTCAGGACGGCGCACGTGATCTCGCGAGGCGCCTCGGCCCGGTGCTCCTCGGTCGAGGCGGAGGCGTGCTGCGGGCCAAATGGGTTGAATGGGGAATCCACGAGCGGACCTTCCGGCTACAATGCGGTCCCGCTCCGGGCGCGCCGGCGCGGGAATACCTGGCCCACAATGGTATCCGAATTTCCCGGGCTCGCGCGGCTATCCGGCGACGATCGCGTTGATGTAGTGGTTCGCCGATACGACGCCGCTGGTTGGGTCGATCGTGATCGCGACGAGGTCAACGCGCCAGATGCGGTGCTGATGGTCCGGATGCTCCGCGACAAACCATTCGCCGGTTGCGAGCAGCTTTCTGGCCTTTGCGCCGGAAATCGCGTCGTCGGCCCTACCCGCACGCTCGCCCCGCCGCGTCTTGACCTCGACGAAGACAAGCTCATCCCCGTCAAGCATGACCAGGTCGAGCTCGCCGGAGAGGCAGTGCCAGTTGGACGTGACGAACCGGTAGCCGTGGCCCTCCAGCACCAGCCGGGCATGTCGCTCGCCAAGCCGGCCGAGCTCGTCCCTGTCAGCGCGTCGCGGCACGTCTGAGCTCCTCGGCGGCGCGAACCGGGGCGAACGAGCGGCGGTGAAGCGGGCACGGTCCATGGGTCTGGAGGGCCGCGACATGGCTCGCAACCCCGTACCCCTTGTGCCGGGCGAACCCGAACACGGGCCAGGAGGAATCGTGGTCGATCATGGTGGTGTCCCGGGCGACCTTGGCGATGATCGACGCGGCGGCGACAGAGAGGCTGAGCGCGTCGCCGTCAATGATCCCCAGCTGGGGGAGGCCGAGGTCGACCGTCATCGCATCGATCAGGAGCAAGTCCGGCTCGTCTGCCAGCGCGAGGACGGCTCGCTCCATCGCGATCCGGTTCGCCGGGCCGACACCAACATCGTCCAGCTCATCGACCTCGATAGCCGCGATGCCCCATGCCGGGCAACGACGGATGATCTCCTCGGCGAGCGTGGCCCGGCGGGTAGCGGTGATCGTCTTCGAGTCACGCACGGCAGCCCAGAAGACCGCGTCGTGCGCCAGTTCGTCTGGAGATGGAAGGATGACGGCCGCGGCAACGAGCGGACCGGCAATCGCGCCACGACCCACCTCATCGACGCCCGCAAGGGTCGCGTATCCGGCATCCCACAAGTGGCGCTCGTATGTGAGCGTCCGAATGTCGTCTGGAGGTTGGGCTGATCGTTGGCGAGTGCGCGTGGTCATGGAGGACAGGATAGCCCAAACAGAAACGACCGGGAGCAGATGCGCTCCCGGTCGTTTCTTCGCATGTTGCTGGGTTCCGAGACTACTTCTCGGTCTCGTCCGCCTTCGGCGTCCCTTCGACAGCCTCGGCTGGCTGCTCGGCCTGGGCGACGTCCACGGCCTCGGCAGTGGTGTCGACGACCTCAGCTTCGGCGGCCTGGGCTTCCTCGGCCTCGGCAGCAGCAGCCTCAGCGGCGGCCCGCTCAGCGGCGAGGGCCTCGGCTTCCGCGGCGGCGGCGCGATCAGCGGCCTTGCGCGCGGCGGCGGTTAGGTCACGGCGGCGCTCGGTGATGCGGGCGGCACGACCGGTCAGGCCACGCAGATAGTACAGCCTTGCGCGGCGGACCTTCCCGTGGCGAACGACCTCGATATGGTCGATGCGCGGTGAGTGGATCAGGAAGGTGCGCTCCACGCCGACACTGTGGGCGGCGATGCGGCGAACGGTAAAGTTCTCGTTGATCCCACCACCGCGGCGGCGAATCACGACCCCTTCGAAGACCTGGATGCGCTCGCGGGTGCCCTCAACGACCTTCGCGTGAACGCGAACGGTGTCGCCGGCGCTGAACTGCGGCACGTCCTTGAACTGCTCCTGTTCAATGGAGCGGATGAGCTGGGCAACCATAATGCTAACGATCCTCGTATTTCATCTCATACCGACCATCGTATGGCCGGGAGTGTCCATCCACACAGGAAAATTGGCGCAGCAACTCGTTCCCGAGTTCCGCGGGCACCGGACGAGTGTACCACGCTGGAAAGGCGCGTTCCACCGGGCTAACGCGCGCCTTCCAGCACCTGGATGACCTCGGCGGCCACCTCGTAGCGCCCGAACGACGGCATCAGGTAGACGCCCTGGGCGAACGGCCGGAGCTCGTGCAACAGCTCCTGGGCCATGAGGATGCCCTCGCGACGGCCCTCCTTGCCGGCCTTGCGCATTCGCTCGCGCGCTTCGTCGGTCAGGTTGATGCCGGGAACCTCGTTGTGCAGGAATTCCGCGTGCTTCGAGCTCTGCAGCGGAAGGATGCCGATCATGACCGGGACCGGCAGTTCCTCGGCGCCGAAGACATCGAGGAAGTTCTTCCAGACGGCGACCGAGAAGATCGGCTGGGTCATCACGAAGTGCGCTCCAGCGGCGATCTTCTCCTTCAGGCGACGCGACTCCTCCTCGAGGTCCGGCTTGGTCGGGTCCACCGCGCAGGCGATCGTGAAATTCGCCGTCCGGCCGATGCTGGAACCGGCGGAATCCTCTCCGCTGTTCATGCGCGAGATGACCCGGATCAGGCCGATCGAGTCCACATCGTAGACAGGCGTGGACTCCGCATAGTCGCCCAGGCTCGGGGGATCACCGGTCAGCGCCAGGATGTTGCGGACCCCGGCCGCGTGCGCGCCGAGCAGCTCCGATTGCAGACCCATCAACGAGCGGTCGCGCGTCGTGTAGTGCAGGATCGTCTCGATCCCGACCTCCTGCTGGATGAGGTAGCAGAGCGTCATCGCGCTCATTCGCACGCGCGCCATAGGCGAATCCGCGACGTTGATCGCGTCGACGCCGGCTTCCTTGAGCAGACGGGCACCCTCGATCGCCTTCGCCGGGTTGAGACCCTTCGGCGGATCGATCTCGACGCAGGTGAGGAACCGCTTGCCGAGCGCCTTCTTGACCTCCGTGTCCTCGTCGGCCTCGTTCGAGAACGTCAATGCGGGCCGGGCCGGGCGCGCGGGCTTGTGACCGTTGGGCGACCCGTTCGGGTGAATCTGGTCGACCACGGCGCGCATCGCGGCGGTGTGGGCCGGGGTGGTGCCGCAGCAGCCACCAACGATCCGTGCGCCAGCCTCGATCGCATCCTTCGCGAACTGGGCGAAGTACTCCGGGGTGGAGCGGTAGACGAGGCGAGTGCCGACCTTCGTTGGCCAACCGGCGTTCGGGATCGCGGCGATGAAGGGGCGGTGCTCCTCCAGATCGTCGGCGGCGCGGCGCATCTCCCGCACAACCCGCACCAGTCGATGGGGTCCGACAGAGCAGTTCGCGCCGATGATGTCGATGCCGCGCCCGGAAAGATGGCGCACGACATCGTCGGGCGTCTCTTCGGCAAACGTGCGGCCGTCGTCCCCGAACGTCATCATCGCCATGATCGGCAGGTCGCAGGACTCGCGGACGGCGCGGACAGCCGCGTCCATCTCGCCGAGATAGCCCATCGTCTCAATGATGAAGAAGTCGACACCGGCTTCAAGCAACGCCTCGACCTGCTCGCGGAAGGCGATATAGGCCTTCTCCAGGGGCAAGGTGCCGACGGGTTCGAGCAGTCGCCCGGTTGGTCCAATTGAGCCGGCGATAAGCACCGGGCGTCCGCTGATCTCGCGCTCTTCCCGGGCGATCTTGACGCCCCGGAAGTTGATGTCGCGGACCTTGTCGGCGAGGCCGTGGTGCTCCAGGCGGTACCGATTGGCGCCGAAGGTGTTCGTCTCGATGAAGTCGGCCCCCGCGGCGATGTTCGCGCGGTGGATCTCGGCAACTTCTTGCGGATGGGTGAGATTCAGGTCATCCAGACAGGCGTCTGTCGGATGGCCGAAACCGAAGAGCATGGTGCCCATGGCACTGTCGCCAAGCAGGCAGCCGGCCTGCAGGCGGTCCCTCAGCGGATGGGACATGGCGGGAGTGCTTCCTTCGCACGGTCGGGGAGGGGCGTCCGTGACGATGCTCCCCGATGATCAGTGTGTCACGCGTCCTCGAAACCCCGACGCTCGCACTGTGCGGGTGGCGGCCGGCCACCCTGGCGTACCTCGCATGATACCCGTTGCGATGCGCGGATGTCGTATCTTAAGACGTTGACGTGGTTCCGGGGACGCGGTACAGTCGCCCGGAATCGGCGACGACGCCTTCGCGGCGTGCGGCCGTGCGCAACGTCCGCCCCGCGTCTGCGCAAGACAGGACCCAAATTACCTATGCCATCCGAGACAACACAGCAGCCACAGCAGCAGGCGGAAGCCCCGTCGGCGACCGCGCGAGGGGTCATCATGCCCATCGGCGGCGCCGAGGACAAGTTGGATGACAAGGTCATCCTCTCCGAGTTCGTGCGGCTGGCGGGTGGCGACAATGCACGGATCGCGGTCGTCCCGACGGCTTCATCGATCGAGGCGGCCGGGCTGCGCTACAAGGCGATCTTCCTCGGTATGGGAGTCGAGAGCGCGGAGGTGGTCTACATCGGCAGCAGGGACGACGCCAACGGCGGTGAAAGCCTTGATCTGGTCGAGAACGCAACCGGCATCTTCCTCACCGGGGGAAACCAGATGCGGCTCTCCGCCATCATCGGCGGCACGCGCTTCGAGCAGCTCGTACGCGCACGCAACGCGGCCGGGATGGTCGTCGCGGGGACCAGCGCCGGGGCGTCGATCCTCTCCGCGCATATGGTCGCCCTCGGGGCCAGCGGCGCGACGCCGAAGCTCCGCATGGCGCAGATGTTCGCCGGCTTCGGCCTGATCAACAACGTGATCATCGACCAGCATTTCCGCCAGCGTGACCGCATCGGCCGGTTGCTTTCGCTCGTCGCGAGCAACCCGGGCCTGCTTAGGGATCGGGATCGACGAGGATACCGCCGCGGTGATCGAGCCCGATAACACGCTGCGCGTGGTCGGGCGGCACAGTGTCACGCTCGTTGACGGCTCGCACATGACGTCCGATATTTTTCAGGTGAAGCGGTACGGCGAGATCACGATCAGCGATGCCCGGCTCCATGTGCTCGGGACAGGACGGCAGTTCGATATGGACGAGCGGAAGCTGCTCCAGGACTAGGCCGTACAATCAACTGACCAGCATGGCAACGAGGCCTCGCCGGACACCGCGCGGGGCTTTCGTGTATATAGAACCCAGAGTCGAGACGACAAAACCGGTCCAGGACCACGCAAAATCGCCGCACCCGGGAGGGAAGGGTCGTGTTGAACATCCGTGAAACCCATGTCTATCGCGGCCCGAACATCTGGGCCCGCATGCCGGCGATCCACTACGTTCTTGACATCGGTGAGCTCGAGGACCGTCCCTCGAACAAGATCCCAGGCTTCTACGAGCAGCTGACCGAGGCGCTTCCTTCGCTCTACGACCATGGCTGCTCGATCGGCAAGCCGGGTGGCTTCCTGCGGCGGCTCCGCGAGGGCACGTGGATGGGCCATGTGCTCGAGCACGTCGCGCTGGAGCTGCAGAACCTCGCCGGCGGCGAGGTGAGCCGTGGCAAGACGCGGCAGATCGAAGAGCGGGGCGTCTACAACGTCATCTTCCAGTACGAGCAGGAAGATGTCGGGCTCGCGGCGGGCCAGCTTGCCCTTCGCATGCTGAACCACATGATCTACAACACGGAGCCGGACACCGACTTCGTGCACGAGCACGAAGAGAAGGTGATCAAGCTCGCCGAGCGCTTCGCGTACGGCCCATCGACCGGCGCAATCGTGCAGGAGGCCCAGCGGCGCGGCATCCCGGTCCTGCGGCTGGACCCGCGACGTTCCCTCGTGCAGCTCGGGCACGGCAAGTTCCAGCAGCGTATCTGGGCGACTGTGACGTCCGAAACAAGTGACATCGCAGTCAACATCGCCAGCAACAAGGAGCTGACGAATCGGCTGATGCACGAGATCGGCATCCCGGTGCCGCGTTCGATCGTCGTCTCGTCCGAGGACGAGGCCGTCGCCGTGGCAGGTCGGCTCCGCTACCCGGTGGTCATCAAGCCGCTGGACGGCAACCATGGGCGGGGGGTCTTCATCAACCTCGCGGACGAAGCGGAGGTGCGCGAGTTCTTCCCTTCGGCGCGCGCCGAGTCGCGTGACGGCCGGATCATCGTCGAGTCGTATATCCACGGGAGGGACTACCGCGTCCTGGTGGTTCACAACCAGGTGATTGCGGTGGCCGAGCGTGTGCCGGCTCATGTCACCGGTGACGGGGTGCACACCGTCCAGGAGCTGATTGACATCACCAATCAGGATCCCCGGCGTGGCGTCGGGCACGAGAAGATCCTGACCCGTATTACGGTCGACAGCCAGACGATGGAGGTCCTGGAGCGAGACAGCCGGACGCTGGAGACGGTTCCAGCCGAGGGCGAGTTCGTCCAGCTCAAGCTGACCGGGAATATGAGCACCGGCGGCACCTCGATCGACCGCACGGACGATATCCACGCGGACAACATCGAGATCGCCCGCCAGGCGGCGATGGTCGTCGGGCTGGACATCGCCGGCATCGACTTCATCACCGAGGACATCTCCATCTCCGCCCGTGACACCGATGGCGGTATCGTCGAGGTCAACGCCGGCCCCGGCTTCCGCATGCATACCAACCCGACGGAGGGGCACCCCCGCCACGTCGGCCGGGCCGTCGTCGACATGATGTACGAGCGGAACGCGCCAAGCCGCGTGCCGATCGTCGCCGTGACCGGTACAAACGGAAAAACGACGACCTCGCGCATGATCGCGCACATCATGAAGACCGCCGGCAAGACAGTCGGCCTTACGACGACAGACGGCATCTATATCGACGGCACGCAGATGATGGCGGGCGATATGAGTGGCCCAACCAGCGCGCGGATGGTGCTGAAGAACCCGACGATCGACTACGCGGTGCTGGAAACGGCGCGCGGCGGCATCCTTCGCTCGGGACTCGGCTACGACCGCTGCAACGTCGCCGTCGTCACCAACGTCACCGGCGACCACCTCGGGCTCAAGGGCGTCGAGACGATGGCGGCGCTGGCCCGCGTGAAGTCCGTTGTGCCGGCGAGCGCGCTGCGCGACGGTGCGTCAGTGCTGAACGCCGACAACGAGTGGACTGTGCGCATGCAGAACGTCGCGCGCGGGGAGATCATCTTCTTCAGCATGGATGAGGAGAACCCGGTAATCCGGGACCATATCCGCGAGAAGGGGCGGGCGGTGCTCCTGAAGAAAACCAGGCAGGGCGAGATGATTACCATCTACGAGAGCCGCCGTGAGACCTCCCTCCTCCTGGCGAGCCAGATCCCCGCGACCATGGACGGACGGATTCGCGTCAACATCGAGAACGCAATGGCCGCCGCGGCCGCCGCGCTCGCCGACGACGTCAATCTCGATTCCATCCGCCTTGGCTTGCGCACGTTTGGCAATTCGTTCTCGCAGGCGCCCGGGCGGTTCAATCTGCTCGATCTCGGTACGAAGCGCGTGCTCATGGACTATTGCCACAACGTCGCGGGCCTCCAGGCGGTCGCCGACTTCGTCAGTCGCATGGATGCTGACCGCACGATCGGCGTCGTCAGCATGCCGGGCGACCGCTCGAATACCGACATGGAGGAGTTCGGGGCCTTGGCCGGAAAGACCTTTGACCAGTTGATCCTCCGCGAGGATAACAACACGCGTGGCCGGCCATCCGGCGAGATCGCGCGTCGGTTGAAGGAGGCGGCGATGAGCGCCGGGAAGGATGAGTCGGCGATCGACACTGTTCTCGATGAGAAGGAAGCCGTCCGGGCGGCGCTTGCGCGGTCCGAAAAGGGCGACCTGCTGGTGTTGCTCGTGGACAAGCCGATGGAAATCTGGGAAATGCTGACGGCGGGCGACATCACGCCGTAGCCGGGCAGCATCGAAATGACGTAATCGAAGGCGCCCGTCATCGCTCGGCCGGCGCCTTCCTGTTGGAATGAGGATGGAGGACACGATGGACCATGTCGCGCTGGGCGGCGCGTTGAGCCGCGAACAGTTGCGAGGGCTGATCGAGTCCCCGGAACGCCCGCTGGTGACGGGCGCGCCGAATGTCGAAATGCAACTGCAGCCGAACGGCATCGACCTCACACTACGCGAGGTGGCGCGGCATGAGGGTGGAGGCGTCATCGGTGTGGACAATGCCGATCGCGTGCTGCCCGAGCTGGAGCAGATCCCATTCGACGATGACGGATGGCTCGAGCTTCGTCCCGGCGTCTATCACATCATGTACAACGAGGTGGTGGACATCCCCGAGACGTTGATGGCCTTCGGGCGACCACGCTCGAGCCTCAACCGTTGCGGCGTGACGATCCATACCGCCGTCTGGGATGCCGGGTATACTGGCCGCTCGACGTCGATGCTGGTGGTCCATAATCCGCAGGGGTTCCGCGTCCAGCGCGATGCGAGGGTCATGCAGCTGGTGTTCTTCGGGATGTCAGAAGCGGCCGCGGAAGGATACCGCGGCCGCTATCAGGGCGAGAATATTGAGGGTTAGGGACGCAACTAGCGCAGGTCCTTCCGGCGTGAGAAGATCGGCCGCTCGGGCGGAGCGCCAGGCACCGGGATCTGCGTGCGGCGATGTTCGCGCATCGCCGTCTCGTTACAGCCCTCGACCGGGCAGAAGTAGATCAGCGTGTATTCCTCTTCGGTCTGGTCGCTGAAGCGCGACGGCCGGCCCAGCTTGCCACGAAGGCGCATATCGACGTGGTGGTCGGGGCAGTCCGGAATCTCGGGCTCGTTGACGTTGCGACCGAGAAGGGTGTCCAAAAACGACGGCATCAGGTGCGCTCCAGGTACGTTGAAAGTCAGTAACCAACGTTCCTAGTATACGGGAAGAGCGCGTGAGGGCAGGGTGCGGCTCTTGCGTGGTGCCGGTCGAGGCGAAAGGGAGTGGAATGAAGAAACAAGCGCTACCGTCGGAGGTCTTTAGCGAGATCGAAGCGGTGATCATGGAGCGGTTCGCCGACAACTGGACCGCGGACAAGACACGGATGAACAACTTCCTGTCGGCCATGAACGGGATCATCCAGTCGTCGGACGGGGTGCACCTGATCGGCAAACCCGAGACCGGCGATATGGGCACGACGTTCAACCTGTGGGTGGAGTACCCGGTCGAGGACATGTGGGACGCCGACGACCTGGCGTACTCAATCTTTGGGCAGCTCGCCGAGGACATCTTCCTTGCATCGCGCGAGATCGTCGAGGGTGGCGTGCGCTATCGGTTCCTGACGGGGTCGATGGAGAACGGGTACCGGGGCAGCATTAACCTGACTGGGCCCCACGCCAAGGAATTCGTGAACATGTACCGGCTACGGGTGACGGAGGGACGACACTATCATGCATAACGGGGATGGGATCGAGGTCGACGTCGCGGGATTCGGCTGCGTCAGCGTAAAGGAGGGTCGCCGGCTCGTCCTCGGGCTCGAGGATGGCGGCGTGGACATCCTGCACCGGTGTGGCGGCAATGCACGCTGCGCAACTTGCCGTGTGGAGGTCCTGGAGGGCGAGCCGACACCGGTGACGCCATGGGAGGAGGAACGCCTCGCCCGTCTCAAGAGCCGTAAGGAGACGACGCGGCTCTCCTGCCAGATTCGAGTGCTCGAGCCGCTGACGGTGGAGGTCGTGAACCATCTGTCCGAGCACCCGGAAATGGACGACCCCGGGCCGCGGCCGATCGAGTGGCCGGCGGACCGCCCGCTGGAGCCGGAACCGTAGGCAGCGCACTGGGAGCGCAGGGCCGGACAGGGTATACTCTTCCCTGGTCGTGCTAGACGGGGAGTTGGCGGTGCCCTGCACCCGCAATCCGCCATAGCGGGGTTGAATTCCCTCTCGAGGTTCGGCTTTTCAGGACTGTGCCGCTACGGGGTGTTGAACCTTGGGTCCCGCACGGCGGGGAACTGTGAACCTGGTCAGGGCCGGAAGGCAGCAGCCATAAGCAGCACTCTTCGGGTGATGCGGGGTTTCCTGAGGGGAGCTCACGAGCGGTCTCAAGCTGGACGGTTTGAATCGACAGAGGGTGCACGGCTTTCTTTGCACTGAACGCAAATGCAAAACCGGCGGGCGCCAAGCCCGCCGGTTTTGTGTTGTCGACCTCCCTGTGAGGGAATCTATATGGTTCCACGGCGGGCACGGCGCACGGGTCGGCGCTCGAGCTGCGACGGACGATGACCCGCCTTGCGGAGGCGCTTCGCCTCGCGGTCCTGCGGCGCCTGCATGACGATAGCCACTGCGCTGGCCGCCAGCGCGAGCCAGGAGAACACGATCCAGATCGGGCGTCCAAACGTTGCCGGGTCGATCTGGAGTAGCCGCACAATGGTGAAGAACAGCCCGAGTCCGGCGGACCAGCCAAGCCACATAGCCGCCTTACCGACGAAGCGCCTGGAATGCGCCTTGCCGAACGGCGGCGCCCATGGTCGGGCGGAATAGAATCCGGATGCGAGGAGCACGATCGCGAAGACGACGATGCTCACCACAATGAACGGGTTCAGGACCTCATCAGCCGTCGGCCGTGTTGTTAGCCAGTCCATCTCTCCACCCCACGCAGGAAGTCACTAGACCTCGCCGAGAACCAGCGATCGCTTTACCTGTTCGATCGCCTCGGTGACCTTGATGTCACGCGGGCAGGCGTCGGTGCAGTTGAAGACGGTGCGGCAGCGCCACACTCCGGAGCCGGTGTTCAGGATGCGCAGGCGCTCGCCGGCGCCCTGGTCGCGGCTGTCGAAAATGAAACGGTGAGCATTCACGATTGCCGCCGGCCCGACGAACTCGTCGTTGGTCCATGTGATCGGGCATGACGTGGTGCAGGCCGCGCAGAGGATGCACTTCGTTGTGTCGTCGAAGATCGCGCGATCCTCGGGCGACTGCAGCCGCTCGCCGGAGGCCGGAGCATCGTCGGCGATAAGGTACGGCTTGACCGACTTGTACGCGTCGAAGAACTTCTCCATGTCGACGAGGAGGTCCTTTTCGACGCGGAACCCGAGCAGGGGCTCCAGCGTGACACGCTTGCCAAGATCCTTCATCAGGACCTTGCAGGCCAGGCGATTCCGGCCGTTGATGCGCATCGCGTCGGAGCCGCAGATGCCGTGGGCGCAAGAGCGGCGATAGGTGAGGGTGCCGTCCTGGTACCACTTCACCTGATTCAGCGCGTCCAGCACGCGGTCGGTGCCCTCGACCTCGACGTTGTATTCCTCGAAGTGAGCCTTCTGGTCCATCTCCGGGTTGAACCGCTTGATACGAAGGGTGACCTGCATCCTGCTCCCTCTCCTGTTGTTCTCGACCCACCTGCCGCCGCGCGGCGTCGTCCCTAGTATTTTCTCTCTTTTGGCTCAAAACGGGTAATGGTCACCGGCTTGAAATCCGTCCGAATCCCGTCCGGACCCCTCGCGATCATCGTGTGCTTGAGCCAGTTGACGTCGTCCCGTTTCTGGAAGTCGTTCCGGAAATGCGCGCCACGGCTTTCCTGCCGGGCAAGGGCACCATGGGCCATCACCTCGGCGACATCCAGCATGTGCTCCAGTTCCAACGTCTCCATTAGGTCCGTGTTGTAGATCCTGCCTTTGTCTCCCACTGTAACACGGGAATAGGCGTCTTTGAGACCTTCCAGATGCGTCAATGCATGGCGGATTCCGGCTTCGTCTCGAACCACCGACATGTTCTCGGTCATCTCCTGTTGCATGGACGAGCGGATGGCGGCGGCACGTTCCCCGCCAGGGTTGTTCAGCAGGGCGTCGATGCGCTCCTCGATATGCGCGGACGGATCTTTCGGCAGGTCGACGAACTCCAGCGTCCGCAGGTCCTCGATCGCCTGGCGGCCAGCCCGGCGCCCGAAGACGACCAGCTCCAGGAGCGAATTGGTGCCGAGCCGGTTGGCGCCATGCACCGAGACGCAGGCCGCCTCTCCCGCGGCGTACAGGCCGGGGATGACGGTACCCTGCCCATCGCGGATCGCCTGGCCGTTGACGTTCGTCGGTAGGCCGCCCATCGTGAAGTGGGCCGTGGGCTGGATCGGGATGCCTTCCTTGGTGGGCTCGACGCCGAGGTACACGCGGGCGAAGTCGGTCACGTCCGGGAGTTTCGCCTCGATGACCTCCGGCGGAAGGTGGGAGATGTCGAGCAGGACGTAGTCTTCGCCGTTGATCCCTCGGCCCTCATGGATCTCCTGCCAGATGAAGCGGGACATCATGTCGCGCGGCGCAAGGTCTTTCATCGTCGGGGCGTAACGGGCGGCAAACCCCTCGCCGGCGTTGTTCCGGACAATACCGCCCTCGCCGCGCGCCGCTTCGGAGACCAGGATGCCGAGCTTGCGCAGGCCGGTCGGGTGGAACTGGAGGAACTCCATATCCATCAGCGGCACGCCGCGGCGATAGGCGATACCGATGCCGTCTCCGGTGCTGGCCAGCGCGTTCGACGTGATCTTGTAGACGCGACCGGCGCCGCCGGTGGCGATGATCACGGCACGCGCCTGGATCACGTGAAGCTCGCCCGTTTTCAGCTCGTAAGTGATGACCCCGGCGCACTGTCCGTCGTCGGTGAACATCAGGTCGACGAGGTGATGCTCGTCGAAGAAGTTCACTTTGTGCTTGATGCTGTTCTGGTAGAGCGTCTGCAAGATCATGTGGCCCGTGCGGTCGGCGGCATAGCAGGCGCGGCGCACCGGTCCCTCGCCATGGGCGCGCGTATGACCTCCAAACCGACGCTGGTCGATTCTGCCCTCTGGCGTGCGGTTGAAGGGCAGACCCATGTGCTCCAGCGAGATCACCGCCTCGATCGCGTCCTTGACGAGGATTTCGGCGGCATCCTGGTCGACGAGGTAGTCGCCTCCCTTCACCGTGTCGTACATGTGCCACTCCCAATGGTCTTCCTCGGTGTTTCCGAGGGAGGCGGCGATCCCGCCCTGGGCGGCGCCCGTGTGGGAGCGTGAGGGGAACAATTTCGTCACGCAGGCGATATGCGCGCCGCTATCGGCGAGCTGGATGGCGGCGGCCAGGCCAGCACCGCCTGCCCCGACGACAACGGCGTCGTATCGGTGGAACGCCATGGGAAATCTCCAGTCGTGTGTATCCGCGAGGCGGATCGGTCACTCCTGTCATTCTGCCAGCGTCGTGCGTCGGGGGACGAGACCCGTTTGGGCGGTTTCGCGGCTTAAATGCAACGGCGCCGCGTCCTTGCAGGACGTGGCGCCGTGCGGATCGACCGATATGCGCTAGTACTTGCGCTCCTTTGGCTGGAACTTCGTGATCACAATCGGCTTCTTCTCGATCGTCAGCGCGCCGGCATCGTCGCGATAGAGGAGGGTATGCGCGAGCCAGTTCTGGTCGTCGCGGTCCTGGTAATCCTCACGGTAGTGAGCGCCGCGGCTCTCCTTGCGGGCGATCGCGCCTTCGACGATCGCGTCGGAGCAGTCGAGCATATTGCGCAGCTCCATGACCTCCAGCAGGTCCATGTTGTAGGTGCTGCCATGATCCATGATCGCGACGTTATCGTAGGCGGCGCGGAGCTCGGCGAGGCGGGTCTTCGCTTCCTGCATGCCCTTTTCGTCGCGGACCACGGACACGTTGTCCATCATGATGTCCTGCATGCCCTTGCGGATGTCGGCAGCACGCTCGCCGGTCTTGCGCGACTTGAGCGTTGCGATCTGCTCGCGGGCCCGGTCCTCGACGTTGTCCGGCAGCGTTGCGAAGTCGAGCGTCTTGACGTCTTCCAAGCATCTTTCGTCCGGCGCGCCTCCCGAACACCACGAGGTCAACGAGCGAGTTCGTGCCGAGCCGGTTCGCGCCGTGGACGGAGACGCACGCGGCTTCACCGGCGGAGTAGAAGCCGGGAACGACCGTGCCGCTCGGGTCGGTGATGACCTGCGCGTCGATGTTCGTTGGCAGACCGCCCATGGCGTAGTGGGCGGTCGGCTGGACCGGGACGCCTTCCTTCTTCGGCTCGACACCGAGGTAGACGCGCGCGAAGTCGGTGATGTCTGGCAGCTTCTCGTCGATGACTTCCGGCGGGAGGTGCGAGACGTCGAGGAGGACGTAGTCCTTGCCGTCGATTCCGCGGCCCTCCTTCACTTCCTGATAGATAAAGCGGGACATCATGTCGCGCGGCGCAAGATCCTTCATCGTCGGTGCATAGCGGGCGGCGAAGGCTTCTCCCTCGCTGTTGCGGACCACGCCACCCTCACCGCGAGCGGCCTCTGACAGGAGGATGCCCAACTTGTAGAGGCCTGTCGGATGGAACTGGTACATCTCCATGTCCATCAGCGGCACGCCGCGCCGCCAGGCCAGGGCCACGCCGTCGCCTGTCCCGGCGAGGGCGTTGGACGTCACGCGGAAGACGCGGCCGAAACCGCCGGAGGCGATGAGGACAGTCTTGGCGTGAATGGTATGCAGCTCGCCGGTCTTGATCTCGTACGTCACCACGCCGGCGCACTGGCCATCGTCCGTGAAGATGAGATCGACGAGATGATGCTCGTCGAAGAAGTTGACGTTGTGCTTGATACCTTGCTGGTAGAGGGTCTGGATGATCATGTGTCCGGTGCGGTCGGCGGCGTAGCAGGCGCGGCGCACTGGGCCCTCGCCATAGTTGCGGCTGTGTCCACCGAACCGGCGCTGGTCGATCTTGCCCTCCGGAGTGCGGTTGAACGGCAGCCCCATGTGCTCCAGCTCGTAGACCGCGTCGATGGCCTCCCGCGCGAGGACTTCGGCCGCGTCCTGGTCGACGAGGTAGTCACCGCCCTTGACGGTGTCGTACATGTGCCATTCCCAATGGTCTTCTTCGGTGTTTCCGAGGGCCGCGCCGATTCCGCCCTGGGCCGCTCCGGTATGTGACCGGGTCGGGTACAGCTTGCTGACGACCGCGATGTTCGCCTTGCCAGCCATCTGTATTGCCGCCATGAGGCCCGCGCCGCCGGCGCCGACGACGACCGCGTCGTAACGGTGATACGCCATCAAGTTGCTCCTTTAGAACCGTCCCGAGAGACCCGATGTGGGAACTTCTACGTTATTCTGCCACGCACTCCGGTATTCAGAAAGGGAGAAAAGCCGCCGCGACGCGGTTTCCGACGGCGCAATCGACGGTATACTCCCAGCGATGACGTGAGAGACAGCGATCACGCCGGCCACGCCCCCGCGCGCAGGCGCCGCGACGCTGTGTGCCCCGGAGGATTCCTCGTGCCCCGAACCACCCTACCAACCGTCGCCGATGTCCTGTCCCTGTCCGAGTCGTTTCTGGAGCCGATCGTTGCGCTGACCACGCGCCTGACCGAGGTGCCGGCGCCGACGAATGACGAGGGTGATCGCGCCGTGGCCCTTCGCTCAGAGCTCGAGGCACTGGGTTACGAAGGCGTGACGGTCGATGACCTGCACGACGTCACCGCGCGCATCCCGGGTGACGATTCGTCGCGCGTGCTGCTCGTCGCGGCGCATACCGATACGGTGTTCCCGCGCGGCACGAACCTGACGGTGCGGCGGGACGGCGATACGCTGCACGCTCCGGCGGTGGGTGACAACACGGTGGCCGTCGCCTCCGTCGCGATGCTGCGCAAGGCCTTCAAGGACCTCGGCGTGACCCCGGCGATCGACATTGTCGTCACCGGGAATGTTGGTGAGGAAGGGCTTGGCGATCTGCGTGGCATGCGTGCGGTGGTCGACGGGCTCTCTGACATCGCCGGGGCGATCGCGGTCGAGGGTCATCTGCTCGGGCGCATTACGCACCGTGCGGTCGGCAGCAAGCGCCTGAAGGTGACCGTTACCGGACCCGGCGGCCATAGCTGGGGCAAGGCGGGGGAGCCGAGCGCGATTCACCATCTCGCGCGGATCATCGCCCGGCTCGACGATATCCCGCTGCAGGAGAACCCGAAGACGTCGTTCAACGCGGGTCTCTTCAACGGCGGCATCTCCGTCAACACGATCGCGCCAGAGGCAACAGCGGTGCTCGATATGCGCTCGACCAGCGCCGACGCGCTCGACGACCTGGTCTCCGAGGTGGAGCGGGTGATCGACATGCCCGCGCCAGCCGGCATCTCCGTACAGGTCGAGGTGGTCGGTGACCGGCCGGCCGGCGAATTGCCGCGCAACGAGGGCCTGGCGCCGATCGCAGACGGCGTGCTGCGCGAGATGGGCTTCGACGTGCATTACGATGCATCGAGCACGGACGCGAACGTGCCGATTAGTCGAGGCATCCCGGCAGTCTGCATTGGCCTGACGACCGGCGCGAATGCCCATCGCACCGACGAGTTCATCAACATCTCTCCGCTGGTCAAGGGCTTCGCCCAGCTTGTCCTGACGACGCTCCGCTCCGCCGAGGCGCTCAGGGGGCGGTAATATCAAGCCTGCAGTTGGTACCGTCGGGGTCGCCCCGGCCTGGAAAGCATCACTTGTGTCCGAATCCAAATCTCCCGCGGCGAACGCGGGTGAATACGTCGCCCTCGACATCGAAGCGACCGGCCTGAATCCGGCGGTCGATGAGGTGATCGAGGTGGCCGCCATCGTCTTCGACGCCGACCAGGAGATCGCCCGGTTTTCCCAGACGGTGAAGCCGAAGCGTGCCGTGTCGCAAGACATCCTGCGCCTGACCGGGCTCTCGCAAGACGTGCTCGATATGAGCCCGACCTTCGATGACATCAAGGGTGAGCTGGCTGGCCTGATTGGGTCACGACCGATCGTCGGCCACAACGTCGCCTACGACATCGCTGTGCTGGCGAGTGGTGGCCTGAAGTTGCCGAACCGACAGGTGGACACCTATCGGTTGGCGACAGCTATCCTGCCGGACCTGCCGAACTACCAGCTCGGCACCATCGCGGAGATGCTCGGCCACGAACTTCCGGCGGAGAAGCGTCACCGCGCTTTCGCCGACACCAGCGCGACGATGTACATCTTCCGGGAGCTGCTCAAGCGCCTGGAGCAGTACGACGCCGCGACGCTGAACCAGGTGTCGGTGTTCGCTCGCGCCGCAAAATGGCCGGAGGCGACCGTCTTCGAGGCGGCCGCCCGCGAGATGCGCGAGATGCCGCTGTTTGGCGGCGACCGGCCGACGACCGTGCCGATGGAGCTGATGTTCCTCGCCTCGCGCGACCGGCCGGAGCCGCTGCGTCCGACCGGCTCAGATGACGCGGTGGACCTGGACAGCCTCGGCCGACTGCTTGGCGACGAAGGGCCGTTGTCCCGTGTGCTTGAAGGCTATGAATCGCGCCCAACGCAGGCCACTATGGCTCGTCGCGTCGCGGAAGCTCTCAACAACGACACGAACCTGCTGGTCGAAGCGGGAACCGGTACCGGCAAGAGCCTTGCCTACCTGCTGCCGTCGGCGATCTTTGCGCTCACGCGGGGTGAGCGTGTCGTCGTGAGCACGGCGACCATCGCCCTGCAGGACCAGCTCTATCGCAAGGACCTGCCGGACGTGCACACCGCACTTATCGAGGCCGGGTTCAACAACGAGCTTCACGTCGCCGTGATGAAGGGCCGCCAGAACTATCTTTGCCTCAAGCAGTGGTTTGCGCACCAGAATGACGCCATCGAGGACGAGGCTGATGCCTCGCTGCGCGCCAAGATCCTGCTCTGGCTGCCGCAGACGGAATCCGGCGATCGCGCGGAACTGCGGCTGACGACGGAGGAAGAGCGTCACTGGCGCACATACGCATCCGAACGGGGCCGTTGTACCGCCGGACGCTGCCCATATGCCGCCAGCAACCAATGCTTTTTCCATCGGGCTCGTCACAACGCGATGCACGCGCACATCGTCATCGCGAATCACTCGCTCGTGCTTTCCAACGCTGCTGAGGGTCGCGTCTTGCCGTCGTTCGAGCGGCTCGTTGTCGATGAGGCGCACCACCTGGAGGACGAAGCGACGCGCCAGCTGAGCTTTGTGGTGGACCGTGCGTCGCTCGAGGACGCGGTCAAGACGCTCGTGCGGAGCGAAGGCGCGGTCAACAGCGGCGCCATCCCGGTCTCGGCCGCGGTGCTCGCCAGGCTGACGGATAAGGTCGCGATCAAGCACACCGACAAGGCGCGCAACCTGACCACCGATGCGGTCGAGTCGTTCCCGTTGATCACGAACCTCGCCGGGGAGCTCTTCACCCGACTCGGGATGCTCGTCGGCAAGCCCTCGTTCGGTGGCGGCGGATATGCGCAGTCGCAACGGATTACAGCCGGTATGCGCGATCAGGGGCGGTTCGTCGACGCCGCCCTCATTTGGGACGAGCTGGAGGGTAAGCTGCGCGCGCTCGTCGAAACTGGCGCATGGTTCCTTCAGGTGCTCGATGAGGTCTCGTTGCCGAACGACGACACGCACCCGCTCGTCGTCCAGCGCGATGACGCCGTGGTGGAGCTGATGACCGGCGTCGACCAGCTCAGTGACATCCTGCGCATGCTGGACGAGGTCTTCGGGGAACTGCAGGAGTCGAAGGTCTACTGGGTGCAACGCTCCGGTCAGATGGGTTTGATCTCCCTCAACGGCGCGCCGCTCGATGTGAGCGTTCTGCTGAACCAGTATGTGTACGGCAACCTGCGCTCGGTCATCATGACCTCCGCGACGATGACGATCGACGGCTCGTTCGATTTCATCGCCGAGCATCTCGGCCTGCAAAACGCGAAGGTGCTCGATCTTGGCTCGCCATTCGATCATGAGCGATCGACGCTCGTGTTTGTACCGGAGGACATCCCTGAGCCGAACGACCCGCGCTTCGGATCGACGATGGCGGACGTGCTCGCGGATACGCTGATCGCGACGCATGGCCGTGGTTTGGTGCTGTTCACCAGCCACCGCGCGTTGCGCGAGGCCCGGAACGCACTCAAGGGACCGCTGGAGGAGCACAACATTGTCGTGCTCGGGCAGGGTATCGACGGGAGCACGCGGAACCTGATCGAGCGACTGCGGACAGAGCAGGGGACGGTCGTCTTTGGGACGTCCTCGTTTTGGGAAGGTGTCGATGTTGTCGGCGATGCGCTGAGCGTGCTTGTGATTACGAAGTTCCCGTTCGCCGTGCCGTCCGACCCCATCTTCGAGGCCCGGAGCGAGCTCTACGACAATCCGTTCATGGAGCTTTCGCTGCCGCTCGCGGTCCTGAAATTCAAGCAGGGGTTCGGGCGGTTGATCCGCACTGCCCAGGATCGCGGTATCTGCGTTATCCTCGACAGGAGAGCGATATCGAAACGCTATGGATCGACGTTCATCCAGTCGTTACCGCCCACGAACGTAACGGTTGGGTCGGCCTACGACCTGCCCGATACCGCCGCCCGCTGGATCGGCGCGTCGTCGTCGTGACCCTTAAGGATGTGAGGAGTCTCTACATGCAGCAGCTGATGAACCCCGATATCGACCGCAATATCGCGATGGACCTGGTGCGCTGCACCGAAGCCGCGGCGCTGATGGCGTCGCGCTGGATGGGACGTGGCGAGAAGGAGATGGCGGATCAGGCGGCGGTCGATGCGATGCGCACGATGCTGAACCAGATCGACATGGATGCGGTCGTGGTGATCGGCGAGGGCGACAAAGACGAGGCGCCCATGCTCTACACGGGCGAGCGCCTCGGGACCGGCAAGGGGCCGCAGGTCGACATCGCGGTGGACCCGGTTGAGGGTACACGCCTGCTCGCCCATGGGCAGCCGAACGCGACCTGCGTGATCGCGGTGGCGGAGCGCGGGGCGTTTTATGGCTGGCAGGACATTGCCTATATGGAGAAGATCGCCGTCGGGCCGCGTTCCGCTGGCGTGATCGATATCACGAAGTCGCCAGCCGAGAACCTCGAGGCGGTCGCGAGCGCGAAAGGGATGAACGTCAGCGACCTGACCGTGGTGATCCTCGACCGGCCACGGCACGAGACGTTGATCCACGACGTCCGCGAGGCCGGCGCGCGCATCAAGCTCATCACGGATGGCGACGTCGCCGGTGCACTCATGGCCACGCTGCCGGAAACCGGTATCGATGTGCTCATGGGCATCGGCGGGGCGCCGGAGGCCGTTATCACGGCGGCGGCATTCAAGGCGTTTGGCGGCGACATGCAGACCCGCCTCTGGCTGCGTAACGACGATGAGCGACGAGTTGCTGAGGAGCGGAACATCGATGTCGCGAAGGTCTTCACGATCGACGACCTCGTGCAGGGGCAGGACGTGCTGTTCGCGGTGACGGGCATCACCGACGGTGAGCTGCTTGAAGGTGTGAAATTCGTTCACGGCGGCGCGAATACGCACTCGTTGGTGATGCGGTCGGCCAGCGGCACGATTCGCTGGATCGAGTCGTTCCACCGCATTTCCAAGCTCGAAAGCCTCCGGCGCGCGACTGCCGACCAGTAGTCGCGAACCTGTTGAACGAAGACGCTGATGGGCAGGGGATCGGTACATTGACGTTCGTAGCGGCAAATGCTACGATTCCCACTGTACCAAAGACGAGATATGACCAGCCCCTGCTCGTCGCGTCACCCTCTCTACCCAGTACCATGTCCAACCGGTGACGAAACCTTTCCTCCGGACATCCCGATGGAGCCTGTCCAGGTCCCATCGCGTGGAAGCACCACTGGATCCCATCCAGCAGTTGCCCTCATGGAGTAACCCAATCGGCCCAGATGAAGAGAAGACGGGCCCACCTATCGCTTCAGGACGCGCGTTCGTGCGTCGCCACGACCGCTTCGCTCCGTAGAACAACTCACACCTATCGTCATGTGCACGCACCTTCGCGTGTCGATGGAGACCTTGGGAGGTATCCACTTGGCTGTCGATGATCTCGTAACGCAGGAAAACCAGGAAGACGCCGCCGAGAAACCGGCGCGACGCACTCGCACGGTGCGCGCGCGTCGCAAGACCGACGACGTCGCACGTCCCGCCGAATCCGCGGAGACGGCCACGGCGGTGCAGGAGATCGCGGCGGAGAACGCCGTCGATGCGTCAGCGTCGGTTGTGGCCGACGATGCCGCCTCCATCCCTTCCGCACCCGAGGCCCCGTCTGAAGCGTCCACCGATGCCAGCGCTCCGGCGCAGGAGAACGGCCAGGCGGATAATGCCCAGGGCCAGGGTCGCAAGAACCGCAACTCCAACCAGCGCAAGCGGCGCAACAAGGGCGAGCCGAACGGCCAGGCGGATCAGCAGGCCAACAATCGCAAGCCCGAGCAGCAGAGCAACCGCCTGACCGTCGCCCAGCTCGACGCCAAGGAAGACGCGGAGCTGTTCGATCTCGCCCGCGAGCTTGGTGTATCTGGCTATATGCGGATGCGCAAGCCGGACCTGATCACCAAGCTGCTCCAGGCGCAGACCGAGCGCGACGGCCATATCTTTGGCGACGGCGTGCTCGAGATCATCGAGGACGGTTTCGGCTTCTTGCGCGGTGAGCGGTTCCTGCCCGGGCCGGACGACATCTATGTCTCACAGTCGCAAATCCGTCGCTTCGGTCTCCGCACCGGTGACCGCGTCAGCGGCCAGGTCCGCCCGCCGAAGGATAACGAGAAGTTCTTCAGCCTCCTGCGCGTCGAGGCGGTCAATGGCGAGGATCCGGAGACGGCCCGCCGACGCCCGGCGTTCGACAAGCTGACGCCGATCTTCCCGCTGGAGCAGATTCACCTCGAGACGACGCCGAATGTGCTCGCGACGCGCCTGCTCGATCTCGTCGCCCCGATCGGGCGCGGCCAGCGCGGTCTCATCGTCTCGCCGCCGAAGGCCGGCAAGACGCTCCTTCTCAAGTCAATCGCCAACGGCATCACGACCAACAATCCGGACATGCACCTCATGGTCTGCCTCATCGGCGAGCGCCCCGAGGAGGTGACGGATATGCGCCGCTCCGTTGACGGCGAGGTCATCTCCTCGACGTTCGATGAGCCGGTTGAGGACCACACCAAGGTTGCGGAAATGGCGCTGGAGCGCGCCAAGCGTCTCGTTGAGGCTGGCCGCGACGTGACGATTCTGCTCGACTCGATCACGCGTCTCGCCCGTGCCTATAACCTTGCCGTTCCGCCGAGCGGCCGTACGCTTTCCGGTGGTATCGACCCGGTGGCGCTGTATCCGCCGAAGCGCTTCTTCGGCGCGGCGCGCAACATCGAGGGTGGCGGCTCGCTTACCATCGTCTCCACGTGTCTCATCGACACGGGCAGCCGGATGGACGATGTGATCTACGAGGAGTTCAAGGGCACCGGTAACATGGAGCTCCACCTCGATCGCAAGCTCGCCGAGCGCCGCATCTACCCGGCAATCGACATCCAGCGTTCCGGCACGCGTCGCGAGGAGCTGCTCCTTGGCGACACCGTGCTCAAGCAGGTGTGGACCATGCGCCGGATGGTGTCCGTGCTGGGCGGCAGCGAGGGCACCGAGGCCCTGCTGGGCCGGCTCGCAAAGACAAAGGCCAATACCGAGTTCCTGGAGTCGCTTACCAGCGGCGTCTAGCGACAAGACAAAGAGCATCGGAGAAAGGACCCGCAGCAATGCGGGTCCTTTCTCATGTCCGATTGTCGACTGCCACAAGCGGCGGCTGCGGGTGCTCCCAAGGGAACATGTCCATCCGGGGGCAACCCTATTGACAAAAATGAAACCTATACTGTAAGTTCTGATTATGACCAGGACCGAAGGCGCCAGGAGGTCCGGCAAAGTCTATACGCGAGATCGAGTGACCAGAGGGAGTTCAACATGAAAAGTCACGCTACACCACGACGGCGGTTCTCTATCGCCGGCTTCCTTTTCCTCTCGTTGATGATGACGTTCAGCGGCGGCCGCGCGCTGGCGCAGGACGCCACGCCGGCATCGGACACGATGCAGAGTTGCACAACGGCACTGGGCATCGGCAACGACGGCGACGCCTGCGTCAGCATCGTTCATGCGTCGCCTGACGCTCCGCTGGTCGACATCTATGTCGACGGAGAACAGGCACTCACGGGCCTCGGTTTCGGGTGGTGGTCCGGATGGATCGCGCTTCCGGCCGGTGAGCACCGCGTGCAGGTGACGGCCACCGGCACGGCCGCGGACGCCGCGGTGATCGATGCCACGCTCGATCTCGAGTCGGGAATGGCATACCAGGTGGCGGCGACCGGTTTCGTGGCTGACATTACGCCGCAGGTCTACGCCGCTGACGTCTCCGAGCTTGCCAGCGACACGGCCCGCGTTCGAGCGGTCCACACTGTGCCGGATGCGCCGGCGGTCGATATTGCCCTCGCGGGTGGTGACGTGCTGGTGAGTGGCCTCGAGTTCCCGAATGCCAGCGACTACATCGAGGTTCCGGCCGGGACGTATGACCTCGAGATTCGTGTCGCCGGCACGCAGGACGTCGTCCTTCCGCTGCCGGGTGTTGAGCTTACCGGTGGCACCGTCTACGACGTTTACGCGATCGGCACCGCGGCTGATGGCCAGATCTACCCGTTCGTGATCCCGTCACCGGTAGCCAGCATGTCCGCTGATTCCACGGCGATGGCGGCCGCTCCGGCCTGCGCTGTAGTGCTTGGTATCGGCTCCGAGACTGACGCGTGCGTCAACGTGATCCATGCTTCGCCGGATGCCCCGGCAGTGGATGTCTGGGTGAACGGTACGCCGGCGTTGCAGGGTGTCCAGTTCGGCGACTTCTCCGGATGGATCGCGCTCCCGGCTGGCGACTATCAGATCCAGGTGACCCCGGCTGGTCAGGGAGTTGAGACGGCGGTGATCGACGCCACCGTGACAGTTGATGCCGGCATGGGCTACCACATTGCCGCGACTGGCACGCTCGCCGAGATCGCGCCGCAGATCTACCCGGCTGACCTCTCGATGACCGAGGATGGCAATGCCCGGGTCCGTGTGATCCACGCCTCGCCGGACGCTCCCGCGGTTGATATCGCGCTGGCTGGTGGTGACGTGCTGATCTCGAACCTTGCGTTCCCGAACGCGAGTGACTTCCTCCAGGTCCCGGCGGGCACGTATGACCTCGAAGTGCGCCCGACGGGAACCACCGATGTCGCGCTGTCGCTGCCTGGCGTGGCGCTGGAAGCGAACATGGTCTACGACGTGTTCGCGGTCGGCCAGCTCTCCGACGGCTCGCTGACCGTGCTGGTCATCCCGTCGATGACGGCTCACGGCGAGTAACCCCGGTCACAACGCGACCATAGGGAAACGCACCGCCAGCAACGGCGGTGCGTTTCCCTTTTCTGGTTTTCGGACGATGTCCGATCATACCGCCGCGCGCCAGGATGGGTGCTACGTAGGGGCGACCACGGCGGTGGCGAGATTGCTATGCCTTGACGCCGGCGACCGGGACGTGGATGCGCTTTCGCTCTTCCGGTGCGTCCATCGACTCCGTCATGAAGACGTAGGTCTTCTCCGGGTTCGTCGACGCGGCGGCGTGGTTGCCGTCCTTGTCCATCGCGACGATGTTCATCTCGCTGGCGTAGGGATCGTCGAGCGCTTCGAGATCCTTCATCGCCTGGCGGAGTGCGTCTTCGAGCGACATGCCGAAGCGCATGAAGGTCACGACACTGTGCGCTGTCAGGGCGCGCTGGGCCATCTCGCCACGACCGGTGCAGCCAGCCGCGCCCCAGCGGTTGTCAGCGTAGTTGCCGGCGCCGATGATCGGGGAGTCGCCCATGCGTCCGGGGTACTTCCACGCCCAGCCGGAGGTGCTTACGCCGGTCGCGATATTGCCCTCGCGGTCACGGGCGATGAAGTTCACCGTACCGTGCGGGATTTCATCGAGGCCGGCGATCTCCGGGTCCTGCGCCGTGGAGGCGACCATCTCGCGAATGCGACCGAGATAGGAGCTGTCGCGGTCGTCCGCATCGTCGAGCCGCTCTTTCCAGATGGCTTCGGCTTCGGGCGTCAGGAGGTCCTTCGGCTCGAGACCGACCTCGGACGCAAGCCGGGCCGCGCCCTCGCCGCCAATCAGCACATGCGGCAGCGTGTTCATCACTTCGCGGGCAAGCCGGGCCGCGTCCTGATAGCCCTTGAGCGCGCCGACGGCTCCGGCCCGCAGGCCCTTGCCGTCCATCACGCTCGCATCCAGCTCGACCTCGCCAAGCAGGTTCGGCAGGCCGGAGAAGCCAACGGTATGGTCGTCCGGGTTCGCCTCGACCAGCTCACAGCCTTTGACGACCGCGTCGACGGCGGAGCCACCATTGCGGAGGATCTCCATCGCCGCCGGAAGTCCGATCGCGCCATTGTGGGACGCGATGATGATGGCGTCGCTCATACGTTCAATGCCGCCTCCACGTCGAACCCGACGCCTTCCAGGGCCTGGTCGATCTCCTTGGTGGAGGGTTCGATCAGGATGGTGTTGCCGATGACCAACGTTGGCACGTTGGGACGGCCCGTCAGCTGCATCATCTCCTGCTTGCGCTCATCGTCCGCCTCGACGTCGTATTCCGTCCATTCGACACCCAGTCGCTCGAGTCGGATTCGGGCGCGTGTGACGTCCGGGCAGAAGCGCTCGCGCGCGTACATGGTGATCTCCGGCATCCCCTGGGACATGCATGACTCCTGTGTTGAAGTGCGGATCTAGCCTGCCAGAGCCCTGGCGAGCTCGTCTGAATCGTAGCGGCGGAGGGGAGAACCCACCCCTCGCCGGTTGATCGTGCAGCCTTCGGCGGCATCCGTCAACACGCCGATACGTGCAAGCCCGATGCCAGTTCCGGCGAACGCCTCGCGGAGGGCGGATTCGCTGCCACGGCGCGCGGCGATGAGCAACGCCCCCGAGCTGAGCAGGCCGAGTGGGTCGAGGTCGAGTGCGTCAGTGATCGCTCGTGTTTCCGCGAGGATGGGGACCGCTTCATCGTCGATCCGCGCGCCCAGGTTGGATGCCTCGGCGATCTCGTGGATGGCGGTCGAGATACCGCCTTCCGTCGGGTCGTGGAGCGCGGTGACGACGTCCGTGGCAAGCGCGAGCCGCGCATCACGCGTCACCGAGATACCCGGGTCGGCGAGCAGCCCCTTGGCGGCCGCCACGATTTCTTCACCGACGAGTGGCCCAAGCCGGTCGTCCAGCTCTGCCGCAAGAAGCGCGGTCCCCTCGATGCCGGCGGACTTGGTCACGTACAGCTCATCGCCGGCGGACGCCAGTCCCGGTTGGAGTAGACCGTGGTCGCCGACCTTGCCGAGCAGCGTGCCCACGAGAATTGGCCGGTCGAGCCCGATCGTGATCTCTGTGTGGCCACCGATGAGCATGATGCCCTCGGCCACGCACGCCTTCCGCAGGTCCGCGAACAAGCCCTCGACGAGCTCGAGTGTCGTCGTGTGCTCGGGAAGCAGGCCGACGACGGTCATCCAGGTCGGGATCCCGCCCATGCAGGCGATATCGTTGGCGTTGACGGAGACGAGGTAGTGCGCGGCGTCGGCGCTGGCGAAGGTGATGGGATCGGATTTGACGATCACCGTCTCGCCGCCGACGGCGATCGCGGCGGCGTCAAACCCATAGGAGGCGTTGACGACCACCGAGTCGTCCGTCGGCGTGCGGTACGTCGAGATCAGCCGCCGCAGCATCTCGCCGGGCAGCTTGCCGGCCGGCAGGGGAGAGGACACGAGCGACTCCTAGGCTTCGTCGCTCCGGGAGAGCTCGCTGATCCGCAGCTCCGCGTCCGCGATGAGCTTGCGGGTCTGCTCTATGAGGTTCGAACCGTCGCGGTAACGCTCGATCGAATCTTCCAGCGAGAGCGTGCCGCCCTCAAGCTCCTGGACGATCGTGCGGATCTTCTCAAGCGCTTCTTCGAATGAGATATCGGCCTTCGAGGCCGTGTCCTGGGTCATGTGTCGTCTCCTGAGGGCGAGAGTGAATCGGTATTGCGGTGCGTGCTGGTGACGCTGGCGACGAACCGGCCATCATGCAGGTGCGCGGTAATCGGATCGCCGGGACGCACGTCCCTGACGCTGCGCACCGGCTGCCGGGTGCCGTCGAACTCGACAAAGGCGTAGCCGCGCTCGAGGAGTCCCTGTGGGCTCAATGCCGAGAGCAGCTCGGTCATGGCGGTCGATTCCCGCCGGCAGGTATCGAGTCGGTGATCCATGGCGAGCCGCAACCGGTCCCCCAGCAGAATCGATATCGCGGTCGAGATGCTCGATGCTGCTGCGCGGCGAGACGCGGACGAGGCGCTCGCCGAGGTCGTCGATGCGCTGCAGGGACCGATCGATGGTCTCGGCGATGAGGATGGACAGCCGCGCCTGGATCTCCTCCAACGCGCCGTCGATCTGCGTGATATCCGGTACGGCCATCTCAGCCGCCGCCGAGGGCGTCGGGGCACGCTGATCAGCGACCTCATCCGCAAGCGTCCAGTCGGTTTCATGCCCCACCGCCGAGATGATCGGCACACGGCAGGCATAGATGGCCCGGACGACGCGCTCGTCGTTGAAGGCCCAAAGGTCCTCCAGCGAACCGCCACCCCGCCCGATGATGATCACGTCCGGATCAGCCTCGTCCTGCATGCGGCGGAGCGCCTCGCAGATAGAGGCCGGGGCGGATTCACCCTGGACGGTGCACGGGGACAGGATCAACTCGGCAAGCGGGAAGCGGCGGGCTACGACGTGCTGGATATCGTGCCAAACGGCTCCCGTCGCGGACGTCACCACGCCGATACGGCGTGGTGCAACCGGGAGAGGCCGTTTGCGCGTCGGCTCGAAAAGGCCCTCCGCATCGAGACGCTGGCGCAACTCCTCCAGTTTGAGCTGGAGCGCGCCGGTGCCCTGCGGTTGGAGGACGTCGACCTGCAGCTGCACCTCGCCGCGCGGCTGGTAGACCGTGACATTGCCATGCGCGATGACACGATCACCCTCGCGCGGGACCATGCGCTGGCGTTGCAGGGCGTGCCGCCACATGACGGCGCGGAACTGCGACTGATCGTCCTTGAGCGAGAAGTAGGCATGCCCGGAACGGGCGATGGTGAGATTCGAAATCTCACCATCCACCCACAGGTCCTGGAGATCGTCGTCGTCCTCGATGATCCCTTTCAGGATCGTGGTGAGATGACTGATGGAGAGGATTTGGCCGATCACTCGAGATCGTCCGCCGGCACCACCCGCAGCAGCGGCGATCCATACTCGACCGGCTGGGCATTCTGGACGAGCGCCTCGACGATCACGCCGGCATGGTCCGCGGTGATCTCGTTCATGATCTTCATCGCTTCGATGATGCCGATCACCTGGCCGACCTCGACCTCATCGCCGATCTTCACGAACGCTGGCTCGCCCGGCGAGGGCGCCGAGTAAAATGTGCCGATCATGGGCGAGGTAATGAGGTTGCCCTCCGGCTCCTCGACATGTGCCGGGGCGGCGGTCGCCTGCGAGCCGGCGACGGGGGCGAGGGCCACGGCCGTTGCCGACTGCCCGCGCAGCCGGATCGACACGTCGCCGGTCGTCAGGTCCAGCTCGCTGATGCCGCCCTTGGACATCATCGCGATCAGCTCGCGAACGGAATTGATCATCTCGTTCGTCGGCTGCTGGCGCTGGTCGTGGCGCTGCTCGTTCTGATCCTCGGGACCGGTCATCTGGCTTATCCCCTGGCTACTCATGGAGTTAATTCACGCGCTCGATGTACTCACCGGAGCGCGTGTCGACCTTCAGGTTGTCGCCTTCGTTGATGAACAGCGGCACGTTGACCGTCAGGCCGGTCTCCAGCTCGGCCGGCTTCGTGCCGCCGGTTGCGGTGTCGCCCTTGAACCCGGGGTCTGTCCGTGTCACGGACAGGACAACGGACGTCGGGAGCTCGACGTCGATCGGCTCACCGTTGTAGGTAAGGAGATCGATCACATCGTTCTCCTTCATAAACTTCTCGGCGTCCTGGACGGCGGCGCGGTCGAGAATCAACTGCTCGAACGTCTCGGTGTCCATGAAGTGGAAGTGGTCGCCTTCGGAATAGAGGAACTGCACATGCTGGCGCTCGAGGCGCACCATGGTGAACTTGGTCCCGGCCATCACGGTCATCTGCGTGTTGGAGCCGGTGCGGAGGTCACGCAGGGTCATGCGCAGCTGCGCGGAGCCGCGGCCCTGCTTGTTGTGCGAGAAGTCGATGACCTTGACGAGCTTGCCGTCAATGTCGAGCGTGACGCCCTTACGAACATCGCCTGTATCAATCATGGGTCTGGTCTCCCGGGAGTTATGCCTCGATCGTGCGCTTGGGCGCGCCGGTCAGGTTGCGAGCGCCACCTTCCGTGATGGCGACAACATCTTCGATGCGGACACCGCCCCAATCGGGGATGTAAAGCCCCGGCTCGATCGTCACGACGTGACCGGGCGCAAGGGTGTCCGTGGACCGCGTGCTCGCGGACGGAGCCTCGTGCACACGAAGCCCCAGCCCGTGCCCAAGGGAATGCACAAAGTACTGGTCCATCTCATGGTCGGCAAAAAGGTCGCGTGCCACGGCGTCCAGCTCGACGCCGGTCATCCCGGGACGAACATTGGCGACGCACGCGTCGAACGCGGCCTGCACGATCCCGTACATGGTAACAAGTTGCTGGGTCGGTTCGCCAAACCAGATCGTTCGCGTCAAATCGCCGGCATAGCCCTGGTACAGGGCGCCCATGTCGATGATGACCGGTTCGCCTTCTTCAATGACGCGGTTGCCTGGCGCATGGTGAGGCTTGGCGGCGTTCGGTCCCGAGGCAACGATCGTGTCGAATGCCTCGCCTTCGCTTCCGGCGTTACGCAGCTCCTCGCGGACGAACCCGGCCACCTGCTTTTCCGTCATGCCGGCTTCGATGCGACGCTCGGCGGCGGTGAACGCTTCGTCCGTCATGCGCAGCGCCGTTTCGAGCATGGCCATCTCATCGTCGGTCTTCACAGCCCGCAGAGTGTCGACCGCGGCGCCGATCGGGACCAGCTCAACCGCATGATCGCCAAGGCTCTCCAGCAACTGGTTATAGACCGCCACGGTCGTCGTTGCGTCCTCGAACCCGATGCGGGACACGTCCATCTCGCGGATCGTCGCCGCGACCGAATCGGTCCAGCGGCGCTCCTGCGGGAGGACGTTCACACCCTCATACGCTTCGGACTTCGCCCATGGCAGGTTGGTTGACGGCGCGAAGAGCAGCACACCCTCGCGGGTGATCAGCGTTTCGCCACTCAGCTCGTCGGCCGCGTGATCCTCAGCGGTGAAGCCGGTGAGGTAGCGACGGTTGGTGCCGTTCGTGACCAGGATCGCCTCGACGCCCGTTTCGTCGAGCAGGGTACGGGCGCGACGAATCCGTTCTTCTGCCATCAGGTGTCACTCCGTTCGTTGGATAGCGATGCACGGAACCACTCGAGCGCAAGGCGGTAGCCGTCTTCTCCGAGTCCGGCGATCTGGCCCACCACAACGGCGGCGATCACCGAATGATGCCGGAACTCTTCTCGCGCATGAATATTCGAAATGTGGACCTCAATTGCCGGAGTATCGATGGAGGCGAGGGCATCGCGCAGGGCAATGCTGTAGTGCGTAAACGCCCCGGCATTGATGATGATGCCGTCCGCCTCGCGGCCGGTAGTGTGGATCTCGCCGATCAGCTCGCCTTCGACGTTCGACTGGAAGGTCCGCACTTTCACGGACGGCGAGCCCGACTCCGCAACATCGCGGAGTCGGGACATCATGTCGTCGAGCGTTCGGTTGCCGTAGATCTCCGGCTGGCGGGTGCCGAGCATGTTGAGGTTGGGGCCGTTCAGGACCAGGATCGTGGGCGTTTCGTGCGACATTCGCCTAACCGACCGGCTGGTTGCTGTTGATCAACGCGGGGACGTAGGCGCGAACCGGGAACGTCTGGTCAGACCCGTCAGCCTTCAACTCACCCGAGAAAACGTAGACCGGCTGCAAGTACTGTTGCTGACCGGGGATGCCTGAGGTGGTATAGGCGATGGACACGCGGGTGTACTCGATCGACCCACCGACCGTCATGCCAGGCTCGAAAACGTCTGTGGGCAGGCTGGCGTCGATCCATGCACGCCGTCCCTCGACCTCGCTCCAGGCCGCTTCGGCGCCACGCAATTGGTAGACGTCGCCCGCGACCAGCTCCGCCCAGTTGTACGTCGCCTCGATCACTTTGCCGCCCGTGGTGACCGTCGCGGTGACGTTCGGCGTGGCCGAGATGAGCGGGGAGGGCTCGAGAGGCTGGAAGGAGACCACAACCCGTCCCGGATCTTCGATGCGCGCCATGATCGCGCCTTCGCCAACGTTGGCCGGGAGCATGCCGTTCGTGCGGAGCCAGTCGCGACCGGCCGCGACCGCCTGCTCGTCGCTCGGTAGGTCGCCCTCGGACGCCTGCTCGGAGGAGATGTATTGCATGCGTCCGGGCGTGACATAGAGCGAGCCGCTGTCGTCTTCAACGACATAGGTGTCGTTGCCAAGGTTCTGGACGTCTCCTTCCAGACCGATTTTCGCGGCTGAAGCCTGGACGTCCTCAGCGGTGTAGGTCTTAACCTGCATGGCATACACCGGGGCCTCTATCCCGACGTCGGCGAAGGTGCCGCTGAACGTCGAGGAGACCTCGAACGTGTGGCCCTGTTCGTTCATCGAGGGGAGGTCGGCCGGCGGAAGCTGACTTGCTGTCTCGGAAACGAGCTCTGTCTCAGAGGGAGGCGTGCTGTCCTGCGCGACGATCGGGGCAGCGGCCCCGAGGGTGAGCGTGGCGCTGAGCAGCAGCGCCGCGGCGCGAGAGGTCTTCTGTCGGTTCACAGGGTGTCCTTTCAATGGCGGTCGACTGGCTGAATCTACCGGGAAAGTACCGGGTCGACCTCGATGATGCGGCGAAGCTCCACGATCTGGTCGCGTAGCAGGGCGGCCTTCTCGAACTCCAGGTCCTTCGCGGCCTGCTTCATCTGCGATTCCAGGTTCTTCACCATCCGGGCGAGCTCGTCACGCGGGATCTCGTGGATGACGCCCGTCTTCTCCGTGCCGTCGGTGCTGTATGCGGCGGCTTCCTCGGCCACCGCGCGCACCTGATCCGTGAGGTCCTTGATCTGCTTGACGATGCCGCGCGGCTGGATGCCGTGCTCGACGTTGTAGTCCTCCTGGATCTTCCTGCGACGATACGTTTCGTCGATCGCCGCCTGCATCGAGCGGGTCACTGTATCCGCGTACATGACCACGGTGCCGTCAACGTGGCGGGCCGCGCGGCCAATCGTCTGGATCAGCGCGCCCTCGGACCGGAGGAACCCCTCCTTGTCCGCGTCTAGGATGGCGACAAGTGACACTTCTGGCAAGTCGAGACCCTCGCGGAGGAGGTTGATGCCGACGACCACATCGTGGATGCCGAGCCGGAGGTCGCGGAGAATCTCGACGCGTTCGAAGGTGTCCACCTCGCTGTGGAGGTAGTGGGTGCGAATACCCATCTCCTTGAGGTAGTCGGAGAGGTCCTCCGCCATCCGTTTGGTGAGTGTGGTGACGAGCGCGCGCTCGTTGCGAGCGACGCGGGCGTTGATCTCGGCGACGAGGTCATCGATCTGGCCCTTGGTCGGCCGCACGGAAATCTGGGGATCGAGCAAACCGGTGGGCCGGATCACCTGCTCGACGATGCTCGTTGAGTGCTCGTACTCGTACGGGCCGGGTGTCGCCGAAACGAAGACCGCCTGGTCGATCATGCCGATGAACTCAGGGAAGGTAAGCGGTCGGTTCTCTCGTGCCGAGGGCAGGCGGAAGCCGTATTCGACGAGCACGTCCTTGCGCGACCGATCGCCGCCGAACATGCCACGTACCTGCGGGAGGGTGATGTGCGACTCATCGACGATCATCAGGAAGTCATCCGGGAAGTAGTCGAGCAGCGTCGACGGCTGCTCGCCAAACTTCCGGCGCGAGAGGTGCATCGAGTAGTTCTCAATGCCGGCGCAGTATCCCGCCTCCTGCATCATCTCGATGTCGTACATCGTCCGCTGCCTGAGACGCGCCGCCTCGAGCACCTTGCCGTGGTCCTCGAGCTCCTTCAGTCGCTCCTGCAGCTCGTTCTCGATGTCTCGGATCGCCACCTTCATCATGTCGTCGGTGGTCACGAAGTGCTTCGCCGGGTAGATGGCGATGTCGTCGCGCTCTGTGAGGATCTCGCCCGTCAGCGGGTCGACATCGACGATACGGTCGATCTCGTCGCCGAAGAATTCGATACGGATCGCGATCTCCTCATAGGCCGGGTACACCTCGAGGGTATCGCCGCGTACGCGGAAGTTGCCGCGCTCGAGCACCATGTCGTTCCGGTCGTACTGGATGTCGACGAGCTGGCGAAGGACCTTGTCGCGGCGCACCTGCTGACCACGCATGAGGTGGATCATCGTCTTCGCGTATTCCTCCGGTGTGCCGAGACCGAAGATGCAGGAGACGGAGGCGACGATCAATGTGTCGCGGCGGGTGAGCAGCGACCTGGTCGCGGCGTGGCGAAGCTTGTCGATCTCCTCGTTGATGTCCGCATCCTTCTCAATGAAGGTGTCGGTGCGGGCCACATACGCTTCCGGCTGGTAGTAGTCGTAGTAGGAGACGAAGTACTCGATCGCGTTGTGCGGGAAGAACTCCTTGAACTCGGAGTAGAGTTGGGCCGCGAGGGTCTTGTTATGGGCGAGAACCAGCGTTGGGCGGTTGATGCGCTCGATGACGTTCGCCATCGTGAACGTCTTGCCGGAGCCGGTCACGCCGAGCAGGGTCTGGAACTTCTCGCCCTGTTCGAGGCCCTCGTTCAGCTGTTCAATTGCGGTGGGTTGATCGCCGGTCGGCTTGAGATCGGAGACGATCTTAAAGTTCGGCATGTGGCCTCCGGATTGTCGGGTGGGGATAGATCATCTGTTCGATTATACCGCGTTCTACCGGCATGTTCTCATGGTTCGCGGTCAGGATCGTTCCGGTTATCGCCGTCTTCGTCGTCGTCGATGATGGCTCCCTGGATGGGCTCCTGCTCCAGTCCGGCAAGGGTATTGTCGTCGAACCACTCGTCCCTCGCGTCGTGTTCCTGATGCTCGGGTTGCGGCGTCGTGGGTTCGATGCGGTAAATGCTGGCTTCGGCCTCCCCCATGCCCATGATTTCGTCGATATGGCGAACGGCCCATCGCTGACCCGAGAAGGCGAGGCGAGCGGTCGCCTCGTCGCTGTCGAACCAGGCGGCGTCGCGGAAGTCCGGACCGAGGTCGATCGGCGCCTGCGGGCGGACCGTCACGGCAAATACAGGAGCAAGGACCATCGCGTCGCGGCCTTCGTCATAGAACTGGTTCACATAGTCGGCGGAGTACGTCTCGTGAACGTTCAGGCCGCAGAGGTCCTTCACTGCACGGCGTACGGTTTCGAGCGTGGTGTCGCCGATCCGGATCTGCGAGTGGAACGACTGCCAGGTGTGCGGCAACGCGACGTCCGGCCTCCGCTGAAGCAGCAGGAACTGCACCCGCGCGTTCAGGCGGCGAAAGACATAGACGTCGACGATGTCGGAGACGACCCTCGGCATGTGGCGATTCCCTTGTTTGTCGCGATCACTTCATCAGGTTCTTGCGGCGGAGCCAGGCCCGCACCTGCCCGAGCGGGTCGGATGTCATCGGACGACTCTCAATCACGCGGCCACGCCACATCTTTTCCGTCGACGCAGGCCCATTTCGACGCGCGATGACCGGCCAGAAGAGTGCCACAACGGCGGCGATGGCGACGAAGGTCGCGAGGAACGGGGAAACGCCGCTCAACAGGAGCGCAACAATGCCGAGCATCAACGCGAGGAAGAGCGACGCGCCCTCGAGCAACTGCCGAAGCGGGCCGCCGAGCTGCCTCGCGTCTACGGTTTGCATGCGGTCGCTGAAGTCACGCAGGCGACGGCGTTGTTTCGGAGGACGGATTGGGGTGGGAGGTGGGAGCGGATGCTCGCGTTCTGATTTCTCCAGGATCTCTTCGATCTCTCGTTCGAGCCGTGACTTAGCGGAGTTGTCGCCGGGCGAGCCGGTCGGCTGCGCGGAGGAGGGCATGAGGCGTGTACGCTTTCCTGTAACGATGCCGGCAGTTCTGACCTGTATGGTACCCTACCGGTCACACCCCGAATCAGGAATCAAGGACGTTTCCATTATGGTCGCGCGTTCCGCTTCTCGCCCCCGAAACCACTATCGCGTCAACGTGATCGACGAGCGCGGGACGGTGTCGTTCCTCGCCCCGCCGCACGGTCTTAAGGTGCTGGCAGCGGCCATCACGCAGGGTGCGTCGAGCGGGGCTCAGCTGCTCGCGTACGCGCATGCCTTCGATGCCCAGTGGGCGGCCACTGTGCGATCGCAGATCATGCAGTTTGACGAGCATAACGTTGATGCGATAAGCGATTCGTTCCACGAGGTGATCGCGGAGGGCGATCGCATCGGGCACCCGGCATTTCGCGTCATGGACACCGGGACCCGACAGCGAAGCCTCGTGCCGGGCCGGTTGGGACTCGTCGTGTTCAACCTCAAGGAGCGGCGGATCATCCAGATCCAGAACAGCTACGCGAACCTGGAGCGCCGCGACCGGGGTCGGATTCGCGTGGATGGCGAGCCGATCAACGTCCTGTTCCAATACGAGCTGCCGGGAGAATGGGCACTCGTTCCGTGATCAGTGCTCTTCGTGAGCGCGGAAACCGAAATAGGCGAGCGCGATGATGACAGCGCCAATTGACACGCCCAGATAAGCGATGTCAGTGCCATTCGTCCAGTTACTCACCTTCCCAAGAAACGACACGCCGAGCAGCACCACGATGACCCCGATCAGCTTCGATTTGAGCTGGTCCAGGTTGGTGATGTGCATCCACGCAGGGATGTTCAGGTCACTGTCGATGAAGAGCTGGAAGAAGCCGATCGAAACGATGTAGAGCACGGTCCCGAGCAGGAAGGCGTCGGTCGCCTCGACCAGCTGCAGGGTCAGGTGCTTCAGGCCGTCTTCGTTCGGCTGGCCGCCGGTCAACGCATGCCACATCGCGATGGCGACGAAGGCTGTGCCGTAGAGATGCACCGCGATCGCCGACAGAGCGGTCGCCAGGATCGGCGCCAGGGCAATGAACCGGCTGACAAACGCGGCCCCGGAAAGCGCCCTGTGAACGGATTCTCGCTCGACGTGCGCGCCGGTATCCGCAGGCTCACGCCGCGACGGGGTATCGAATGGCATCCGGGTATGACTCTTTCCAGCAGGCGGTTGAACGGAGTAGCCCGCTACCGCTTTCGGTCGCGTTTCGCGAACCCGCCGAGGAACATGCGTCCGACAGCCTGGGACACGGTTTCGCCCTTCAGGTCGGACGACGGGTCGTCATCCTCGGTCCGGCGGCTCGGCGTCGACTCCGCACGTGCGCGCTGCTCCTGCGCGTTGGCGAAGAAGCGGTGAATGTTCTCTCGCGCGGCGTCCTCATCCGTGTCCGCCAGGTAGCCCTTGAACTCCTCGAGCGTGCCGACGAACTGATCGATCCAGCGCACGAGCGATTGGCGGTTGGTCAGCGAGATGTCACGGTGCATCTCCGGGCTGCCCAGTGCCACGCGCGTGGTATCCCGGAATCCGGACGAGGCCAGGGTCTTCATATCGCGCCATGACTGATCGGCGGTCGCGGTGGTGACGAGCGCGGCGGCGGTGACCATTGGAAGATGGCTCACGCCTGCGACGTAGGAGTCATGCTCTTCCGGCTCGGTGAAGAAGGCCTCGGCGTCGACCGCGGCGATGAGCCCAAGCACGTTCTTGATCGCCGACTCGCTGGCGGTCGGAGATGGCGTCACGATCCAGGTTGCGCCCTTGAACAGGTCGGCGTCCGCGCCTTCCAGGCTCTCCGCCTTCCCGGCCATCGGGTGACCACCGACGAACGAGACGGTGTCGGGCAGGCCGGCGGCCCACTTGAGAACGTCCGTCTTGGTGGAGCCAGTATCGGTGACGATCGCTCCGGGCTTCAGGCTCGGTGTGATGTCGTCGAACAGTTCCTTCATGGCGCCGACCGGGGTTGCGAGCACGACGACGTCAGCGTTCTTGACCGCTTCGCCGAGGTTCCAGGCCGTTCCGTCCACGGCACCCTTCGACTTGGCGAGGTTTTGCTTGTCCATATCGGCGTCATAGCCGATGACCTTCAGCGCGTTGCCATTCTGGGCCGACCAGCGGCGCAACGCCATGCCGATCGATCCACCTATGAGGCCGAGTCCAATGATCGTGACCTGCTGCATGTGGTGCTCCTACGGTGTGTACTCGGTAACGTCGATTTCGCGAACCCAGCCTTCCTCGCCGTCCTCGGTGCGGAACTTCATCCACACCTGGCCATCGCCGAGGCCATCTCCCTCAGGGTCCTCCGTCGGGGCTGATTCATCGAGGTACATCAGCGGGGCGTCGATCGGCAGGGCCACGATGGGCTCGCCGGAGTCGTTGACGCTCGGGCCCGCGCGGAGATTGACCGGGGCCGGGCTGTCAATCTGGTAGTCGGGGGTGAACTCGTTGTCGTCCGGTGTCGGCTCTTTGGTCGGATCCGGCGCTTCCGTCGGCTCCGTTGTTGGCTGCGATGCGGCTTGCTGCTGCTGGTTGTCACCGGCGGGCGCCTCGGTTGGCTGCGCCTCGGCGACGTCCGGCGTTACCGTGGCGACCGCTTCCGCCTCGCTGTCCGAGACGAAGTCACCGACGACGGGCTCCAACTGGGCGAAGATGAATGTGAAGCTGCCCACGCATACGGCGAGCGTGACGGCCATGGTGAGGCCGATCATGAATCCCGAGCGGCGCGAGCGCTGCTGGAGACGATGGTTTAATCCGGGATCCTGCATGGGACCTTTCTCGGTGAAGGGGTAGGCCGGGACGGGCTCCGCGCGGCCGAGAGATCGAGGGAACATGCATGGCTGGCGTGCGCCGGCCGCACCTGCTCGCATTTATAGCACGCGCCCGGTGGTCGATCCGTTTCGTATTGAAGCCGGGTGCCATTAATGGTATTGTTCTTCCGTAACCGAACACGGTGGGATCGAACGTGGGCCCACGCCCGCGTTTCTTGTTGTTCGGGGGCATTCTCAGATTGACAAGATCTGGCCGACACCACTTCGGCCTATTTCTATTGGCAAGAATTTGCATGTGCAGGAGGTGTGCGGGATGAAGAGTGATCTCTACACCGCGATCGCCCAAATCGCGGCCGAGCGCGGGATCCCCCGCGAGGCCGTGCTCAGCTCGGTGGAGCAGGCACTGACCTCTGTCTACAAGAAGAACGCCAACTCCGAAGAGGACGTGCGGGTCGAGCTGGACAAGACGACCGGCGAGATGCAGGTCGTCGTCGTCAAGACGATCGTTGAGGACGTGTCCAACCCTGAGCTCGAGATCTCCGTCAGTGACGCGAAGCAGTACGTGCCGGTCCCCGTTCTCGGCGACGAGATCAGGATCGTCCGCACCCCCGAGAACTTCGGGCGCATCGCCGCGCAAACTGTGAAGCAGGTGGTCCACACCCGCATCCGCGACTTCGAGCGCGAGACGGTGTACAAGGAATATCAGGACAAGGAAGGCGAGGTGCTGAGCGGCATCGTCCAGCGCGCCGACAACCGCGCGGTGATCATCGAGCTCGGCAAGGCCGAAGCGGTGATGCCGGCGCGCGAGCAGGTGCCGACGGAGCGCTACCGCCCGAACCAGCGCCTCAAGGTCCTGTTGACCGAGGTCAACGCCCATGCGCGCGGACCGCAGCTCATCGTCTCCCGCTCCGATCCGCGGCTGATCCGCCGGCTCTTCGAGCAGGAAGTGCCGGAAATCCAGAGCGGTGCGGTCGAGATCATGGAGATCGCCCGGGAGCCCGGATTGCGCTCCAAGGTCGCCGTGGCGGCCCGGCAGGAGAAGGTCGACCCGGTCGGCTCCTGTGTCGGTGTCCGTGGCGTCCGTATCCAGAACATCGTCAATGAGCTCTATGGTGAGAAGATTGACGTGATCGAGTGGTCGCCGGACGTCGCCACGTTCATCTCGAACGCGCTGAGCCCGGCGAAGCCGACGAATGTCTCGCTCGCTGATGGGGACGACCAGCGCGTCGCGACCGTGATCGTGCCGAGCGACCAGATGTCGCTGGCGATCGGCAAAGAAGGCCAGAACGCGCGCCTCGCGTACAAGCTGACCGGCTGGCGGATCGACATCAAGGGTCCGGAGTCGCTGCTCCAGGCGGGCGAAGACTTCCTGCGCCAGGCGGCCAGTTCGGCCGGCGGCATGATGCCGGACTTCAGCTGGCAGGGACGCCAGCCGCGCGCCGTCCAGGCCGATGGCATGGTCGAGGTCGCCGGCGCGACGTTTGGACCGCTCTCGGAGGATCTGTATCGTCGCCAGGTGGATGTCGATATCCAGGACGGCGTCGTCGAGATCTTCTATGAGCGGGAGCTGCGAGCCCGCTTCGACCAGGCCAGCGGGGAGCGATTGCCCCTCGATGACATGGACGAGATGGAGTTCAATGCCGCCGCCGCTCCGGGCGATGCGAATGCCTGAAAGGAGGCACACTAGACGATGCCTCAGTCAGGTACCGTAACGTCCGGAAAGCGACGCTCGGGTCCGCGCCAGAAGCACGTCCCCCAGCGCACCTGCGTGGTGTGCCGGGAGACGGACGCCAAGAGGGCGCTGACCCGGATCGTCCGCACAGGGGAGGGCGCCATCGAGGTCGACCTCACCGGCCGCAAGAACGGCCGGGGCGCCTATCTCTGTGACAAGGCAGGGTGTTGGCAGAAGGCGGTGACGACGCCGATCCTCGCGAGAGCGCTGAGGACCACGCCCTCCGAAGAATCGTTAACGCATTTACGGGAATTTGCCGCTGGTCACCACCTCGACACGGGAGAAGACGAGCCGACGGTAGATTCGAAGGAGTCAGCACTATGACCGACACAGTAGGACGCGGCACTCGCCGGAGTGGCGGGAAAGGACGTGGACGACGCAGTGGCGGGAGCGGTGCGCGTACCGTCGCAGTGAAGCGGGCCGCACCTGTCGTCCGCGAACCGATCACCCTTCCTCCGGTACTCTCCGTTGCGGAGCTCGCCGATAAGATGGAGGTGTCCGGCATCGAGGTGATCCGTGAGCTGATGAAAATCGGCATCATGGCGAACCTCAACCAGCAGGTCGACTATGCCACCGCGGCTCAGGTCGCCGAGGAAATGGGCTGGGAGACGCACGAGGCCGACACCGAGGCCAAGGTCCGCGTCGCCGACTTCGAGAGCCGGCAGGCCTCTGGCATGGAGGACCCGGACGCTGTTGTGCGTCCGCCGGTGGTGACCATCATGGGCCACGTTGACCATGGCAAGACCAAGCTCCTGGATGCCCTTCGCTCCACCAATGTGGCCGAGGGAGAGGCCGGTGGCATCACCCAGCACATCGGCGCGTACCAGATTGAGAGCCAGGGGCGGAAGCTGACCTTCCTCGACACCCCGGGCCACGAGGCGTTCACGGCCATGCGGGCCCGTGGAGCGCAGGTCACCGACATCGCCGTGCTGGTGGTTGCCGCGGACGACGGTGTCATGCCGACGACGCGCGAGGCGATCGCCCACATCAAGTCGGCGAACGTGCCCCTGGTGGTCGCGGTGAACAAGGTCGACCTCCCGTCCGCCAATCCCGAACGCATCAAGCAGCAGCTCGCCGAGTTGCAGGTGATGCCGGAAGAATGGGGCGGTGAGGTGCCCTTCGTCGAGGTCTCGGCGAAGGAGAAGATCGGGCTGGACGATCTCACCGAGGTCCTCCTGCTGGTCGCTGACGTGAACGAGCTGCGCGCGAACCCGGTCGTTCCCGCCGAAGGTGCGGTGATCGAGGCGCGTGTGGACGGCAGCCGCGGCCCGGTCGCGACGCTGCTCGTGCAGAACGGCACGCTCAACATGCGTGACGTGGTGGTCGCTGGCACAACCTGGGGCCGCGTGAAGGCCATGTTCGACGATCGCGGCAAGCGCATCCGCAAGGCGGGGCCGAGCACGCCGGTCGAGATCATGGGCCTCATGGAGGTTCCGGAAGCCGGTGACACATTCCTGACGTTCGAGGACGAGAAGGTTGCCCGCCAGCTCGCCGAGCAGCGCCAGGTACAGAAGCGCCTTGAGGGGCTCACCGACAACCGGCCGCTGAAGCTCACTGACCTGTATGACCAGGTGCAGGAGGGCAAGACGGCCGAGCTGCGCGTGATCCTGAAGGCGGACGTACAGGGCTCGCTCGGAGCGATCCAGAACGCGCTGCTGAAGTTGAATGAGGACATCGAGCAGGGCGTAACCCTCTCGATTGCACTGGCGGCGACCGGCGCGATCTCCGAGTCGGACATCTCGCTGGCGCAGACGACGGGCGCGATCGTGGTTGGCTTCAATGTCCGGCCGGACGTGGCGGCCAAGCGCGCAGCTGACGCTGCCGGCGTTGACGTTCACTTCTACACGATCATCTATGAGCTGCTGGACGACGTGAAGAAGGCCATGACGGGCCTGCTCGCGCCGGTCTTCAAGGACGTCACGGACGGCTATGCCGAAGTCCGCGACACCTTTAAGCTCCCGAACAACGATGTCGTGGCCGGTCTGTACGTCCTGGACGGCAAGATCAACCGCAACTCGAAGGCGCGCGTACTGCGGAGCGGTACCGTGATGTTCGAGGGCGGCATCAGCTCGCTGAAGCGCTTCAAGGACGATGTCCGCGAAGTGGCGGCCGGCTATGAGTGCGGTCTTGGGATGGACGGTTTCAACGACATCCAGGTGGGCGACCAGATCGAGTTCCTCCATCGCGAGGAAGTCGCGCGGAGCTAAGGCCCCCCGCGGAGACTCAATCTGCCCAGGAAAGGTCGAGAACGACCGTGACACGACGGACACGACAGGTTGGCGAGCTCCTCAAAGAGGAGCTCGACGACATCATCCGACGCGAAGTGAAGGACCCGCGCATCGGGTTCTTCAGCATCACCCGGGTGGAGGTCCCCCCGGATCTCCGCACCGCCCGGGTCTTTGTGAGCGTCTTCGGCGAGGATGAGGAGCGGGCGGCAACGCTCGCCGCGCTGGAGAAGGCCTCCGGGTTTATTCGCCACCACCTCAAGCCTCGCCTTCGCATGCGCCAGATCCCCGAGCTAGAGTTCCGGGACGACCGCTCAATGGAGTACGCGCATCAGATCGCGCAGGCGCTGCGCGAGGTCCGGGAGCAGGACGAGGCGTTCCGACGCTCGCACCCATTGCCGGATGCGGATGACGGTTCTGGACAGGAGACGTCATGACCTCAGGCTGGAAACTCGACAGCGCTTCCGCCACGGAGGCGCTCGCGCAGCTGAAGCAGGCGCGTCGTGTGCTCTTGCCGACTCACCAGAATGTGGACGCGGACTCGATGTCGTCTGTCCTGGCGCTGAAGATGGCGCTGGAGCAGAACGACATCGAGTCGGTCGTCTTGGTGACGGACGGCGAGGTGCCGCATTCCCTCGAGTTCCTGCCGAAGGTCGACGACGTCGTACTGTATGGAGTCGACGAGTTGCCCGAGTACGACATGCTGCTCATGGCGGACTGTTCGGATCGGACACGGCTGGCGGGCTTCTACCGCGACGATCCGTCGCGTGTCGACGGCTCCGTGCCGATCGTCAACATCGATCACCACATCACCAACGACAACTTCGGGGTGGTGAACATCGTCGAACCGAAGGCCGCGTCCACGACAGAGGTGGTCACCGATATCCTCGCTGTTTGGGGCGTCGTGCTGACCAAGGATATCGCCCAGTGCCTGCTCGCGGGCATCTATGGCGATACGCTCGGCCTGCGTACGGAGTCCACCACGGCGCGCACGATGCGCACAGCGGCAGACCTCGTTGATTCGGGCGGGAATCCGGTACCGATCGTCAACGCCCTGTTCCGCCTTAAGCCGAAGTCGTCCGTGTGCCTGTGGCGTGCGGCGCTGCGAAATGTGCAGTGGACCGGTCAGCTGATCTGGACCGAACTTCCCCAGGCGGCATTCGACGAGTGTGGCGCGCAGAAGAGCGAATCAGAGGGCATGGTCAACTTCCTTGTCGGCACCGAAGGCTCACGTGCCGCGGCGCTCCTGCATGAGAGCGACAACGGCTGGCGCGTGTCGATGCGGAGCATGACCGAGGATGTCGACGTGGCGGCCATCGCCGCTCAGTTTGGCGGCGGAGGTCACCCTCGCGCGGCCGGCGTGCAGATCGACGGCGACGACGACGCGAAACAGGTCTTCCTGGACGGCGTGGCGAAGTTGATTCAGGCCAAAGAAGACACCAGCGAGCCCTCCTACGTGTCGGACGTCGTCATCGACTGATGGCCAAGCGGAAGACGCGTGGCCTCTACCACGGGTATCTCATCATCGACAAACCGGCGGGCATGACAAGCCACGACGTCGTGGGGCGCGTGCGGCGCATACTCGGAGAGCGTCGTGTCGGCCATGCGGGCACCTTAGACCCGGCGGCGACGGGCGTTTTGCCGATTGCCGTTGGCCTGGCGACGCGCACGGTCGAATATCTGTCCGATGCGAGCAAGGCGTACGTCGCCGAGGTCACGTTCGGGGTCACCACCGACTCGGCGGATGGCGATGGCGTCGTTACAGACGTTTGTGACGCGACTGGCCTGGCCGATGCGCAGATCGAGGCGTTGGTCGCCTCGTTCGCTGGCCCGCAACTCCAGGTGCCGCCGATGCACTCCGCGATCAAGGTCGATGGTCAGCGCATGTACGAACTCGCGCGGAAGGGCGAGCAGATTGACGTGCCGCCGCGACCTATCACGATCCATGCGATCGAGCTGATCGATTGGGAGCCGCCTGTCGCGACGGTCTTCGTGCATTGCTCGAAGGGGACGTATATCCGCTCGCTGGCGCGCGACCTGGGTGAGAATGCCGGATGCGGGGCGTACATGTCGAACCTCGTGCGGGTTGCGACGGGGCCGTTTACCCTCAACGACGCGGTCCGGCTCGAGGAGTTGGAACCTCTGCTTGCGACAGAACCGTGGGAGCAGATCGCTACGCACCCGGACGCGGCGCTGTGGTCGTTTCCCGCCGTCGTTGTGGACGACAGGGAGGCGGCGTCCTGGCGAAATGGCAACCCGATCGACGTGCCTGGGGCAACGGGACGCGTACGCGTGTACGATAGCGGCGGCACCTGGCTCGGGGTCGGAGAGACTGACGACGGTGGCGGGGTCTTGCGTCCAGCGAAGGTAGTGGTGGAGTCGTGACAAGCGTGTCGGAGCAGGTTTTTCAGCGTATCGCCGATCTTCCCGCGGCACCGACGGTCGTCACCGTGGGGGCGTTCGATGGCGTGCATCGCGGCCACCAGCACATCCTCAGCCTTGCGCGCGAGCAGGCGGACTCGATCGGCGCGCGACTCGTCGTGTTGACGTTCGAGCCGCTCCCCATCCAACTCTTCCGGCCCGAGGTCTTCACCGGGCGCATCCTGACGGCTGCCCGGCGTCGGGACCTGCTCGTGCTGCATGGCGCGGACGCGGTCGTCGAGCTGCAGTTCGATCGCCAAATGGCGGCCGTGACCGCCGGAGCTTTCATGGACATGCTGATGGCCGTCGGGCCGCTTCGCCAGATGTGGGTGGGGCAAGATTTCGCGCTTGGCCACAACCGTGAGGGCACACCGGAGCGGATTCGCGAGCTGACACGCGAGCACGGCACGGAGGTTCACGTCGTTGACCGCATCGATTTCGAGGGGCACCAGGTCAGCAGCACGGAGGTGCGGGGTCTAATTTCCCGAGGCGACGCCCGCATGGCGGCGCACCTGATGGGGCATCCGTTCGACGTTGCCGGCGTCGTCGAGCATGGCTCGCAGATCGGGCGGCAAATCGGATTTCCGACCGCGAACGTGGCACCGCCAGCAGGGCTCATTCGTCTGCCGGACGGCATCTACGCCTCGCTAGCACGCGTCGAGGGCCACGACAGCGATCTGCCCGCGATGACGTACATCGGGACGCGTCCCGCCGTGAATACCGGCGAGCGGATGATCGAAACCCACCTGTTCGATTTCGACGGTGATCTCTACGGTCAAACGCTCGTGACATCGTTCGTCGACCACCTGAGGCCGGATCAGGATTTTCCGAGCCTGGACGCATTGGTCCGCCAACTGGCAGACGACGAACGCGTGGCACGCGGGGTGCTACAGAGGTCCGTATAGATGCCCGGAGCTGGTCGATTTGGTTGATTTCTGGCCAGTTTACCGTGTATATTTGAGCACTGTGCCGGCGGAGCGACGCGTGGCGTTTTCGTCGACGTATTTTGGTATGCCCGCGGCACGAGCATGAGAGTTCAGGAGGCAAGCTATTTCCAGACCAGTGCAGACACGCGTCAACGAGCGAATTCGTATACGCGAGGTGCGCCTCATCGACGATGAGGGAAACCAGATCGGAGTCATCCCAACCCGGGAAGCTCTCGAGATGGCCCGTGAACGAGGACTCGACCTTGTCGAGGTTGCGCCCAACGCGTCACCGCCCGTTTGCCGCCTCATGGATTATGGCAAATTCCGGTACGAACAAAGCCGAAAAGAGCGCGATTCCAAAAAGAATCAGCATGTCGTCAAGGTCAAGGAAGTCCGGGTCGAGCCGAAGATCGGCGAGCATGACCTGGATGTGAAGGGTCGTCAGGCCCAGCGCTTCCTTGAGTCCGGTGACAAGGTCAAGCTGGCGGTCCTGTTCCGTGGGCGGTCGATCACGCACCCGGAGCTTGGGAGAGTCCTGCTTGATCGCCTTGCTGAACAGCTGAAGGATCATGGTGTGATCGAGCAGGCCGCTCGCATGGAGGGCCGCACGATGACCATGTATATGGCCCCGGTCCGCCAGAGGAGCGAACCGGCGGAGAGAGAGGATCAGAGTGGGAAGCAAGCTGGGTAAGATCAAAACGCATAAGGGTGCGAAGCGCCGCTTCAAGATCACGGCGACGGGCAAGATCATGCACGCCAAGGGCATGAAGAGCCACCGCCGCCGTAAGAAGTCCGCGCGCGTGAAGCGCCAGTTCGACCGGATGCTCGTGATGAACGATGCCACGGTCAAGCGCGTCCGGCGAATGCTGCCGAACGGTCTCGATTAACATACCTGCTGAAACAAGTACGAACTGAGGTAAGTGAACAATGGCACGAGTTAAGCGCGGCGTGGCTGCCCACCGCCGTCACCGAAGCGTCCTGAAGCAGGTCAAGGGTCATCGCGGAACCCGGAATCGCCTTTACAAGCGCGCGCATGAGTCGCTCATGCATGCCCTGCAGTACGCCTATCGCGACCGGCGCAACCGCAAGCGCGACTTCCGCCGCCTGTGGATCCAGCGCATCAATGCCGCCAGCCGCCTGAACGGGCTGCCGTACAGCAAGCTGATCCATGGCCTGAGCCTCGCCGGCGTCGAAGTCGACCGGAAGATGCTCGCCGACATCGCGGTGCGGGACGAAGAGGCGTTCGCCGCCGTCGTTGAGGTTGCCAAGAGCAACCTGCCGGCCGCCCAGGCCTAGCGCACCCGTTGATGCCGTCGCAGAGCGATCGACTGATCGAGGTCATTGCCAGCCCTGCGAACCCGGGTATCAAGACGATACGCTCGCTTCAGCGCCGGAAGATCCGGCTGCAGGAGCGGGCGTTTGTCGTTGAGGGCGTGCGCGCCGTGAACGACGTAATCGTGGCGGGCATCACGCCGCGCACTGTGTATCTGCGTGAAGATACCGATGCGAGCCTTCTGGAGCGGATCCCGCTCGGGGTGCCGCTGCGGCGCGTGGCGTCAAGCCTGTTCGACGACCTCAGCGACACGGCGCACCCCCAGGGAGTGCTGGCGATTGTTCCCATGCTCGATGAGCCGGAGCTGCCGAATCCCGGGCTCCGGCCGGCAGTGATGATCTTGGATGCTGTGCGCGACCCGGGAAATCTGGGTACACTGCTGCGCTCCGCGGCAGGGGCCGGTCTCGACCACGTGGTGATCGCGCCCGAGTGCGTCGATCCGTATCATCCAAAGGCGGTCCGCGCGGCGATGGGCGCCCACTATCGCGTGCCGTTTTCCCATCGTGCGTGGGACGATCTGGAAGCGTACCTGGCCGATTTTCACGTCGTGGCCCTTGCGGAAGCCGATGGCGACGAGGAATATGATATGGTCGATTGGGCATCCGCCGCAGCCATGATCGTTGGGGGAGAGGCATTCGGGCCATCGGAGCGTGCTCACGCATGTGGCAACGCGCTTGTGTCGATCCCGCTGGCCAACGGTGTGGAAAGCCTCAATGCAGCGGTGGCAGGATCATTGCTTGCCTTTGAGGCAGCACGTCAACGCCGTCGACGCGCCCGTCGTGGCGGCAATGGTGCGTAGACAGTATGGCAAGCGCCCAGCGCGCTACGGTATGCTGTCGAAACGTATGATAGAAACAGGATGTCCGTTCCGTTGTTAACCTTTGCTGGTCCGTGTGGGGCTGGCGGGATGAGGAGAAAGACATGCGCAAGCAGGATCTCGTACGAGCCGTTGCTGAGTCGACCGAGCAGAGTGAGTCGGCGAGCACAAAGGCCGTTAACGCCGTGTTCAGCGCGATCGAGGATGCTCTCGCCAAGGGCGACGAGGTGACCATCAGCGGCTTCGGCTCGTTCAAGGTCGTCGAGCGCGCGGCGCGCCAGGGCCGCAACCCCCAGACCGGCGAGGAGATGACGATCAAGGCTCGCAAGAGCCCGGTCTTCCGCCCCGGAACCCAGCTCAAGCGCGCGGTCGAGTAGCGCCCGCTCCATTCCATGTAAGCAACGACAGAAGCCCGGACCATCAGGTTCGGGCTTCTGTCGTCTCGCTCGTATCAGGAGTCGTTACTCTGCGGCCGAGTCGGCAACCGCCTGCGAGCGTCGCGGGGACGCGCTCGAGGATCCGGCCTCTCAAATCCTTCTCGGCGGCACGCACGCCGACCCCTACCGCATTCCGGATGGCGAGCGTGTTCGATCGTCCGTGCGCAATGATGACCGCTCCGTCGACGCCCAGTAACGGCGCGCCGCCGATCTCGGCATAGTCAAGTCGCTTTGCCACCGCCCGGAACGCGGGCTTCAGAAGCAGCGCGCCAATCTTGCGAATCGGCGAGGCTGTAACCTCTGACCTGATCACCTGCATCAGCATGGACGCCGTGCCCTCGATGGACTTGAGCACCACATTGCCGGTGAACCCGTCCATCACGACCACGTCCACATCGCCGCTCAGGATGTCGCGGCCCTCGACATTACCGATGAAGTTCAGGCCCTCGGTTGCCTTCAGGAGCGGGTGGACCTTCTGAACGAGCTGGTTGCCTTTAGAGGCTTCCTCCCCATTCGAAAGCAGACCAATGGTCGGGTGAGGAATGCCGACGACCGTTTGGGCGTAGATCTCGCCCATGACGGCGAACTGCACCATGTTGATCGGCTTGGGATCGGTCACGGCGCCGAGGTCGACAAGCATCGTCGAACCACCCTTGCCATTCGGGACGCCGGAGGTGATCGCGGGCCGGTCAATGCCCTTGATCCGCCCCAGCACCATCAGCGCCGAGGCCATCATGGCGCCGCTGTTGCCGGCCGAGATCATCGCCCCTGCCTTGCCATCCTTCACGAGGCGCATGGCAACGTTCATGGACGCTTCCGGCTTGCGGCGAACCGCCTGGGCCGGATGATCTTCCATCGTGATCTCATCGTCGGTATGGACGACTTCGATATCGAGTCCGGACGTGTCGACCTTGGCGAGCTCGGCCCTAATCACGTCCTCGCGGCCCACCAGGGTGATGGCGGTGGCGTTCGCCCGCGCACCCTCGACCGCACCGGGCACGATCATCGATGGCCCGTGGTCACCGCCCATGGCGTCAACGGCAATCCGCATCGATGTGTCCTTTCCACGCGCGACGCCGCAAGCGTAGGCTCGCGGCGTCGCAATCGGCTGGTATGCCCGGCGATCGCTAGACGTCCAGGTTCTGGACGTAGCGGGCGTGCGTCTGGATGAACTTCTTGCGCGGCGGCACGGCGGCGCCCATCAGCATGTCGAACGTCTCGTCGGCGAGCAAGGCGTCGTCGATTGTCACCTGCATCAGGGTACGGCTGGCCGGGTCCATGGTGGTCTCCCAAAGCTGGTTTGGGTTCATCTCGCCGAGACCCTTGTAGCGCTGGATGTCGTACTTGGACCCCTTCGCATCCAGCTCGGCAGTGATCCGGTCGAGCTCGGCGTCGTTGTAAATCCACTGCTCGTTCTTGCCCTGGCGGATCTTGAACAACGGAGGCTGGCCGATATACAGGAATCCGTTCTCGATAATCTCCTTCAGGTTCCGGTAGAAGAACGTCAGCAGGAGGGTCCGGATGTGGGCGCCGTCAACATCCGCGTCCGTCATGATGATGACGCGGTGGTAGCGCAGCTTCGAGATATCGAACTGGTCTCCGATGGAGGTGCCGAGGGCCGTCACCAGCGTGCGGATAGCCTGGTTCTGGAGCATCTTGTCCAGACGCGCCTTCTCGACGTTGAGGATCTTGCCCCACAGCGGCAGGATCGCCTGGAAGCGGCGATCGCGCCCCTGCTTGGCCGAGCCACCGGCGGAGTCACCCTCCACGATGTAGATCTCGGACTTGGCGGGGTCACGTTCGGTGCAGTCCGCCAGCTTACCCGGCAGCGAGAAGTTGTCGAGCCCGCCCTTGCGCTGCACGAGCTCACGGGCCTTGCGGGCCGCCTCGCGCGCGCGGGCGGCCGTGAGGCACTTTTCGACCACCTTGCGGGCTGCCTGCGGGTTCTCCTCAAGGTAGGCGCCGAGCGCATCGCTCACGACCGACTGGACGGCGCCGGCCATCTCCGGCGAACCGAGCTTGCCCTTCGTCTGTCCTTCGAACTGCGGATCCTCCAGCTTCACGGAGACGATCGCCGTGAGGCCCTCCCGGACATCATCCCCGGAGAGCGACTCGTCGCCCTTCATGAATCCGTTCTTGCGCGCGTATTCATTGATCGTGCGCGTCAGTGCAGACTTGAAGCCGGAAAGGTGCGTGCCACCATCCACGGTGTGGATGTTGTTCACGTAGGTCTGCGTGACCTCGCCGAACGAGTCGTTGTACTGCATCGCGACCTCGACCAGCCCGACCGGGGTGTCCCGCTCGACGTAGAACGCCTTGTCGTTGATCGGCTGACGGTTGCGGTTCAGATGCCGCACGTAGGAGACGATGCCGCCCTCGAAGAGGAAGCTCATCTGGCGGTCAGAGCGCTCATCGATCAGGGTCAGCTTGAGACTCTTGGTGAGATACGCCCATTCCCGGAACCACTGCTCCAGCGTGTCGTAGCTGTAGTCGTGACCGCTCTTGAAGATATCGACGTCGGCGCGGAACTGGGTTCGCGTGCCGTGCGCGCTCTTCGGGCTCTTGCCGACGACCTCGACGGGTCCCTGTGGCTTGCCGCGGCTGTACTCCTGGCGGTAGAGGTTGGTGTCTCCCGCCTTCTGGACTTCAACGACCATCCAATCCGACAGCGCGTTCACCACCGAAGCGCCGACGCCGTGCAGTCCGCCGGAGACTTTGTAGCCTCCGCCGCCGAACTTCCCGCCGGCGTGAAGCGTGGTCATGATGACCTCGAGCGCCGACTTCTTCTGCTTGGTGTGCTGATCGATCGGGATCCCGCGACCGTTGTCCTGCACGGTGACGATGTTGTCGTTGCCGATGGTGCAGGTGATGTGGTCACAGTAGCCGGCCAGCGCCTCGTCGACCGAGTTGTCGACGATCTCGCGGACAAGATGATGAAGACCGCGCTGGTCGGTGCTGCCGATGTACATGCCTGGGCGCTTGCGGACCGCTTCGAGGCCCTCGAGGACCTGGATCTGGTCAGCGCCGTACGCCGGCTCGGTGACCGGTGTTGCCTTTGCCATAGTGTGAGTTCCTTTCCAGAACTGTCTGGCCGGATGTCGTTAGCTCGGTGATTGTCAGCGCTTGCGCTTGCGCATGCCCCGGATCACGCGGAACCGGTCGGTGTAGAACAACATGCTCGACGCGGCGAGTGTGGTGCCGAGAAACGCATTCCCGACCAGCGCCAGAATGACGCCTGGTGCGGTGCTGACGGTCTCGTTCCACAACGCCATCGATCCGAACATGATCAGGATGGACGTCAACGCGAATCGGGCGATCTGCCCGAAGTACATGCGGCCAACATCAAAGCTGAGCCTGAGGGCCGGAAGAGGCCCGAAACGGTGGAGCAACATCGCGTCGACGGCGAAATAGGTATAGATGCCGATCATGCTCCCGAAGATCAGCAAGGCCATCGCGAAAACAAAGGTCACATTGAAGCCGAGGACCGCGAAGATGACCCCCAGCATGGTGAATGGCACGAGGCTGGCCATCGCTACGGCGAGGACCATGCCGAGGTAGGCGAGGAATCGCAGCCACGAGCCGCCAAGCTCTTTCCAAAAGCTCGATGTTTTGTCGCCCCGAATCGCACGGGCCAGGGGCACGCGGTAGAGCGCGAAGGCGGCCGTGCTGCCGGCGAGCGACAGCAGCCCGACGAGCGTCACAGTGTGATCGTTCCCCGGCGTGATCGGCGCCATCAGGCCATTACGCCACGATTCCAGAAGCGACTCGCGCAGCACACCCGCCCCGCTTGCCGGCGAGATGAACGTCACGATCTGGTTCATGACGACATCCAGCGGCACGCCGGTGAACACCGACGGGACGAAGAGGCCGAGAAAGTCGGTGACATAGACCTGATCGCCCAGGCGGCGAAGGCTGTCAGCCGCGATCTCCGCGTCTGCCACGTTCGAGGTCTCGATAAAGCGGGCGGCGTTCTCCGTCATGGGCGCCATCGGCACTTTGACGAAGAGCCAGACCGCAAGATCGACGAGCAGCGGCATGATCATCAGCCACGGGCGCCGAAGGACCAGCGTCATGCCGTCGGCGATCGTGTCCAGCACACCGGCCGTCGAGCCCGGGGCGGTTCGCCGCTCGGGCTCGTTCGATTGTCTCGGTGGCAGAGAGGTCATGACAATCCAAGGGCGTCGAGGCCATCCTCGTCGAACCCGAGGTGATGGCCGAGCTCGTGAAGCACAGTAATGCGGATCTCGTCCTCAAGCTCGTCACGGGATGTGTACGCGCGCGAGAGCGGTCCGGCAAAGATGGTGATGCGATCCGGAAGGACGGCATACCCGGACGTCCGATCGATCATCGGCACGCCCTGATAGAGCCCGAAGAGCACAGTGTGCTCGTCCTCACGCCGGTCGAGCTCGGCGAGCTGCTCCTTGCCTGGTTCGTCTTCGACGACGATGGCGATCCCGCTCAGGAGCTGCTGGATATGTGGGGGCAACGAATCGACGACGCGCTGCACCATGAGGTGAAATCGACGGTGACGCGCGCGTCGGGCCGTCTGACTCGCATGACGAACCATGCAACTATTTTACCAGATTTTGGGTCGATTTCCCAATGCTGGCGCGGTATTTCGGCTGCGAACGTACGCTGCTTCGAGCGCTCTGTCGGCAGTCGTTACGACCGGCCGCTGGATCGTTGCGACGAGCATATCGCGACCGATCGCGACAGCGCTGTTTAGTCCTCCGGATCCCTCCTCAAGCACGACCGCGACGGCGTAGCGCGGATCCGGATCGCCGATAAAGCCGATGAAGAGGGAGTGCGAGGTGCCGCTGCCGGTCTCCGCCGTGCCCGTTTTGCCGCCAATGACGTAGCCGTCAACGTAGGCATTGCCAATCGAACCATTCTCGACGGCGTTAACCATCATCGCCTCGACCTCGTGGGCCGTGTCCGCCGAGACCGGTTGACGCCATTCCTCCGGTTGTGCCGTCCAGGTGGTCTCGCCGTCAGGGCTGCTGATCGACTGAACGAGATAGGGCCGCATCATCTGGCCATCGTTGGCCCAGGCCGCGGCGATCATGGCGAGATGGAGTGGTGACATCTGGATTTGCCCCTGCCCGAATCCGGTGTCCGCCACCATGTTGGTATCGTTTAGCGCCTCTCGGTCGTTCGCGATCTGGCTCTCCGCGACCGGGACGTCGTAGGGGATCGGATCGCCGAACCCGAGACGTGGGCCGTAGTCCCAGTACAGCTCGCCGCCAACCTGCATACCCACGCGAGCGAAAACGACGTTCAACGACCAGGCAATTCCCTCCTGGAGCGTCCACTGGTCGCGCGATTCGTCCGGCCGGTTGTACTCGGGCAGCACGCGCCCTTCGATCTCGATCTGCCCACTGTCCTCGTAGACGCTGTCCGGTTGCGCGAAGCCTTCCTCGATTGCGATGGCGGCGGTGACCGTCTTGAAGGTCGATCCGGGCGTGTAGACACCCTGGTTCGCCCGGGTGACGAACGGGCTGGTCGGATTGTTGACCAGCGAGTCCCAGTAGGCCGCGGCGTCCGCGTTGGTGCCGGTGGTGAAGAGACGGTTCGGATCGATCGCCGGATTGGAGGCGAGCACGAGCGTCGCGCCGGTCTGGATGTCGAGCACGACCACTGCGCCTTCGCTATCTCCGAGCATCGTCATTGCAGCTGTCTGGAGATCCGAGTCGATCGTAAGGTAGAGGTCGCTGCCTTCGAGTGGCATGCCCAGCATGCTGCGGACCGTCTGCTCGATAGGGTTGTTGCCCGCGTGACCGGAGAGCGCCTCCTCGTACGTGGCTTCCAGTCCGGTCGCGCCGTACATCAATGGGCTGTAGTAGCCGGTGACCGGCCACGCGGATTCAACCGGCCAGGTTCGGTAGTAGATGTCGTCCTGCAGCACCGTGTCCGCCAGGACGACTCCGTTGCTGTCGTAGATGCGGCCGCGCTCGAAGTCGAGCTGCTGGTTCACGAGGCGGGGGTTAGAGATCACTTCGCCACTGGCGTCAACACCGGTGCGGTAATAGATGGCGTCGCGTTCGACAACCTGGATGCGTACCAGCTGCGCGGTGATCACGATGAAAACGGTCGAGACGACGACCGCGACGCGGATGAGGCTCCGGTTGAAGGTCGGCAGTCCCGTTGGGAGTGTCGTTCTCGTCCCGATGATGAGCAGGACCCACGCCCCGAAGAGCAGGAGCAGCCAGCGCGCGTCGCTGATGTCCTCACTGATCAGCAGGCCCCAGCTGATCAGCGCAATGGCGCCGAGGATCGCGATGGTTCGCAGGGCGGTGGTCATAGGGCGCTCCGGGGATCAGGCACGGCGAGGCAGGCTTGAGAAGTAGAGGATGAGGGCGAGCACGCCGAAGTTGGTGACCAGGGAGCTGCCGCCATAGGAGATGAAGGGCAGAGTGATGCCTGTCAGCGGGATAATGCGCGTCACACCGCCGATGATGATGATCGTCTGGATGCCGAGGCTGGTGGCCAGGCCCGCGACCGCGAGCTGGACGAAGCCGTCGTCGGCGCGCATGGCGATGACGTAGCTCCTCAGCACCCACAGGAAGTACAGCGCGACGATCGCCAGTGTTCCGAGCAGCCCAAGCTCCTCGCCGATCGCGGAGAAGATGTAGTCGGTCTGGACCTGGGAGATGAACGTCGGGTGACCCTGGCCGAAGCCGGTCCCGAAGACGCCGCCGGAGGCAAGCGCATAGTCGGACTGGATCGGCTGATAGCCGAAGCCGTACGGATCCCAGAACGGGTCGAGCCAGTTGTTGACACGGACCTCGATGCGGGAGAAGAAGGTCCATGCGAACCAGGCCGCGGCGGCAAAGGTCGCCAGCCCGACACCGACGTAGACCAACCGACCGGTGGCGATGTAGAGCATGACGAGGAAGATACCGAAGAAGAGCAGCGCCGGCCCGAGGTCGTTCAGGACAACGAGGAGGACGAGCGAGGCGCCCCACATGATGCCCATCGGAAGCAGGTAGGGGATCGGTGGCAGCCGCAGCCGCCCCACCTGCCAGCTGGAGCCGATCAGGTCGCGCTTCTCGTCGAGATAGCTGGCAAGGAAGATCACCAGCGTCACCTTGGAGATCTCGGACGGCTGGATCTGGATAGGTCCGATCGCGATCCAGAGGCGCGCGCCGCCGACTTCGGTGCCGATGAAGTAGGTCGCCGCCTGGAGCGCGAGGGTGACCAGCAGCCACGTGTACTTGTACTTCCGTAGCCAGCTCGCCACCTTGAGCGGTCCGGAAAGCATCACGACCGCCCACATCACGGCGAGGCCGACCGCCAGGTAGAGCAAATGGCGCTGTGCGAGGAAGCTGTAGTCCGGGTCGATCTCGACGAGGTCAGGCTGTAGCCGCTGGATCATCAGCATGCCGACCATGGCCAGCGTCGCCGTGATCGGGAAGAGCACCTGATCGCCACGGAACCCGCGAATGCCGAACGTGATACTCGCGAGGAGCACAGCGCCAGAGGCGGCGAGGCTGATCCAGATATCGCTCCACGACCAGTCGACCGTTCCGCGTCCGACGACCACGATCATCAACGATCCGACGATCGCGAGCATGGCGGGGATCAGGAGGAGGTTGAACTCGGTTGTGCGGAAGGTTGGGCGGAAGCGCACAGCAGACCTCAGGCGCCGCGTTCGCGGAGAATGACATCCAGCCGTGTGCGCACGTCTTCGGTGATATGGTCTGGCGCGGTGGTCAACGCCGACGTCGCCGCATGCGAGCAACTGCTGCCGCAGGCCGACAGGCCCTCGGATGCGATCTGGCGTATCACGCGTCGTCCCGTCTCGATGTTTTCCGCGAGCACGCGCTGAACGACCTCGATCGTGACGTCCTCCTCGTGCTCATGCCAGACATCGAAATCGGTGACCATGGCGAGCGAGCCGTAGCAGAGGCCTGCCTCGCGGGCCAGCCGCGCCTCCGGCATGGCAGTCATCCCGATGATGTCGGCGCCCCACTGGCGATAGAGGAAACGACTCGGCGCGGGTCGAAAACTGGGGCCCTTCGATGCAGATATACGTCCCGCCGTCCTGGACGGCGTCCTGCGCCTGGCGGGCAGCGCGGACGACCTGGTGCCTGAACGCCTCACAGAATGGGTCGGCAAGGCCGACATGGGCGACGATGCCGTCGTTCGAAGAACGTGCGCGGGCGGCTGACGGTACGGTCGATGATCTGGTGCGGCACGACCGCCGTGCGCGGCGGAAGATGCTCCCGCAGGCTGCCGACGGCGTTGATGCTCAGGAGGTGCGTTACGCCGACCTCCTTCAGGGCCGCGATATTCGCGAGATAGGGGATCTCGCTCGGGTTGACTCGATGGCCGCGCCCATGGCGGGCGAGGAAGATAACCGGCGTTCCGCCGATCGTTCCCTGCACGAGCGGCGCGCTCGGGCAGCCGAATGGCGTCTCGATCCGGATCTCGCGCAGGTCCTCAAGGTCGGGCAGGTTGTAGAGACCGGTACCGCCGATCACACCGAGCATGGCTCTTCTCCGGGCTTCCGCCATCGCCGGGCGGCTCATGAGCGGCCCGCATGTCACCGTGCCATGGTACCCGGGGTGCATGGCGACGACAAAGCACCGTGAACCGCCCCGGAACGGGGTGACGTGCTATACTGAAAGCCGTCAAGCGCCATCGCCACGGGCGTTTCTTAATGTGTCTTGAAATTTCACATAGCAGAGGCCGCTTCCAGGCCCGAGGAGGCTACGCCCGCATGGCGTTGCAGCACGAGCAGAAGACCCAGATCATCGAAGACACGCGTCTTCACGACACCGATACCGGTTCGCCGGAGGTCCAGATTGCGATCCTCACGGAGCGCATCACTGGCCTGACGCAGCATCTCCGCGAGCACCGTCACGACAATCACTCGCGTCGCGGCCTGCTGAAGCTTGTCGGTCGTCGTCGCCGCCTTCTCGCCTACCTGGCCAAGAAGGACATCGAGCGCTACCGCGCCACGATCGCGCGTCATGGCCTCCGCAGGTAGCCATTGACCGGGCCGGTGCGATCCTTCCAGTTCATTACGGTAGCGGATTGCGACTCTCCGGTTCGATGTGATGACCACAAAACGCCCGGGGCCTTCACGGCCTTGGGCGTTTTCTGTGTTGTTCTGAAAGGATGGCCCGACATTCGCGATAGGTAAGGCGTCGGCGGCAGGAGCGTGGGGCATTGGAGTGGCTCGAGGGAGGACGTCGGCCCACTCCAGTTCCTCAGGTCTCCGGCACCGGCAGGATTGATGGATTGGTAGAGGTCCGTGGAAATGCCGCGGACGGATGCATGGAGATATGCAGATGATTCCTGACGCTGTACAGCAACAGATCAAGACCGTTTCGACGGAGCTCGCGGGACGCACGCTCTCGCTTGAGGTCGGGCGCATTGCCGGCCTGGCGATGGGCGCCGTCGTCGTGCGGTATGGCGACTCGATGGTGCTGACCACGGTTGTCGGCGAGCGCGATCCGCGTGGAAACCTTCCTTTCTTCCCGCTGACCGTGGACTACGAAGAGCGCATGTACGCTGCCGGTAAGATCCCGGGCGGTTTCCCGAAGCGCGAAGGCCGACCGACCGAGGCCGCTATCCTGGCCGCGCGCCTGACCGACCGCCCGATCCGGCCCCTGTTCCCGAAGGGATACATGTCGGAAGTCCAGATCATGACAACAGTCCTGTCCGCCGATCAGGAGAACGACGCCAACCTGCTTTCGATCATTGGCGCGTCGGCCGCGATCTCAATCTCCCCGATTCCGTGGGACGGACCGGTCGGCGCGGTTCGTATGGGCTATAAGGATGGCGAGTTCCAGGTGAACCCGACATTCGAGGAGCGTGACGCGGGCGAGCTCGACATGGTCGTGGCCGGCACTGATGACGCGATCATGATGGTTGAGGGTGAGGCGCTCGAGATCCCTGAGGACAAAATGGTCCGGGCCATCGAGCTGGCACACGAGAGCATCCGCACGATCGTCGGCCTCCAGAACGAGCTGGTCGAGATGGTGGGGCAGGAGAAGTGGCCGTTCGAGGCGCCGCAGCGCGATGAGGAACTCTACAGCGAGCTTCGCGGCTTTCTCGGAGATCGACTCCGCGATGTGGTCCGGAACCCGGACAAGGTGGTACGTCTCGAGTCCACGAGCGAGCTCCAGGAAGCTGCTGTCGAGGCGCTAACCGCATCCGAAGAGGGGCAGGAGCCGCGCTTCAAGGCCGGTGATGTCAACGCCGCGTATGAGGCACTCCTGAAGGAAGAGGTCCGCTCCGGTATCCTCGAGGAGGGCGTCCGCCCGGACGGCCGCGGCAACACCGAGATCCGCCCGATCTGGTCGCAGGTCGGCTACCTGCCGCGCGCCCACGGCTCGGCGATCTTCACCCGCGGTCAGACCCAGGTGCTCACCGTTGCAGCGCTCGGCTCGGTCGCTGAAGAGCAGCGGCTGGACTCAATCTCGCCGCAGACCAGCAAGCGCTACATCCACCATTACAACTTTCCTCCGTACAGCGTCGGGGAAGTCAAGTTCCTCCGTGGAGCAAGCCGCCGCGACATTGGTCATGGTGCATTGGCCGAGCGCGCGCTCGTGAACATGCTGCCGAGCGGCGAGGACTTCCCGTACACGATTCGTCTCGTCTCCGAGGTCGTGAGCTCGAACGGCTCGACGTCAATGGCGTCGGTGTGCGGCTCGACCATGGCGCTGATGGACGCCGGTGTGCCGATCAAGAAGCCGGTCGCCGGCGTGGCGATGGGCCTGATCACGGATTCGGACAGCGGTCGCTTCACCGTCCTGACCGACATCCAGGGCATGGAGGACGCGCTCGGCGACATGGACTTCAAGGTTGCCGGCACGCAAGATGGCGTGACCGCGATCCAGATGGACATCAAGGTCAAGGGCATCACGACCGAGATCATGCGGCAGGCGCTGAGCCAGGCCCATGACGGCCGGCAGTTCATCCTCGGCAAGATGCTCGAGACGATCGCCGAGCCGCGCTCGGAGCTGTCCAAGTACGCGCCGCAGGTCGTGACGATCAAGATCGACTCGGGCAAGATCGGCAAGGTGATCGGCCCGGGTGGCTCGATGATCCGCGAGATCCAGGAGGAGACCAACTCCAAGATCAACATCGAGGACGACGGCGTCGTCTCGATCGCATCGGCGGACGGCGAGGGGATCGAAAAGGCGAAGGCCCGCATCCTCGCGTTGACCGAGGACGCGCCGGAGATCAAGGTCGAGCGTGGCGAGATCTACACCGGCAAGGTCGTGAGCGTGATGCCGTATGGCGCGTTCGTTGAGCTCGTGCCGGGCCGCGATGGGCTCGTCCACATCTCCGAGTTGTCGGAGGACCCGTCGATTCGCGTCGAGCGTGTTGAGGACGTGGTGAACCTGGGTGAGGAGATCACCGTGATGGTGACCGACGTGGCGCCCAACGGGAAGGTGAGCCTGTCCCGCCGCGCGGCGCTGACCGGCGAGCTGCCGGAGCCGAAGCCGCAGCGCCCGGGCGGCGACCGTGGACCGCGTGGTCCGCGTCGCGATGATCGTGGTGGCCCCCGCCGGGACGATCGCGGTCCTCGCCGTGACGACCGTGGCCCCCGCCGCGACGATCGCGGTCCGCGCTACTAGGCAGTCGCCCGCCGCACCAGGCGGCACGAGAACGCCCCGCATCCGGTTCGCCGGGTGCGGGGCGTTTCTGTCTCCGTTGCCTGTCTGGGGCCTGTGGAACTTGTGGTCCCGGAAATCAGTACCGGTCCAAGTCAAGCTCACCCCTTCGTCATTTTGCGGGGCGTGCACGTTCAACTGTTGCCCGCTGCTCTTGCGTCAAAACGAAGAGAGGTCACCCGCAACGTTGCGGGTGACCTCTCTCTGTGGACTTGTTCGGCAGCGTTACGACTGTGGTGTCGCGGATGCCTGCTGGGTGGCCTCTACGATGGACGCCGCCTCGGTGGCGATCCCGGAGAACCAATCCTGGCCAGAGTCTGTGTAGCCGATCCAGTACATGAAGATGCAGCAGGCGAGGACGAGCAGGGCCAGCAACCCGATCACGATCCAGAGCCAGGTGCGGCGTCGGCGTGGCGGAGGGGGCCCGAGGTCGGACATCCTCCACTCATCATCGTTGGCCGCGCCTTGGACTCGATCTCGCTCGTATTCCCAGGCATTCCTGCGACCGACGCCGGGAATCACCGTTGCCGGTTCCGATTCCGTTGGCTGGACGGTTTCGGTCCCCGCCGTAGGCGCCGGCTCCAGCTGGTAGCCGCAGTTGGAGCAGAAACGATCATCTGAGGAGACAGGCGCGCCGCAATTGGGGCAGGTCTGTGACGTCATATCGTCCTACTCACCCAGCCGCGGGTCGAGCGCATCGCGCAGGCCGTTGCCGAGGAGGTTGATCGAGAGCGCGCTCATGAAGATCATGAAACCCGGGAAGAACGCCGCCGTCCACGACTGCATGTAGTAGCCACGCGCATCGTCGAGCATGTTGCCCCATGATGGGATCGGGATGCGGACGCCGAAGCCGAGGTAGCTCAGCGCGGCTTCCGTCAGGATCAGGCTTGGCAATGCCAGTGACGACCACACGAGCACAATCGACACGACGTTCGGGAAGATATGCCGGGTGATGATGCGGAAATTACTCGCGCCCATGACGCGCGCCGCGTCAATGTAGTCACGATTCTTCAGGCTCAGCACCTCACCGCGGATGAGACGGGACACGCCCGTCCAGCTGATGGCGGCGATGACCAATGCGAGGCCGATTGGTCCAGGGCGGATCCAGACCGACAGCAGCAGCAGCAGCGTAATGCCGGGGATCGAAATGATCACGTCGACGAAACGCATCAGCACACTGTCGATCGCTCCGCCGAAGAACCCGGCGGACGCGCCGACAGTCATGCCGAGGGTCAGGGCGGCGATGAGGGCCACGATGGCGACCTGCATAGAGATGCGTCCGCCGTATGCGAGCCGTGTCAGGATATCCCGGCCGTTATCGTCGGTACCGAGAATGTTATCGCTGTCCTCGAACGGCGGTGCCTTCGTCTTCGCATAGTTTCCGACCGCGTAGTCGTGGCCGGTGAGCTGCGAGACGACCGGGGCTCCGAAAGAGAACATGGCGAGGAAGAAGAAGACAAACAGGCCGAACATTGCCAGCTTGTCCTTGCGGAGCTTCCGCCAGGCGCGCTTGTAAAAGCCCGGCGACTCTCGTAGGTGATCCCGTTCAAAGGCGCCCTTGTCCGGGTACTCGCTATTTCCCGCAACGAACGATTCGTCTGTTGCGTGTTCGGCGGATGCTCCACCGAGAGGCACTTGCTGAGCCATACGTCGTTTCCTTCAGCGTGATCGTCGGCGACCGCGCTAGTCGTACCGTACCCGGGGGTCGAGCACACCATACATGACGTCCGCGAGCAGATTGCCCACCACCGTCAGGACGGCAAGCATCATGACCGTCGCCATCGCAACCGAGTAGTCATTCGAGTTCAGGGATTCGATGGTGAGCTGCCCGACACCCCGATAGCCGAACACGTTCTCAATGATGAGCGCGCCACCGAAGAGGTTCGGAATGTCGAGACCGACCAGCGTCACGAGCGGAAGGACAGCGTTCTTGAACGCGTGGCCCATGATCGCGGTGCGCCGGGTAATGCCTTTTGCATCAGCGGTGCGCATGTAGTCCTGCCGGATCACTTCAAGCATCTGGGACCGGATATAGCGGGTCCAGCCAGCGAGGCTGACAAGCGCCAGCGCGGTCGCCGGCATGATGAGGTGTTCCAGGCGATCCAGGAAGCCGCCGCCGCCGCGCATATCCCTTGTACCGGCGACCGGAAGTGAGGGTAGACCCCACTCCTGGAACTTGACGGCGAAGAGAATGATCATCAGCATGCCCAGCCAAATAGACGGCATGGAGTAAAAAACCGTCGCGAAGATGGTGGTGACGCGGTCGAAGACGGAGTTGCGCTTGATCGCGGCAATCACGCCGACGGGAATCGCGAAAATGATCGAGAGCAGAAGTGAGGTCACGCTCAGGACGAGTGTGTTCGGCAGGGCGGCCTTCAGCGACACCGTCACCGGTACGTAATTGCGGAAGCTGATGCCAAGGTCACCCTGGAGGACGTTTCCCAGCCAGATGAAATAGCGTTGGTACCAGGGTGCATCAAGGCCGAGGTTTTCCCGGATGCGCGCGAGGTCGGCAGGCTTGATGTTCGGGTTGAACTCGAACTGGTCCGTCGGGCTCCCGGGGACGAGATTCAGCAGCGCGAAGACAATAAAGGAAATGCCCAGCAGGAGCGGGATCATACCCAGTAAGCGCCGGATGATGTAACGCGTCATCGAAATTAACCCTTGAGGTGCCTTCCAGGGACGACGGGACGGCCGTCGCGCATCGGCTCACCTGGAATCGGGAAAGCGACACGGACATGTCACGAGGAGCGAGCTCCAGGATGGCCGATTCGTCGGCCAAGGGAAGCGTGACTCCGTTTCGCACTGTACCACATCGCACGAAGAGGGATGGCCATGCGGCCATCCCTCCTGTCGTCGCGAAGCCTTGGTGTTTAGGCCTCGTCGAGCCACGCCCGGGTAATCCACCAGACGTTGCTGTAGCCGTTCGGGAAGAAGTTGTGCACGCGCGGAGAAGCACCCATGATGCTCTTGCGGAACACGGTGATACCCGCGGCCATGTCGTCGTTCGACGATGTTCGACATCTCGATGAGGATGTCGATGCGCTTCTCGACGTCGAGCTCGGTCAGCGACGGCTGGATCAGCGCGTCGTAGTCCGGGTTGGAGTACCGCATCATGTTGAAGCCCTGCGGCGGCGTGTACTCGGAGCCGAACATCACGTGCTGGCCACCATCGACCGACCACGAGAAGCCGAGAACCGACATCTGGAAGTTGCCAGCGTCGTTGTTCTCGAGCAGGGTCGGGAACGGGATCGCCGACGGCAGCATCTCGACGCCAACCTCGCGCCACGCCTGCTGCATGTACGGGATCTGGGTCTCATACGTGGAGGCGCCCTCGGAGTAGGTGCAGTCAAAGCTCAGCCGCTGGCCATCCTTCTCGCGGATGCCGTCGCCACCGCTCGGTCCAACCCGACTCCTCGAGGAGGGACTTGGCCTTCTCCGGATCGTAGTTGTAGATCGTGTTGATGCGGTCCGGCGCATAGGCGATGGAGAGCACCGGCTGGGTGCCATCTGCCTGGATCGCGTAAGCCGTCGTAGACCGTGTCGGCGATGATGTTGCGGTCCAGCGCGTAGTGGAGGGCCTTGCGGACGTTGACGTCCGTGAAGACCTCGCCCTTCGCCGGGTCCTGGTTGGTGATGTAGAAGTTGAAGCTCAGGGTGTCGAAGTCGACGATGTTGAGCTCCGGGTTGGACTCGCGCAGTGAATTTGCCTGCGCAGAACGGGATCTCGGCAACATCGGCCTGCCCGGTCTGGAGGGCGGCGATGGCCGAGGCCGGGTCCGCGATCACCTGGTAGGTGTAGGTGTCGATGGTCGGGATGTTGGTGGTATCCCAGTAATCCGGGTTCTTCTCGAGGGTGACGTGGTCACCGAGCACCCACTCGACGAACTTGAAGGCACCGGTACCGACGACCCGGGAGGCATCCTGGCCGGTCGAGCCAGCATCGGACGGCCAATCGGCCGGGTCGACGTCGCCCCAGATGTGCTCCGGCATGATGCCGAACTGGCTGAGGGCGTCCGTCAGGAACAGGGCGGTCTGGAACTTCGCCTTGAACTGGACGGTGTAGTCGTCGATCTTCTCGTAGGACTCGAGAACCTCGTCGATGGTGGCCTTGCGAACCGACTGGCTGTTCTCGGCGAGCGCCTTGTCGAACGTCATGATGACGTCGTCAGCGGTGAAGTCCTCGCCGTCGTGCCACTTGATGCCCTGCATGAGGTTCAGGGTGTAAGTGACGCCGTCCTCGGCGATCTCCCAGCTCTCGGCGAGACCGGTCGGGGTCTCGAGGCCGGTGGCGACCGACGCGCCGATCAGGCCGTCGTAGATGAAGCCCGTGATCCAGCCGGAGTAGGTGTCGGAGGTGAGGACCGTGTTGGTCGTCGAGATGTCGGTGGTCATCACGTGGATGAGCTGACCGCCCTCGACCTGCGGCTCCTCGAACGGGAAGGCCGACTCGATCTCGGCGAGCGCGTCCTCGCGGTTCGGAGAGGTCACGACCTCACCGGTGCCCGCCGGGCTTGCCTCAGGCGTCTGGCCCGCTGCGTCGCGAACGAGCATGCCGGCGGCCGCGGCGGAGACGCCGAGGGCCGTCGCGCGACGCATGAATCCGCGGCGGCTGATTTCGCCAGCGCGGAATTTCTCGACGAGCGTGTCGATCTCGAACCTGTTCATAAACATAGACCCCCTAGTGTCTATACGCGTCAGCGGCGCCGTCCCTGGCGCTGCCATTCTCGGGCCCGCAACGATGGACCCATACCCAAACCGCAATGGTGTCCTGGGCAGGTTGCTACGGATTGTCCTACTCGCCATATCGACGCTTCAAGCTGAACGTTCGCCAAAACTGTCATTGCAGATTGGCTTCGGATCACGCTTCAAGCAGGCCGCGCGCAGGCCGGTTCACATGCCAAGGATTCCCCAAAACGGGGCGGGCAAACATGACGTACCGTGCGTGGCGCTCTCCATAGCGGTGTATTGAACTCGCAACATCCTGTTGATCAATAATAGGCTTTTCCGGACGCGCGGTGCAACCAACGCGGAAATGCCATAGCGCAGCAGGGCGGCGCGTTATCCGCACCGCCCTGTTCGTACGCATCCAGGATGTCAACGATCACAGTGACTGGGCCAGACCGGCCCGGCCACGATACATGCTTACGCCTCCGCGATCCATGTCTTGGTGATCCACCAAACGATACTGTATGCGTTGGGGAAGACGTTGTGCAGGCGCTGACCGGCGCCATAGACATTCTTGAGGAAGACGGTGATACCGACCGCCGCGTCGTCGTTCGCGATGTTGGACATCTCGACGAGGATGTTGGCTCGCTCATCCGGATCAAGTGCTGCCTTCGATGGCTCGATGAGCGCGTCGTACTCCTCGTTGCAGTAGTGCATGGTATTGAAGCCGGCGGGCGGAACCATGTTGCAGGCGAACATGGCAGATTGGTCGCCGTCGGCGCGGAACTGAGAATCCCCAGAGCGTCATCTCGAAGTTGCCCGCAAGCGTGTCGTCGAGGAGGGTCGGGAACGGGATGATCGCCGGGATCATCTCGATGCCGGCCTCACGCCATGCCTGCTGCATGTACGGCACCTGCGTCTCGTACGGTGCATAGCCCTCCGAGTAGTACATCTCGAAGCTCAGGCGCTCGCCGTCCTTCTCGCGGATGCCGTCTGCGCCCATTGTCCAGCCCGCCTCATCAAGCAGCGAGGCCGCCTTCTCAGGGTCGTAGTTGTAGATGGTATTGATCCGGTCCGGCGCGTAGGCCGGTGAAACAACCGGCTGCGTCCCGTCCCCGCGAATCGCAAAACCGTCGAAGACCGTGTTCGCGATCACTTCGCGGTCCAGCGCGTAGAGGAGCGCCTGGCGCACCTTGACGTCGGCGAATGCCAAGCTCTTGGCCGGATCCTGATTCACCACGAAGTAGTTGATGGACGTAGTGTCGTAATCGATGATGTTCAGTTCCGGGTTCGAGTCGCGCAGGGAGCGGGCGAGGCCGAACGGGACCTCGGTGTAGTCGCTCTGGCCGGTCTGGAGCGCGGCGATGTTGGAGGACGGATCGGTGATCACCTGATAGGTGTAGGTATCGATCACCGGCGTGAACAACTCGCTCCAGTAATCGGGGTTCTTCTCGAGGGTGACATTACTGCCCTGGACCCACTCGACGAACTTGAAGGGCCCTGTGCCGATCACGCGGGATGCATCCTGGCCGGTGGTGCCGGGATCGCCGGCAGATCCGTGGCTTCACTTCTCCCAGATGTGCTTGGGGAGGATGCCGAACTGGGCCAGGACGTCATGGGAAAGATCGCGGACTGGAACTTCGCCTTGAACTCGACGGTATGATCATCGATCTTGCGATAGGATTCTAGCGCTTCGTCGATCTGCTTTTGTAGGGGCTTATGGCTGTCCTCCGCCAACGCTGCAGTCAAAGGTATGAATCACGTCATCCGCCGTGAATGGCTCGCCGTCGTGCCAGTTCACGTCCTTGCTGCAGATTACGGTGTAGGTGACACCATCCTCAGCGAGCTCCCAGCTCTCCGCCAGTCGCGGAGCAGGGCTGCCATCGACGACCGAGGCTTCTACCAGTGGATCGAAGATGAACTGGTTCGTGATCCAACCTGAATACAAATCCGATCGAAGAACAGGGTTCACCATGGAGATGTCCGTGGTCATGCTGTGGATCAGCTGGCCGCCCTGCGCCGCTGGCTCTTCCCATTCGAATGCGTGCTTGCACCAGCGTCCTCATACTCGGCGCGTGAGATCGACTTGATGACCTCGCCGGTTCCGACCGGGCTCGCGGCCGGCGATGCCTGGTGCGCGGCGGCGCGCTGGGCCATTCCGGCGGCGACCGCGGGTACGGTTCCAGCGGCGACTGCGCCCTTAACGAACAGCCTTCGGTCGACATCGCTGCCGGCCACTTTGCCGATGAGATCACGATGGTTCTTAGTTGCCACGATGGACCTCCTAAGCGGTGACATGTTGCCGTCCGGACCGGGAACATGCGCACATGCGGGTGCCGTTTTTCGTTCCTGGTAGACGTACCGGCATTGTCCCATTGAACTCGCACGACGTAAACAGGTGACGAAAAAAGCACGGGAGGCACTGATGAACTGGCCTCCCGTGCTTTTTGCCGGCGACGACTGCTCCTACTGCTCGATCCACATGTAGGGGAGTGTCCAGAAGGTGCTGTATCCGTTCGGACGGAAGTTGTGAAGGCGCGGGCTGCTGCCCATGATGTCCCGCCGGAAGACAATGATCCCGGCGGCGGCTTCATCGTTCACGATGTTCGACTGTTCGATCAGCAGGTCGATACGCTTGTCCTGGTCCAGCTCACGGCGCTGCTGTGCGTCGAGCTCGTCGTATTGCTCGTTGCAGTAACGCATGCGGTTGAACCCGTTCGGGGGCGTCGCGTCGCAGCGGAACATATCGCCTTGCGACCCATCGACGGTCCAGCTAAACCCGGCGACGGCCATGTCGAAGTTGCCGGCGATGGCCTGTTCGATAAGCGTCGGGAACGGGATCGCGGTCGGTAGCATCTCGATGCCAACCTCGCGCCATGCCTGCTGCATGTAGGGGATCTGCTGCTCATAGGTCGCCGCGCCTTCGGAGTACAGCGTCTCGAAGCTGAGTCGCTGACCGTCCTTCTCGCGGATGCCGTCACCGCCAGATGTCCAGCCAGCCTCATCGAGGAGCTGGTTCGCCTTGTCGGGATCGAACACGTAATCGGTGTTGATGCGGTCTGGCGCATAGGCGATCGAGAGCACCGGCTGGGTGCCCACCGCGCGAATCGCGAACCCGTCGTAGACGGTTTGGGCGATGAGGTCCCGATCGAGCGCGTACATCAACGCCTGGCGCACGGCCATATCGGTGAAGACGCCGCCCTTTGCCTCGTCCTGGTTCGTATAGAAGTAGTTGAACGAGAGGGTGTCGTAGTCCTCAATGGTCAGCTCGGGGTTTTGCTCACGAAGCTCGTTCGCGACGTTAAAGTCGACCTCGACGATGTCCGCCTCGCCCGTCTGGAGCGTCGCGGTGGCCGAGGCCGGGTCCGCGACCACCCGGTAGATGAACTCATCGATGACCGGCGTGTTCTCGCTGTCCCAGTACTCGTCGTTGCGAGTAATGGAGGCATGGTCCCCAAGCAACCATTCCTTGAACCTGAAGGGCCCGGACCCGATCACGCGGGCCGCGTCCTGTCCGGTCGAGCCCGGATCAGCACCCCAGTCGGCGACCGGGACGCCCTCCCAGATGTGCTTCGGGATGATGCCCACGGTGCCCGCCGTCTCCTGGACGAATGTGGCCAGCGGCTCCTTGGCGATGAGCTGGACGGTCTTGTCGTCCACCTTTTGGTACGAGTCCAGCGCGAGCACGACGCCGGAACGACGCACGCTGAGCGTGTTCTCGTCGAGCATCGAGTCGAACGAGAAGACGACATCATCGGCCGTGACCGGTTCTCCATCATGCCAGGTCGCGTTCTCGGCAAGGTGGAATGTGTAGGTCACGCCGTCATCGCCGATTTCCCAGTAGTCGGCGAGGTTCGGGACCGGCGTGCCGTCGATGGCGCTGCCGCCGGCGAGGTACTCGTAGATCGACGTTGCGATGATGCCCGAGTACGTGTCCGTGTAGAGGTGAGGGTGCAGCGTGCGGATGTCGGACGTGTTGACGTGGATCACCACACCTCCCGTCTCCGCCGGCTCCTCAAGATCGAATGCCGCCATGAGCTGCGCCTGGTACTCCTGCCGGGTGATGGACCTGGTGCCACCTGCGGCCGGGCTGGCCGCTGGCGAGGCGTCCTGCGCGAGGACGTTCGTGGCCATCGTCGCGGCGGCCGTGGCGGAGATGCCCGCAGCGGTGACGCGCCGGACGAACGCCCGGCGGCTGATCTCGCCACGACGCAGCTGATCGGTCAATTCGGACATCGAAAACGTATCCATCGGCATTTCATCCTTTCGGGATGTCCCGTCTCCGGGATCTCGTGGTTCCTCACCGGTCGATCGGTGTCATGACAAACCTGAGGGAACGGTTGTGCCATTGGCTCGGGGCCCATGGTGCTGGTCCCGATGTCTGGCGCAATCGATCTCTTGTCATGTGAACCGTGGATGCATGGTAGGGAATGTACCTGGACGCGTCAAGCAGCGCTTCGATCGCTTGCCGAGGTGACATATCGCCGTACAATGGCGGTATCGCATGCGATCCAGAATCTGAGGTCCATCAAGCCTGATCCGAAGACTCGCCGCCCGGGGAGCCACGCATGAAGTCGCGCATCCAGCTTGCACTCGGCATTGCCGTGGTCTCCGCGCTTGTGGCGATCGGTGTCATGCTGTGGGTTGATCGGATGCGCCCGGTCACCATCGTGTTCCAGACACCCGCCGCAGAGACGATCGAGGTCAGTGTGTCGGGCGCGGTGCGCTCTCCCGGCGTCGTGGACGTGCCTGCAGGAGCGCGGCTGATCGAGGTCGTCGACACGGCAGGCGGATTCACCGATGACGCCAATACCGATGCCCTGAATCTGGCGGCACGCGTTGGCGACGGAGAAGCGATCACGATTCCTCGTGCGGGCGAGTCGGCCGGGAGTTCGGGTTCATCGCAGGCGACCGGGCTCATCAACCTGAACACGGCGACGGTTGCCGAGCTGGATGAGCTTCCAGGTATCGGTGATGTGCTTGCGGGCCGGATCATCGACCACCGCGAGACGGTCGGGCCATTCACTTCGGTCGACCAATTGTCCGAGATCGAGGGCATTTCACCCCGCCTGGTCGACGAGATCCGGCCCTTCGTGACGGTTGAACCCGGTGGCTAGCGGCCTGGCGATCGGCGTCTCGCTGGTGCTCGGCGTGGCGGTAGGTCCGCGCGCGTTCATCCTGATCCTGCCCGTCACCATGCTCCTTGGTCTCCGCGACAGGTCTCATGCGCTCCGTCTGCTGATGCTCGTTACGATATGCACGTCCATCGGTATCGTGCGTGGCGCGACGAGTGACAGGGAGCTCGCCGCACTGCCGCTCCATGGGACATCAGGCGCGGTGGGCACGGTTCGCTCGGTTCCGGTCGCGGGAGGCGAGTTCGAGAGGGCGGTGCTCGAGATCGGACAGGTGCGCCTGGCGACCGGCGAATGGGAGGACGGCCATGCCGTCGCCGTCGTCTATCTCCCTGAAGCTGGCGAAGGCGTGAGCTACCTCGATACGATCTCCGTCACATGGGGCGCGACCGACATCGTCGGTCTGAACCCGGGCTATGCGAACTACGTCAGGGCACACGGAGCGTCGGCATCGGCATGGGTCTATGCCTACCGCGTGGAGGGTGAAGGCCCGGCTGCCTTCAACGCCATCGGCACGGTGCGACGCGACGTCTCGCGTGTCCTGCAGCAGGCGTTCGGCGGCGATGCCGGCGCGCTGGCGGCCGGGATCGTGACCGGCGACGACTCGGCGATGTCTGACGAGACAGCCGAGCAGTTCCGACGGACCGGAACGGCGCACATCACTGCCGTGAGTGGCCAGAACGTGAGTTTGCTGATCGCGTTTCTTTCATTGTGGATGCGACCCAGTGGGCGGTGGCAACGATTGCTGGCTCACGTCGGCCTGATCCTCGCGGTTTGGCTATTCGCGGTCATGGTCGGTCTCGAGGCGCCGGCGCTGCGCGCGTCGGTCGTCGCGACGCTGACGATCATCGGCGCATGGTCGGGACGACGGCCGGACCCGCTCACGCTCCTTGCGTTGTCGCTGGGTGGTATGGCGCTGATCAATCCGGAAGTGACACAGTCCATCGGCTTCTGGCTCTCTGCATCCGCGTCGCTCGCCTTGTGCAGCGTCGTGATGCCGGATCCGCCGGACACGTTGCGCGGGAAAGCAGTGAACCTGGCGTCCGGGCCGATCGCGGCATCGCTCGGCACGTTGCCGATTTTGGTTTGGTCGTTCGGGGAGTGGTCGCCCGTATCGCCGTTGGCCAATGCGGTGCTGGGGCCGATCATGTCCGTGCTGTTCCCGGTAACCTACGCCTTCGCGCTGGTTGCGCTACTGTTCCAGCCGCTCGCCGGAGTCGTCGCCTGGCTCCCCGGCATCGGGCTGGATCTCGCGCTGGCCGTCGTCGATCGGCTCGCCGGCATTGGGCGGTTGATCCATCTCGAAACGAGCGGACCGGTGGCGGCGGTGCTTATCGCGATACCGGCCTACGCGGTGTTATTCGTCTGGAGTCGGGAAGGATCGCGGTGGCTGCGCGTCCTGGAGGATCGGTGGGCGCCAGCTTCGCACTGAACGGCGGCCCGTTCGCTTGACAATTCGGGCCGAAAAGACGTATCTTCCGTTGCGCCGCGCCCCCATAGTCTAGCGGCCCAGGACGTCACCCTTTCAAGGTGAAGATCGCGGGTTCGAATCCCGCTGGGGGTACCACACCACCGAGGCCCGTTTCGGGTCGCGGTTTTTTTGTGTTCATGGGGAAGAGCGGATCGTGGGCATTGCTCGGCACCGCGATTGCGCCGGGGTTCACATTGGCTGGCTTCGAGCTTGCGACGGAGCACACCGTCGAAGCGGTCCTGGCGGAGGCCGCCGACCGCGTTCGCGCGTTCGTTGCGCCTCAGCCATAATGAACCCGCATGGTTCCCGGCGTGACGCGGCATTCCGCTGGATTGGGGACACCGAGGACCTCGCGCGTCGAGGGTAGAGGAGGACACCTGTGGACATCATTCTTCCCGTTGCCGGATTTGGCACCCGCTTGCGACCCCACACGTGGAGCAAGCCGAAGCCGCTGGTCACCGTGGCCGGAAAGGCGATGCTCGCCCATGTGCTGGATCGCGTGATGCCGGCGAACCCCGGGAAGATCGTGTTTATCACGGGCTACCTCGGCGACAAGATCGAGACGTGGGCGCGGGAGAACTACCCGGACGTCGAGCTCGTTTTCGTTGAGCAGCCGGAGATGCTGGGCCAGTCCGACGCGATCTACCGCACTCGCGAGTATCTCGACGGCGACGCGCTCATGCTGTTCCCGGACGCCCTGTTCGAAGCGGACTTCACGACGCTGGAGACGCGGGATGTCGACGGTGTCGCCTTCACCAAGTACGTCGAGGACCCGTCCGCATACGGGGTGGCGCTCGTCGACGACGACGGTAAGGTCACCAGGCTGATCGAGAAGCCGGAGGAGCCGATCTCGCATGAGGCGGTCGTCGGCATCTACTACTTCAAGGATGTGAAGCAGCTCTTCTCCGCCATCGAAGAGCAGATGGAGCGGAACATCCAGCTCAAGGGCGAGTACTTCATTGCCGACGCGATCCAGATCATGATCGACCGAGGATCCCGGTTCGAAATCGAGCAGATCGATATCTGGGAAGACTGCGGGAACGTCGATGCGCTGCTCGATACCAACCGCTACCTGTTGTCGGCCCAGCCGCCGTCTCCCGCGCAGCGAGCAGGCTCGCTGATCGTGCCTCCCTCGTTCGTCCACCGTGACGCGCGCCTGGAGGACGCGGTCGTCGGGCCGTACGCCAGCATCGGTGCAGGCACGGTCATCCGCAACTCCGTCGTGCGGGATTCGATCGTCGAGGAGGACGCCGAGATCGTTGATGCGATTCTTCAGCGCTCGGTGATCGGCTCCAAGTCGGTGATCCAGGGCAGCGCCCGGTCGATCAGCGTCGGCGAGAACGGGAAGGTCGCCCTGTGAGCGAGGACACCGCGCCGCACAGCGAATCGATCAACGCCTCCACCAAGGACCCGAAAAAGGTGTGGTACCAGCTCTCGGTCGATGTTGACGCGGAGGCGGTGGAGGCCGTATCGGAGCTTTTCGGGCGCTACGGGTTCAACGAGGGGGTGGCGATCGAAGAGCCGTACATCCAGGATGAAGATGGCGATAACCTCGGCATCGCGTTGGACAAGCCGTTCACAATCCACACCTACGTCGCCGAAGCGGACTTCCGGCCGGAGATCATCGAGGACATGCGGCAGGCCTTGTACTACCTCGGTCAGTTGCGCGGCGTGAGCGATGTCCGCGTCTCCACGCTGGCCGAGGAGGATTGGGCGAACGCCTGGAAGCAGCACTTCCAGGTGCACCGCATCGGTGAGCGCGTCGTGATTCGTCCGCCGTGGCGGGAGTATGAGCCACAGGGCGACGACGTCGTGATCGAGCTCGACCCCGGCATGGCGTTCGGCACGGGCCTGCATCCATCGACAAAGCTCTCCATGCTCGGTACCGAGCAGGTCGTCAAACCCGGGGACACGGTGCTCGACGTCGGGACCGGCTCCGGCATCCTCGCCATCGCGGCGGTGAAGTTGGGTGCGGTGAAGGCTGATACCGTCGACGTCGAGAACGTCGCCGTCGATGCGACCCGCGAGAACGCCGTGCGGAACGGAGTCGGCGACCAGATCGCCGTCGAGCTTGGGAGCGTCGGGCCGGGCCAGCCGTTCTGGGGCGAGCAGTATGACGTGGTGCTCGCGAACATCATCGCGCGCGTGCTGATCGAGCTGAGCGGAGCGATCGTCGCGCACACGAGACCAGGCGGGAGCATGGTCCTCGCGGGCATTATCGAGACCCGCGAGCAGGACGTGATCGACGCGTTCCAGCAGGCCGGCGCTGAGCTCGTCACCCGACGCATGCAGGACGACTGGATTTCGCTTGTCCTCACGCGGCCTGCGACCGCATAAACTTGGGAACCCCGGTGATCGGGCAGCCGATCGCAGGACTTCCCGACCACCGTGCTATACTTTCCCGTTCGAAGCGACGTCTGTCGCTCATTTCGCGCGCCCTGAACCCCGACATACCCCGCTCGCGATCGCACAAGAGGAAAGCGTTCCCGTATGCCCGTTGTCAGCCCACTTTCTCATCGCCGCGTGGATCTCGTGCCATCCGTGCCGGGTACCGTTTCTGCCATCTCTCCCCACTCCTTCGCCATGGAGCTGGGGATCGAGCCGGGCGACCGCATTCTCGGCGTCAACGGCAAGCCGCTCGTTGACGCGCTCGATTTCCAGTTCCAGGCGCAGTCCGAGCACGTGGTGATCGATGTCGACCGCGAGGGCTCCATGCTGCGGTATGACCTTGAGCTGGAGGGTGATGAGTTCTGGGGGATCACGTTCGAGGACCCGACGTTCGACGGCGTCCGTGTCTGTGAGAACTCGTGCCCGTTCTGCTTCATCAAGCAGATCCCGAAGGGCATGCGTCGGTCGCTCTACGTGATGGACGACGACTTCCGCTACTCGATGCTCTACGGCTCATTCGTGACCCTGACGAACCTCTCCGAGGACGATTGGCAGCGGATCGAGGAGCAGCATCTCAGCCCAATGCACGTTTCCGTGCATGCCACGAATCCGGAACTGCGCGTCGCTCTTGTCGGAAACCCGAACGCCGGTAAGATTATGGACGACCTGCGGCGCCTGGAGGCGGCCGACATCGACTTCCACACCCAGCTGGTACTCGTTCCGGGAGTCAACGACGGCGAGGAGATGGACCGGAGCCTGCGCGACCTTTCGTCGCTGGGGCCGCGCCTGAAGTCGATCGCCGGCGTGCCCGTTGGACTTAGCCGCTATGGCCAGGAGCGCCAGAGCAAGCAAATCCGACTCTCGCGCACCTGTATGCGCCGTCTGCCGGGCTCGAACCAGGAGGCGATCAAGGTCCGCCGTTACGAGCCGGACGAGGCCGCCCGGGTGATCGAGCAGGCCGAGATGTGGCAGGAGCGATTCCGCCAGGAGCGTGGTGACACCTTCTTCCATCTTGGTGACGAGTTCTACCTGATGACCGGCCGTGAGGTGCCCGACACCGACCATTACGCCGGGTTCCCGCAGGTGGAGGACGGCATTGGTATCACCCGCTTCTTCCTCGACGAGATGGAGGCGTATCTACGTCGCGCCCGCCCGGGTGTCCTGCGCGGGACCGCGGGCACCATTGCCACGGCGACCCTCATCGCGCCGACGATGGCGCACGCGATCGAGCGGTTCAACGCTCACACCGGCGCCGAGCTTCGCGTACGCGCCATCACGAACGACTTCCTCGGGCCAGAGATCAATGTTTCCGGACTTCTGGCCGGGCAGGATATCGTCGCCCAGCTAAAGGATGAGCCGGCGCATGGCCCGGTGTTCGTGACAAAGAAAATGGTGTCGGACCGAACCGGCACGCTCATCGACGACATGAGCATCGCGGATGTCGCGACCGGGCTCGGCCGACGGGTGAGTCCGGCCGAGAAGATGGCCGAAGTGGCCGCCGTCCTTCGCCGCCAGCGACCCGCCTTGCAGGTCGCCTGACGCACCAGCGCCAAACTGATCGTCGTGCACGACAACGTCCCGGGAGAACTCTCCCCCGGGACGTTGTCCGTTTCCGCTGGTCTGGGTTTGGCTCCCCGTTTGTCAGCTATTTCCTGCGCCGAACGAACGCGGCAATGACCGTCGCGACGGTTCCCGCGGTGAGGCCGAGCAGGGTGTCGCCGGCGGCGTAGTAGGGGCGTGGGTTCGGCGCGGTCTTCGGCGGCGTGTAGGTGTGCATATGCAGCCAGAGGACGATGATCTCCTTCATCGCGCGCAGAATGACACGCAGGCTGCCACCTGTCGGGCTGCCCGCGATGCGGGGATAGTGCGGCACGCCGACTTGCTGGAGCGTTGCGCCCTGCCGGCGGAGTTTCGCCTGGATCTCGGCGTTGATCAGGGCGCCGGACGTCGTCAGGGTCAGCGAACGAAGTTGCTCGCCGCGGAAGATCTTGAACGCACAATCGAGATCGCGCATGTGGACACCAAACAGGACGCGCACCGCGAGATTGAAGATCTCCGCGTTGATGCGTCGGTGCATCGGGTCCGACCGCTCCATGCGGAAGCCGGCCACAATATCGTGGGAGGAGACAAACGGGGCGAGACGCTGGATGTCCGAGACGGCGAACTGTCGGTCGGCGTCCATGAACATCACGTAGTCATAGCGCGATGCCTTGAAGCCCGATTTCAGCGCGCCACCGTAGCCCCGGTTCACCGGATGGTGCACCGGACGAATGCGCGAATCGTCCTTCGCGAGACGGTCGATGATCGCGCCGGTTCCGTCGCGGCTGCCGTCGTTCACCGGGATGATCTCGAAGGTGTCCGTATGTCGCGGCAGGACCTCAAGTGCCTCCCGGATAACGTGCTCGATATTCCCTGCCTCGTTGTAGGCCGGGAAGACAAGTGACAACGACCCGGGGATCTGGACCGGTGGAAGGGTTGGGTCGTGCCTTGGGGCGACGCTGCCGGAGGCGACGAGTGGCGCGGACCCCGAGATGAAAAACGCAGCACGACGCATGAACGCCAGGGACCCGGCGAGAGGTAAAGTCATGAAGTCGCTCAGTTCCGTTCGCTAGACATGGGCCCGGACCTGGACCCTGCCGAATTGGATGATGTCACCGTTGGAGATACGCACACGAGCCTGGACCGGCTGGCTATTGATAAATGTTCCGTTGGTACTTCCCAGGTCCTGAAGCCACCAGGCTCCCCGATCGAAGACGATCTCCGCATGTGATCCGGAGACGAACCCGTCGTCGATCAACACCGTGCTGTCATCGCGTCGGCCAATGGTGGTGTAGTGGTCGAGCGGAAGTGTGGCGCCTGGTCCGTAGGACGATTCGGCCGGATCAACGATCTCAAGGGAGCTTGCGGGCCCGGGGAGCGGCTGCTGGGCCTGGCCCGGCGTTGCGGTGACGCGTCCGATAGTGACCAGCTCGCGGATCGAAACCCGCGCCACCTGGTAGAGGAAGAAGTACACCAGCGCGATGAAGACGATACGCAAGAGCAGAATGAACCAGTCGAAGGTGTCGAAGGTCGACGGGAGCTGGATGTCAGAGAGGTTCACGAAAAGCGACCTCCGCCGTCCCACCCGTTGCCGGTCACAAGCTCGAGCACCTGACTGCCGATGCGAATCTCGTCGCCCTCCTGGACGTCCGAGATGTGCACAGCTTCTCCATTGATGCGCGTGCCGTTCGTGCTGTTCAGGTCGTAGATGCGGAGATGACCGCCCGCGCGTTCCAGGCGGGCGTGCCGGCGCGAGACGTCCGGCGAGTCAAGCACGATCGTGTTGTCCGGCGAGCGGCCGACCGTGCTCGTCCCTTCCGGGATGTCGAACGTCCGTCCATTGGTGGCGGAGAAATACATTGGGGCACCGGTCGTCGATGGCCGCGCGACCTCGAACACCGACGTCGCGTGGGCTGGCGACGGGCGCGGTTTTGTTCCTTGAGACCGTTGTCCCCGTCGCTGCGGAGTCCCGTGGGGGTGATCGGTGATGGCAGCCTCGATGCGCGGGTTGCGTTGCGGGGCGGAGGCGTCCTCGACGATCTGGACCTCGATCTTGTCCAGGACGGTCAACTCTCTTCGCGTTGCGACCTGGAACAGCCAGGATTCCATTTGGCGGCTCAGCCCGGAGGCGTAGTTCGCGACCTGCGCGAAATCCTTCGGGTGGAGATGGACGGTGTAGGCATTGGGGACGATGCGCGAGCCGACCGAGGCGCGCTGGTTGTCCAGCATCGCCCGTTCCAGCTTCTTGCCGATTTCGGCCGGCTGCAATTTCTGGCGGAAGATGGCACCGGTCGTGCCTTCCAGCAACCGTTCCATTCCGTGTTCGAATCGGTCGAGAAGGCCCATTGGGAGTACTCCGGGTGCGACGCGGCAAGCTTCGAATGAGTATACGGGGTTCCGCGCGGCACCCTCAACGACCGGCATACCGCTGGTACAGTTATCCAGACGCTCGGCCCCGGAGCGCGGTTCCGGGAAAGATTTCTGACGGAGACATCACACTATGGCCAATCGCCCGCCCACCAACGACATCTGGATCGGCCCCTCCGTTCTTTCCGCCGACTTCCTCCGTCTCGGCGACCAGCTGACGACGCTGGAAGAGGCGGGTGCCGACTACGTTCACTTCGACGCGATGGACGGCCGCTATGTGCCGAACTTCTCGATCGGCCTGCCCGTGCTGGAGGCGGTCCGGCGCGGGACGTCGCTGCCGATCGATGCGCACCTGATGATGGTCGAGCCGGAACTGTGGGTTGAGGGGTTCGCCGACACCGGGGCCGACCGCATTACGTTTCATGCCGAGGCGTCGACGCACATGCACCGGCTCGTCCAGCAGATCGAGCAAAAGGGCAAAGTCGCCGGAGTCTCGATCAATCCCGCGACGCCGATCGGCTGCCTGGAAGAGATCCTCCCGTACGTCCAGCAGGTCCTGATCATGACCGTCAATCCAGGCTTCGGCGGGCAGAAGTTCATCGAGCGCTCTATCGACAAGATTCGGCGCATGCGTGAGATGATCGAGCGGCTGAACCCGACGTGCCGGTTGCAAGTGGACGGCGGCATCAACGCGGACACCGTTCGTGCGGTCGTGGACGCGGGCGCGGATACGATCGTGGCCGGGAGCGCGATTCTCGGCAATGGAAATCGACCGGAGGACAATATGCGCCAGATGCGGGCCCGGCTGGCGTAGCCTGGGTCGGTGAAGGGGTTTAGGCCATGTCGTGCCGCATGCGCACGATCGGCCAGATCGCCAATGCGGCGAGCACCGCTGCGGCGAGGAAGGTTTCCTGCATCACCTGCACCCCGATCGGCGATATCACCTCGGTGACAAACGCCTGCTGTCTGGCCAGGAACGACGCCGTGGATTCGTCGGCGCCCTGCACGATCGGTTCGAGTCGCCCCGTCAACTGCTGGAGCCGGTAGACACCCGCGGTGGTCAGCATCGACATCCCGATGGTCATGCCCAGCAGCCGGAAGAGGAGCGCCGTGGATGTCGCCGCCCCGCGATTATCGCGAGAGGATGCGTCGAGTGCGGTGGCGCTGAGCGGCGCCATCAGCAGGCCGATGCCGATGCCGGCGGCGGCGAGCCCGGCGGCCATACGCCACAGATGCTCCTCGCTCACCAAGAGATAAATGAGGAAGAACCCGGCGACGGCGGTCAGGATTCCTGTCAGCGTCATGCGCCAGACGCCGATTCGCTCGGCGATTCGGCCGGAGAGCAACGCGGCGATCGCGACGCCGATGGTGAGCGGCGCGAGCAGGATTGCACTGTCGCGGCTGACCTCCGCCCCTTCGCGCACAAGCGAGACGATTACTGGCACGTTCACCATCCCGACCATCAGCGCGGCGCCGATCAGGAAGTTCGCGATAATCGCGGCGACGTAGAAGGGCTTGCGAAAGAGCTCTATCGGGATGATGGGGTTCGGCGCGCGGCGCTCCCAAATGACCAGTGCGACGAGCGCGATGGCTGCGATCCCGAGGAGAAGCGGGACCTTGTCGGCCATCGGGTTCGGCGTCCCACCAAATGCCCGGAGGCCACGGTTGGCCTGCATTCCGGCGTCGCCGCCCGAGGAGAGGGCGAGATTGCTGGTGATGAGCAGGATGGCGAGGAGCGTCGTCCCCGGCAGGTCAAGGTCGGTGACCGTCCCGCGTTCCGTGACGGGCCGGCGCGGGAAATTCCGGCTGACGGCGACGATTGCCAGCAGCAGGAACGGGAGGTTGATCCAGAATACCCAGCGCCACGGGCCCGCTGATTCCGGGATTAGCTGGATGATCGTCGCTCCCCAGGTCGGGCCGACGACCCAGCCGAGCGTCTCGACGGCGCTGATCAACCCGACACCGGCGAGGCGCATCCGCCTTGGCAGGACGTCGCCGGCCAGCGCGATGGTCACCGGCAAGAGGCCACCGCCGCCGAGGCCCTGGATGGCGCGACCAATCACGGCGGTCGTTAGTGAATCCGCGCGTGCGGCGAAGATCGTTCCGACCGCGAAGATGACCAATAGCGCCAGGAACGACCATTGGCGGCCGAGATGGTCGGACAGGCGGCCAAAGATGGGGATCGAGACGACGTAGGCGATGAGATAGGCGTTGACGATCCAGATGTAGCGGTCTATATCGGCGTTGTTGACCCCGAGGTCGCCGATCATATTCGGCATGATCGCCGCAATCACGGTCAGGTCGATCGAGCTCAGGAAGACGGTGAACATCCCGGCCAGCAGCGCCGGCGTGCCGAGAATCAACCGGGCGACGGAGGCCTGTTGGGCGTTACTCCGGTCGCTCAATGGACACCTGCTTGTCGTGGTCGCCGAGGTTCATCGTCCAGGTCGCCGGGTCCTCGATGCCCTCATCGGTCGGCTGTGCGACACTGAGACGCATCAGGTTCCAGTTCTCACCGTCGATCCAGAGCTCGACGGTGATCTCCGATCCCTCCATCGTGCCGGCGGTGAGGGGCTCGATCACATCGCCCGGGACGGTCCCGCGAACGCGATACGTCTGGACGTCATTAACCTCCTCGATACCGACAATCTCCGGATTTTGAAGGCGGCCCATGACCGGTCCGAGACCATCCTGGTTGTCGTAGAGAATGGCCGGGTTGTACCCGAACTCCTCCTGCGCCTCCACCCAGCGGCCGGTGACGATGTCGGTCGTCCAGGAATCTTCCCCGATAGTGATCATCCGGATCGAGACGCGGGGCGCCCCGGCCACCTCGACCTGGAACTCGACGTCGACCTTGTTCGGTCGCTCCATGGTGCCACGAGCGCTGAGCAGGCGAAGGGTATGTGCGTCGTCGATCCAGGTCGTGCCCTCGATCGACATCCTGAACGCCATCGTCTGCGTGGCGGCGAGTCGCTCGCTGGCGTTCTGGAGGACTTCGTCGACCGCGATATCCTCATCGAGACCTGCATCCTCACTGCTTCCGCAGGCGGCGATCATCGGTGCGAGGATCGCGAGCAGGAGCAGGAGGGGAAGGAATCGTTTTGGTGGCACGGCGGTCGTCCTCTCGCAGGGTCGGAAGGGCGCGGCGTCCATGCCTGCGGAGCCGCTGGTTGGCAATTCGAACTGAATGGTAGCACCCGTTGCCTGTATCCTTGTCACGAATTGGCGACGCCGCCCCGCGTACGGGGCACACCTGCTGGCGCGTGTCATCGTGCTGCATGGGGAGGGTACGTTGAGCTCAGAACTGCAGGAACTCCAGATGACGGTCGGGAGCGTGACCGACGTCGGTGGACGCGAGAACAATGAGGATGCGGTGCTCGTGCACGAGCTTCCGCCAACCTCCGGCGGAGCGCAGCCGGGGTACCTGCTGGCGGTCGCCGATGGCATGGGCGGGCATGAGGGCGGGGAGGTCGCCAGCACAATGGCGATCGACCTCGTGCGCGACCTCTTCTCCCGCGACCAGCCGGCCGATGCCGCACTCGCCCTGAAGCAGGCCTATCGGCGCGCGAACGAGGCGATTTGGCAGCAGGGTGGAGGCGACACTGAGGACCGTCATATGGGCACGACGCTCGTCGCGGCCGTGGTGCGTGGCAAGTACGTGACCATCGCGAACGTGGGCGACAGCCGGGCCTACCTGATGCGAGCCAACCAACTCACGCAGGTGACGCAAGACCATTCCGTGGTGGCCGAGCAGGTGCAGCAGGGCCAGCTCAGCGAGGAGGACGCACGGTCGTCACGCCAGCGGAACATCCTGACGCAGGCGCTCGGCACGCGTGAATCCCTGGACAAGCGCATGCCCGCGATCTACGAGCTCGCGTTGCTGCCAGAGGATCGCCTCCTCCTTTGCACTGACGGCTTTTACGACGTGATGTCAAACCAGGACTACGTGCAGCTGATGTCGGGCGACGATGCCGGACAGTCGGCGAGCGCACTGGTCGATGCGGCGAAGGAGCGGCGAACGGACGACAACGTGAGCGCGATCGTGCTCGCGGTGGGCGCGTCGGTGACGACCCTGCAGCGGCAGGAAATCAGCCGCGAGCTTGCCGAGGCCCGGGCCGGCCAGGGTCCGTCGATCCTGATCCCGGCCGTCGTTCTCGTCGTCGTTGTGGCGCTGATCGCGCTCGGCGTCTGGTACTTCATGTAGCCATGAGAGACCGAACACCTATCTACAATGACATCGACGCGGAGCGAGACCGGCAGGAAGTCAAGTGGGGTCCGCAGCTGCACTCGTGGCCGATTTGGGCGGCGATCCTCGGTGAGGAGAGCGGCGAGGTCGCCGAGGCATGCCTGCAGGCGCATTGGCAGTACGACGGTGGTCTGGAGCACTTGCGAGAGGAGCTGGTGCAGGTCGCGGCGGTCGCCGTCCAGATGCTGGAGAAGCTTGACGACGGCGACTACGTGCCGGGCGAGGTCCGGGAACGCGCAATCACCGCCGAATAGGGAACGACAGGCGGCGGGAGCGAAATCCGCCGCCTGTTCTCGTCTCTACGGCATCGTGATCCGGACAGCCGTGCCGGAAACGGTAACCATCAGCATGTTGCCGCCGCTGACCGTCTCGTAGTCCAGGTCGACGCCAACGATCGCATCTGCGCCGAGCTCGGTCGCAAGCTCTTCCATTTCGCGCACCGCGATCTCCCGCGCCTTCTGCAATTCCTGCTCGTAAGCGCCGGAGCGGCCGCCGACGATGTCCCGGAACCCGGCAAACAGGTCCTTCATGATGTTCGCGCCCAGAATCGCTTCGCCGGTCACGAGACCGAGGTAGTCGCGAATCGGCCTGCCTTCGATGGTGGGTGTTGTGGTGACGATCATCTGACGTTCGTCCTTTCGTGGTTGCCGCGTCGAAACCTGATCCCAGTTTACGGGCCGGCCGGCGGCGATGTGTCACGCCGTTGTCACCGGTCAGGTACTATCAGCAGCATGTTGACGCCATTACCTCCGGACCGTGTGCCGCCCGTTGCGCCGGTTGACGCCCACGTCCATCTCTTTCCGCCGGAGATGATCGCCCGACGGGACGACCTGATTGCGCGGGACCCCTGGTTTGGGGAGGCGTTTGCGTCTCCGAAGGCGAGGATGATCGGGGAGGACGAGCTCCTGCAGAGTATGGAGCGAGCCGGATTCGCACTCTCCATTGCGGTCGGATGGCCATGGCTGGACCAGGGTCTCTGCCGCGAGCACAACGCATATCTCGCCGATGTCGTGCGCCGCTACGGTGACCGTGTCGCATGGCTCGGGATCGTGAATCCCGTGCTCACCGATGCCCCGGCGACGATCGAGCGCGCGGTGGAGGACGGTGCCGTCGGTATCGGCGAGGTGAACGCCGATGCCCAGCGCTTCGACTGGGCCGAACCGGGCGATGTGGCATTCGCGCTCGAAACGGTGCAGTCGCTTGACGTGCCGATGATGATCCACACAAGCGAGCCTGTCGGTCATGCCTACCCGGGCAAGGGGCGGGCGACACCGGAACGAATCCTGCCGACCCTGGAGGCGTTTCCAGACCTTCATTTCGTGATGGCGCACTGGGGCGGTGGATTGCCGTTCTATGAGCTGATGCCGGAGGTTCGCGGCCGGGCACGAAACGTCACCTACGACACGGCGGCATCGACCTATCTCTATGATTTCGCGATTTTCAGGGCGATGATCGAGGCGATCGGACCAGCGAAGATCCTGTTCGGAAGTGATTACCCGGTTCTTGGGCAGAAGCGGTTCCTGAACCGCGTGCTGGATGCCGGAATCCCGGACGATGCGCTGCCGGCGATCCTGGCTGGTAACGCGCGACGCGTGTATGGACTTGATAGGGAGAAGGCGAGATGATCGGTGGCCTGATAGGGACAATCCATCGCGCGGAGCAGGACGCGGTGCTCGTCAACGTGCATGGCGTACTCTACCGGGTGTTTACGACGGGACGCGTCGTCTCGGCGGCGGCGACCCTGGTGGGCGAGCTGGAGTTTCACACCCACATGGTCGTTCGCGAGGATGCGCAGCTGCTTTACGGCTTCCTGACACCGGCCGACCTGCAGTGGTTCCAGATCCTGATCGGCGTGAACGGAGTCGGGCCTCGCCTGGCGTTGGCCGTGCTGTCGCGCTTCTCCGCCGACGAGCTCCTCGGCGTCGTCTCCAGTGAAGAGATCGACCTGCTGACCACCGTGCCGGGCGTCGGCAAGCGCACCGCGTCCCGAATCATTCTCGACCTGCGCGGGAAGCTACCGGAGAATCTCGACACAGCGGTTGTCAACGCAAGCGCGACGAACAGCGATGCGATCGAGGCGCTGCAGGCGTTGGGCTACACGATGTCCGAGGCGCGCGGCGCACTCGGGAAGCTCCAGCTGGACGATGGCGCGACGGTGGAAGACCAGATCGTCGCCGCCCTGCGGCAACTGAGCGGGGCGTAAAGCGCATCTCACCGATCGGCCTTTGGTCGATGGCCGGGGGCCCACGGCCAACCGTCTCTTCTATGCGGATGGACATTCGATCACGACGTCAGGGAAAAGAAGCAGCCAGCCGGGACCTCATCCCGTCTGGCTACCCGGGTGTTCTATGTTTTCGGTCAGCTGCCCATTCGACGCTCGATCGAGCGGGCGTGGCCGGTGAGGCCCTCGGCGCGAGCGATGGTCGCCGTGGCGCGGCCAAGGGCGTCGATGGCTTTGTCGTTACCGGCCGCGAGGGAGATGATCTTCTGGAAGTCCCCGACGTTGGTCGGCGATGAGTAGCGCGCGGTGCCGCTGGTTGGCATGACGTGGCTGGGACCGGCGGTGTAGTCGCCGAGCGCCTCCGGGCTCGCCTCGCCGACGAAGATGCCGCCAGCGTTGCGGACGTCCGGAACGAGCGCCCACGGGTCGGCCACAAGCAGGCACATGTGTTCCGGGGCGTAGGCGTTGGCGCAAGCGAGCGCCTCGGCCAGCGTATCGACGACGGCGATCACGCCGTTATTCGTCAGCGAGGCGCGGATGATCTCCTCGCGCTCCAGCTCCGATGCCTGCCGGTCCAGCTCGTCGACGACCGCGTCCGCGAGCGAGGCGCTGGTCGTAACGAGGACCGCTGAGGCGAGCGGGTCGTGCTCCGCCTGCGCGATCAGGTCGGCCGCGACCAGATCGAGGCGCGCGGTGTCGTCCGCGACAACGAGCGTTTCCGTCGGACCGGCGATTTGGTCGATCGCAACCGCCCCGGAGACCTGCTGCTTGGCAAGCGCGACGAAGAGGCCGCCCGGACCTGCGATTTTGTCGACCTGCGGCACCGATTCGGTGCCATATGCGAACGCGGCGATCGCCTGGGCTCCCCCGATCGCGAAGACGCGGTCGACGTTCGCGATCGCCGCGGCGGCAAGGATGATATCGGAGATGCCATCGTCACCACGCGGAGGGGCGGCGATGATGATCTCTTCCACGCCGGCGACGCGCGCCGGAATCGCCGTCATCAGCAGCGAGGAGGGGAGGGCGGCTGACCCTCCCGGCGTATAGATCCCGACGCGCTGAAGCGGCCGGATAATCTGGCCGAAGACACCCAGCTCTTCCGGTTCGATCCACGACTGGCGCACCTGGCGCTCGTGGAAGCGCCGAATGCGGTCGGCAGCGAGCTCCAGGGCCTCGCGCAGCTCCGGGTCGATCGCCTCAAGCGCTCGGTCCCAGTCAGCGCGCGGCACCTCAAGTGTCTCGATATCCCGGTTGTCGAACAGCTTCGTGTAGCGGCGAACCGCCTCATCGCCTTCCTCGCGCACCTCGCCCAGCACCTGGGCGACGACCTCATGGGCTGTCATCGGTCGGCCAAAGATTTCGGCGTTGCGGTCGATAATCGACTGGGGGAGCGCGGGTTCGGGCTGGGCGCCGCGACGGGTGAGCCGTTCGAGCGCCGCGGCGCCTTCATATCGCGCGATCGTGAGTGCCATGTCCATCTGTCCTAGGCGCGGAGGGTTCCGCCGACGAGGGCCTTCAGGCCCTTCTCGATCTTTTTGCGCGTCTTTTCGAGCTCCTGGTCCGTCAGGGCACGATCCGGCGCGGTGAAGGTCAGCCGATAGGCGAGGCTCTTGTTCTCGACACCGACCTGCTCGCCCTCGAAGACGTCGAACAGCGTGATGTGTGTCAGGAGCGGACCGGCGTTGCGGCGAAGCGCTTCCTCGACATGCGCCGATGTGACGTCCTTCGCGACGACGACCGCGAAGTCCTGCTCAACCGGCAGGAAGTGATCCACGGTGATCACCGGGCGTGGCGTGTCCTCCTGCAAGCGGAGGATGGCGGTGAGATCAAGCTCAGCGATGACGAGGCGAACGTCTTCCACGCCGATCTGCTTCGCGAGATCCGGACGAACCTCACCGGCGATGCCAACCTGCTCGTCGCGTACCGAGATGCGCGCCGTGCGGCCGGGATGGAGCGCCGGATGCTGTGCCACCTCCCACGTCGCGGCATCGATGCCAACACGCGCGAGCATGGTGTCCACCGCGCCCTTGACGTCGAAGAAGTCCATCACGTCGTCAGCGGCCATGCGCGGATGGAAGCGGTCGAAGCTGTCTCGATAGCCGGCCCAGGCGAGCCCGAGGAGCGTAGGCTCCTCCGGAAGATCGTCCGGGTCGCCGCCGATGTAGACGTGCCCGGTCTCGAACAGGCGGACCGTTTTTTCGTGCTTCAGGTTTTCCGCCACGTCGCGAGCGAGGGAGGGGATGAGGCTCGTGCGCATCATCGGCTGCTCGGCGTTGATCGGGTTGACCAACCGGAGCGCGCGACGGCCGCCGTCGAGCACACGGGTGAGGCCGCCGGACGACTCACCTGACCAGGTCTCGATGTCGTCTTCAGAGACGGTCACATAGGTTCTCGCCTCGTACGCGCCAGCCGCCGAGAGCGCGCGCCGAACCTTGCGTTCGAGCAGGAACATCGGGTCGCGCTCGATCTCGGGTGTCTCGCCGACGGGGAGCGTCGCCGGGATATGGTCGTACCCGACCATCCGGACAACCTCTTCGATGACGTCCTCCGGCAGTGTGACATCGGATCGCCACGAGGGGACGTGGGCGGTCAGTGTGCCGTCGGCCAGCTCCGGGGCGAAGCCGAGGCGGGTAAGCACGTCCCGCACCTTCTCTTCCGGAATCGCCATCCCGAGCAGTCGCTCGATACGATCGAAGTGGAGCGAAACGGTGCGCGGTTTCGGCGGTCGCGGGTACTCGTCCTCCCACGAGCGAACCGTTGCGGTAGGGCAAAGCTCCTGGACGAGTTGCACCGCCCGCAGGTTCGCTTGCCAGGCGAGCTCCGGATCGATGCCGCGCTCGAAGCGGGCCGAGGCGTCGGTACGGAGCTTCAGGCGGCGGGCCGTTTGTCGCACCGATACCATGTCGAAGGTGGCTGACTCGAGCAGGATCGACGTGGTGTCGTCCGTAACCTCGGAGTTTACGCCACCCATCACGCCGGCGACGGCCACCGGCTTCTCGGCATCGGTGATCAGCAGGTCGTCGGTCGTCAGCTCGCGGACACGATGGTCGAGCGTTTCGATCGTCTCGCCCTGCGTCGCCCGGCGGACGATGATGCGCTCTCCAGCGACGTTTTCCAGGTCGAAGGCGTGCATCGGCTGGCCCAGCTCCAGCATCACAAGGTTGGTGATGTCGACGAGGTTGTTAACCGGGCGGACGCCCGCGGCGGTCAGGCGGCGCGTCATCCATGATGGCGAGGGTCCGACCGTGACGTTATCCATGATGATGCCGGAGTAGCGGGCGCAGAGGTCCGGCGCGTCGATCTGGACGAGATTCGTGTCCTGGTCGACGCCCGAGAGATCGGCGACCTGTGGCTCGTTGACGGTCCCGCCGGTCAGGGCCGCGGCCTCCCGCGCGATACCCAGAATCGAGAACGCATGGACGAGGTTCGGCGTGATCTCGAACTCAATCACCGTGTCGCCGAGATACTCCTGCAGCGGGGCGCCCTTCGGCGCATCGGCGTCGAGGACCATGATGCCTTCGTGCTCTTCCGAGATGCCGAGCTCCTTCTCGGAGCAGACCATACCCTCGGACATGATTCCGCGGATTTTGCCGGGCTTGAGCGTCTTGTACTTCAGCTCGTCGGCGTAGGCGTCGATCAGCCGCGCGCCGGCGAGCGCGAGGGCGACCTTCTGGCCCCGGGCGATGTTGGGCGCGCCGGTGACGACGGTCAGCCGGTGCTCACCGGCGTCCACGTCCGCCAGGACGAGACGATCTGCGTCAGGATGCTGCTCGACCTTCATGACCTCGGCGACAAAGACCTTGTCCCACCCGGCGCCGATCTGCTCGATCTTCTCGGCCTCCAGGCCGGCCATGGTCATCCGCTCTGCGAGCGCCGCCGCCGGGAGGTCGATGTCGACCAGATCGCGAAGCCATCGATACGGTACGTTCATGCTGGTGTGTGGTCCTTTTCGCGTGTAGCGCGGGCTAGAGGCTCGTATTGGCGAAGCGGCGGAGGAAGCGAATGTCGTTGCCCTGGAAGGCGCGAACGTCGTCGACGCCGTACTTCATCATGATCAGGCGTTCGATGCCGAGACCGAACGCGAAGCCGGTGTACTCCTCCGGGTCGTAGCCCACGCCCCGCAGGACATTTGGATGGACCATGCCAGCGCCGCCCATCTCTAGCCAGCCCGTGTGCTTGCAGACCCGGCAGCCCGTGCCGTTACAGATCGCGCAGTCGACGGAGAAGTCGACGCCTGGCTCGACAAACGGGAAGAAGTCGCAGCGGAAGCGGACCTTGCGCTCTGGTCCGAAGAGCTGGCGCGCCAACTCCTGCAGGACGCCCTTCAAATCCGTCAGCCGGATGTTACGGTCGACCGCGAGGCCCTCGAGCTGGGTGAACTGCCACTCATGCGAGGCGTCTTGCGCCTCGAAGCGGAACGCCTTGCCAGGCACGATCACGCGGACAGGCGGTTTGATGCGCTCCATCGTGCGTGCCTGCATCGGACTCGTATGCGTGCGGAGGACGATCTCTTCCGTCGGCGCCTCGACGATGATGGTGTCCCAGACGTCGCGGGCCGGGTGGTCGGCCGGGATGTTGAGGAGGTCGAAGTTGTAGTTGCCGGACTCCACCTCGGGGCCGAAGACGGCCTGGAAACCGAGGTGGGCGAAGATCTCGATGAGCTCGTCGATCATCTCGCTGATCGGGTGCATACCACCGACGGTCGGCACACGGCCGGGGAGGGTTACGTCGATCGCGTCTTGCTCCAGCTGCCGGGCGAGGGATTCCTGGTTCAGGCGCGCCTTAACCGGCGCAAACGCCACGGTCAGTTCCTTGCTCAGCTCGTTCGCCGCACGTCCGGCCGCCGGGCGCTGGTCCGCCTGCAGCTGCCCCAGCCCGCGCTGGAAGAGCTTCACTGCGCCCTTGGGGCCCAGGTAGTCCCGCTCCCACTGGTCGGCGTCATCAGCCGACGCCAGGCTCGCCAATCGGTCTATCGCCTGGCGTCGCACCTCGGCAAGATCCATCCCGTTTGTCTCATCCGTCTGCGTCATCTGTGGTGTTGTCCTGTTCATCATACATGGGCGTAGACACAGCAAAGCCCCCCGGCAGGGACGAGGGGCCTCCACGCGGTACCACCCTGCTTCGCCAGGCATGCTGGCGCGCTTTGCTCTTGCTCCGGTACGGGGGAGCTCCCGCGCGACTACAGGGGCCATCGGTCCCGTTCACCATGCTGCTCGGGAGGGAATGAACGTTCGTCCGATCCGGGTCGCCTTCCAGCTGTGTGGCGAGCCTCTCTGGCGGGGAACGAACGCGCTGTCTCCGTCAACGCTTCTCGTCTTCGATTGTGATGATTGTAGCAAAGAGGGCTCGTCCCCGAGCCCGGAGGCCTATACTTGCCCCAGTGACCGTGATGACGTATCGGGCTCTTCAGCGTGGAGGAAACCATGGACAGTACGATCGAGGCGGTATACGGGCGGGAGATTCTCGATTCGCGCGGCAACCCGACCATCGAGGTCGAGGTGTTCCTCGAAAGCGGCGCCGTGGGCCGCTCGGCGGTGCCGTCCGGCGCATCCACCGGTGTCCACGAGGCCCACGAGCTGCGTGACGGCGACCCCGAGCGCTACAACGGCAAGGGCGTGCAGCAGGCCGTTTCCAACATCAACGAAGAGCTGGCGGAGGTGGTGATCGGACTCGATGCCTTCGACCAGATCGGCATCGACAACCTGATGCGCGAGGTCGATGGCACCGAGAACAAGGGCCGGATCGGGGCGAACGCGATGCTGGGCGTCTCGCTTGCCGTGGCGCGCGCCGCCGCCGAGGAGGCCGGTCTTCCGCTTTATCGCTACCTCGGTGGCCCGAACGCTCGCGTCCTTCCCGTGCCGATGATGAACATCCTCAATGGTGGGCAGCACGCCATTGGCTCCAGCGTCGACATGCAGGAGTTCATGGTGATGCCAGTGGGGGCCCCGACATTTGCCGAGGGGCTCCGCATGGGCGTGGAGATCTTCCATACGCTCAAGAAGCTCCTGGCGGAGCGGGGCCTCAACACCAACGTCGGTGACGAGGGTGGATACGCGCCGAGCCTGGGCTCGAACGAAGAGGCGGTCCAGCTCGTGACCGAGGCGATAGAGAAGGCCGGCTACGCGCCTGGCGAGCAGGTCATGATCGCACTCGACCCGGCGACCTCCGAGTTCTACGAAGATGGCTCGTACAACCTGAAAGGTGAGGGCCGAACGCTGTCTTCAGACGAGATGGTGGCGTACTGGCAGGACCTCGTCTCCCGCTATCCGATTGTGTCGCTCGAGGACGGCCTTGCCGAAGACGATTGGGACGGCTGGACGAAGCTGACGGCCGCGATCGGCGAGCGCACGCAGCTCGTCGGCGACGACCTGTTCGTGACGAACACCAAGCGTCTGCGCCGCGGCATCGATGAGTCAGCCGGCAACGCGATCCTCGTCAAGCTGAACCAGATCGGCACGCTGACAGAGACGCTCGACGCCATCGATCTCGCGCACCGGCATGGGTTCCGGGCGATCATCTCGCACCGTTCGGGGGAGACGGCCGACACCTTCATCGCCGATCTCGCAGTGGCGACCAACGCTGGCCAGATCAAGACCGGCGCACCGTCTCGCGTGGATCGGGTGGCGAAGTACAACCAGTTGCTGCGCATCGAGGATGATCTCGGCGATATCGCCGTCTACCCGGGGCGTTCCGCCATTCGCGGCTAACGCGAGACAATTGCTGGAACAACCAAAGGGTCCTGCCTGGTGCCTTGGCTCCGGGCAGGACCCTTTTACGTGATAGGTGAGGTGCGCGCATGCCGCAGGACAAGGGCTTCGTCGACGATGTGTTGGATCGGCTCTACCCGCTGGACGTCCGAGCGCGGGCGATGTTCGGCTCGTACGGCGTTTACTGCGATAGCAAGTTCGTCATGATCATCGGGGACAATCAGCTCTACCTGAAGCGCTCAAATGCTGACCCGGCGTACCTCGAAGGCACGGAGCTCACGCCGCCGTTCGAGGGCGCGACGGACTGGCATCTGGTGCCCGACGAGTTACTGCACGACCGCGACTGGCTCCGCGACGCTGTACAGGCGATTGCGGATGCGCTACCCGCCCCGAAACCAAAGCGACGAGGCAGGCGCGCCAGTGCCGTGGAGACCTACTCGGCGGGCCAGACGACCGACGAAGCGAAGTAGGTGAGACCCAAACGGTCCCAGAGTGCTCGTTGTGCGGCGAGACGGGGCCGATAGTCCGACCATTCGCGAACGTCGCTCCAGCCCTTCTCCGCGACGCCGGGGAGACGCGGCAAGAGCTGGAAGAGAAGATCGCGCTCGTCCTCGATCGTCTCGCACCAGATCGCGGCCTCAACACCGGCAATCCGGTCGGCAGGAAGGTCCTCCTGCAAGGTGACCGGGTCCCACGCATACGAGTCCTCCACCGTGCCGCTGCCGTAGACCATCGACGGCATACCAACGCGTTGGTGGATATCCTCCTGACCCTGATCAGACGAGTCCTCGGTGTATTTCGTATCGAGATAGAGCTTGTCGGCGCGGGAGACGACGATCCGCGCGCCCTGATCAAGCGCTTTCGGGAGATCGTTCGGCGCCTCGAGAAAGAGGGCGATAAACGCCTCGCGGACGGCCGGGTCCGGGAAGCCGTGCTCGAGCCACGAGTCTTCGGGATTCGCGACAGCGTCGCGGACGCGATCGATCAGATGCGGCGGGATCCAATGCTGCATCAGGTCGCCGTCGCTGAATCCCGCACGCGCGGACTCCTGCCAGGCGACGATGCCCTTGCCGGTCTGCCGGGCACGGGGCATCGCCGTATCCATGTACCGGGTAAACGTGTCCTCGTCCATGGCGATGGCCTCATCGCCGCCGATATGCAGCCACGGCCCGGGCGTCGCCGCTGCCATCGCATCATAGACGGCACCGACGAGGTCCCACACGCCCGACACATCCGGGTGGAGGTACTGCATCGCCTCGGCCGAGGCGAGGATTTCTTGCGTGCCGAACTGCGGATACGCGCGGAGCACGCTGGCGGTGTGCCCTGGCGAGTCGAACTCCGGCACGATCGTGACAAAGCGCTCGCCGGCATACGCGACGATATCGGCGAAATCGTCCGTCGTGTAGAACCCGCCGGGCCGGTCGTTGCGAGCCGTCTTGCCGGACACGCCGGTCAACTCGGGGTAATCCGGCACGTCGAAGCGCCAGCCTTCCGAGTCGGTCAGGTGCAGGTGCAGCACGTTCATCTTGTAGAGCGCGAGGACGTCGATGACCTTCTTCACGGTCTCCACCGGATGGAAGGCACGCACCACATCGAAGCTGAGCCCGCGCCACGCGAACCGCGGTGCGTCGACGACCTCCATGATGGGAAGTTCGACATGTCCATCGGTAGCACTGGCGGCGATGAGCTGGAGGAGCGTCGTTGCGCCACGGAACACGCCTTCTGGCGTCGCCCCACTCACGTTCACCCCGTCCGCGTCGACGACAAGGGCGTACTGCTCGGTCGAAAGCTCGTTGCCTGCCGGGCTGACGCCGCTCGTCGCCAGCCCGGTGTTGATCCCTGCGTCGATCGCAAGCGTGATGACCGTGCCACCCTCGTGGTTGCCGGCAAGTTCGATCCCGGCCATGCGCGCCGTCTCGGCCCGGAGCCAGTCGGCGATGGCCTGTAGCGCATCGGCGTTCACCGAAAAGGATGTCGACGCGTCGATGGTGCAGGTGCTGGCGCCCAGAGCGACGGTACGTGGCGCGGGGATAACGTTCATGTGGAATCCTTCCTCAGTCGTTCTTGCGGTTGCATGGGCAGGCGCAACGGCCGTCATCGCGGCCGCGACAAGCTGACGCCGATCGAATCGAATGGGCTGACGGCGTGTCATCGTGCGCTTGCCTCGATCAGTGCTCGATGAGGCTCATCTGCGTCATCGACGGGGGCGACGGGACTCCGGCCAGCTCGAGGAGCGTCGGCGCCAGCGCCGAGAGCACGCCGTCCTGCCGGAGGCTCGCATGCCGATACGGATGATCGTCGGCTGCGACCAGCAGGAGTGGGACTGGATTGGTCGTGTGGGCGGTCATCGGGCCGCCAGTCTCGCGATCGATCTCCTCCTCGGCGTTGCCGTGATCGGCGGTGATGAGCGCGATGCCACCCGCCTTCTGGAGCGCCTCCACGATCCGGCCGACTTGCGCATCAACGGTCTCGACGGCCTTGATCACGGCCGGGATAACACCGGTGTGGCCGACCATGTCGCCGTTCGCGAAGTTCACGATGATCACGTCGTACGTGCCGGACTCGATCGCGTCGATCACGCCATCACAGACGTCCAGCGCGCTCATCTCCGGCTGGAGATCGTAGGTCGCGACCTTCGGGGATGGCACCATGCGCCGTTGCTCACCCGGGAACGGCTCTTCGCGGCCACCGTTCACGAAGAAGGTCACATGCGGGTACTTCTCCGTTTCGGCGGTGTGGAACTGGGTCTTGCCGGCCTCGCTCAGGACGCGGGCGAGCGGATACTCGACATCCTCCGGAGGAAAGGCAACGGTGACCGGCAGGCTGTTTTCATAGGTCGTCATCGTGGTCAGGTGATGTGCCGACGGATCATAGTTGCCGCGGTCGAAGCCATTGAACTCGGGAAGCGAAAGCGCCTGCGAGAGCTGGCGGCCCCGGTCAGAGCGGAAGTTCCAGAAGATGAATTCATCACCCTCCTGGACGCGATGCCGGTTGCCCTCGGCATCGACGATCACGACCGGGTCGATGAACTCGTCGGTGACGCCGGCGTCATACGAAGCCTGGATGGCTTGGGGCGCGGACGATGCCGTCTCGCCCTCGCCATGCACGATGGCATCGAACGCCTTTCTCGTGCGCTCCCAGCGGTGATCACGGTCCATCGCGTAATAGCGGCCGATCACGGTCGCGACGCGCGCCTCTGGCATGCTGGCAAGCCGCGCCTCGATGGGCTTGATGAACTCCGCGCCGCTCGTCGGAGAGGTGTCGCGGCCATCTGTGAAGGCATGAACGAGGATCTTGCTGACGCCGTTCGCTTCCGCCGCGTCGAGGAGGGCAAGCATGTGCTCGGTGTGGGCGTGCACCCCGCCGTCGCCGACCAGGCCCATCATGTGGAGTGTCCCGTTCGCCGACTTGACGCGGTTGAACGCGTCGATGAAGGCCGCGTTGGTCGTGAAGGAGTGATCGGCGATGGCACGGTTGAGCCGGCTGATCCATTGGTAGACGATGTAACCAGCGCCGATGTTCAGGTGCCCGACTTCCGAATTCCCCATTTGACCCGCCGGAAGGCCGACATTTTCACCGGACGTCAGTAGCGTTGCGTGGGGGTACGTCTTCATCAGGCGGTCCATGACCGGCGTGTCCGCGGCCAGCACGGCGTTCCCTGGCTCGTCGCGGCCGATGCCCCAGCCGTCGAGGATCGCGAGGAGGACGGGTTTGCGGGATTCTGTCATCATTGGCTCCTGAGTTGACTGCGTACTCGCCGGGAGGAGTTGCCGCCATTGGCGCTCGCCATGCGAGAATGCCGGTTAAACGGTAGCAGGGAACGCGCACAATTGTGCGGGATGTGGAGGAAGAACGATATGGCGAAGTACACAGTGAGCCTGCTTCCCGGAGATGGGATCGGTCCGGAGGTCGCGGAGGCGACGCGGCGCGTCATCGATGCGACAGGGGTCGACATCGAGTGGGAGATTTGCGACGCCGGTCTTGACGCCTTCGAGAAGCATGGCGAGCTGTTGCCGCCGGCGACGATCGAGTCGATCCGCCGCAATGGCGTCGGGCTAAAGGCCCCGTTGACCACCCCTATCGGCACGGGGTTCCGGAGCGTCAACGTGGCTCTCCGCCAGGAACTGGAGGCCTATGCCAACCTGCGCCCGGGCAAGACCATCAAGGGCGTGCAATCGACGTTCAGCGACGTCGATCTCGTGATCGTGCGGGAGAACCTGGAGGACCTCTACGCCGGCGTCGAGTTCGACACCGGGACCGAGGAAGCCCACGAGGTGATCGATGCGATCAACGCGCGGTCGAAGAAGCAGATCGCGAAGGACGCCGCGATCAGCATCAAGATGATCACGCCGGAAGGCTCGCGCCGCATCGTGAAGTTCGCCTTTGAGTACGCCCGCGCGAACAATCGCAAGCTCGTGACGGCCGTGCACAAGGCCAACATCATGAAGTTCAGCGATGGGCTGTTCCTGAAGATCGCGCAAGAGGTTGCGCAGGAATACCCGGACATCGAGTTCAACGACCGCATCGTCGACAACATGTGCATGCAGCTCATGCAGAAGCCGGAGCAGTACGACGTGCTTGTCATGCCGAACCTGTATGGCGACATCGTCAGTGACCTCGTCGCCGGCATGGTCGGCGGGCTCGGCGTCGCGCCGGGCGGCAATATCGGCAAGGATGCGGCCGTCTTCGAGCCGATCCACGGCTCCGCGCCGAGCCACGCCGGCAAGAACGTCGCGAACCCGACCGCGATGCTGCTCTCCGGCGTGATGATGCTGCGCCATATCGGCGAGCAGGCGGCGGCCGAGCGCGTCGAGGCGGCGGTTGCCAAGGTGATCGGCGCGGGCGAGAAGGTGACCTACGACCTTCGCGCGGACCGTGACCAGGCCAAGGCGGCTGGTACCAGCGAGATGGCGGACGCCATCATCGCGGCCCTCTAGAGCACCCCTTACAGACACCATGCCGTAGACCGGCGTGGTGTCTGTTTCTTTCCTGCACGGTCGCCGTGCCGTCCACCCGCACACTCCGGACTGCGCCAGCAATGAATGATTCCCAGACGTCCAACACTTCCCACCGCGCCGCGTTGTCCCTAACGGCGGCGGACATCGACGCGGCCGCCGAGCGCCTCCGTGGCGTCGCCATCCAAACGCCGCTGCATCTCTCCCAGCGCCTGAGCGCGAAGACGGGTGCCGATATCTGGCTGAAACGGGAAGACCTGCAACCGGTCCGGTCATACAAGATCCGTGGCGCGCACAACCTCATCTCCCAGCTCACACCCGAGCAGCGGGCCGCCGGCGTCATCTGCGCGTCCGCCGGAAACCATGGACAGGGCGTCGCGCTCGCCTGTGCCACGCTCGGGGTGCAGGCGACCATCTTTGTGCCGTCCACGACCCCCCGACAGAAGCGAGAGCGGATGCTCGCGTTCGGCGGGGAGTTCGTGGATCTCGTGGTGACGGGCGACACCTACGATGACTCCTCTCGTGTTGGCAAGGAGATGGCCGAGCGAACCGGCCGAGTGATGGTTCCGGCGTTCGACGACGCGCGCACGATCGCCGGGCAGGGGACGGTGGCGCGCGAGATCGTGGAGCAGCTCGGGCGCCCGCCCGATGTCGTGCTGGTGCCGGTTGGTGGAGGCGGCATGGTGTCCGGCGTGCTGACGTGGCTTGGGGAGCACTATCCGCGGACCAGGGTCATTGGCGTCGAGCCGTCAGGTGCGCAGAGCATGCAGGCGGCCATGAGCGCCGGTGGTCCGGTCGATCTCGCCAGCATCGACACGTTCGTCGATGGCGCCGCCGTGCGCCGTGCGGGAGATCTGACCTATCAGGTGGCCGCCGACCACCATCTCGAGCTACTCGCCGTCCCGGAAGGACGAATCTGCAGCGAGATGCTGGACCTGTACCAGGTCGATGGCATTATCGCGGAGCCTGCCGGCGCCCTTGCATCGGCGGCGATTGGGCAATGGCAGCCCGAACCGGACTCGACGGTGGTCGCAATCCTTTCGGGTGGCAACAATGATGTGTCGCGCTATGCGGAGATCATCGAGCGCTCGCTCATCTACGAGGGCCGAAAGCATTACTTCCTCGTGAGCTTCCCGCAGGAGCCAGGCGCGCTCCGTCGATTCCTCGATGATGTGCTCGGGCCGAACGACGACATCACCTATTTCGAATACGTCAAGCGCTCCAATCGCGAGCTGGGGCCGGCGCTCGTCGGCATCGAGATCGGCTCGCCCGACGAATACCAGGGTTTGCGAGAGCGCATGGAACGGTCGAACATCGACGTCGAGGTGATTGACCCGGCCGGTTCAATGTATCGCTTCCTCATCTCCTGATCATCGGGCACGGCATATGTGGACAATCTCGCGGACCATCGTATGCCGTGAACAGATGACGTGGCAGTTCCGTATAAGGGCGGATATCGAAGGGTGGACGCCCGGTCGAATGGCACGCCATCTTCAAACGTCCACATATCGATACCGGGTTTGTATTCCGCCTGAGCGCCGCGATTGAACCTGAATCTTCTCCCGACCTCCTCATGTGAAGTGTCCGTACGCGTTGACGATATACGAGTCGTCACGTATGTTTTGATGCAAGCGCAACCAGTGATACAACCGGATGTATTCAGGAGGGGGGTACTGTGACCAGGACTTCACGACGACCTACCGGCGTGTTCGGTATCTTTGCCGTACTCATGCTTATCGTCCCTATGTTTACAGGGATCAATGCTGCCGCGCAGAACGAGGGCAAGATCCTCCGCGTGCACCAGATCACTGATCCTGACATCGTTGACCCTCAGCAGAGCTCCTTCTCGAGTGAGATTGCTGTGCTTGCGTTGAACTACGAGGGTCTCACGCGGCAGAACGACAATCTCGAAACCGTTCCCGCTGCGGCCGAGAGCTGGGAGTTCAACGAGGACCAGACGGTCCTGACCTTCCATCTCCGTGAAGGTTTGACCTATAGCGACGGCTCGCCGCTGACTGCCGAGCGCTTCCGCTATGCGGTCGAGCGCAACTGCGACCCCAACGTCGCCGGTCAGTACCAGTCGATCCTCTTCGAGATCGTTGGCTGCGAGGAGTTCGCCAGCTCGCTCTCCGAGGAGGCCGCCGCGGCCGCGACGCCGGGTGCTGATCCGTACGAGACGGCACGCCAGAATCTCGGTGTCAAGGCGGTCGATGACCTGACGCTGGAGATCACCCTGACCCAGCCGGCGCCGTACTACCCGACGATCGCCAGCCTCTGGGTCTTCTTCCCCGCGAAACAGGAGCTGATCGAGCAGGGCGGCGAGGAATGGTGGAAGGATCCGGCCCTCCAGATCGGGAACGGCCCGTTCCAGATGACCCAGTATGAGGAAGAGCAGCTCATCGGCTTTACGGCCAACGAGAACTACTGGGGAGGACGACCGAAGCTCGACGGCATTGAATACGTGTACCAGGGTGAATCCGCGGTGGCCCTGGAGGCATACCGGGCCGGCGATCTGGACATGGTGCAGGTCGACCCATCGCTCCTGCCGTCGTTGCAGGGCGATCCCGAGCTGGCCGACCAGCTTGTCAGCTACCCGGTCGCCTCAACGTATACCCTCAGCATGAACCTGGTACAGGAGCCATTCAACGACATCAAGGTGCGCGAGGCGTTCGCCTACGCGTTCGACCGAGAGACATACTGCGCCGAGATCCGATCCGGTGACTGCACGCCGACCCTTAGCTGGGTGCCGGAAGGTATTCCTGGAGCGATCCAGACCGATGCCTACGCATTCGATCCGGATGCAGCGGTGCAGGCTCTCGCCGAGTCGTCCTACGGTGGTCCGGAGGGCCTGCCGGAGATCCAGATGTACTACAACAGCGACGACTCGGCCAACACCGCCCGTGCCGAGTGGGTCGCCGGACAGTACCAGCAGATCCTGGGTGTGACGATCACGCTCGTCCCAACGGAGGGCACGGCCCTGACCGAGCTCCGTAAGTCGCCGGATACCTTCCCGCAGCTCCTGCTCGTCGGTGGCTGGATCCAGGACTACCCGGACCCCCAGAACTGGCTCAGCGTCTACTTCACGTGTGACGCGACCTTCGCCAAGCGGTTCGGGTACTGCAACCCGGAGTTTGACGACCTCGTCAACCAGGCGGACGTCGAGGCGGATCCTGCACGGCGCGCCGAGCTGTATCAGCAGGCTGGCGAGATCCTCGTGCAGGATCAGCCGGGGCCGTTCCTGTATAACCTCTCCAACAACATGCTGGTGAAGCCGAACGTGACCGGCTACACGGCGACGACGCTCGACGTGCTGTGGCCGGGTCAGTTCACCTCGCTGCTGACACTCGACAAGACGGACGGAGAGTAGCGATCGCAATCGGCGCGACCGGGCCTGCTGGACGCGCCGATTCCCGGGGTTGAGTGATCACCGGTGTGCCTGCGAGAGGGAGGTGGCGGTTGCCCGCCATCTCCCTTTTCGCGACCAGTCGTCCGGATGACCGGAGGTCGAGATGATTCAATTCGTGGTGCGACGGACGTTCTGGATCGTTCCTGTCGTGCTGGTCGTCGCCGCCGTGACGTTTTTCATGATGCATCAGGCGCCAGGCGGTCCATGGGACCTGGAGAAACCGATGCCGCAGGCCGCGGTCGACCAGCTCAACGCCCGGTTCGGGCTGGACAAGCCCGCCTGGATCAACCCGGGGGCCGTTCAGGACGACTGGGCAGCGGGGACACGGAACCCGTTGACGCTCGCGGCGTCATTCGCTGACAGCCAGTTCTTTCACTACATCGGGCGGTTGCTGAAGTTCGACCTCGGCCCGACCTATGAGTCGCGCGGGGCGGAGACGGTGCAGCAGGTCATCGCCCGCCAATTCCCGGTCTCGCTCAGGATCGGTTTGGTCGCGATCGTGTTTGCCTCGCTGGTCGGTGTCCCGCTCGGCGCGATCAGCGCGCTGCGGCAGAACTCCTGGGTCGACTACACCAGCGTGATGATCTCCTCGATTGGCATCTCGGTCCCGACCTTTGTCAGCGGGCTGCTCTTGCTCATCTTCCTGTCGCAGAACTTCGGCGTCTCGCCAATCAAGCGTCCGGAAGCATGGAAAGGTGTTTTCAGCAGCGCCTATATCGTGCCTGGCATCATCCTCGGCCTCGGGACGATGGCCTACATCGCGCGTCTGACCCGATCGAGCGTGCTGGAGATCAAGCGGTACGACTTCGTGCGGACCGCGCGCGCCAAGGGCCTTCGGGAGCCGCGTGTCGTGGTGGGGCACGTGCTGCGGAACGCGCTGCTTCCTGTCGTGACGATCCTCGGGCCGGCCGCTGCCGACCTCATCACGGGGTCGATCATTATCGAAACGATCTTCAACGCGCCCGGGCTTGGCAAGACCTTCGTGGCCGCAATCTCCAAACGCGATTACTCGCTCATCATGGGCGTCACGGTCTTCTACTCCGTGCTGATCGCCATGGCGAACGTCCTCGTTGATATCGCCTACGTCTACATCGACCCGCGCATGCGGACGCGCAGGTAGAGCTATGGGAATCACGCAGAACACCGTCTCACCTGTCGAACCCACCGGCAAGCTGGCCACCGCGGACCTCACTGCCGCCGCAACGCGCAAGCCGCGCAGCCTTTGGACGAACGCCTGGCGTCGACTGCGACGGAACAAGATGGCGATGGTCGCGATCGGGGTCCTGATTTTCCTGATCTTCGTGGCGATCTTCGCGCCATTCATTGCGCCGCATAACCCCGTCACGTCCGATGTCGCCACCGCGGGGACGTACCGCAACGCAGCCTGGGTCGACAACGTCAACCCGAAAAAGACCGGGAGCTGGGACTACCCGCTGGGCACCGACTCGATCGGCCGGGACGTCTTCAGCCGCCTGGTCTATGGCACGCGCGTTTCGCTCATCGTCGGGTTCATCCCGATGAGCGTGATCCTGATCATCGGCGTGCCGGTGGGGCTTGCGGCGGGCTACTTTGGTGGTCGGGTCGACAATTTGCTGATGCGGTTCACGGACGTGGTTTACGCGTTTCCCGCGCTGCTGCTCGCGATCATCATGCAAATCTCCTTCCGGCAATCGTTCCTCGGGCAGCTGCTGAACGGCCTGGTGCTGCTGTTTATCAGCCTGTCCATCGTGAACTGGACAGGCGTCGCGCGCCTCGTCCGTGGTGAAACGATGTCGCTCAAGGAACGGGAGTTCGTCGAAGCGGCGCGCACGTCCGGCGCGGGTCGCTTCCGCATTGTGTCCCGCCATATCCTGCCCAACACGCTCGGGCCGATCATCGTCGCCAGCGCGTTTATCGTGCCCGCGGCGATCATTCAGGAAGCGGTACTGAGCTATCTCGGTGTCGGCGTGCGGCCGGACGTCAGCCCGGATACGCCGTTCCCGTCCAGCTGGGGCCAGATGATCCTCGACGGCTCGAAGTCCTACACCGCGCAGCCCTGGATGTTGATCGCTCCGAGCCTCGCCGTGGCGATGATCACGCTCGCGTTCACCTTCCTTGGCGACGGTCTCCGGGACGCCCTGGACCCTCGCCAGTCGGAGGATTAGGAGAACGAAATATCCCGTCGCGAAGCGGGGTTATCAGGTACAATTGGGGCCGAGGCTGTTGGGAGCGGCCCGGTGCCCTTTTGCCTTGACATGCGCCGGGATGCATCCCTATACTTTGGCGCGGCCTTGGATGGAAGAGGCTCCCGCGCCGGCGTAGCTCAATGGCAGAGCAGCTGTTTTGTAAACAGCAGGTTGCGGGTTCGAGTCCCATCGCCGGCTCCAGTCGCGTTCGAGACGCGATAACGAAATTTGGGTAGGTGCCTGAGTGGTTAAAAGGGCCTGGCTGTAAACCAGGTGCGAGAGCTACGGGGGTTCGAATCCCTCCCTGCCCACCGAACAAGCAGCCGTCGGCAATCGGTACTGGTTCGGGCCCATATAGCTCAGTTGGCAGAGCGCGTCCTTGGTAAGGACGAGGTCTCCGGTTCAAGTCCGGATATGGGCTCCAGCTTGTTCAACGATGCGAGAGGCTCCGTGTGGAGCCTCTCTGTTTCGTGCCAAGGGCGCGCGGATGCGCGTTGGATGTCAAGGAGGACATGGACAAATGGGTAAGGCGAAATTCGAGCGCACGAAGCCGCATGTGAATGTGGGCACGATTGGGCACGTGGATCATGGCAAGACGAGCCTGACGGCGGCGATCTCCAAGGTGTTGGCGATGAAGGGTGGGGCGACGCTCCGCGACTTCGCCAGCATCGACAATGCCCCGGAGGAGCGCGCGCGCGGGATCACGATCGCGACGAGCCACATCGAGTACGAGACGGAGAACCGGCACTACGCGCACGTGGACTGCCCGGGGCACGCCGACTACATCAAGAACATGATCACCGGGGCGGCGCAGATGGACGGGGCGATCCTCGTCGTGAGCGCGCCGGACGGGCCGATGCCGCAGACGCGGGAGCACATCCTGCTGGCGCGGCAGGTGCAGGTGCCGAACATCGTGGTCTTCCTGAACAAGGTGGACATGCTCGATGACGAGGAGCTGCTGGAGCTGGTCGAGCTGGAGGTGCGCGAGCTGCTGAGCGCGTACGACTTCCCGGGCGACGAGGTGCCGGTGATTCGTGGCTCGGCGCTGGCGGCGCTGGAGAGCACGAGCACGGACGTGAACGCGCCGGAGTACGCGCCGATCCTGGAGCTGATGCAGGCGGTGGATGATTACATCCCGACGCCGGAGCGGGCGGTGGACCAGGACTTCCTGATGCCGGTCGAGGACGTGTTCGGGATCAAGGGCCGGGGCACGGTGGTCACGGGCCGCATCGAGCGCGGTGTGGTGAAGACCGGTGAGGAGATCGAGATCGTCGGGATGGGCGAGCGCCGCAAGGTGGTCGTGACCGGCGTGGAGATGTTCCAGAAGACGCTGGACCGTGGGGAGGCGGGCGACAATGTCGGCTGTCTGCTGCGGGGTGTGGAGCGGTCGGAGGTGCAGCGGGGGCAGGTGTTGGCCAAGCCGGGCAGCATCCATCCGCACACGACGTTCCAGGCCGAGGTGTATGTGTTGTCCAAGGAGGAGGGGGGCCGTCACACGCCGTTCTTCCCGGGCTACCGGCCGCAGTTTTACATTCGGACGACGGATGTGACGGGCATGATCCAGTTGCCGGAGGGCACGGAGATGGTGATGCCGGGCGACAACATCCAGATGGGGGTGGAGCTGATCACGCCGGTGGCGATCGAGGAGGGGCTGCGCTTCGCGATTCGCGAGGGGGGCCGCACCGTCGGCGCCGGCGCCGTGACCTCCATCACCGAGTAAGCCTTCAATCGCTGGGGGGGCGCCCGGGTGGCGCCTCTCCGCCCAGTGTGTATACTTCAACCCTGTTGCGGTTGAGACCTTTGAGGATGTAGTACAATGGCCAAGAAGTCGAAAGCTGATCGGCCGGTGGTGACGATGGAGTGCACGGTTTGCCGTGAGCGCAACTACACCACCGAGAAGAATCGGCGTAATGATCCGGGACGCCTTGAGCTCAAGAAGTTCTGTCCCCGGTGCCGATGCCACCAGTTGCATCGCGAGACGCGATAAGACAGGTACCGCGGAAACGCGGTCATAGGGTCGTAGCTCAATTGGTAGAGCAGCGGTCTCCAAAACCGCAGGTTGCGGGTTCGATTCCTGCCGGCCCTGCCCGGTTAAATTCCGAGAGGAGGTGGGGCGGAGCCAACCGGCACGCCCCACTTCTTTGTGATCAGGGTTGATGTGACGATTCGTCTGTGGGAACGCGAGCTGGCCGGGAGTGCCGGCGAACTCGCGTGACCACTCTGCGAAGGATCAGTGATTTTGAGCGTTGAAGAGAATGCTGCCCCAAAGCGACGATCTTCCGCTGCCAATCGCCGGCGTAGCCGACGGGGTGCCGCCCCGACGACGCAGCCGCAGGCGGCAACCGCTCCACCGGGCCGAGGCGCCGGTCGCCGAGGCTGAAAGCTCGCGTCTGCGCGGCCTGCGCCGGAAAGCGGCTGAGCCCGCACCGGAGCCGGTAGTCGAATCGGTGACTGCCGAGCGGCACGTCCAGCGCCGCGAGGAGCGGCGCCGGGCCAAGCAGCAGCGCCCCGAGCGAAGTCGGCGTCGCGCGCGTGGTGAATACCGAGCGGATGAGCGGCGTCCAGAAGTTCTATAACGACACGTCGTCCGAGATTCGCAAGGTGATTTGGCCGGATCGTGAGACGACGCGCAACCTGACCATCGTGGTCATCGCGATGTCCGTGCTCATGGGCATCCTGCTCGGTGGCATCGACTTCGGTTTGTTCCGGCTCTTCGAGGCCATCTAGCGCCTGCCACGCATCGAACCGACAGACCAGGAGGGTCAGATGGAACGTCCGTCGTTGCGCGAACGGATCGCGGCGAAGCGAGCCCAGGAAGCCGGTGTCGCCGAAAGCGACATGGAAGGCAAATGGTACGTGCTCCACACGTACTCGGGTTACGAAAACAAAGTCAAGAAAACGATCGAGAGCCGTGTCGAAGCCTTCGACATGGGCGATCGCGTGTACGAGGTCGTCGTCCCGACCCAGGAAGAGGTCGAGATCAAGGACGGCCAGCGCAAGACGGTCCAGCGCAAGGTCTTTCCCGGCTATGTGCTTGTGCGCATGGTTATGGACGAGGACACCTGGTACCAGCTGCGCAACACGCCCGGCGTGACCGGGTTCGTCAGCCAGGATAACAAGCCGGTGCCGCTGAGTGGCGATGTTGCCACGAACGTCCTCCAGGAAATGGAGGCCGAGGCCCCGAAGGTCACTGTCTCGTTCCAGCTCGGGGATACGGTGCGGATCATCGACGGTCCGTTCGCCGATTTCCGTGGCGAGGTGGACGAGGTCAACAACGAAAAGGGCAAGATCAAAGTTCTTGTATCCTTCTTCGGGCGCGAAACGCCGGTGGAGCTCGATTTCCTCCAGGCCGAGCGCGAAACCTAACTTCGTCTGTTACGGGAGAACAGATCCGCCAGGCAACACCGCATATAGCGCGGTGGCGGAACGTGTACAACGGCCAGAAAGGACATTTCATTGGCTAAGAAGATTCGTGGATATGTGAAACTGCAGCTTCCTGCAGGCAAGGCGACGCCGGCACCGCCGGTCGGTCCGGCGCTGGGTCAGCACGGTATCGCGCTGATGCAGTTCTGCAAGGAATACAACGAGCGCACCCAGCAGATGGCGGGTCAGATCATCCCGGTCGTGATCACGGTCTATGAGGACCGCTCGTTCACGTTCGTGACGAAGACCCCGCCGGCCGCTGACCTCCTGCGCAAGGCCGCTGGCATCCAGAAGGGTGCGAGCAACCCGCGCACGGACCGCGTCGGCAAGGTCACCGAAGCGCAGGTGCGAGAAATCGCCGAGCTCAAGATGAAGGACCTCAACGCCGTCGATGTCGACGGCGCGATGAAGCAGGTCATGGGCACGGCACGGAGCATGGGCATCGAGATCGCCGGCTAGGCATCGACTCCTGTAAATGACGTGGGAGGGGCCAGGTTGCCCCGAATGCACCACGGGAGGATTTCATGGGTAAGAAGTACATCGAAGCGGCAAAGCTCGTCGACGCTGATCGACAGTACACGGTCGAGGAAGCTGCCGAGCTGATCAAGAAGGTCTCGTTCGCGAACTTCGACGAGACAATCGAGCTGCATGCGCGCCTGGGTATTGACCCCCGACAGGCCGACCAGGCCGTTCGGTCAACCGTGACTCTCCCGCATGGCTCGGGGCGTCAGGTGCGCGTGCTGGTGTTCGCGGCCGGTGAGGCAGAGCGCGCGGCGCTCGACGCCGGCGCCGACTACGCCGGTACGGACGACCTCGTTCAGCAGATCCAGGGCGGCTGGCTCGAATTCGACGCCACGATCGCCATGGCGGACCAGATGGGCAAGGTCGGTGGCCTTGGCCGCATCCTCGGTCGCCGCGGTCTGATGCCGAACCCGCGCTCAGGCACGGTGGTCCGTGAGGTCGGTGATCTCGCTGGCGTCGTGCGCGAGCTCAAGGGCGGTCGTGTCGAGTTCCGCAACGACCGCACCGGCAATGTCCACATCGCGATCGGTCGGAAGAGCTTCGACGAGTCGCAGATTCAGGAGAACATCCTGGCGGTCGTCGACGCGCTCAACCGCGTGAAGCCGACTGGACTTAAGGGCATCTACATGCGTACACTTGCCGTCGCGACCACGATGAGCCCGGGTATCCGGCTCGACGTGAACGACAGCCTTGCGAAGGCTTCGAACGTCGCGAGCTAATACAAACCGAACAGAGAAGATTGACTGGCCGAAGACCGTCGGTGTGGGGAAACCCACTTAATGCCCGACCGAGGCTCAGGAAACCACACGACCATCACTGGCGTGCGCCCTGGGCTGTTGTCTGCCCAGGGCGTTTTCTTTGCCAGGCAGAGGGGCTCGCCCCTCGAAAAATCCTTGAAGGAAGGAGGTGAAACACATGCCAACTGCACAGAAAGCAGCGGAGATCGATCTGTTGGTCGAGCGTTTTGAGCGCTCGGAGATGACGATCCTCGCCGACTACCGCGGTCTCTCCGTGACGCAGATGCAGGATCTCCGGTCGAAGCTTCGACCGGTTGACTCCGAGTTTCGCGTTGCCAAGAACACGCTGGTGCGTATCGCCGCGGAGCGGGCCGGTATCGAGGGGCTGGAAGAGTTCCTTGAAGGCCCGACGGCGGTGATGTTCGCGTTCTCGGATGTTGCCGGGTCCGCGAAGGTCCTGTCCGATTTCGCGCGCTCGTCCCGCATCCTGCAGGTCAAGGCCGGAATGATGAACGGCCAGGTCCTGTCGGCCGGGGATGTCGAAGCGATCGCGACCTTGCCGCCGCGGGAAGAGCTCCTCGGCAAGCTGGTCGGGATGCTGGCGTCTCCGATGTCTCGGACCGTCGGTGTTCTCAGCGGGCCGTCGCGCTCCGTGGCGTACCTGCTCAACGCGCGCTCGGAAGCGCTCGGCGGAGGCGCCGAAGCGGCCGACTAACGCGTTTCGGTTCACTCTCGATAGACGTTCTACACATGACCGCGGGAATGATCCCGCATGCAGGAGACAACAGACATGGCCGATCAGGCTCAGCTTATCGACACCCTTGAGGGGATGACTGTTCTCGAGCTCAACGAGCTCGTCAAGGCGCTTGAGGAGAAGTGGGGCGTGTCCGCCGCTGCTCCGGTCGCCGCGGCTGGCGCCGTTGCTGGTGGTGGCGCGAACGCTGCCGCCGCCGAGGAAGAGAAGACCGAGTTCGACGTCGTGCTGACCGAAGTTGGCGCGAACAAGATCCAGGTCATCAAGGCCGTCCGCGAGCTGACCAGCCTTGGCCTCAAGGAGGCGAAGGATCTCGTTGACTCCTCGCCGAAGGCCATCAAGGAGGGCGTCGCCAAGGATGAGGCCGAGGCCGCCAAGGCGAAGCTTGAAGATGCCGGCGCCAAGGTCGAGATCAAGTAGACCTCGCCCTCACGATGTCCCGTCGCTCGCCGGCGGGACGTCGGGCACCACGGCCCCGATTGTCCCGGGCAATTGTCCAGATCGGGGCCGTGTTCTATACTTTGACTCGCGATGGTGATTTTCGGGGCGTGGCGCAGTCCGGTAGCGCACCGGTATGGGGTACCGGTGGTCGGAGGTTCGAATCCTCTCGCCCCGACCAGGACAACGAGACTATCGCACCCCGCGGCAGGGGATAGGGTGGGGCTACACGTCGCACGATGCCTTCTGTCGCCGCTCCTTAACCTCCGTTATCCTCCCGGGCATATCTGTTTCCTGGCCCGCAAGCAGTGCCGCTTGAGGGCCCAGCACGCGAGGTTTGGCGATCAATGAGCAGTGTCCCCGACGTCACAACACGGTGGCGAATCATCATCGCTGACGATGAATCCCTGATTCGGCTCGATCTGCGGGAAATGCTCACGCACCTCGGCTACGAAGTGATCGGTGAGGCCAGCGATGGCCGGACCGCCGTGGAACTTGCCAAACGCCTTCGCCCCGATCTCCTGATCATGGACATCCAGATGCCGGATCTCGACGGGATCGCGGCTGCCGAGGAGCTCACACGGGAGCGTATCGCGCCCGTGGTGCTGCTCACGGCCTACTCCGACCAGGGTCTGGTCGAGCGCGCGCGCGAAGCCGGTGTGGTTGGGTATGTCGTGAAACCGTTCCGGGAAGCGGAGCTGATGCCCGTGATCGAACTTTCCCGAGCCCGGTTCGAAGAGTTCCGGACGCTCGAGAAGGAAGTTGGCGGCCTGAAGGATGCGCTGGAGACCCGCAAGGTCCTTGAGCGAGCCAAGGGCGTGCTCATGGAGGTCCACGGGATGCGCGAGTCGGAGGCTTTCCACCGCATCCGGAAGACCAGCATGGACGCGCGGAAGTCCATGAAGGAAGTCTCCGAGGCGATCCTGCTGGCGCATGAGATGGAGTTCTCTATTGCCTCCGGCGACAAGGATCAGTCCACCGAACAGGAATAACGCGGGATCGCATCCAAAAGGGCCGTGGCTGGGTATCCAGCTACGGCCCTTTTGCGTCTCTGTGCGCCAATGCGGAAGGTCATCGCGTCTCGCCGAGGCGATCTCGTGTTCTGTCGGCGACTGGCTGGTGGACGAGGCCGCTCGACGATTCGGGTGGCGTCACCGGCGAGGACGCAGGGCCCGCGTCCTCAGTGAGGGTGACGTCCACCGTCTCCGGTGATGATCCGGTCCAGGTCACACCCTGTGGCAGGAACACTTCTGGCGTCACGCTGTGCGTGCCGGCTGGCAAACCGCTCACGTCCACGACCACCTTCACGTCACGGCTCTCCATGTCCGCGAGAACCCCGCCCGGACCGTCCACCGTAATCGAGATCGTACGCGGCTCGAGCGTGGCAGTCATGCCATCGGGAGTGTTCACCACCGTGATCGGAAGGGACGACAGCGTCTGGGACGACGTGGAGATATCGTTCACCGCGACACGGACCTCGACCTGACCATTCGCCGGTTCGACGACGGTTACGCCACCGGGAAGGTCCACCAGGCCGACCATCTCGCTCACATTCTCCGTTGCGCCGGTGATGTCCACTGGCTCCGTGTTGACGAACAGCAGCGAGTCCAGCGCATCCGAGGGACCATCGACGACGACGGTGTCCGGGAACGACGCCCGCTGCTGGACTGTGTACCCCTCGGCCGGAACGCCGCTGATGACCGGAATGACGGATACGACCTTGCCGCGCGACTCGATCTGGACCGAGGTCGAGATTTGGCCCGGCAGGACCTGGACCTCGCTCACGCGCTGGCCATTCGCGTCGATCGCATATGGCGTGAAGATGTCTGTAAAGCTCTCGTTGCGATTGTCCAGCGCGATCGGGAGCACGACCTGGTCAACGCGTTCGACAGCTGATGAGGGCCCGGAGACGGTCACCTGGGAGACTTCGGGGACGATGGCGCTCACGGTTCGCGGATCGTCTTCGGGCAGCGTGTTGGTTGCCTTCAGCGGCATGACCTCGGAGACCACTTCGTCGATCTGGACCTGGACCTGCTCGGGATCGACCGAGATGCGCGCCGATGTGTCAGGAGCCTCGACGATGAGCGGAAGCCGGTACTCACCCGGGCCGTCGATCGCCGTCGTATCAAGCACGACGCTCAGATCTGTCCGGTTAAGGTTGTTGAATTCGGATTCTGGCGCCTCGACCTGCACCACGACGGTCGGCAGCGTGGTCACGATGATCATCGAGTCGTCCAGCGTCGGAACGTTGATTTCCATCTCGCGATAATTCCGAGTGAGGATCGGGTCGGTCATCTGGGCGATCCAGCCCCAGAGGAACGTTGCCAGCGCCAGCGCGAGGAGAAAGCGAAGCACGTGCGTGCGGGTGATCTCGAAGGGAAGGCGCTCGATCCGGCTGCCCTCGTTGCGTCGTTCGCTCATGGTGTCCGTGTCGTTTCGCTGCGCCGGTTCGCACGTCGTGGCTGGTCGGCGGAGCGCTTTGGAGTGCCGCCCAGAGCCTCCTTGACGTTGTCGAAGAAGGAGCGCGAAGCATTGCCCTCGTTCTGGCGATCGATCCGCATCAGCGTCCGCAGGACGCGCCGGAGGCGGTCCTGGTCCAGGTTGCGGATCAGCCGCCCGGAGTGCGCCACGGACATCTGCCCAGTCTCCTCGGAGACGACGACGGCGAGCGCATCGGATTCTTCGGTGATCCCGATCGCGGCGCGGTGTCGCGTGCCGAGCTGGCTCGACGCGGAGATGTTGTCCGTGAGGGGCAGCACAACGCTGGCCGCGAGGATGCGGTTGTCGCCGATCACGACGGCGGCATCGTGCAGCGGGGAGTTGGGAAAGAAGATATTGATCAACAACTGCCGGGTGATATCCGCGTTAAGCTGGACGCCTTTATCGACGAAGTCCTGTAGGCCCGTCTCGCGCTCGATGACAACGAGGGCACCATAGCGGAGGCGGGAGAGCTGCTGCGCGGCGCGGACGACCTCATCGATCATCTGCTCGCTGGCCTGCTCTTCCTGCGCCGGGAACGGATTCCGGATCCACGACCCGGCGTGCCCCAGTTGCTCGAATGCGCGACGGAGCTCTGGTTGGAAGATGACCGGGATTGCGACGATGAGTGCGGGGTAAATCGCGGCGAGGATGACATTCAGCGTCCGCAGCTCCAGCACGGACCCGAGCACGAAAAGCAGGACGAAGAGCGTCGCGATACCCCGGATGAGGCTCGACGCGCGCGTTCCCTGGACAACCCAAAGGAGCCAGTACAAGAGAATGGCCACGACGAGGATATCCAGGATTGTGCGAACGTCGAAGAGACGCTCGAATATCCATTCCGGATTCGTCATGACGCGGTCCGTTCGGCTTGTGAATCGTCCAGGCGGTAAATGGTGGCGCTCCCGGGGGCGTCAGCGACAGGCAATGGCGCCCGGGCGGTCACCCGGTCTCCCAAGAGCCGGGCCCGCGTGGCAGGCATGCACGTCGACTACGATCATCTGCCGCTTATTCTACAACGGTCACGCGTTTCGCAGGACCTGACCGCCAGGCGATCTAGCGGCGGCCGCGACGTGGACGGCGCGTCTCACCCGGGCGGCGGTAGTCGTCGGAGTCCAATTCGATGAGCTGGGTCAGTCGATGATCGAGCATGCGGGAGACGATCCGGTCGTCGATCTTCCGGACGTCTACGTTCGTCGTGATAACCGTCGGCATCTGCTCGATGTAGCGGTGGTTGATGATCTGGTAGAGCTTCTCGCGCGCCCATGGCGTGGCGTTCTCGGTACCAAGATCGTCGAGGACGAGCAGAGGCGCGTTGCGGATGGAGTTGAATCTTTCGTCATACCCGGAGCCTGCGGCCGGGTCGAATGTCGATCGCAGGTGATCCAGCAGATCGGGCACGACGGCGAAGTAGACGCTCATGTTGTGCCATTCCATCACATACTTCGCAATCGCCACGGCGAGATGGGTCTTGCCGACGCCGGTTGGCCCGCTGAGGAACAGCCAGCGATGATCCGGCTCCTGCGCAAAAGCAAGGGCGGCCTCGAACGCTTCCTCGGTGCCGGAAATCGTCGGGTCGAAGTCCTCGAACTTGTGGTTAAGGAAGGTGTCCAGGTTCGAGAGACGGTGGAGTTCCTCCTGGCGGCGCTCATCGCGTTCCCTGATCTTGCACTGGCACGGAAACAGCCGGCCGAAGCTCGGGTGGCCGACCGGCACGTCGGCCCGCAGGTATCCGGCGTCCTGGCAGATCGGGCACTTAACCTCTTCCTTCGGGGCCAGGGGAACGGCCTTGCCCTGCGGCGAGGTGTCGTCGCGCGGGGTGACCGGCAGGTTCTTCATCACGTCGCCAATAGATTTCATGTTCACGTCCTTCCCCGGTGTCCTCGATGATACCTCTGGTGCCGGGATGAACTACTGATTCTCGTCCTGGCGGCCGGTGACCGACCAGTTCTCCAGGATGCGCAAGATGTATCGCCAACTGCGTCGATTGTAGGCCACCGCCTCACCAATCGCGTCCTCGATCCAGTCCATCGGGTAGTCGCGGATCGACTGGGATATCTGGTCGGCAATGAGCGGCGTCAATGGTCCGATGTTCTGCTCGTACAGGCGGAACGCGTTCGGCGGATCGGATGCGACCTGAGGCTGCTCGGCGCCTTCCCAGACGACCGATGGAGGGGGCAGCGCGCCACGCTCCATGGCGGCGATCGTGTGTCGGTTCACCGGGGTGTTGAGGTAATACCAGTACGACTCCTTGCGGCCGCGCATCGCGACGAATCGAAGCAAGGTACCGCGCCCGACAGCGAGATCCAGCCCGGTCATGATGCGCTCCTCGGGCTCGTTGATTGTGCCGGATTTGCGCATCGCGCCGCGCAGCGGAGCATCCCGCAGGATCGCTCGCTCCGCGATGGGCGTCTCCTCGCCATCGAGCTCGGCCGCGAGTCGGAAGAAGGCGAGGGTGACCTGCATCTCCTCCGGCGCCGTGATCTCGGTCACCACATGGTGAAGGAAGTCGTAGGGGATGCTGACCGGCCGTCGTGACGGCGCGGCGGTGTCGCGCGGAGCGGGTCGGGTGGCCGGCGTCATTGGTCGTCCGGCTCCTGGAACAGCTCGAGGTCGGCGAACCGCGCGGTGCGATCGAAGAAGCGCAGGTTGATCGAGCCGACGGGGCCGTTACGGTGCTTGGCGACGATGAGTTCGGCGATGCCCTTCTTGTCCGAGTTCTCGTCGTACTTCTCGTCGCGGTAGATGAACATCACGATGTCGGCGTCCTGCTCGATAGAGCCCGACTCGCGAAGGTCGGAGAGCATCGGGCGGTGGTCAGCGCGCGTCTCGACGGCACGGGAGAGCTGCGACAGCGCGATCACCGGGACGTTGAGCTCGCGCGCGAGGCCCTTGAGACCCCGCGAGATCTCGGAGATCTCCTGGACGCGGTTGTCTGAACGGCGTCCCGACATGAGCTGCAGGTAGTCGATGATGATGAGATCGACGCCCTTCTCGGCCTGCAAACGGCGGCACTTGGACCGGACGTCCATGATTGAGGCGTTGGCGGAGTCGTCGATGTAGATCTTCGCCTCGGACAGGCGTCCGAACGCGCGCGAGACGCGGTCCCATTCGTTGTCGTCGAGCTGGCCGAGTCGCAGGCGGTGCGAGTCAACGCCTGTCTCTGTGGCGAGAAGGCGCTGGACCATCTGGTCGGCTGACATCTCGAGCGTGAAGATCCCGACGGAGCGACCGTGCAGGACGGCGGCGCCGTAGCTGACGCCGAGCGCGAACGCACTCTTGCCCATGCTCGGGCGGGCGGCGAGGATCAGCAAATCCGAGCGCTGCAGGCCACCGGTGAGCTGGTCGAGGTCGCGGTAGCCCGTCGGCACGCCGACGACATCGCCCCGGTGCTGCTGCATGAAGTCCATTTGCTCGAAGTACCGGTCGATCACATCGGAGATGTGCTGGAAGTCCTTCGTCTGGCGCTTCTGGGATACATCGAAGAGGGCGCGCTCCGCGGCGTCCAGCGCGACCTCGGTGTCCATCTCGTCCTGGAAACCGATGCCAACGATCTCGGTACCGGCATCGATCAGGTTGCGGCGCGTCGCCTGGCGCTCGACGATGCGACCGTAGTATTCGACGTGAACGGCGGTCGGAACGGAATTGAGGAGCGATGAGAGGTAGGTAACGCCACCGACCTCGTCGAGGAGGTCGCGCCGCTCGAGCTCGTCGGAGAGGGTGACAAAGTCAGTCGGCTCGCGCTTGTTGTACAGGTCGACCACGGCCCGGTAGATGAGGCCGTTGGCGGCGACGTAGAAGTCGCTCGGCTTGAGGTACGACGCGACCTTGATGATCGCATCGCGGTCGATCAGGAGGCTGCCGAGCACCGACTGTTCTGCTTCGATGTTGTGGGGTGGTAGCCGGTCGACGGCCGTCTCCATGCCGATGGTCCTTCTGGAATGGTGTTCGCTACTGCTGCGGTCATGCTGCATCTATTGTAGTGTACGAACACAAGGGACGCAGAGACCGGGCGGTCCTGGTGGACCTGCCCGGCCTGCCTGTGCTCATCGATTGGAGCGAGGGGAACTACGCCTCGACCGGGGCCTCGGCGGACTCGCCCTCGGTGGTCTCCCCGGTCTCGGAGCCAGCCTCGGCGTTGACCGTCACCTTGACGGTCGGGCGGAGGCGGCCCACGAGGTGAACGGCCACGCTGTGCTCGCCGATTGTGCGGATCGGCTCATCGAGCTGGACCTTGCGGCGGTCGATTTCCTCGCCGATCTTCTGCTGGAGCTGCTCGGCGATGTCGCTCGCGGTGATCGAGCCGAAGAGTCGGCCTCCCTCACCGGCGCGGGCCTCGAACGTCAGGCTCTGGCCCTCGATCTTCTCGGCCAGGGAGCGAAGCTGCTCCTCCTGCCGGGCGACCTTGCGCTCCTTGACGGCCAGATTGTGCGCGGCCATCTTGAGCTCGCCCTCAGAGGCGTAGACGGCGAAGCCCTTCGGCACGAGGTAATTGCGGGCGTAACCGCCGGAAACATCCTGGACCGTGCCGGCTTCACCAAGCTTGGGCACATCCTGTCGAAGTACGACCTTCATCGAGTACTACCTTCCAACCATCAACAGCTGTATTGCAATTCGGCACAAAAATCCACACCGGGGTGGTCGACTCGACCTCAACCGGTGCAGACGCGATACCAGTCCCCAGTATTCTAGCGGTATCGTGGCCAGTGGTGCAACGCGGGGCCTCGCTTCTAAAGCCGTGCCAGCCACTCGGAGGCGCACCAGCCGGTGCCGAAGCGAGAGGAGCTGACGCGGTACCACGTGTAGCCGTCGGCGTCATTCGGACCTTCCAGCACTTCGACGTACGTGGCGTCCGGAAGCACGGCGATGATCTCCGCACCGAGCGAACCCGCGTCGCGGAGGTTCAGCTCGCCGTCGAATACGCGGGCGGTGGTTCCCGCGGGAAGCGGCGATCCCTCCGCGCGCTCCAGATAGGACCGGACGGCCCATCCTTCGCCGGAGGGCGCGACGATGCGCATCCACGTGTGGCCGTCACCGTCCTTCGGGCCATCGATCACCGTCGCCGTCTCGCCCGGGTAGAGCGCCGCTACCCATGTGCCTGCGGTAGATGGCGTGTCGCGGAGGTTCAGCGCATCGGTGTTCATCTGGACGACATCGCCGACCGAAACCGTGCCGGTCGTCGCCGGGTCCGGGTTGCCCTTGCGAAGATACTGCGCGGCAGCCCAGCCGGTGCCGGACGCCGTCTCGATGCGGTACCAGGTGTACCCATCGACTTCCTTCGGGCCATCAACGATGGTGCCGGACTCATTGGTAATCAGTATGGCGAGCGATTCACCTGAGAGACCGGCCGCGGCCCGGATATTGATCGCGTCGGTGTTGACGTACACGTCGTCGTCGGCTGCGAAGGCGTTGGCCGACGTCGTGCCGGCGTCGTAGGGGGCGACAAAACTCTCGGCGACCCAACCGGTGCCGTAGTCGGTCTCGATCTCCAGCCAGAGAAGGTTGTTGGCCGCCTCGCCGGTGGTGCGGACCGTCCCGGTCAGGCCGGTGCCGAGCGTCGTGATGATCGGCTCCGTGGCGCCCGGCTTTTCACGCAGATTCACCGCATCGGTATCGACGACGATTTGATCGCCTGCTTCGTAGGCTGAGGTCGGCGCAGCGGCGTATGGCGCGGAACCGAGATACTGCTCCGCCATCCAGCCCGTGCCCTTGGTCGTCTGCACCTTCATCCACGCCATGGCGTCGGCGTTCTGCGGTCCGTCGATGATCGTGCCGGTCTCGCCGGGCGAAAGGCTGACGATCGAGCTGGCGTCGACCGACGGCGCGCTACGCAGGCGGACGCCCGCGGGGTCGGCGACTTGCACGGGGTCACCAATAGTGAAACGCACCGGGATTTCGATGTCCTTCTCGAATGCCAGGTACTGCTCGGTGGCCCACCCCGTGCCGGCGGACGTCTCGACGCGGTACCACTTGTACCCGTTTGCCGGCATCGGTCCCTCGGTCACCTTTGCCGGAGTCATGAAAGGGAGCGTCGCGACGATCATGCCCTTCAGCGATGCCGTATCGCGGATATTGATCATGTCCGAGCTGATCAGCACCTCGTCGCCGGGGCCGAACTGGCCGCGAGGCGGCTCAGCATCGCTCGGGCCGAAGGTGGACGTCGCCAGCCAGCCAGAGCCGGTATCGCCGTCAACGTGGTACCAGGTGTAGTTGTCGACCGTGGTCGGCCCCTCGATGACCTGGAACACTGCTCCGAACGGCACCGCGCCGCGAACATCGCCGTCCGTGCCCGGCGTGGCGCGAAGGTTCGCACCGTCGACGGTCGTTTCGACGATCTCGCCCGGGCTGTAGTCCGGGTTCGGGATCGTCTCCCGGGCACCCGAGAGCACTTCGGCGACCGCGCCACGGATGTAGTCGAGATCGGCGTACAGGCCGTCACCCGGGCAGGTGCTGTCGTTCACGTCGCGGTGACCGCAGATGGTCGGCAGGTTCGGCTGCTCGTGAAAATCGGCGCGTCCGAGCGGATCGAGGGACCGTCCCGACCAGGCGGTGATCCAGATCAGCCCGGCGAGCATCTCCGGCGTGGCGTCGGCCACGGTGAACGAGCCCATCGCGCAGATGCCGGCGCTTCCGTAGGCGTATTGGTACGCGTGCCCGCCGACGACGTTGTCGCCACCGATGCGTCCTTCGTAGACGTTGCCCATGAAGTCGACGAGATAGTTGTAGCCGATGTCACCCCAGCCACGGGTGATCGCGTGGTAGTAGTGGATCGAGCGAATCTCGGAGAGCGGGTCCCGGAAATTCGACGTCTCGGCGTGGTGAATGATGACGTGCTCGACGTCCCGGTACTCCGGGAGCCACTCGTTGCCACCGGCCTCCACACCGCCGTAGGTAAGGTTTGCTCCCCATTCCTCGCGCGAGATGATCGGGGGGCGCTGCAGTGACGGCACCGGGGAGTCCGTCGAGATATCGTCGAGGCCGGGGCCACCTGTTGCGTCAATGTATGTGAATTGCAAGCCGGGGAGGCCGCGCGGGGTGCCGTCCGCGTCCAGCGTCTGGTAGCGGACGTACTCCGACTCGTCGGTGAAGGCGAGCTGCCCGAAGGTGCGATTGTCGCGATCCGCCGGGCCAGCATCGGTGTGGGCCGGGCCGAGAATCACCGGATCCGACCATGACACGCCGTCGTTGCTTGTCTGGACCTGCACGGAGGCGGAGAAATCGGTCTCGCCGGGCCAATGCGGAGCGAGAGCGTAGAAGGGGAACTCCGCCTGGAAGCCGAGGGAGCCGCCTTCACCGCCGATGGCATCCGGCTGGACCCATTCGGCCGCTTTCGTCGGTTCGCCCTGTGCGGCGGCGCGGAGTTTCGGCATCTGGGCCGTCGCTGCGGCGACAGCGAACGCGGCGCTCGCCTTGGCCAGGGTGCGCCGGTTCAGCTTCATCCGGGCGATTCGTTCCGGCGTTCGTGCCGGTTCTTTTGCGTGGCAATGCGATCCCACGGTCGACCCCCTGTGACGCGGTATCGGGTCGACATCAGCCAGCGAGCGCAGGCCCCCACGACCTGCAACTCCCGTCAACCCGAGAAGTGTACGTACACCATACGCGCGTGGTGACATGTAGTCAAGGGTGTCCGGACATAAGGGTCGTCGGTGAGATGGAGACATTCCATTCGTAACGAGGGCCAGGGTCAATGCGACCCTGGCCCTCGTTACGTGCGTGTCGATGGGGAAACTACTCTCCGGAGCCGAGGTTCCGCCAGAGGAATTCCATGCTCATCGCCAGCATATGCGCGCGCTGGGCATTGTCGGCCGAGCCAGCGTGACCACCGGCCCGGTTCTCGTAAAACGCGACGTCGGGGATCTGGCGGTCCTGCATGCGGGCGGCCATCTTTCGCGCCTGCACTGGTCCGACGCGATCGTCACTGGTCGCCGTGTAGAAGAGCACGGGCGGGTACTCCACCCCTTCGCGCAGGTTGTGATATGGCGAAAAGGTCTGGATGAACGCCCAATCATCCAGGTTGTCCGGGTCGCCGTACTCGGCAATCCACGAATAGCCGGCTGAGAGCTTCGTGTAGCGCTTCATATCGAGAAGCGGAACCTGGCAGACGACCGCGCCGAACAGGTCCGGGTAGTGGGTGAGCATATTGCCCACCAGCAGACCGCCGTTGCTACCGCCCATACAGCCGAGGTGCTCCGGCGACGTCACGCCGCGGTTGATGAGGTCTCGAGCGACGGAGGAGAAGTCCTCGTAGGCCCGATGCCGATTCTCACGCATCGCCGCGTGGTGCCACGCGGGGCCGTATTCACCACCACCCCGGATGTTCGCGACGACGAGCACGCCACCGCGCTCCAGCCATGCGCGACCGATCCCGCCGTCGTAGGCAGGCAGCATCGGGATCTGGAATCCGCCGTATCCGCGCAGCAGGGTTGGCGCTGGTGCCGTCGAGCGGGAGATCGCGCGATGCGACCTGGAAGTAAGGGACGCGCGTGCCATCGTCCGAGGTGGCGAAGTGCTGCTCGACGGCGAACCGGGACTCGTCAAAGAAGGATGGCGCCGACTTCAGTGTCTCGGGCGCACTACCGTTCACGGTTCCCATCTGCACTTGTGACGGCTGGAGGAAACCGGTGACAAGGAGCCAGTAGTCGTCGTTCTCGTCCTCGTCGACCGCCCACGCCATGACGTTCTGGTTCGACGCGCCGGTGTCCAACTCCTGACGCGTCCAGCCGCTCTCGCCAGGTGTCGCGATCTCGATCCGTGACACGACATCCCGGAGAAGGGTCAGGACGATGTGGTTCCGCGTCCAGCTTGCGCTGACCAGCGAGGTTTGCGCGTCTGGTGTAAAGATGGGCTCGAGCTTGCGCTCGCCGGCGAGGAACGCCTCGAAGCCTGTCGCCAGCAGCGACCCGCCCGTGTACGTCGTGCCGTTCACGTCCCAGTCCGTCCGCAGACGGATGACGAGCCATTCGTGGTGGAGGTCGATCGTCGCGTCGTCGGGAACGTCGATCTTGACCGGCTTTCCGTTCCGCACGACAGAGTAGTTGCCGTGGAAGAAGTCGACGGCGTCGCGCAGGATGTCCCGCTCGAACCCGGGCGTGTGGTCGTGCATCGCCCAGAGGGCCATATGGTCTTCCGGCACCTCGGCGACGAGATCGGCGTCCGCGAGTGCTTGCCCCCGCTGCAGTATCCGCGCCTGGCGCGGGTAGCTCGAGGTCGTCATCGAGCCGGGACCGAAATCTGTGTTCACCCAGATGTGGTCGCGATCGATCCAGTCCACCTGTGACTTGGCATGCGGGACGTGGAATCCGCCTTCGACGAATGCCTTCGCCTCGAGATCGAATTCCCGCACCACCACGGCGTCACCACCGTCTGGCGAGAGCCGGAGCAGGGCGCGCGTGTAGTCCGGGAACAGGAGCTGTGCTCCGGCGAAGACCCACTCGGTGGCTTCCTCCCGGCCGAGCGCATCGACATCGAGCAGGAGCTGCCATTCCGGGCGCTCGGTTCGGTAGCTGTCCAGTGTCGTGCGGCGCCAAAGTCCCTTCGGGTGCTGCGCGTCCTGCCAGAGGTTGTAGAACCAGTCCCCGTGCCTGGTTACCATCGGGATGCGGTCGTCGGAGTCCAGAACCTCGAGGATGGCCGTGCGCGTCGACTCCAGCGCCTTCATGTCGAAGGTCTGCATCGCGCGGTTGTTCTGCTGCTGCACCCACTCGAGCGCGCGCTCGTCGTAGATGTCTTCCAGCCACAGCCACTCGTCGTTCTCAACGGTTCGGTCGGGGTGCACAGAAGTGTTCGCCATGTTCTACCTCGTTGTCGCGTGAATCGAAATCCACACCATTGTCGCCGAGATGCCGTCCGTGTACAGCCGGTGCTAGCGACCGACGGTGATCGCCTGACTGATGTTCGCCCGTTCGATCTCTCCCAGGATGCCGTCGAGCGCTTCCTGCCAGGGCACCACCAGGTCCAGCAACCGGATGCGGAGGGAGTTGGGTGTGACCCGCAGCGCATCGCCTGCTGCCCGCTCCAACGCGGAGCGGGAAAGCTTCTCCGTCTCGACGGGGCGAATGACGATGACCCGTTCGCGCTCGACGACCGAGTCGATGCCGAGCTCGGTCGCGCGGATGCGAAGACGGATCAGCGCCAGCAGGTGCTCGATTTCCTCCGGGAACGGCCCGAAGCGGTCGGCCAGCTCATCGGCGAGGTCTTCCACGTCAGCGAGCGTTTGCACGGCCGCGATCTGCCGGTACGTGTTGAGGCGCAGCTCGGTGTCCTGGACGTAATCGTCCGGGATGAGCGCCGTCATCGGCAGGTCGAGCGTGACCGGACCCCGTTCGAGGGCCGGCTGGCCGGAGCGGATCTCATCTACCGCCTGGCTGAGCAGCCGCATGTAGAGTTCGTAGCCAACCGTCGCGATATGCCCGCTCTGCTCGGCGCCGAGGATATTGCCGGCGCCCCTGATCTCAAGGTCGCGCATCGCGACGCGAATGCCGGCCCCAAGCTCCGTTGCCTCCTGGATCGTTTCCAGCCGCTCCTGCGCCTCATAGCTCAGCGGCTTGTGCGGCTGGTAGAGCAGGTAGGCATAGGCCCGGTTCGTGCTGCGGCCGACGCGTCCGCGCAACTGATACAGCTGCGTGAGGCCCAGCGTGTCGGCGTTGTCGATGATGATGGTGTTCACGTTCGAGATGTCGACGCCGGACTCGATGATCGTCGTGGCGATCAGCACGTCGTAGTCGTGCCGCATGAACTGGAGCATGACCTCCTCGAGGACATGCTCGTCCATCTGCCCGTGGCCGACGCCGAAGCGCGCCTCCGGCACGATCTTGCGCAGGTGATCGGCGAGACGGTCGATGTCGTGCACACGATTGTGGACGACGTAGATCTGGCCGCCGCGGTCCATCTCCCGCAGGATTACCTCGCGCACGAGCGAGTCCGAGAAGGGTGTCACAAAGGTGCGGATGGGCAAGCGCGCCTGGGGCGCCGTCTCGATCAGCGAGATATCCCGGATGCCCGACATCGACAGGTGCAGCGTGCGCGGGATCGGAGTGGCCGACATCGAGAGGACGTCGACCTGGGTGCGGAGCGTTTTCAGGAACTCTTTTTGGCGAACTCCGAATCGCTGCTCTTCGTCGACGATGACGAGGCCAAGGTCTTTGAACGCGATGTCCTTTTGCACGAGCCGATGCGTCCCGATCACGATGTCGACCGAGCCGCCCTTCATGCCTTCGATCGACTTCTGCTGCTGCTTTTTCGATCGCAGGCGGGACATCATCTCGACTCTGATCGGGAAGGCCGCCATGCGCTGACGGAACGTCTGGTAGTGCTGTAAGGCGAGAATCGTGGTCGGCACGAGCACGGCGACCTGCTTGCCGGCGTTCGCCGCCTTGAACGCCGCGCGGATCGCGACCTCCGTCTTGCCGAAGCCGACGTCGCCGCAGACGAGCCGGTCCATCGGATGTGGCGACTCCATGTCGCCGGTCACCGCCTGGATCGCGGCCATCTGGTCGCGCGTCTCCTCCCATGGGAAGGACGCTGCGAGCTCATAGTCCCATCTCGAGTCTTCGGGATACGCGTATCCGGCGCCCGAGTCGCGGTACGCGTACAGCTGGATGAGCTCGAACGCCATCTCGCGCACGGCACGGCGGACGCGGCGTTTGGTGCGGACCCATTCGCCTGATCCAAGCTTGTTCAGCGCGGGAGCGGCTGTTCCGCCAGCGCTGTAGCGGGTAACGCGGTCACTCTGGTCGACCGGGACGTAGAGCTTCTCGCCCTTCTGGAACTCGAGCTGCAGATACTCGCGCTCGATTCCGCCCGACTCCATGCGGACGAGGCCGACGAACTTGCTGATGCCATGGTCGACGTGCACGACGTACTCGCCCGGCTCGAGGCTCGACGCGAAGGCGCGGCCCTCGCTCGCGGTCCGCTTGCTCGTGCGACGTGGCTGCTTGCGGAAGCCGAAGATCTCGAAATCGGACCAGACGGCGCGCTTGCCCCTGTTCCAGCTCCAGCCCGCGGTAAGGTCGGAGGTAAGCACCTCAACGCCGCCGGCGGGCAAGGGGAGCGACTCCGTGTCCCCGCGTTCGACATGGCGTGGTTCGATCGCATGCTCCCTGAGCATGTCTGTGATGCGGTCGACCTGGTCGGTCGCTACGGAGATGCGCCAGCCGCGCTGGAGGCGATCGCGCAGGTCGGCCAGCATGTCGAGCATGCGTCCACCGAATACCGGCGGATCGGACAGCACGTCAAGCGAGCCGGCGTCCGCCTCGGAGCCCGGCACGTTCCCAAGATTCAGGCGGCGGAAGCCCTCGAGCCGTCGAGTGACCTGCCCGGCGGCCTGGTATGGTGCCGCAATGCCCTCCGGAAGCTCTCCGCTCTCGATGAACGTGCGCTCGAGCTCTTCCGCCTGACGCTGCATCTGTTCCAGCGCGATCGTCACGCTTGCCGGTTCGTCAACAATGATGGTGGTGGAGTCCGGAAGATAGTCCAGCAGGGTGGTGCAACCCGGTGCGAGGTAGCCGGAGTAGAGATCCAGCGAGGTCGGGACGATGCCCTGGCGGACGTGGTCCACCAGGCGGCTCCACTCGTCGCGGACCTCCGGGCGGAGGCTCGACGTGTCGAGACTGGAGAGCGGTCCGGCGATCTCTGGTAGCCGCCAGTTCGGAAGCTCGCGTGGCGGAAGGAGGCGGACCCGCTTAAGCCGGCTGGTCGAGCGCTGGGTATGCGGGCTGAAATGCCGCACCGTCTCGACCTCGTCGCCGAAAAAGTCGATGCGGATCGGTTCATCGAACCCGGGCGGAAAGATATCGACGATGCCGCCGCGGCGGGCGACGGTACCCGGCTCCTGCACCATGGGGTTTGTCTGGTAGCCCACCTCGGTGGCCCAGCGCACAATCGCGTCGATCCGCATTTGCGCGCCGACCCGGATCTCGAGTGAGTGCTGCAGCAGCTCCGACGGGCTCATCAGGAGCTGCATCAGGGCTCCGATGGGCGCCACGATGACAGATGGTCCGTCGTTTTTCGCCATCATGCCGGCCATGATTCGGGTGCGCTGCACGCTGCTCTCGATATCCACGGGCAGCTGCTCGTAGGGCAGGGCATCTGGTGAGTACCACCGCTCCAGCGATGTGCCGGGCGGTAGGTACTCGGAGAGGGCCGCGTGGAGCGCATCCGCGCGGTCGCGTCGTGAGGCGAGCACGAGCGTCCTGCCCCCAAGGCTTGTGGCGACCGCCGCAGCGATCAGCGCGCGCGTGGCCTCAGGCATATCGACCAGCGTTTGGGGTTCGCCTCGGGAAAGACCCTGCAGCGCCTGCTTCAGCGCCGCGGTGTTCCTGATGGCGTCGAGATGGTGGGAGAGGTTCACGAACGCTGTGTCCTTCCTCGTCCGGTGGACGGTCGTGCGGTCACGCCAAAAGCCGGCGCGGGCGTCATACCCGGCCGTGACCTTCTGCTACAGGTATTGTAGCGAGCCTGTCCACATTTTCCGGGCAGTATCCGTTAGTGCAAGAAGTCGTTACCATGGTGGCAGGCAGACGTCGCGCGATCCGCCAGTCGGCCGGGCCTGAACCCGTGAAAGCAGGTGCACCATGGATGATCGTCGGCTTGTGTTCCCGGGCATCCTCGCTGGACTGCTGATTTCCGCGCTGGCGTTCTCGCTCGCGCCCTTGCTCATGCCGGCGTCGTATTCATGGACCGCGCATACGCTGAGCCAGGCTGCCTCACAGGGGTTGCAGGGCGGTTGGCTCTCCCGCCTCGGGTTCCTGATCGGCGGTTTGACGATCATGCGTCTGGCGCGGCCGGACGTCATCGATTGGTGGCCACTGCCCCGTCTCCTGCACCGGGTCGTCGGCGCGATGACGCTGGCGGCCGTCGCCTTCACGGATCGCTCATGGGATCCAAACGCGCCCTACGATCGGGTCGAGAATATCCTGCACTCAGCCGTCGCGACGGTGATCTCCATCTCGTTCTCGCTGGGCGTGTTGCTCGTTTTGGAGCAGAAACGTCAGCAGCGCGGGCGGATACCACCATTGGAGGTGGCGGTGCTCGCGATCGAGATCGCCCTCCCGCCGCTCATGCTGGTTTGGGTTGAATGGACCGGCGTTTTCGAGCGGGCGATGTTCTCAACCGCATACGTCTGGTACGGATACGAGCTGATGCGCTGCGCGGGTTTGGTGTTCCAGAAGCCTGACGTCCAGGAGTCGTGGACGCGACTGGTGCAGCTCGTCGGTATTGACCTGCGACGGTGGCTCCGTCCGCACCAGCGGGAATCCTGAGGTTTAGCGAACGACAAAGAGCCGGCCCCGGTTTCGGGGGCCGGCTCTTTGTCCGTGTGGGTATGACGTGGTGGTGGCCCCTCGGCCGGTTACTCGACGGCGTCGATCTGCGCGCGCTGGAGCTTGCCGGAGTAGTCGACGTAGACCGACTGCCACTCGGTGTAGAAGTCGAGCGCGGCGGTGCCGGCCTCGCGGTGGCCGTTGCCGGTCGCCTTCGTGCCACCGAACGGCAGGTGGATCTCGGCGCCCGTCGTACCGGCGTTGACGTAGAGGATGCCGGTGTAGATGTCCTGCATGGCGCGGAAGGCGTTGTTCACGTTCTGCGTGAAGATCGCCGCCGAGAGGCCGTACTGGACGCCGTTGACGATCTCGATCGCCTCGTCCAGCGAATCGACCGGGATGATCGAGAGCACCGGACCGAAAATCTCTTCCTGGGCGATGCGCATGCGCGGAGAGACGTCGTTGAAGATGGTCGGCTCGTGGAAGAAGCCATCCTCGCAGCCTTCCACGGTGGCAACCTTGCCGCCGTAGATCATGTCGCCGCCCTCGTTCTTGCCGATCTCGACGTACTTCTTGACGGTTTCGAGCTGGCCCTCGCTAACCAGCGGCCCGACGGTCACGCCCTGCTCGAGGCCGTTGCCGAGCTTGAGCTTCTTCGCGCCCTTGACGAGGCGCTCGGCGAGCTGCTGCTGGACGGCGCGGTGGACGATGACGCGGCTGGTGGCCGTGCAGCGCTGGCCCGTCGTGCCGAATGCGCCCCAGAGGATGCCATCGGCGGCAAGGTCGAGATTGGCGTCTTCGTCGACGATGACGGCGTTCTTACCGCCCATCTCGAGGGTGAGCCGCTTGTTGTGCTCGGCGGCCGCCAGGGAGATCGCCTTACCGGTCTCGGTGGAGCCGGTGAAGGAGATCACCGGGACGTCGGGGTGGTGCATCAGCGGGTCGCCGACCTCGGAGCCGCTACCGAGAACGATGTTGACGACGCCATCCGGGAGGCCCGCTTCCATCATGATCTGGACGAGATTGATCGTCGACTTTGGCACGAAGGACGCTGGCTTGATGACAACGGTGTTGCCGGCGATAAGGGCCGGCATCATCTTCCAGGAGGGGATCGCCATCGGGAAGTTCCACGGCGTGATCATGCCGACGACGCCGAGCGGCTTGCGCACGGACATCTGGAACTTGTTGCGCATCTCCGACGGGGTGGTCTCGCCGAACATGCGACGGCCCTCACCGGCCATGTAGTACGTCATGTCGATGGCTTCCTGCACATCGCCACGCGTCTCGTCGATGACCTTGCCCATCTCCTCGGTCATCTGGGCGGCCAGTTCGTCCTTGCGCTGCTCCAGAAGCTGTGCAGCGCGGTACAGGATCTCGCCTCGCTTCGGGGCAGGATAAAGCCGCCAGCTCTTGAACGCTTGCTTCGCCGCCTGCACCGCCTCGTCCACGTCCTGCGCGTCACTGGCCGTGTAGGTGCCCACGACCTCGCCGCTGGCCGGGTTCCGACGCTCGAAGGTACGTCCCGTGTGGGACTCCTTCCACTGGCCGTTGATCAGGTTCTTGTACAGCTCCGCCATGGTGGCCCTTTCCTCATCACGATGCATAGGTTGCCGCTGCGGGGATTCTAGCAAAGACCAGGAAACGGCGGCCGATCGGGCGACGGTTCACTCCAGACGCTTCCCGGCTCGGGTTCGCACATGCAACGTTCCAAGTTTGGAGGAGGTGCATCTTCATCCGTCCGGTTCTGGAGGCATTGCATCGATCGGCTGGGCCCGGTTCTCGATCCAGTCGTCTGCCGAAAAGTGTCCCTGGACGGAACGGGACGCTGGTCCCATGACAGCGGGACAGGATTTCCCGAATATGGGTAGGACAACGGTACAAGCCACTAGATGCCTGAGAGCACGGGAGAGGCGATGTCCGCCGCGTGTTTGTACCGCACAAGGAGGTTCAGATGATACTGATCCGAATAGTAAGACTGGGGCTATTGGCTGCTTTGCTGATTGCGATGGGACCAGCGCTTCGCGTGGTGGCGCACCAGGAGATGGACACATCCCCGCTGGCGGAGCTCGGGTATCCCGAGCTGAACATCGCGGTCTCCGATGGAACACCGGAGTTGCCCGCCGAGATCGAGTCCGGGCGCTATCGGGTTACGGCAACCAACGAAACGGAGTCATTTGGCTCCGTTACCTTGGTCGTGCTACCCGAGGGGATGACACTTGACGAAGCGATGGCGGACGAGACAGCCTTCTATACCGCCACTATTCCGGGGAGCCTGTCTCTGGATCCTGGTACCACGACCGAAGCCGTGATCGACGTGCTTCCAGGCGAGCTTGCGGTGGTCGTAGGGTTCTGGGAAGGGGATGCCGACCCACCTCCGCAGATCATCACAGTGACCGGCGACGCGGCTGCTGTCGAGTCTGCCCAGATGCCGGACGCCGCAGTTGAGGCGACCCTGATCGACTTTGGGTTCGAGATGCCGGAGACTGTGGCTGCTGGACCGGGTATCTGGAAGGTGACCAATAACGGCGAGCAACCACATGAGATGGTGGTCTTCCAGGTGCCGGAGGGAACCACGCTGGAACAGATCCAGGCCATTGCTGAAGCTGACGCCAGCGGTGCAACGCCACCAGCCGACGCGCCGAACCCGGATGAGTTTGTGCCGGCCGGGGGCGTGGCAACGATGTCGAGTGGCCAGACAGTCTGGACGGCTCTCGACCTGGAACCTGGCACATACATGGCGCTCTGCTATGTTCCTGACATGGAAACCGGCATGCCGCACATGATGCTCGGCATGCTCGCCGTCTTCACGGTCGAATAATCCGGGACTGCGCCGGGCCCTTTCAACAGGGCCCGGCCTTCTCGCATGTATGCTGGTGGCATGTAATCCAACTTCAACGACGCAAAGAGGATTGCGATGCACCGACTTCGTGCCCGCCAAATGCTCGGCGTTTTACTGATCGGGGCTTTCGCCCTTCCGGCGCTGGCGATCACCCTTGCTCACATCCTGGGCAGCAGTGACGGCGTGCGAGTCGACACCGCCCGACCAGGCTGGTCGGGTGATGGGGTCAAGATCCTCACGCTCCAAGAAGACGGCTCATTCCAGAACGGGGACATCGTGATTGCGGTTGATGGGGTTCCTCTTGTGGATTTCGTCGAGAACCTTGTTCGTCCATGGACATGGCGAAGCTTGGGGGAGACTGGAGATGTCCAGGTTTACACGGTGCTTCGGGACGGAGTGGAAATCGATATCGAGGCAGTTCGGTACGAATATCCGCTGATGACGTTGATGGGCAGGGCGTGGGACGTCGTGCTGATGACCTTTTCGCTCTTTGCGATCGGGGTGGTGGTCTTCGTGAAAAAGCCGGAGGACCCGGCGACGTTGCCCTTACTCTTCATGGGAATTGGTGCCGCATTCTCAACGGTTGGATTCTTCACGGTGCAGGTCCCTGATCTGCTCGCGGGATGGCCGTACCTGATGGACATCTGGCTCCAGCAATTCGGTTACCCGCTGATGCTGGGGGCGTTGCTTCACTTCTGCCTGGTGTTTCCGAAGCGGCTGCCTCTGGTCTCGAGACGTCCGTGGCTGATTCCCGGCGCCTACCTGTTGCCGTTGGCGTGGGCCGCGGGCCAAGTCAGCATTGCGGCCCGCTCCAAGACTGTGCTGGGCATGCTGATCGCGCTGGAGCACTCGTGGACGGTGCCAACCGTGGTGCTTTTCGTCGCGTCGCTTCTCGCGTTGATTGCGAACTGGCGAAGGATTACCGACCCGGTCGGTCGGGCGAAAGTGCGTTGGGTGATGTTCGGCTTCGGCGTCCATGTTGGATTGCGGCTCGCCTTGTGGAACATGCCCGAACTGGTGATCGGTCATCCATTGGTCGTCTACGACGTGTTGGCTCCGTCGACATTGTTCCTTCCCGCGGCGATAGGGATCGCAATCCTTCGGTACAACCTCTTTGACATCGACCTGATTATTAGTCGCTCGCTGATTTGGAGCGTCTTGACGGTGCTGGTCATCGGCGCGTACGCCGGCATCGTGTCGCTCATTGGCGAGACGCTCCATGCGAGCGGCACGTTCGGCCCGTCACTCCTGGCCACGGGTGTGATCGCGATCCTCTTCCAGCCCATGCATGGATGGGTTCAGGGCGCGGTAAACAGGGCTATTTACGGCGATCGGTATGACCCATACACCGTTGTCTCGCGGCTGGGTGAGAGACTCGAGAAAACGGTGGAGCCGGGAACCGTGCTGCCGACGATTGCCGAAACGGTCGCACAGGCGCTCAAGGTCCCCTACGTCGCGATCTTTCTTGGAGATGGCAAGAATCCGTCCGACCGCATTTCCTACGGGACGCCGATCGGCGACGTCACCTCATTGCCATTGACGTTCCAGTCCGATCGCGTCGGCGAGCTGCAGCTGTCGGTGCGTAGCCGGGGAGAGTCGTTCTCACCCGCGGATCGACGACTGATCAAGGACCTGCTCCGGCAGATCGGTGTGGCTGTGCATGCCGTGAACCTGACCGAAGAGTTGAAACGGTCCCGCGAGCGTATTGTGACCGCTCGTGAGGAGGAGCGTCGACGGTTGCGGCGCGACCTTCACGATGGCGTTGGGCCGAACCTGGCGAGCATCGGTCTCAAACTCGAGGCGGCGCGGAACAGGCTCCAGGCGGACCCCGAAACCGCGGAAGCGATACTCATCGAGCTAAAGGGTCAGACGCAGCAGGCGATCGCTGATGTTCGTCGCGTCGCCTACGATCTCCGTCCTCCTGCGCTCGATGAGCTTGGATTGGCAAGTGCGCTTCGGGAGTATACGGCGCGCATGGAGAATGAGAACCTGCGCGTAGACCTGTCGACTTCGGGGGCATTGGACCACCTGCCTGCGGCGGTCGAAGTGGCAGCATACAGGATTGCCGTCGAAGGAGTCGCCAACGCGCAACGTCATTCGGGAGGCTCGACGTGCATTGTCACGCTTGCGGCGGATCGCGACCTGCTTGTCCGGGTGTCAGACAACGGCCACGGAATGGCTCCTGATGCGCCGGTCGGCGTTGGATTGATGTCCATGCGGGAACGCGCGTCTGAGCTCGGTGGGTCGCTGGACATCGGATGGACCAGTGCCGGGCTCACGGTCACGGCTCACCTCCCATTGCGATCACGGTAAGGAGACATGAGATGGATGAGGAGGGGCCCGTCATCCGCGTGTTCGTTGCGGACGATCACACACTCTTCCGGGATGGCATTCGCGCTTTACTCAGCTCGATCAGCGATGTTGAGGTGATTGGGGAAGCTGGTACCGGTGCCGACGGCGTCCGGCAGGTGGTGGAGCTAGAGCCACATGTGGTGCTGATGGATATCCAGATGCCCGACATGAACGGCATAGAGGCGACTCGCATCATCAGCGCGCAGCGCCCGGACATCAATGTCGTCATGCTGACGATGTTCGAAGACGACGACTCCGTCTTTGCGGCAATGCGCGCCGGCGCGCGGGGATACATCCTTAAGGGTGCCGACCAGGCTGAGATGCTGCGAGCAATCCGGGCAGTTGCGAGCGGTGAGGCGCTTTTCGGGCCAGCGATCGCCACGAGAATCCTGTCGTGGTTTTCCGGGAAGCAGAACCGGCCGCCGGAACCGTTCCCCGACCTGACTCAGCGGGAGCGCGAGTTGCTCGAGATGATCGCGGAAGGCAAGAGCAACGGAGAGATGGCAAACCGTCTGTCGTTAAGTGGCAAGACGGTGAGGAATCACATCTCGAACATCTTTTCGAAGTTACAAGTGGCTGGCCGTGCCGAGGCGATCGTGCGGGCCCGAGAGGCCGGTATGGGCTCCAGGACGGAGCGATTCTGATCTTTCAGCCCCATCGGGGAAACGTGATCGGAAGCGGTCGTAGAGTTGCTCGGCGTCCCCGCATTGCGGGCACAATCACACGAAGATGCCGAGGTAACCGGACGGCAATTCGATAACTGTTCATGAACGTCATGATGTCACTGGGAATGGGCTCCCCGACGAGGATTCGAACCTCGAACCTACCGGTTAACAGCCGGTCGCTCTACCGTTGAGCTATCGGGGATCATGCCCGCTTGCCGGGCGACGAGCAGAGTTTACCACACCGTTGAGCGGATGCAAGGCAGATGCTGGAACCGTATTTGCCCGACGCGAAGGGCTGCAACGATACAATAAGGGCACGTTGATTGAGCGACGTGGCGGAAAGGAAAGCCGAGGCTGTGTGGGACCCGCGTTCATATGAGGACACCGATTACGGTCTCGCCGACGGCGAGTCGTTCGAGCCTGAGGACGCCTGGGACGTCGAGACAGGCGTGACCACTGATCAACCGCATGTGATGACCCTTTTGGGGCCGATCGATCCGGAAGAGCTTGGTGTCTGCCTGCCTCACGTCCACCTCCTGTGCGACCCGGTCGCGGTGACCGAGGACGATCCCGACTACCGGCTGGACGACGAGGATCGCGCGGAAGAGGAGATCGAGGCGTTCGTCACCATGAGCGGGCGGTCGCTGGTCGAGTGCTCGACGCGTGACTACGGGCGCGACGCCGAGGGGCTCGTCCGCATTGCCGGGTGGGTGCCGGTGCACCTCATCTCGGTCACCGGTCGTCACAAGCACCTGCACGCGTCGCGGATGGGCAACGCGACCGATGTCGATTCGCTCACGGATGAGTTCGTCCGAGAGCTGCGCGAGGGCATCGGCGAGACAGGCGCGAAGGCCGGAGTCATCAAGATCGGGACGAGCCTCGACACGATCACCGATGTTGAGCGCGCGTCGATCGAGGCGGCTGCCGCGGCGCATGTCGCGACGGGCGCGCCGATCACCACGCATACGGAAGACGGCACGATGGCGCTCGAGCAGCTCCGGTTGCTGGGGGACGGAGGCGTGCAGCCCGAACGGGTCATCATCGGGCACATGGACCGGAAGCCGATGGATCCGGGGTACCTGAGAGCGATCGCGGACACCGGCGCGTGCCTCTCGTTTGACCAGATCGGGAAGTCGGACCGGTTCACGGATGCCCAGCGGGCGGAAGCCATTCGCGAGTTGGTCGAGGACGGGTACGGGGACCGGATCGTCCTCTCCGAGGATTACGGCAGGAAATCGCTGTTGCTTGCGTATGGCGGAGCGCCCGGTCTTGCCTATCTTCAGGAGTGGTTCATGGTTATGCTGATGGAGACAGGATTGGACGCCATGTCGATCCGGCGCATGGCGGTGGAGAATCCGGCGCGGATGCTGACAGTCCATCCACCGGCGAGCCAGAACTAAGGCCGGGGCCACGCGGAACAGGAGGGTAGGGAATGACCACTCGGCTGTACCTTCGATCGGTGAGCATGCAAGACGGGCCGCCCTTGTCCGACTCTATTCCCGTTGACCGGTTTTTCGTGAACGCATATCCGCCGGCAGAGATTTGGGTCGAGACAGACCTCGCCACCACGCCTGATCCAGGCAAGTCCGCCACGTTCCATCTCTCGCAGAATCTCAATATCGGGTTCCGCGTCGTGCGGGGGACCGTCGAGCGGAAAATTCACAAATAGTCACGCGCCGGGAACAATCGCCCGGCGCGTTCACTGTGATTGATCTCGCGTCAAGGATTCCGGCGGAACGCTGGGACGGTCGTGCGCTTGTGCTGCGTGGTTGAGACCATCCGCTGCACCTTCTGCAAAACGCCCGGCTCGACCCCGGATGTGTCGCCGCGGTCAATCGCGTCGAGCGTCGCGTCCAGCACCTCGTACGTCACACCGATCTCGTTCTCGTCGGTCTGTCCCTCCCAGAGGCCGGCGGAAGGGGGGCGAGAGATGACGGAATCCGGCACGCCGATCGCCTTCGCTACCGCTCGCACTTCGTGCTTGTAGAGGTCGGTCAGCGCGAAGAGATCGACACCGCCGTCACCGTACTTCGTGAAGTATCCGATCATCAACTCCGATTTGTTGCCGGTGCCAACGACCACGCCGCGCGTCAGGTTCGCGAGGTAATAGAGCGTAATCATGCGCAGGCGCGGCCGCACGTTCGCCCGGGCCAGCTCCTCGCGGGCAATCTGATCGTCCGGGAGATTCTCGCTGAGGACCTCACCGAAGAGCGCCTCGGTCCCCGGCATCGCCCCGAAGACGGCGTTCGCCGCGTCAGTCAGGTTGATCGACATCGTCTGGATCCCGAACGCGTCGGCCACCTTCCGGGCCTGGACCTCGTCATCCGGGTTCGATGCGGAGGGCATCATCACGCCGAGCACACGATCGGGCCCGACGGCCTTGGAGCAAAGTCCCGCGACCACAGCGGAGTCGATGCCACCGCTCAGGCCGAGCACGAACCGGTCGGCGCCGATCTTTTCAAATTGCGCGCGAAGCCAACGAACGATCTCGTCAGCGAGCGCGGTGGCTTCGACGGTCGAAAGATAGGTGGTCGACATCGCCATCGAGCGAACCTCCGTCAGGGAGAGACAAACTGACCGCCGTCGTGGTGGCGGCGGTCAGTCGTTGCGAGAAGTCGGACTAGATATCGATTGCCTGGTCGAAGGCGTCCATGGCCGCCTGACCCATCACCTCGGAAACCGTCGGGTGTGGGTGGACCGTCATCGCGATCTCCTCGACCGAGACGTCGAGGGTCATGCCGAGGCCCGCTTCCGCGATCCGCTCCGTCGCGCCCACGCCGACCATGTGCACGCCGAGGAGATCCTCCGTGTCGGCGTCCATGACGATCTTCGTGAAGCCTTCCGTCTTGCCCTCGATGACCGCCTTGGCGTTCGGGGTCATCGGGAAGCGGCCGATCTTGACGTTGTAGCCGGCATCCTTCGCCTGCTTCTCGGTCCTGCCCACCGAGCCGATCTCCGGCGTCGTGTATGTGAAGCTCGGGATGTGCAGGTGGTTGATCGGGAAGGGATTCTTGCCGGCGAAGTGCTCGACGGCGGTAATCCCGTGGTGGCCAGCGGTATGTGCCAGCATCTGTTCGCCGTTGACGTCGCCGATGGCGTAGACGCCTTCAACGTTCGTGCGCATGAGGTTATCGACCTGGATGAAGCCCTTGTCGTTGAGCGTTACGCCGATCGTCTCCAGACCGATATTCTCGACGTTTGGCTCACGGCCGGTGGCGACGTAGAGGGCATCGGCCTCGACGACCTGCTCTTTGCCCTTTTTGTCCTTCACCGTCATCTTCACGCCCGTGCTCGAGATCTCGAAGTTCTCGGCAGTCGGGCGGGCGCCCTCGATCACGGTAATGCCCTGGCGCTTGAACTGCTTGGTCATTTCCTTCTGGACGTCCTCGTCCTCCTGCGGGACGACGTTGCCGACGAAGGTGACCTCGGAGCCGGCGGCATGATAGATCTGGCCCCACTCGACGCCGGTCGCGCCAAGGCCGCGGACGATCAGGCGCTTTGGCACATCCTCACGGACGACCGCGTGGTCGCTGTTGAAGACGACCTTGCCGTCGAACTCGATGCCCTTGATCGGGCGCGGTCGCGAGCCGGTGTTGATGACGAGGCTCTTGCACTTCAGCGTGACCTTGTCCCCGGAGTCGTTGAGGGTGACCTCGACTTCGTTCTTGCTCTTGATGACGCCGGTACCCTTGAACACCGGCACCTTGTTCTTTTTGTCGAACAGATACTGGAGTCCCTTGTACTGCTTGTCGACGATCGAGAGCGAGCGCTTGAGAACGTTTGCGAAGTTCAGCGAGACATCGCCGCCGAGGTCGACGCCCATGTCCGCCGCATGCTGGACGTCGTGATAGAAGTGAGCCGATTTGAGGAACGCCTTGGTCGGCACGCAGCCGCGATGGAGGCAGACGCCGCCGACCTTATCGCGCTCCACAACGGCGACATTGAGGCCGAGCTGCCTGGCGCGGAAGGCGGCGTAGTACCCACCTGTGCCTGCGCCGAGAATGACGACGTCGAATTCCTGAGTATCAGCCATGAAACGCTGCGCTCCCTTCTGGGTGTGTCCGGTCCCGGCGGTTCATCGTCGAATCGCCCGCCGCTGTTTGTCCCGAGTATTATCCACGATTCCGCCGATGCAAGGCGGACCCTCAACGCGGGCTGCGGTGGACTTCGTCGGTGGATACCGCCGTTGGCATGGGGATTGCATGGTCGTAGTCAGGATGTTCGGTGCGATCGGCACCGGCGCCCGAGAGGCGCTCACAGAACATACGACCAGCAAAGGAGATTCACCTATGGAAGAGAAGAAGGACAAACTCGGCGGAATGTTTGACGAGAAGAAGGGCGAGGCCAAGGAGCAGGTCGGCGAGTTCCGCGGTGATGAGAACCAGCAGGCTGAGGGCCAGATGGATCAGATCAAGGGCAACGTCAAGAAGGGCGTGGCCGACGCCAAGGACAAAATCGGCGACATGCTCGACGGTGACGACAAGAAGTAATCGTCCCTCGCAAGCCGAGAACAAGGAAAGCCACCCCGGCATCGCGCCGGGGTGGCTTCTTTTTTCGAACCCCGGGGTCAGGAAGGTGACGCCATCTCGCGGATAACGCCAAGTTGGATGCCGGATGCGACTGCCGAGACGTCGGTCGCGCGCGTCCGCGTCAGTACCGCAAGGGCGATGGCCACGCCGGCCGGGAAGACCTGCGCGCGTGGCAGCATAATGCCAAGCCGTTCCGCGGTGTCGGCGGCGGGCGTCGTCGACAAATGCTGCAGCACCCTTTCGGCGGTATGCAGCGAGAGCGGCTCGTTGTCGTAGAGCTGCCGTACGAGCTCTTTCAGGAAGACACCGTTGCCGCCAGCGAAATGCACGGAGTCGATAGCGGTCGGGACACCTTCGAGAGGCGACAGCTCCTCCAGGGCCGACGCGAACGCAAACGCGGTCGCCTCCATGCCCGGAGGATCGTCGGAGAAGAATCGGTCCGCGAGGCGGCCGGACCCGATGGGAAGCGACCGTTGCCAGACGGGCTCGTTCCCCCGGACAACGATGATCTCCGTGCTTCCCCCGCCTATGTCGACGATGGCGCTAGGAACCCCCTCGGGCAGCTGGTCCCGCAAGCCGACGAATGTCAGGCGCGCTTCTTCGAGACCGTCGATGATGCGGATAGTCCAGCCGGTCTCGTTCGCGATGCGGACGAGCAGCTCGTCGCCATTCGAGGCGACCCGGAGGGCTTCCGTGGCGACGCCGACAAAACTGGTAGAGCCCAGCGCCCGCCCGATGGTCTCCTGCTCCCGGAGGAAGGTGACGCAGCGCTCGATACGCTCGGAGTCGATGCGCCCCGTCGCCTCGATCCCTGCGCCAAGCCGGACGGTATTTGTGGCGCTCCCGATGGTCTCGATGCTGCCATCACCGCTCACGTTCGCATGCAGGATCTTGATTGTGTTGCTGCCGAGATCGGCGGCCGACACGGTGTGCGGTCCGGTCATTCGTAGGACGCCTTCCTCAGCTTCGCGATGACCTTCTCAGGATTCGGCATGCCGCTCTCGCGGATCTGCGCCTCCGTTTCGGCCAGCGGGTAGTCGACGTAGCGAAGCCCGACCGACCATTCGCCTGTTTGCTCCGACCATTCCGCCAGCCCCCACTTGCTGCGCAGGTCGCCGTCCTTCGGATTACCGACCGCGGAGACGTCAAGGAGCGTCATGTCGTCCAGGGGGCGAAGGTAGGCGATGTGGAGATGGCCGAAGGCGATGACCGCCGCCTCGGTATCGCCGACCAGTTCCCGTAGCTCATTCGCGCCGGCGTCCGGCGGAATGTGCCGATCCTGATCGAAGGGGTTGGCGTGGACAACCAGCACGTCGCAGGTTTTCCCTTCAATCCCCGGTGGGGTCGCGCGCCAGGAGAACGGTAGCTTCCGCAGGTACTCCATGCCGTCGTCGCCGATTTGCTCCATGGTGAAGCGGGCGGGAGCGGACTCCCGGTCCCGGTTGGCGATGTCGCGGTCCGTGTTCCCCTGCAGGACGATGGCATCCATCTTCCAGACCCGCTCCAGGACGCCACGGGGATCAGGTCCGACTTCGCAGAGGTCACCGGCGATGACGATGGTGTCGACACCTGGTTCGGTGCGGATGTCCTCCAGCACGCGATCGAACGCGAGGCTGAACCCGTGGATATCGGAGAGTATGGCGATCTTCACAGAGGGCGCTCCTCGTTGCCTAATCCGCTGAATGTCCGGTCTGCTCGTCTCCAGGTCAAATGGCGCGTGAAACGCGCTTACGCCTTTGCTTCCTCGCCGGCGATGATCGCGCGAAGGGTCTCGAGCGGTGCCTTCGGCACGCGGTGTTCCGTGAGGAGGCCGTTCGTTTCCTGCAGCGTATCCGTCAACTGGGTATAACAGAATCCGGCGATGGCGTCTGACCGGTCAATGGCCTGGACCAGGGCCCGCAAGCGCGCGACGAACTCTGCTTCTCCGCGGACCGTTCCGTAGCCGAACCACTCATCGTCGCTTTCGGGCGCGAAGCTGACGCCACCAAATTCGGTCAGCATGATGGGCTTGCCGCTCGCGTCCATGCCAGGGGCGAGGAGTCGCCGGTGACCGGCGCGGTACAGCGTCGGCAAGACTTCCCGGGACGCGCCCATACCGTAGAGACGGGAAAGGTGGGCAGGGTCCCAGCTGTAGTCGTGCGCGGTCACGATGTCGGCCACGACATGCTCCCAGCCGTCGTTGCCGATGACAGGCCGCGTGCCGTCGAGTGAATGAGTCGCATGGTAGGCGGCCAGGACGGCGTGTCGCTGATCGTCGCGGACGGCGAGATCTTCCACGCCCCAACTCTCGTTGAAGGGCACCCAGGCGATCACCGATGGATGACTGCGATCCCGTATGACAACTTCGCGCCACTCGGCGGCGTGGCGGCCGATCGCGCGGTCCGACCATCGGAAGGCATTGCCGATCTCGACCCATAGCAGGACGCCCTGCCGATCGGCCTCGAACAAAAAGCGTGGATCCTCGGCTTTCTGGTGAAGCCGGGCGCCGTTAAAGCCGAGTCCGCGGATCAAATCGACCTCGCGAGTGATCGCCTGCCGAGACGGGGCGGCGAGGTGGCTCTCCGGCCAGAAGCCCTGGCTGAGCACCATGCGCAGGATGGATGGGACACCGTTGATGGTGACGCCGCTCGCGTCGACCACGATTGTGCGCAGCCCGGTGTACGACAGGACGGTGTCCTGTCCGGCGTCCGTGGTCAGCGTGATCTCGGCTCCGAGGAGAACCGGGGTTTCGGGCGACCAAAGGAGGTTGTGCGGGTGGGTGATGCCGCCGGATGGGCCGAGATCGAGCGATGCGCGAATCGACCGGCCGGCGATCGACCATGTGCCGGATAGTGACGAACCATCCGGGAGTTCAATCCGGGCATCGAGCGCGGAACCTGCGGGCGCGGGACGGTTCAGCATCACCTCCAGGCCGACACTCCACGTCGATCGATCGAAGGTCCAGTGCAGATCGTCGACGCGGCACGCGGGGGCGGTTTCCAGCCAGACCGGCTGCCATATCCCGGACGTGCGGTGATACCAGATCGCATGCGGCTCAGGGAGCCAGTCCTGCTTGCCGCGGGGCTGTTCCATGTCTTGCGGATCGTCGAACGCGCGCACGGTGACGATGTGTTCCGTGGTGTCGGCATCGAGCGCGTGGGTAATATCGAGCGTGAACGGTGTCGAGCCCCCTTCGTGTCCGCCGACCCACCGACCGTTGACCCATACTGTTGCGACATAGTCCACCGCACCGAACCGGAGCAGCAGTTGGTCACTCGCATCATCACGAGGATCGACGAATGTGCGTCGATACCAGCACACCGGGTGATATCCGGTGTCACCGATGCCGCTGAGGGGGGATTCGGGCGGATAGGGCACGTTAATCCGCTGGTCAAACGTCGCATCCGACGACCACCAGGCTGCCGCCAGCCCCTCGTCGTTATCGTCCCAGGCGAACTCCCACTCGCCGCAGAGATCGATGTTGCCATCTCGCACGAACTGGGGGTTCGGCGCGTCCGCCACCCGCTCCAGGATCATTCCGATTTCCTCTCCACCTCTCGTCCGGCCATCTCCCAATGGGCGCATGCTACCAGTGGCGACCACAGTGCGGAAGCGGATACAGCGAAGCCGGCGTTCCACCCGGAGCGCCGGCTTCGTCAGTCAGGGACACTACTTCCCGGTCAGGATATCCAGCGTGGCTGTGGACTCCGCCAGCGAGTAGGTGACGGAATCGCCGTCGAGGTGGATCTCGCCGACGTAATCATCGCTGATCAAGCGGATATGGGATGGACCGTCGATCTCCTCGATGGACGCGCCGAGGCGGTTGGCTTCGGTTTCGACCAGCACGGAGAAGAACTCGTCGGCATCGTCAGCCGTGTCCCAGGTCGTCGTCCACGTGAACGCGGTCTCGGTGTCGTTGCCAACGACAACATACGCGTCGCCGCCCCAGCCTTCGGACGCCGCCTTCGCGTCGCTCTTGTCTGCCCCACCGTTGCGCAGGAAGACGTCGGTGATGAACTCGCCCATCACGTTGTCGTCCAGCACGGACCATCCGTCGCCGAGCGCGGCGGTCGGGTCATCGACGGAGACGTCGATCGGCGCTTCGCCCTCGACGTATTTCTCCGGGTGGAGGATCTGCTCGGTGCTGGCCGGCGGATCGGCGTACATCGCGTCCACCGCGTCCCATCCGCCGTCCTGCTGGATTGCCGCGACGAACAGCGAACCCTGGTCGTAGGGGAAGAGGAGCGTCTCCGAGTAGAAGAGGGGAGCTGCGTCGAGTGACGGCGATTCGTAGTCCGCCAGCTCATCCTGGACCGCCTTCAGGAGGTCGGGATTGTCGATAAGGTAGTAGACCTGACCCACGCTGGCGTCGCCCTCGATCAGCGAGGTAATCGCCAGGTATTGATCATCAGCCATCGTTTCCGGGTCGCCCTGCACGGCGAGCAGGTCGAAGTGCTGGTCCTGGAGGGCGTGGATGACCTCATGGGCGAAGGTGATCTCGTCGTTGGCTGACAGTCCTTCACCGTCCGTCGACTGGACGACGACCATCGCTTTCGTCTCCGGGTCGTAATAACCGGCGATCTGCTCACCGAGGATATCCGTCTGAAGCGCGCCGAGGTCGGTATCCGGCTCGACCAAACCGAAGATGGCCAGGATCCGGACGTCGGCCTGCTGCTCCTGGACCGGATAGTCCCGCATCGACTCCTTGAGCCAGTCCTGCAGCTCCTGGCGCGATTGCACCTCGATGTCAAGCGGCTGGAGCAGGTCCAGCTCACGCAGCGTTTCGACGTCCGAGGTGATCCGGTCATATTCGGGCATCTGCGTAGCCATCACGCCGCCGGCGCCGAGGAGTAACGAGAGGGAGAGGGCAACCCCGGCGATCTTTGTTCGATACGACATGGGAGGTGACTCCTGGGGGTATGTGGGCATCGAGACACGCTTGCCAACGGAGGGTCGATGTGGTTTCGTGCCACGTACGGAGCATAGACGATTAGATGTAAACGGGGGTTCCCCAGTGAGCAATACCACAGTACATGACGACCTCGTCGCGCGGGCAGAGGCGTATTTTGGTCGTCCGTCCTACTCGGCGCCGGTTTTTATCGGCGCATCGACGGTTGCGTTCCTCGACGACCGGAACGGCACGACGCAAGTCAGCACGGTCGATCTCGAAACCGGCGACGTTACACCGCGCACCACTTATGGTGAGCGCGTGCAGACACTCAAGGGCAGCGCGAAGTCCGGGCGGATGCTGTTCGGTATGGATGAGGGCGGCAACGAGCGGCAACAGCTCTGGACGTTCGATGCCGGTGGCCAGCCGACGCGCCTGACGGACGCCCCGGCATCGATCCACGAACCGGGCTGCCTCTCGAAGTCGGGCGACTACGTTCTCTTCCGGTCGAACGCGCGCGACGAGTCGACCTTCGACGTCGTCGGCATGGGCCTGGACGGTGGCGCGCAGGAGATGTGGCTGCAAGAGGGCGGCCAGGTGACCCCGGTCGACCTGCATCCGGACGGCGACCGAGTGCTGGTGGTTCGTCTCAACGGCAATCTCGACTCCGACATCATCCTCGTTTCGCGTGACGGCACGGTGCAGAACCTGACCGAGCACGAAGGCGAGCAGTGGATCAATGGGGCTTCTTTTGACGCGGATGGCACGGGCGTCTGGATCGCGTCGAATCTCGACCGCGACATGGTCGCGCTCATGCATCTGGACCTGGAAACCGGCGAACGAGAAGTGGTCGTCGACACCGATTGGGATGTCGAGCTGTTCAAGGTCGCTCCGGACGGGAACACCGCCATCGTCGCCATGAACGAGGATGGCGTCTCCACCGCGATGATCGTCACGTTTGACGGCAGCACGGAGCCGGTGGAGGTGGAATTGCCGGCGGGTGTGATCGACGGCTTCAGCTGGGCGCCGGACGGATCGCGGGTCGCCTTTGGCTTCTCATCGGTCGAGCATCCCTCGGCGATCATGGCGGTAAGGCCCGACGGTTCGGTTGAGACGGTCGCTCAAGCCCCTTCAGACGTCCCGCAGACGTTCGCACCCGAGCTCATCCGCTACACGTCGTTCGACGGCGTCGAGGTGCCGGCCTTCTTCTTCAAGCCGGAGGGCGACGGGCCGTTCCCGGTGCTGGTCGATATCCATGGTGGCCCCGAGAGCCAGCGGCGTCTGAACTACGCGCCGAGCGGGCCGGTGCTCCAATACCTCACGTCGCTCGGCATGGCCGTGCTCACGCTGAACGTGCGCGGCAGCACGGGATATGGCAAGGAGTACTCGCACCTTGACGACAAGGACAAGCGCCTGGATGCCGTCAAGGACGTCGAATACGCGGTGACGTGGCTACGAGAACGGGACGACGTCATCGGTGATCGCATTGCGGTCTACGGTCGCAGCTACGGCGGCTTCATGACGCTGGCGTCGCTCGTCTTCTACCCGGACCTTTGGGCTGCGGGCGTCGACATGGTCGGCATCGCGAACTTCGTCTCCTTCCTGGAACGAACGGGCCCGTGGCGACGGGCGCACCGGGAGTCGGAATACGGCGTGCTTGCCACGGATCGCGAGATGCTCGAGCGGATCTCGCCGCTCACGCACATCGACAACATCCGCGCGCCGCTCATGGTCGTCCACGGCAAGCATGACCCTCGCGTGCCCCTCTACGAGGCCGAGCAGGTGGTCGAGGCCGTGCGCGGGAAGGGCATCGAGGTGGACTTCAAGGTGTTCGACAACGAGGGCCATGCGATCTCCAAGCGCGACAACGTGATCGATGCGTTCGTGATGATGGGCGAGTTCCTGCGGCGGCACCTCCAGTCTGGCGTAACGCTTCGTAAACGCATCTCAGTTGGGAAGGCGTCGTCCCTCGGGGCGTCGCCTTCCCTGTTCCCGCCGTACAATTGCCGTGTGATTCGACCGACGCACGATGGAGTGCCCTGTATGACCGACCGCCCCGCCATCTCGACGTTGAAAGAGCTTCGCGCCACCGGTTACCGACCGCGCTCGGTACGCGAGGAGATGAGGTCGAACCTGATCGCCGCGCTGCGCTCCGGCGGCCGGCTCTTTTCGGGCATCCACGGCTATGAGGAGACGGTCATCCCGCTGGTCGAGAACGCTATCCTCGCGGGACACGACATCATCCTGCTCGGTGAGCGCGGTCAGGCGAAGACGCGTCTGGCGCGGAGCCTCGTGCAACTTCTCGATGCATGGGTGCCGATCATCGAGGGGTCCGAGACGAATGATGATCCGATGCGCCCGATCTCGGCGTTTGGTCGCCGCATGCGCGAGGAGTTCCACGATGAGCTGGGGATCGGCTGGATCGCGCCAGAGGACCGGTTCGCCGAAAAGCTCGCCACGCCGGACACGACGATCGCTGACCTGATCGGCGAGGTGGATCCGATCAAGGTTGCCGAAGGACGCTACCTCTCCAATGAAGAGGTGATCGCCTACGGGTTGATCCCTCGAATGAACCGGGGCATCTTCAACCTCAACGAGCTCCCGGATCTCGCCGAGCGCATCCAGGTCGGGCTGTTGAACATCCTTGAGGAGAAGGACGTCCAGATTCGCGGATTCCAGATCCGATTGCCGGTCGACATCATGGTGGTCGCGTCCGCAAACCCGGAGGACTACACCAATCGTGGTCGCATCATCACCCCGCTGAAAGACCGCTTCGGCTCCCAGATCCGAACGCACTATCCGACGACAGCCGCCCACGAGCTGCGGATCGTCGATCAGGAGCAGGCAATCGAGGACATCCCGGGCATCGACGTACGCGTGCCGGACTTCATGCGACAGCTCGTCGCCGAGATTTCGCGCGTGGCCCGTGTGTCACCGGACGTGTCGCAGCGCAGCGGCGTGTCGGTACGCATGACGATCTCGAACTTCGAGGCGCTGGCGGCAAACGCGCAGCGCCGGGCGCTGCTGATCGGGGAGGATCGCGCCGTGCCGCGTATATCGGATCTCCATGCGGTGCAGCCTGCGATGATGGGCAAGATCGAGCTCGACACCTTCGGCGAACGCGGTGAGGACGACGTGCTGGACCGCATCATCGGCGAGGCAGTGCGGCGTGTGTTCGCGCCACTGTCGGACGAGCCGTGGGTCAGCATGCTGGCCGACGTCGTCAAGCGTGAGAAGGGAATCGACGTCTCCGACATGATGGCGGCGGAGGCGACCCTGACGTCGCTATCTGGCGACGTCAGGGACGGGCTTCGGACGCTGGCCTCCGCTGACGACCCGCAATCACTGGTGTCGGCCATGGAGTTCGCGCTCGAGGGCTTGTACAGGACACGGCGAATCGGGAAGGTGCCCGCCGGATCGACACAACGGTATACGCGGTGACCACCCTTCCATCCATCGCATGGCGCTACGTGCCGAACGGGGCTGGTACCGGATGCGTGCCGGACGTCGACTCGCTCTTCCACGCCATCACCGAGGATCTGCTCGAAGACGGCGACGTCAAAAGAGCGTTGCAGAAGGCGTTTCGCTGGGGCTACGCGGACGAGGATGGTGAGGATATCCCCGGCCTGCGCGACCTGATGCAGGAACTCCGGCAGAAACGCGAAGAGATGCAGCATCAGGCCCAAATGTCCGCCGAGGACAGCGCTCCAGAGGCCGGAGATGGAGGAGAGCCGCGGCCAGACGGGGAGGGCATGCCAGGCGACGACGAGGCCATGGATGTCTCCGGCACTATCCAACAGCTGGAGCAGATGGAGCGCTCGCTGCGCCAGGTCGAGTCGCTCGACGACCTGAACGGGCTCGATCCGCAGCTTGTCGATACATTGCTGGACGATGAGGAGAAGGCCTGGCTCGAGGCGTGGGCGACCATGACCGGCAAGCTTATCGACGCCGGCCTCGTCGTGGAGGGGGCGAAGCGGTTGGAGCTTTCGCCCGAGGCGATCCGCCGAATCGGCGCGCACGCGCTGCGCTCGATGTACATGCCGCTTGGGTCGAAGGGCGCCGGCGAGCACGAGCTCCATCACAAGGGCGACCGGGGACCGACGATGGATACGAGCGCGCCGTGGGAGTTCGGCCAGCCGTTCACCTTGCACCTCACGCGAACGGTGCTGAATGCGGTCTCTCGCGAGGGTATTGGCCGCGGCGTTCGACTGCGGGCCGAGGACTTCGAAGCGTTGGACCGCGAGAGTACGTCCGCCACGGCGACAGTGCTCCTGATCGACATGAGCCGGTCGATGTTCCACAACGGGGCGTGGGACGCCGCCAAGCGGAGCACGCTCGCGCTCGACACCCTGATGCGAACGATGTACCCGCGCGATGTCCTGGAGATCGTCGGCTTCTCAGAATCCGCGCAAAGGCTCTCGCTGGCACAACTGCCGGCCCTCACCTGGGACGAGTTCAGCCACGGGACGAACCTCCAGGCCGGTCTGGCACTGGCCCGGCAGTTGCTGCGTCCGCACGCCACGCGCGACCGTCAGGTCATTCTGATCACAGATGGTGAGCCGACCGCGTTCACCGAGGACGGCGAGACGATCTTCGAGAATCCGGCGACCGAGCGCACCTGCGATGCCACATTGAGGGAGGTCGTTCGCTGCACGCGGGATCGCATCGGGATCACCACGTTCCTGCTCGATGAATCGCCAGAGCTCATCGACTTTGTCTCACGCATGACGCGCGTTAATCGCGGTCGCGTGATGCAGGCTCACCCGAAGCAGCTTGGACGCTATCTCGTGCGCGATTTCCAGCATCATCGCTCGTCAATCGTGGGCTGACGTTCCCGCGGCGTGAAGATGGGTGATAGACTTTTCGCGAGAACGATCCTGCGTGCTGGCGAGGGTCGGACCCTCTCTGCGACGCGCTTCGGGCGCCCGCATTTCCCCGTCCGCTTGCTCACCCAGAAACCATACAGAGGAGTGTCCGCTTGGCGATCGCAGAAGGACAGTGGCGAGATGTCGCCCTCAGCGACGACGAGTACGCCCGGATAGTCGAATTGCTGGGCCGCGAGCCGAGTGAGGTTGAGCTCGGTATGTTCGGGGCGATGTGGAGCGAGCACTGCGGCTACAAGCACTCGCGGCCCCTGCTGAAGACGCTCCCGACCGACGCGCCCTGGGTGGTGCAGGGACCAGGTGAGAACGCCGGCGCGGTGGACCTCGGCAACGGCTACGCTGCTGTGTTCAAGGTCGAGTCGCACAATCACCCGACCGCCGTTGAGCCCTATGAGGGCGCGGCGACGGGCGTCGGTGGCATCGTCCGCGATATCTTCACGATGGGCGCCCGCCCGGTCGCGCTGCTCAACGGGCTTCGTTTTGGGCCGCTCGACCAGGCGCGCAACGCCTACCTGTTCTCCCACGCCGTCGCCGGTATCGGTGGCTACGGTAACTGCCTTGGTGTCCCGACCGTCGGCGGTGAGCTGTTCTTCGACGAGAGCTACAACGGCAATCCACTTGTCAACGCCATGTGCGTCGGCATCGCGCCGGTCGATGGCATCGTCCGCGCGGCGGCGAGCGGTGTCGGCAATGTGCTGATGCTGATCGGTGCGGACACCGGACGAGATGGCCTCCACGGCGCGACCTTCTCCTCCGTCGATGATCCCGAGGCGTCACATCGTGGTGTGATCCAGGTCGGAAACCCCTTCCTTGAAAAGCAGTTGATGGAGGCGTGCCTCGAGTTGCTGTCAGCCGGAAGCGTGGTCGCGATGCAGGACCTGGGTGCGGCCGGGTTGACCAGCTCGGTCGTTGAAACGGCCAGCCGGGGAGGCGTGGGCGTCGAGATCGACGTCCAGATGGTGCCGCGTCGCGAAACCGGCATGAACGCGTACGAGATCATGCTGAGCGAGAGCCAGGAGCGGATGGTGCTCGTGGCGACACCGGACATGGTCGTCGAGATCAGCGCGGTGCTCCAGAAATGGTCGCTGCACGCGTCGGTCATCGGGCACGTGACCGATGACGGCCGCATCCGCGTGCGGGATGCTGAGTTGGTCGAGGTCGACGTGCCAGTCGAGTTCTTCATCGACGAGTGCCCGACGTACGCTGTTGAGGCCGAGGAGCCGGCGTACCTTGTTGAGACGCGGGCCTTTGATCTTTCCGCAGTGCCGGACATCGCTCTCGACAAGGTGGGCGACACGCTGCTGCAGATGATGGCATCGCCGAACATCGGGTCGCGAAGGAGCGTCTGGGAGCAATACGACCACACGATCCTGACAAACACCGTCTACGGTCCCGGTGAAGCCGACGCTGCAGTGATCCGGCAAAAGGGCACGAACGGCGGCATGGCCGTCTCCATGGATTGCAACTCCCGCTACGTCTACCTCGATCCACTCGAAGGGGCAAAGCATGGAGTCGCGGAGGCGGCCCGGAACGTCGCATGTACCGGTGCCCGTCCGCTCGGTCTTACCAACTGCCTGAACTTCGGCAGTCCCGAGCGTTCACCCGCGAACTATCAATTGACGAAGGCCGTCGAGGGCATGGGCGCGGCCGCCCGGGCGCTCGACGTGCCGATCGTGAGCGGCAATGTCAGCCTCTACAATGAGACGGCGCGCCAGCCGATCTTCCCGACACCGATGGTCGGCTGCGTCGGCGTGCTGGGTGATATCGGTGCTCGCATGGCGATGCGCTGGCATGATGGCGATGAGGTGCTCCTGGTCGGAAGCGGGCAGCCGTCTCTCGGCGGGAGCGAGTACCTGGCCTACGTGCATGGCACGGTCGCGGGAATGCCGCCGACGCTCGATCTCGACGCCGAGAAGCGGCTGATCGATTTCCTGCAGGCGCTCGGCAGCCGCGTCCAGGGCGCGGCTGCTCATGATCTCTCGGCGGGTGGACTCGCGGTGGCGATCACCGAGATGGCGCTGACGTCGGATATCGGCGTGACAATCGATACGGCTCCGGACGCCGAGCGCGCTGACCTCGGCTGGTTCGGCGAAAGCGGCTGGCCGCGTGCTCGTCGCTGTCGACGACTCACGCGCCTCGACCGTCAGCCTGCTCGCCGAAGAGTGGAACCTGCCCGTGCAGCGCATCGGCCGCGTCGGCGGGACGAACATCGTTTTGGCAGACGGCGGTACTGTCGTGCTGGACGCGTTGCGGCAGGCAAGCGAGTCCGCGCTCAAGGTCGGCGTTGAGGCCGAGATGGCGTGACAGAGATTCGTCGGCGGAACGTGGAGAACCACATGATCCCAGACCCCATCCTTCCTGCGGACGATCCATGGGCCATCGGCGACGACAAGCCGCATGAGGAGTGCGGCGTGTTCGGCATCTACGCGCCCGGTGAAGACGTCGCCCGCACCACGTTCTTCGGTCTGTTCGCGCTCCAGCACCGCGGTCAGGAGAGCGCCGGAATCGCATCCACGGACGGCGCGCATATCGCGGTGCGCCGCAATCTCGGTCTCGTGTCGCAGGCGTTCGACGAGAGCGACATTGCGGCGCTGCCCGGCTTCGCGGCGATCGGTCACACCAGGTATTCGACCGCCGGGTCGACGCTGGAATGCAATGCCGGGCCGATGTTCGTCGAGACCGACCTCGGGCCGCTCGCGATCGCGCACAACGGCAACCTGACCAACGCCGTCCAGCTGCGCGAGGAGCTTGAGGCGCGGGGCGAGCACTTCGTCACGACCACTGATTCCGAGGTGCTGGCCCGCGTTATCGCCCGCGCACCGGGGTCGACGATCGTCGATCGCATCCGTGCGGCCATGCCCCGTATGGTCGGCGCGTTCAGCCTCGCGGTGCTGACCACGGATGCCGTGTACGCCGTGCGCGACGAGCTGGGCGTACGACCGCTCTGCATTGGCGAGCGGGATGGCGGCAATGTGATTGCCTCCGAGTCATGCGCGTTGATGACGATCGGTGCTCGGTATGTGCGCGAGGTCGAGCCGGGCGAGATTGTGAAGATCTCGGATGCCGGTACCGAGTCGCTCGGCTGGGAGCGGGCGCGGATGCCGGCGCTGTGCCTGCTGGAGTTGATCTATTTTGCGAGGCCGGACAGCGAGATGCTCGGCGAGCGGCTGCATTTGATGCGTCAGAACATGGGACGGCAGCTGGCCCGCGAGGCGCCGGTGGATGCGGATGTCGTCGTCGGCCTGCCAGACTCCGCGACACCTGCCGCGATCGGATTCGCCCGGGAGTCCGGGATCCCGTATTCCGAGGCGTTGATCAAGAACCGGTACATCGGACGGACGTTTATCCATCCGACGCAGGAAATGCGCAAGACCGCGGTGAAGCTGAAGTTCAACGTGCTGCCGGAGGTTGTCGCTGGCAAACGCGTGGTGCTGATCGACGACACGATCGTGCGCGGCACGACATCGCGTCCGATTGTCGATCTGGTTAGGCAGGCTGGCGCCAAGGAGGTACACATGCGGGTGCACGCGCCGCCGATCATGTGGCCGTGCTACCTCGGCGTGGACCTCGCGAGGCGGGATGAGTTGATCGCGGCACGCATGACCGTACCGCAGATCGCCGAGCATATCGGCGTTGAAAGCCTGGAATACCTGTCGCTCGAAGGCCTCCTGAACGCGATCGGGAAGGGCGACAACCGATTCTGTGCCGCCTGTATGACGGGCAACTACCCGGTTGAAACGTTCATGACAGCGGACAAATTGTCGCTCGAGCGCGTATAAACAAGCCATATGTTGGTTCCGGGCGATGCCCGGCAGCGGGAGAGGATGATTGTCTTGGCAACGGAGCATGACGAATCACTTAAGCGAACAGCGTTGTTCGATCGCCACCAGGCGCTTGGCGCCCGCATCATCCCATTCGCCGGGTTTGAGATGCCGGTCCAGTACCAGGGAATAATCGCCGAGCACAAGGCGGTCCGGAACCAGGCTGGTCTGTTTGACCTTGGGCACATGGGTCAGTTCCGGGTGACCGGGCCGGATGCGCTGGCGTTCCTCCAGTACACGACGACCAACGACCTCTCGACGCTCGCGCCCGGGGAGGCAAAGTACACGCTCCTGCCGAACGAGAACGGCGGCGTCGTTGACGACCTGATCGTGTACCGATATCCCGAGGGCGAGAGCGGCTACATGGTGGTTATGAACGCCGCCAATGCCGCGCGTGATGTCGCCTGGTGGACCGAGCTTCGCAGCCGCCGCGACGACATGGATGTCACGCTCGAGGACATCTCGGACGAGACTGGCATGATCGCCATCCAGGGTCCGCGGTCGGTCGCCATCATGTCGCGCGTAACGGACGCCGACCTTGGCGGCATCGATTACTTCTCCTGGAAGGACGCCACTGTGGCCGGCGTTTCGACGAAGCTGGCCCGGACTGGGTACACTGGCGAGGATGGCTTCGAAATCTACGCGTCCAACGACGAGATCGCCACGATCTGGGACGCGTTGCTCGAAGCCGGCAAGGACGACGGGCTTGTGCCGGTCGGCCTTGGAGCGCGTGACACACTTCGCATGGAAGCGAAGATGCCGCTCTACGGTCAGGAGCTCGGCGACGACATCAGCCCGTACGAGGCCGGACTCAGTTGGGCCGTGAGCCTCGACAAGGGCGAGTTTGTCGGGCGTGATCCCATGGCTGACGCGAAGGCGAACAAGCCATCCCGGCGCCTGGTAGGTTTCCGGCTGGTCGGTCGTGGCGGGTCGCCACGCACGCACTATCCGGTCGCGGTCGATGGCGACGTTATCGGCGAGGTGACCAGCGGGGCGATGTCGCCGACGCTCGGCGAGAACATCGGGCTGGCGCTGATCCGGCGAGAGTACGCCGGAGTCGGCAAGCCGTTACAGATCATCATCCGGGACAAGCCGGTTGAGGCCGTCCAAATCAAGACACCGTTCTACAAGCGGGATTCATAACGTCACATCGCGATCGGTCCGATGTGACCGGGACACAGGTGAGGAAGAGGAGCAGGAGCACCATGAGCGCACCGGAGAACCGACGTTACACGAAGACGCACGAGTGGGTGCTGGTCGACGGCGATATCGCCACGATCGGTCTCACCGACCATGCCCAGCAAGAGCTCGGCGACATCACCTATCTCGAACTGCCGGAGGAGGGCGACGCAGTCGCTTCCGGAGAGGCATTCGGGGTTGTTGAGTCGGTGAAAGCTGCGTCCGACGTGTACGCGCCGATCGACGGCGAAGTCATTGACCGCAACGAGGACGCCATTGAGGGCCCGGAAGTCATCAACCAGTCCCCGTACGAGGGCGCCTGGCTGATCAAGATCAAGATGAGTGATCCGACGCAGGTCGAAGCCCTGATGGACTCCGGCAGCTATAACGAGTTCGCCGACGAGGCCTAGTGCCGGCATATGCTGATGGACCCGGGAAGTGACACGCTTCCCGGGCGATTTTCGTGGAAACGTTGACGCGCGGTACGCGGCGAGCCTGCGGGTGAGTTAAGACGATGACCTTCAATCCACACACTACCGACGATCGTAAGGCGATGCTCGGCACGGTTGGCGTAGAGAGCGTTGACGCGCTCTTCCAGCCAGTGCCCGAGGACGTCCGTTACCCAACGCTCGATCTTCCGCCCGCGCTGACGGAGATGGAAGCCGCGCACCGCATGCAGGAGTTGGCCAGCCGGAACGTGACGCTTCCGGCCAGGGACATCTACCTTGGCGCAGGTTCATACCAGCACTATGTCCCGGCCACGGTCGGCCAGATCCTCTCTCGGGGCGAGTTCTACACAGCGTACACGCCGTACCAGCCGGAGGTGTCGCAGGGCACCTTGCAGGTGATCTACGAATTCCAGTCAATGGTCGCGGAGCTGCTGGGCGTGGAGGTGGCCAACGCCTCGATGTACGACGGCGCGACCGCCTTCGCCGAAGGCGCGCTGATGAGCATCGCGTCATCGAAGAAGAAGACCCGCATCGTCGTTGCCGGTACCGTGCATCCCGCCTACAAGGAGGTCATGCACACGTACGTCGACAACGCCGGCATCGATATCGTCGACGCGACGAGCGTGAATCCGTTCGTGACGACGGTCGAGGATCTTCGCCCGCACATGGCGGACGATCTCGCCTGCGTTGCGATCCAGTACCCGAACTTCTTCGGCGCGATCGAGGACGTGCAGGCGATTGCCGACCTGGCCCACGAGCATGGCGCGCAGCTCGTCGTCTCGACCGCGCCGGTGCCTCTCGGGTTGCTGAAGACGCCCGTCGCCCTCGGCGCTGACATCGTGTCGGCCGAGGGGCAGTCGCTCGGTGTGGCGCAGAGCTACGGCGGCCCGTATGTCGGGTTGCTCGGGAGCAAGAAGTCGCTGGTGCGTCAGATGCCCGGCCGCATCGCCGGGATCACGACCGATAGCGAGGGCAAGCGCGGCTACGTACTGACGCTCCAGACCCGCGAGCAGCACATCCGACGTGAGAAGGCCACCAGCAATATCTGTACGAACCAGGGGCTGATGGCCACGGCCGCGACGGTCTACATGTCCAGCATGGGGCCGGAGGGCTTCCGCGAGGTGTCTCGCGCCAGCTACCAGAACGCGCACTATCTCGCGAACCGGCTGACGGAGCTCGATGGTTTCGAGTTGGCGTACGATGCGCCGTTCTTCCATGAGCTCACGGTCAGAACGTCTCGGCCGGCAGCCGACGTGGTGTCCGCGCTGCTGGAGGAGAACATCCTTGGTGGCGTTGATCTCGGCCGCTTCGACACGTCGCTCGATCACTACCTGTTGCTCTGCGCGACGGAGCTGAACACCCGTGAGGGGATCGACCGGTTCGTCGACACTGCCTCGCGAATCGGGTAGGAAGTATCCGGACGGAGACTCCGTGCGGGTGGTATACATTGCAGACTAACGCTTGTTCTTTCGTACGCAAACGGCAGGCGCCGCCTTCGCGCGGCTGCCGCCGATTTGCCGGATGGGTACTTCGTGGCGAAGCCAATTGTGGCCCTGGTGGGCCGACCGAACGTTGGGAAATCAACGTTATTCAACCGAATCATCGGTGAGCGCCGGGCAATCGTGCAGAACGAGCCGGGGACGACTCGAGACCGCACCTATGGCGACGCCGAGTGGATCGGGGTCGAGTTCACCGTGGTCGACACGGGCGGCCTCATGGACGACGACGAGCTTAAGCCCGGCAGCAGCGAGGGCGAGACCAAGATCGCCCAGGAGACACGCGAGCAGGCGGTCGCAGCGATAGCCGAGTCGGATGTCATTGTCTTCCTCACCGACGTCACGGCCGGTGGCCCGACAGCCGGCGATTACGAGATCGCGGAAATCCTGCGCCGTGCTGACAAGCCGACGGTTCTCGCGGTCAACAAAGCTGACAGCGTTAATCGGCGCGAGCTGGCGTACGAGTACTACAGTCTCGGGCTCGGTGAACCGATGGCGATCTCCTCCTACCACGGGAACGGGACCGGCGACCTGTTGGACAAGGTTGTCGAGAACTTCCCGGAGGCTGAGGAAGAGGAGGACGAGCTCGAGGGGCCGAAGATCGCGATCGTCGGTCGCCCGAACGTTGGCAAGAGTGCGCTGCTCAACGCCCTGCTCGGCCAGGAGCGCGCGATCGTCAGCGATGTCGCCGGCACGACACGCGACACCCTTGATACCCAAATCTTCTGGGAGGGTGATCCGATCACGCTGATCGATACCGCCGGCATCCGACGTCGCGGCCGCGTAGAGCAGGGCATCGAGCGCGTGAGCGTGATGCGCGCCATGCGCGCGATCGACCGGGCCGACGTGGTTGTCCTGGTGATTAACGCGGTCGAGGACTTCACCTCGCAGGACCTGCATATCGCCGGGTACGTCGAGGAGCAGAAGAAGGGCCTGGTCGTCGCCATCAACAAGTGGGACCTGATCGAGAAGGACCACTCGACGATGGACGCGTTCCGCGCGAAGGCGGCCCGGGAGCTCGACTTCATGGCGTACGCGCCGGTCGTGTTCATCTCCGCCAAGTCTGGCCAGCGAGTTGGCCAGGTGATCGAGGCGGCTCTCGACGTGCTGGAGCAGCGAGGCAAGCGCGTGAGCACGGCGCAGCTCAATAAGCTGTTGAAGGAAGCGGTCGCCAAGCATCCGCCCCCGTCCCGGCCGGGCAAGTGGGTGAAGTTTTTCTATGCCACCCAGGCGGATGTCTCACCACCGACGTTCATCTTCTTCACCAACGATCCAAAGCAGATCCATTTCTCCTACCGCCGATACCTGGAGAACGAGCTGCGGCAGGCGTTCGGCTTCGAGGGCACGCCGCTCCGGATTTCATTCCGCGATCGGCACGAGGACGCCTAAGTGGAATCGCGCTGTCGATTGTCATCGTCGTGCTGGCCTATTTCCTGGCCGGCATTCCGTGGGGCGTGGTGCTGGGCCGATGGCTCAAGGGGATCGACGTCAGCAAGCACGGAAGCGGCGGAACCGGCACGACGAACTCCTTGCGCATGCTCGGGTGGCAGATCGCCGTTGCTGTTTTGCTGCTGGATTTCGGCAAAGGCGCGGTTCCGGTAATCCTGGCGCGGTGGCTCGACCTCCCGAACTGGGCGATCGGGCTGGCGGCGGTCGCCGCCACGGCGGGACATTGCTGGTCGCCCTACATCCGCTTCCACGGCGGAAAGGGAATGGCCACCGGTGGCGGTGCGTCGGTGGCGCTCTTCCCGTGGCTCGTCCTCTTCGGCGCGCTGGTGGTCCTCGTTGTCTGGCGTACGCGGTATGTGTCGCTCGGCTCGATCCTGACCGCGATCCTTGGACCGGCGACAGCGGTGGTGCTTGCGTTCTTCGGCGTCGTGTCCGGATGGTGGGCCGCCGGGATCGTGGGGATCGGGATCATCATCATCATCCAACATCGCACCAACATCGACCGGCTGCTGAAGGGCACCGAGCGGAAGTTCGGCCAGAAAGAGACCCCGCAACCAACCACGACATAGTCACGATCTGGTACAGCACAAAGGGCGAGGACGATTGGCCGTCCTCGCCCTTTGTGTTGTCGTTCGTGCAACCGTTACTCGTAGCCGTTCGGGTGGCGCTGCATCCAGCTCCAGGCAGAGCCGATCATATCGTCCATGTTCGAGTGTGTCGGGTTCCAGCCGAGCAGCTCGCGTGCACGCGTCGTGTCCGCGATGAGCGCCGGTGGATCGCCGGCGCGGCGCTCGCCGTAGGTGACGGGCAGCTCCATGCCGGTAACCCGGTTGACCGAATCGACGATCTGCTTCACGGAGAAGCCATCCCTGGTGCCGAGGTTGATCGGGCCGAGTGGCTTCTCGAGCCGCTCAAGCGCGGTAATATGCGCGTCGACGAGGTCGACCACATGCACATAGTCGCGGATCGCCGTGCCGTCCGTGGTGTCGTAGTCGGTACCAAAGACGGTAAACGATTCGCGCTTGCCAAGCAGGACCTCGAGGGCGACGGGGATCACATGGGTTTCGGGATGGTGGTCCTCGCCGCGCTCTTCGGTCGCTCCGGCGACGTTGAAGTAGCGGAAGGCGGCGTAGTTGAGCTTGTACTGCTGGCTGTAGACGGGCAGGAGCTGCTCGACCATCCACTTTGAATGACCGTAGGGGTTGATCGGCTCCTTGGGGTCATCCTCATGGATCGGGAGGCGCGTCGGCACGCCATAGACGGCGGCGGTCGAGCTAAAGACGAAGCGATCGATGCCGATGTCTTTCACGGCGTTGAGCAAGTTGATGCCGCCGCCCACATTGGTGCCGTAGTATTCGCCCGGCGAGGTGACTGACTCCGGCACGAGGTGCAGCGCGGCGAAGTGCATGACGGCGTCGGCGCGGCTGTCCTCGACGGCCCGTAGCGTCTCTTGCGGCATGCGGAGGTCGCAGGTGATGCGTCGGGCGTCCGGGTGGATCGCGTCGGTGTGGCCCCGGTAGAAGCTGTCGAGGGCGACAACCTCAACGCCCCTGGCGATGAGGCGCTCGATGGCGATGCTGCCGATGTATCCACCGCCGCCTGTAACGAGTACGCGCATGGCGCAGGTCTCCTGGAATTCGCTGATTTGACGCGGTCTGCCGCGGAATTCGCGTGACCGTACCGTCACGTCACCATGGTACACTCATGGAAGTTTAGCGGTCTTTCCGGGAACGGGATGGGAGGTCGAATGGGCGGTTACGAGGTGCTGGCGCAGGTTGATCCGGAGGTCGCCAAGGCGGTCCGGCAGGAGGAGCAGCGCCAGCTCGACGGCATCGAGCTGATTGCCTCGGAGAACTACGTCAGCGAGGCCGTGCTCGCCGCTGTCGGGACCGTCCTGACCAACAAGTACGCCGAGGGCCTGCCGGGCAAGCGTTACTACGGCGGGTGTGAGTACGTCGACGTTGTCGAGAACCTCGCGATCGAGCGCGTGACTCTACTGTTCGGTGCCGGGTACGCCAACGTCCAGCCACATTCCGGCGCGAGCGCCAACCTTGCCGCCTTTTTCTCGCTGCTGGACCCGGGCGACAAGATCCTCGGGATGAATCTTTCCGAGGGGGGTCACCTGACGCACGGTAAGGACGTCAACTTCTCTGGTCGCTTCTTCGAGGCCCACTTTTACGGCGTGGATCACGCAAACGGTCTGATCGACTACGACGAGGTTGAGCGGATCGCCAAAGACGTGCGCCCGAAGGCGATCATCGCCGGCGCGAGCGCGTATAGCCGTACGATCGACTTCGCGCGATTCCGCCAGATCGCCGACTCGGTCGATGCCTATCTCTTCGCGGATATCGCCCACATCGCTGGCCTGATCGCCGCCGGCGAGCACCCGACCTCCGTCGGCCAGGCGCATATCACGATGTCCACCGCGCACAAGACGCTGCGCGGTCCGCGCTCGGGCTTCATCATGACCTCCGACGAAGAGCTGGCGAAGGGCATCGACAAGACGGTGTTCCCGGGCATGCAGGGTGGTCCGCTGATGCACGTGATCGCCGGCAAGGCCGTCGCATTCGGGGAGGCGCTCGAGCCGACGTTCAAGGATTACATTCGGCAGGTGAAGTCCAACGCCGCCGCCATGGCCCAGGCGTTTATGGATGCCGGTGTCCCGGTCATCACCGGCGGGACGGACAATCACCTGTTCCTGCTCGATGTCGGCTCGCGCGGCATCAGCGGTCGGAAGGCCGAGCGCATCCTTGACTCGGTCGGAATCTCCACGAACCGCAATACAATCCCTGGAGAGACCCGCAGCGCGTTCCAGACGAGCGGCCTGCGGATCGGCACACCGGCGGTGACGACACGCGGCTTCAGGGAAGAGGATGTGGTCGCGGTCGCCGGGATGATGGCGCGCGTGATCGAGGCTCCCGAGGATGAAGACGTGCTGGCGAAGGTGCGCACGGAGGTCAAGGACCTGACATCGGGCTTCCCGGTGCCTGGCCTGAGCCGATAACGTCGTTTTGCGCGCCGCGCTGCATGAAAGTCCCTAAGCGTGTCCAATGGTCTCATCGCAGCGCTGGTCTTCCTGGTCACGGCGGCGGTATCGGTCGCGTTCGTCGTCAAGGCGACCGATCTCTTTGGCCGACTTGGGCTGGTTGACCAGCCTGGCGCTCGGCGTGTCCACAAGAAAGCGGTGCCGCGCGGCCTTGGCGTCGCCATCTACCTGGCGTTCCTCACCGGAATCGGCCTGACCTTTATCTTCCCGGTCCCGCGACAGCATGAGGAAACCGAGCGCATCCTCCTGATGGTGATCGGTTCGGCGATCGTGATCGGAGTTATGCTTGTCGATGACGCCATCAGCCTGGGACCCATCACCAAACTGCTGTGGCAAGTGATCGCCGCCGGGATCGTTGTCTTACCCCGGTTCCGGTCGGACGAGCATGGTATCGTCATCGACCAGGTCAACCTGCCGTTCGTCGGAACGGTGGCGTTCCCGGTGCTCCTCGCCGTCGTCCTCACCTTTGTGTGGCTCGTCGGGATGATGAACGTGATGAACTGGGTCGACGGACTGGATGGTCTCGCCGGCTCGGTTACGCTTGTCGCCTCCACCGTGCTGTTCGCCCACACCTACTGGGGCCCGAACAGCATCCCGCAGTACACCATCTCGCTGCTACCTCTCGCGTTGGCCGCCGCGGTGGTGGGCTTCCTCCCGTTCAACTGGCATCCGGCGAAGGTGATCATGGGTGACGCCGGGGCGATGTTCCTGGGCTTCGCGCTGGGCATCATCTCAATCATCGGCGGAGCCAAGATCGCGACGGCGCTCCTGGTGCTCGGTCTGCCACTGCTCGATGGCCTGTGGGTGACGCTGTACCGGATGGTGAACGGGCGATCGCCATTGCAGGCTGACATGGGGCATCTGCATCATCGACTGCTCAAGGCTGGATACAGCCAGCCACAAATCGTGTTGTTCGTGTCCGGTGTCTCGGCCATCTTCGGTGCGCTGGCGCTGCTCCTGCCGAGCAGGGAGCTGAAGCTCGCCGGATTCGCGCTGATCGGCGTGATGCTGCTGGTCCTGCTCATCGTACTTGCCCGGCGAACTCGCGACGGAACGCGGCAAAACGAAACGCCCGGCGAGCATGCCGGGCGTGAGGTCTAGACTACGATTTCGGCGAGCGCTACTGCAGCAGCCACTCGAATCGCCGGTTCTGGCGGGCATCGTCGCGGCGGTCGATCATGCCGTACATCACGGACAGCAGGTGCAGCGCGTACTTGCCAAAGAAGATACCGAGGATAAACCCGCCGATGATGCCCGCGAGGGCACCCGCAGTGAAAGTAACCGTTCCGTTCTGCTTCGCCACGTGCTCTTGTCTCCTTGCAGGTGCCCGCGATCCGGCGTCGGAGCCGGTTACTGAATCGAAAGCAGGACCGGGGCGCCGGACCAGCGATCCTCGAGATCGTAGAACGCGCGCAGGTCTGCATCGAAGATGTGGACGATCACGTCTCCGAAATCCATGAGGATCCATCCCGAGGTCGTCTCGCCCTCGATGCGGCGTGGCGAACGCCCGTTCTTTGACATATCGTCGTTCAGCGTCCGGGTGATGGCGCGCAGCTGTCGCTCGTTCTCCCCGGAGCAGATCACGAACACGTCGGCGATCGTCGAAAGTTCGTGAATATCGATCACCCGCGTGTCCGAGGCGGGCGTCTCCGCGATGATGTCGGCGATGTCGACCGCGAGGGCCCGGCTGGAGGCGATGTCATCCACTGCCTGAGGTGTTCCGTCTGTCACGCTTGTGCTCTTGCTCCTTGTCAGCCTGTGGTCATGAGTGGTGAACGTCTGGACTGGTAGGCCCGGCAGGGATCGAACCTGCGACCAAGGGGTTATGAGCCCCGTGCTCTACCGCTGAGCTACAGGCCCACGATGCGTTCACCGCCCGTACACCCCATAGTATGCCATGGACCGCACCGAAGTTCAGACCTAGTCGGCGACGGCCATCCCGGATCGACTCTCCGGCGCAAAGCCATCGGCCGACGTGGCGCGGGAACCCCAGGAGATGCGCACGGCGTCGCAGAGGATCACGAACAGGATCGACATCCCGGCCGCGTGGGCCAGCGTCGCCATCAGGGCGAGACCGGTTTCGATCACGATCAGGCCCATCAGCGACTGGAAGAGCACGAACCCCATCGCCCACACGGACGCGCGAAACAGGTCGGGCCGGTATGGACGAATCTGCACACCGACGACGAGGAAGGCGACGAGCAGCAGTGAGATCGCAAGTGCCATGAGCCGATGGATCGTCTGGATGCCAGCAAGACCGTCGAAGCTTGGAATGAGGCTGCCGTTACAGGTTGGCCAGGACGTGCAGGCCAGTTCCGCGCCGCGATGACGCACGTACGCGCCGGAATAGGCCACGACGATCGCGAGAACCACGCCGGACGCGGCAACCCACCTGTAGCGGGCGAGCAGGGTGGAGGGCGCCACAGGCCGACGTGCGGGGCGGGTATGGTCGATATCCAGCCCCTCCCGCTTCTCGTTCAGCACCCGAGCGAGCAATGCGGCGGAGGCGAGGCAGATGAGCGAGATCCCGAAGTGCGTCGCCATGATCTCAGGCGAGGTCGGCCATTTGACGGCCGCGGCGCCCATCAGGGATTGCAGCACAAGCGTTCCGGCCATCGCGGGTACGAGGATCTTCGTCTCCGGGTACCGCTTGCGCATTGGCCAGGCGAGCACCGCCGTCGCGAGCACCAGCAGGCCTTCAACGCCTGTCACGAACCGGTGGCTGTACTCGGTGATCGACTCAAACGTGTTCTGCGGAAGCCACTGACCGTGGCAGAGCGGCCAGTCGGTGCCGCACCCATCGCCGGAACCGGTGGCCGTGACACGAGCGCCCATGAGTAGGACGATCAGCATCCCGATTGCTGTGGCGATCGCGAACCGTCGGGTGATCTTTGCTCGTCGTTCCACGCGTAGTACCTCTTATGGAGCCATGGGAACCGGAGTGCCCGCGAATGGCGGGCAGGGGAGGGACGAGTACGTCGTCTCCAGCCCGCCAATTGTACGCCTACGCAGCATCAGCCTGCATTGTGGACGCGGCGATAATGCACCTCTCTGGCACCGTCAGCAGCCCACGCTGTTCTCCATCCGCAGCCAGCCGAGGTAGCCCCACCAGGTGCCACCCTCGCGAATATGCTGGACGACCCCTCGCTCCAATGAGGAGTTTTGCGGAACGTTGTCGACGTCCTTCGCCGTGCTCCCGAAGACGAACTGCATGATGCCGTCGGTGGAGTCCCAGCCCTTGCCGGCGAGATGAAACCGCTCCTGGAAGAGGATGATGTTCGATTCGGGCCGCAAATAGGTCTTCAGGTGCGGATCGAGCAGCCATGAATGGCAGACGGCGTAGTGATATCGCTCCTCCGGGAAGTAGCGGGGGAAGAAGGCGCGCGCCTGCTCGAACGAGTCGTCGCACGCCTCGACGCTCATAGGGCCCAGGAAGTCAGGAATGTGGACGGAGAGCGCCGGCGTTGATTCGTCTGCCTGATCACCCGCATCGGCGATGTTCCTGGCGATGGTCTCGCCGAGCGCCGAGCGTTCGAACTGGAGCCGCCCGAGCTGGTAGATCATGCCCCGGAAGTGCAGCATCAGCCACCAGGCGACGCCGAGGCCGCCAACGCCCTCCCGCTTGCGATGAACCCGGACGTTTCGCCCCAGATCGGCCAGCGTTGCCTGGGCAATATCTTCGGGTATGCCTCTCGACCGGTGGTATTCGCGCACGAACGGAAGCGCCGCGACGAAGACGACGACGTAGAAGTAGCGATAGTCCGGATCGTTGATGTCCCGAAGCATGGCGAACCGCGGTGGTCCTTGCAGCGTGCCCATGTGCTTGTCGAGAGACCAGACGGTGCGCTCCAGGTACCACCAAAGAACGTCGTCCGCCCTGAGCGTCCCGGCGAGCTCCATCACCGCCGGGATGTCTTCCTCGGGGATCTCGACATACCGCAGGTCTGACAGCAGGTCATCTCCAGTGGGCAGCGTCACCTGGCGTGTTGGTGGTGTCAGCGAGCGGAGATAGTCAGTCCAGGTCTTGAGGTCATCGTTCTCGACAAAGATCGTCATGGGGCCTCCACGGCTCTGTGGCTTCGGCATTGCGCCGGTGTTCCTGCGAGCAGTGTACGGGAGCGTCTCCGTCCGGGACAGGACGGGAAATCCAACCTACCTCGTCGGATAGGGTATCGGCCTTGTGATTGCGGTAGTTTTTCAACGCGGCCGATACGCCCCAGAAGGTGTGGCCGGTATGATATCTGGCTCGCTTGTTCGAGCCATGGGAACAGTTCCAAAGGAGTTAGGATGAATCGTCTCTCACGACGTACGATGATCGGTGGGGTTGCGGCCCTGCCGTTTGCCGCCGCGGGCCTTGGTCAGGTTCTGGCCAAGACGCAGTCCAGTGGCAAATCGACGCCGGGCAGCTCGCCGGAAGCGTCCCCGAAGGCCTCGCCTTCCGCTTCGCCGATGGCGTCCCCGTCCGCGGGTGCGGTTGTCGAGATCGACGCGCTCGACACCTTCCGTTTCGAGCCGGCCGAGTTCGAGATCGCCAGGGGTGGCACCATCCGCGTGACCAACCGCGGCTTCCTGGAGCATGACTTCCAGGTCGATGAGTGGGACGGCAAAGAGATTCCGGAGTACCTCCTCGCGGGCGAGAGCTACGACGTGGTTGTGCCTGAGGAGGCTGAAGTAGGGAAGGAGTACGTCTTCTACTGCAGCGTGGCGGGTCACCGCCCGGCGGGTATGGAAGGCAAGCTCAAGGTCGTCGCGGGCTAAACCGGGATACGCGGTTGAATGGGCGTCGGGCAACCGGCGCCCGTCCGTGTCTCCAGGCCGGGTAGCGGTTGGGGCAGGGGACGTCGTATACTCACCTTCGCGGACAATGCGGGAGTAACTCAGTTGGTAGAGTGTCTGCCTTCCAAGCAGAATGTCGCCGGTTCGAGTCCGGTCTCCCGCTCCACGAATAACCCCATAACGACGCTGATCTCTGCCCCTCCTGATGAGGGGCTTTTCCGTGCCCCGCCCCAATGGTTATCAGATGTGGACAGGCTCCGGCATTAAGGACCACGGAAAGCAGCGCCCACACCATCACCAACGAGTGACCTGACGCTACCATTGAGACAGCCAACATGGTCGCAGGAGGTGTCTCATGAAAGCGATGGTGCTTAGTGCGCAGGGTCAACCGCTACAGCAGACTGAGGTGCCGATTCCGGAACCGGGCCAAGGGCAGGTGCGGATCCGCGTCAGCGCCTGTGCCGTTTGCCGCACGGATCTGCATATCGTGGACGGTGAGCTGACGAAGCCGAAGCTGCCGCTGATCCCGGGCCACCAGATCGTCGGGCGGGTCGATGCCGTCGGGACCGGCGTGTCCCGTTTCGCCGGCGGTGAGCGCGTCGGGGTGCCGTGGCTGGGGTGGACGTGCGGAGCATGCCGGTATTGCACCTCCGGCCAGGAGAACCTTTGCGATCGAGCACGGTTCACGGGCTACGACATCGATGGTGGCTATGCCGAATACGCGGTCGCTGACGAGCGGTTCTGCTTCCCGGTGCCGGACGACTATCCCGGATCTCCAGGCCGCGCCGCTGCTTTGCGCCGGGCTGATCGGCTACCGGTCATATCGGATGACCGGCGACGCTCACCGTATCGGGATGTACGGGTTCGGCGCCGCGGCGCACCTGCTGATCCAGGTGGCCGAGCACGAGGGCCGGGAGATTTACGCGTTCACTCGGAGAGGCGACGAGGAGGGGCAGGCGTTCGCCCGATCGCTCGGCGCGACATGGACCGGCGCGAGCGACGCGGCGCCTCCAGAAGAGCTGGACGCTGCGATCATCTTCGCGCCGGCCGGCGAGCTTGTTCCCGAGGCGCTGCGGCGCGTGCGGAAGGGCGGCGTGGTCATCTGCGCCGGCATCCACATGAGCGACATCCCATCGTTTCCGTATTCGTTGTTGTGGGGAGAGCGGGTGGTGCGGTCGGTCGCGAATCTCACGCGCGAGGACGGTGAAACATTCCTGCGGCTCGCGCCGGAGGTGCCACTCCATACCGAGGTGCAGCCATATCCGCTCGGGGCGGCGAACGAGGCGCTCGCCGATCTGCGCGCTGGTCGCGTGCGCGGGGCGGCCGTACTCGTGGTCGATTAGGACAATGTGCGAATCACGGCATGGTCGCTGCGAAGGGGGCGCAAGGGGCGATCACCCTTGAGCACCGACGACAAACATGAAAAGAGGAGCACAACATGGCGAAGATCAACCCAATCGAGCTGCAGAAGTCGCTAAAGGGTGTCGACTACCCCGCATCCAAGGACGATGTGGTGAAGGCCGCCGAGAAGAATGGGGCGGACAAGGATGTCATGGACGCGTTGCAGTCGCTGAAGGACCAGACCTTCGAGAAGCCGACGGATGTGACCAAGGCGCTTGGCGACGAGATGTAGTCTGCGACAACATTCCTCCAAAGCCCGGCGCGAGATCGCGCCGGGCTTTTCGCTGCGCAGCGCACATCTGGGGGAACCGGTATGCTTTTGAGCGCACTGGCCGCTCGACCCCAGAGGTGAGGCATGACCCTGTTCGTTTCACACTTCGCGTTGCTCTTCTCCACCGCCATCCTGCTCGTCACCGGAACCCCCGTGGCCTCGCCCTCATCCACCGGGGATGGCGCAACGGTCATTGCCCGGGCCGATCCGGGTCGTACGGGCGTCTATCCTGGGTCGTTGCCAGAAGAGCCCGACTCGCCCTTGTGGACGTTGCCGCTTGGTGAGCCGGTTACGGCCGATCCCGTCTCGGATGGTGACGTTCTCATCGTCCCGACAATGGCCAAGGGCATCACCGCGATCGACCTTCGCAGCGGCGACATCCGATGGCAAGTTCCTCGCCCGGCGGAGATCCGGTGGTCACCGCTGATCGACGGCGGCGTCCTCTTCGTCGGAGATGCGCGGGGCGGTGCCCTGGCGATCGACCTGGAAGATGGCCGCACGAACTGGGAGACGGCTATTCCCCCCGGTGAGTTGACATCACCCCTTGCGGTCGACGACCTGATCGTCTTCACGAGCTCGAGCAACGTGGTGACTGCCCTCAAGCGAGATACCGGCCGGATCGCGTGGCAACGGAGCTTTCCGGAGACCATTACCACCATGCCCTCGCTGGCGGACGGGCTCATCCTCTTCGGCGATGTACGAGGCACGATCATCGCACTCGACGGCGAGACGGGCGACATCGTTTGGTCCGAGGTGATGACGTCCGGCGTGATCGAGGCAGTTGTCGTTGGGGATGACGTCTTCCTGATTGCCGGGGCGGACGGAACTGTACAGGCGATGGACCGCGAGACGCGCGGCACGCGCTGGTTGACTCCGATCGGGGGTGTAGCGACCGACGCGCCGTTGCTCTATGACGATGTGGTCATCGTCGCGACCGCATCGCGCAGCATCATTGCCCTCGACCGTGAGACGGGTGAGGTCGTCTGGGAAAAGCCAACGTCGACCGGATTCGGGAATGTGACGGGTCTGCAGGATGGCGTGGTCGCCGGCAGCGGTCGGGGAGACCTGATGGCGATCGAGCGGGGGTCGGGCACCGTACGCTGGGAGTCGGTCGTGACCGGCGCGGTCGCCGCCAAACCGGTCGTCGAGAACGGGATACTCGTGATCGCGACGGGAGCCGGTGACATCGTTGCCTACGGGTCCTGAGCTGGCATGCCGCTTGCACCCACCCTTGTACCGGTCCGATGGTGGCCGGGGAAGGAGCCAGGTATGAGCCAGCGATCAGGCAACGATGATCCGTTGACGCCTCATGGAGCCTATGTGCCGGCCGGTGAGGACCAGGGACGGGACAGGACGTTCTCTCCCGAGCAGATCGCCGAGGCATTCGGCGTCCAGGTCGAACGCGTGCGTGAGGCGATCCACGGGGAGTTTGGGGACGAGGTGGATGCGGGCATGACTTCGAAGCAAGCCCAGCACCTCGCCGAGGTCTTCATGAGCGACCAGCCGCTGGAGAATCAGGAGGCGGCGCTGATGACGCTCGGCGCGTTCACCCCGAGACGGGACTACATGGAAGCCACCGCAGAGCCGAAGCCGCCCGGCGAGCAGAGTGACAAGCTGCGGGATTCCCAGGACAGCGTTAAGTCGACCAGCTAACGCCGCGCTACCATATTCGGCGACAACACGGTACAATCAGGCGTTGAGCGTTGCCTATGGCAGCGCTTTTCGTCGGCATCACCAGGTCCGGGATGATGGACATCCCAGCCGCACGGAGTGTAGATGCGCCACTCCCGCGGATCGGCCATTTCGGCCGGTGTGCCTGGAACGATGACCAGCGGCGTTGCAGCCGGGACCTTCCCGGAACGACCGCACGGTGCGCATAACAGGAGTACACGCAGGTGAATTTCACGGGAGCCAAGGTTAAGAAGTCCCGTGCCCTCGGCATCGCGCTGACGCCGAAGGCACAAAAGTACATGAAGGATCGTCCGTACCCGCCGGGGCAGCACGGCCAGCGCCGTCGTCGTCGCCCGTCGGACTACGGTGTCCAGTTGCTCGAGAAGCAGCGGCTTCGCTTCCAGTACAACGTCAGCGAGAAGCAGCTCGTTCGCGCCTACAAGACGGCGGCCCGGATGCCGGGCTCGACCGGTGACAACCTGATGCAGGTCCTCGAGACGCGCCTCGACGCGCTCGTCCTGCGTTCGGGCATGGCGCCGACGATCTACGCCGCCCGCCAGTACGTCACGCACGGACACTTCACCCTGAACGGCAAGAAGGCCAGCATCCCGTCGATGCGCCTTAAGCCGGGGGATGTGATCGGTGTTCGTGAGCGCAGCAAGAAGTCGCCGCTGTTTGGCGACCTGTTGGCCCGCGGGTCGGTTGCGCCATACATGAGCTTCGACGAGAGCAAACTCACCGCGCGCTTCGACTACATGCCGCCGCGCGAGGAGATCCCGGTGATCTGCGCCGAGCATCTCGTGGTTGAGTTCTACAGCCGCTAGTCCGCGGCTGGAGCGCCGAACGGCAATCCAGGAGAACAGGGTGGCCCTGGAGCCACCCTGTTTTTTTGTGTCCGCTGTCAGGTGCCTTGATATCCGCACAGGTCACTCGGATTTCACCCCATCGGGTAGGCGCCAACCCGCCGTAACGGCTGAGGCGATGCGCCGTGCGCCTCCCTATGCTCAGAAGTGCGCACGATCGAGATGTGCATGGTTCTGGCCGAGGAGTCGGCAATGGGAGGCCTGTATGAGCGATGAGATCCACGAACTGACCGGCAAGCGAGTCAATCGACGACGTGTCCTCGGCGGCCTGGGCGCCGCGGCTGCCGTGCCGGCGGCGGCCACCGCGCTGGGAAGCGTCCGCCCCCGGGCGGCGCAGGCTCGGAAGGACGATCTTCCGTCAGGTGTGAACGAGATCATCGAGCAACGAGAGCTCTCTCCCGAGGATGTCACGGCGGCTCTCGAAACCTACATGCCGTCCGGCAAGATGGACGAGTTCATGATGTTCACGTCCAGTGGACACGCCGGGCAGGTTTACGCCATCGGCGTCCCGTCGATGCGCAACTACAAGACGATCGCCGTTTTCACCCCGGAGCCATGGCAGGGCTATGGCTTCAGTGAGGAGTCCAAGGCAGTCCTGGCCCAGGGCGCCATCAACGGCAAGGTGATGCACCACGGTGACACGCACCATATCGCCCTGAGCGAAAGCGACGGCGTCTACGATGGCAAGTTCTGCTTCATCAACGAGAAGACGCACGGCCGTATCGGCGTGATTGACCTGACAGACTTCATGACCAAGCAAATCATCAAGAACCCGGTCCTGGTCAGCGAGCACGGCGGCTGCTTCGTCACCCCGAATACCGAGTACATCCTCGAAGCGGACCAGTACCCGGCGCCGCTCGGCATCGGCAACTACGCGCCGTTGAGCGAGTATGCCGACAAGTATCGCGGCCTTTGCTGCCTCTGGAAGTTCGATCGCGACAAGGGCCGGATCGTTCCGGAAGATTCCTTCGGAATCGAGACCCCACCGTACGGCCATGACCTCGGCGATGCCGGCAAGGGCGCCTGCGACGGTTTCGCGTTCTGGAACTCTTTCAACACCGAGATGGCGATCGGCGGCAATCTCGAAGGCAACCCGCCGCTGGAGGTGGGCGCGTCGCAGCGCGATACCGACTATCTGCATATCGTGAACTACAAGAAGGCCGCCGAGGTCGCCAAGAGCGACAAGGCGACGGAGATCAACGGCTTTACGGTCATCCCGATGGACGTCGCCGTCGAGGAAGGCTTGCTCTTCCTCGTACCCGAGCCGAAGAGCCCGCACGGCGTGGACGTCAGCCCGGATGGCCGGTTCCTGACCATCTCCGGAAAGCTGGATCCGCACGTGACCGTCTTCAGCTGGGAGAAGGTCACCGCGGCGATGGACGGCGGCGAATGGGAGACCGACGATTACGGTATCCCGATCCTGAACTACGAGGACTGCCTCGAGACGCAGGTGGAGCTCGGCCTCGGCCCACTACACACGCAGTACGACAACCGTGGCTTCGCCTACACGAGCCTCTTCCTCGATAGCGCTGTGGCTCGCTGGTCGCTGGACAGCCCGGCCGAGGGCGACGCCTGGTCGCTGATCGAGAAAGTACCGGTCAACTACAACGTCGGCCATATCAGCGCCGCCGGCGGCGATACCGCGGAACCGGACGGGACGTGGCTTGTGGCGCTAAACAAGTGGTCGGTCGACCGCTTCCCGCCGGTGGGTCCGCTGCTGCCGCAAAACCTGCAGTTGCTCGATATCCGCGAGAACAGGACGTTCCGCCCGATCTACGACATGCCGCTGGCTTACGGCGAGCCGCACTACGCCCAGATGATCCGCATGGACAAGCTCGAGACCCATGACGTCTATCCGCAGGAAGACGGCAAGGTCGGCTGGAATCCGTATACCAACGACTACCATCCGGAAGGGCGCATGATCGGCGACGAGAGCATCGAGCGGGACGGCAACCAGGTGACGGTCCACATGACCGTCATGCGCAGCCGCTTCACCCCGGACACGATTGAGGTGAACCAGGGCGACGAAGTGACGATGTACCTGACGAACATCGAAAGTGCGAAGGACGCGACGCACGGCTTCGTGCTCGGTGGACAGGACATCAGCCTGAGCCTCGAGCCGGGCGCGACCCTGACCGTCAAGTTCACTGCCGAGGACGCGGGCGTCTACCCGTACTACTGCACGGAGTTCTGCTCGGCGCTCCATATCGAGATGGCGGGCTACTTCCTCGTCAAGCCAGCTGAAGGCGCGGCGACGCCGGCCAGCTAACACAGACAACGATGGGAGGGGCGCGGCGTCCCTCCCATCCCACCCCAATACCACCGCCCCATACCAAGGACTCACCGGGACATCGATGCCCGGGCCACCCAACCGGGACGGCGTCAACCCTGAAAGGACGCAATCACCATGAGCGAGACCCTCGCAGCGAAGGAGCCCGTCTTCATCGCTCGCGCGAACGACGGGGCGGAGAGCAAGCCAGCGACAGCCATCAGCCGACGGACCCGAACGATCCCGTGGGTTCGGGGGATGGTGTTTCTCTCGACATTCCTGTTCGCGATCTCCCACATCTGGAAATATTGGGAACTCCGCCTCAATGCGCCCCAGTACCCGGGCGGCCTCTTTGTCAGCGTCTTCACGCATGACGTGCGCGGAGACGTAAGCGAGGTCGACGGTCTGAACCACTACATCGGCATGGCGCCGCTGGCCCAGGCGGCCGAATTCGAGCGCATGATCGCGCCGTACTCGATCGTAGCGTTCATCATTCTCGGCCTGGTCGCGACATTCCTGCCGAAGCACTGGGCGCCGCTCTTGACGATCCCCATCATCCTGTTCCCGATCGTCGTCTTCGTCGACTTGTTCGCCTGGCTGTATTACTTCGGCCACAACCTTGACCCGACGGCGGCACTCAGTGGCGCGATCGACGAGTTCACCCCCGCCATCCTCGGACGCGGCGTGGTAGGGCAGTTCACCACCGACGCGGTGATGGGCCTCGGTTGGTGGATGGGCGCCGTGGCGGCGGTGATCGCGCTCGTCGCTATCGTTCTGAACGCACGCAAGCCGAAAGCGATCGAAGCGCAATGATTCGGGAACGTTCGCGCGTCGCCATGGTGGTGATGCTGTCCCTGATCCTGATCATGCCGGTCAGTGTCGCGCAGACGCCGGAGTCAACGCCCGCCGCTTCAGCCGTGACGCTCGATACCCCGGTGATTCCGGGCGATGCGCTCGAGGTCTGCGGATCGTGCGAGTACACCTCGATCGACGCGGCGCTGGTCGACGCGGCCGAAGGTGGCACCATCCACGTTCAGGGCGGCGTTTATGACGGCGAGTTGCTCATCGACAAGCCGGTGAGGCTGGTCGGGACCGACAATCCGGTTATCGACGCGCACGGGGAAGGGACGGTCGTCCGCATAGAGTCGCCGGACGTGCTCTTCCAGGGATTCACCGTCGAGAACACCGGCCGCAGCTTCGACAAGGAGGACAGCGGTGTCTACGTCGAGGCGGAGCGCGTCCATGTTGTCGGTAATCGCATCATCAATGCACTGTTCGGTGTGAACGCCGCGACGGCGCACGACCTGGTCATCGCCGGGAATTACATCGAGGGACAGCCAGGCGTCGACGTTGGCTTGCGCGGCGACGCTATCAAGGTCTGGTATAGCCATCGCACCGAGATCTACGACAACCATGTGGTGCGCTCGCGCGACCTGCTGGTCTGGTATTCGAACGAGGTGAAGGTCCACGACAACCTCGTCGAGGATGGCCGTTACGGCTTCCACTTCATGAACAGCGACGACGGGTATGCCGACCACAATATGCTTGTGGACAACTCCGTCGGCATTTACATCATGTACGGCAAGCGCTTCGGGATCCACGACAACCTGCTGCAGGGCAGTCGCGGCCCGTCCGGCCACGGCCTCGGCCTCAAGGAGGTCGACGGCGCCGAAGTGACGGGCAACGTGGTCTACGACAACCGGATCGGTGTCTATATCGACAACTCGCCGCTATCGCCGGACCAGTACGACTACTTCACGGAGAACCTGTTCGCCTACAACGATGCCGCGCTGGGCATCCTGCCCTCGGCGCGCAACAACCAGTTCACGCGAAACAGCTTCATCGAGAACCTGGAGCACGTAACGGTGCTGGGGACCGGCCCGATCTCCGGCGGTAATCTCTGGTCGATCAACGGGGTCGGCAACTTCTGGAGCGATTACAAGGGCTATGACGCGAACGGCGATGGGCTGGGCGATGTGCCGTACAAGAGCGAGCAGCTCTCCGAGCGTCTGATGCAGAGCTACCCGGATCTGCAACTCTACCGGTACAGCCTGGCAGCCTCGGCGGTCGATTTCGGCGCGGAGGCGGTGCCCCTGTTCCGGGCAGATCCGCTGCTCATCGACGACAGCCCGCTGGTGAAGCCGGTGCTGCCGACCGGCGCCCCGGACGCGATCCAGGAAACCGATGAGCGAGGCGCACAGCTCTGGTCGATCGTGATGGTCGGCGGTGTCGCGGCTGTCCTCATCTGGGGAAAGCTTGGCGGACGTGTCCCGGATGCTGCTCGCACCCAACGAAGCGGCGACGTGCCGATGACGGCGGTTGGAAAAAGATCATGATCGAGATCCGCAACGTGACCAAGCGCTTCGGCGACAAGCGCGCCGTCGATGATGTGTCATTCGACGTCGCGGCTGGCCAGTCCGTCGCCTTGTGGGGCTCGAATGGCGCCGGCAAGACGACCCTGATTCGCTGCATGCTTGGCTCGACGAAATTCGACGGCGAGATCACCATCGACGGTGTCTCCTCGAAGCGTCAGGGCAAGGAAGTGCGGCGGCGCATCGGCTATGTGCCACAGGTGATGCCGACGTTCGATATGTCGGTTGGCGAAATGGTGCTCCTTGTCGCCCGGTTGCGCGGCGCGACTGCCCGCGATGGGATGGACCGGCTCGATGAGTTCGGGCTATCGCACACCAGGCGACAGTCGGTTGGTAGCCTCTCTGGCGGCATGCGGCAAAAGCTCGCCCTGACCCTCGCGCTGCTCGGTAACCCGAGCGTGCTCATGTTCGACGAGCCGACGGCCAATCTCGATGCAAGGAGCCAGAACGAGCTCATCCACATGCTGGTCGGGTTGAAGAAGCAGGGGCGCACCATCGTGTTCACGTCTCACCGCTGGAGTGAGGTGCGTGCACTTGCGGACACGGTGGTTCATCTCGAGTCTGGCAAGCACGTCGGTGGTGGTTCGGTGACTGAAATGGCCGTCGCGACCGATCGCGTCAGCCTTCGAGTGCAGCTGCCGCCGAACGAAGTCGGACCAGCACTTGAACTCCTCGAAGGCAGTGGATACCCCACCATGCGCAATGGCACGTCGGTGCTCGTCTCGGTTCAGGACCGTGTCAAGGTCGAGCCGATGATGCTGCTCGCCGGCGCCGGCCATACGATCGTCAACTTCGATCTGCAGGATGAAGAATGAACATGTCCAGCGTCACAGCCCTCGCCCAGCGTGAGATCAGCGACGCGCTGAAGAACCGCTGGTTCATCGTCTACTCCGGCGCCTTCGTGGTGCTCAGCGTGGCGTTGGCCATGATGGTCGTCAATAGCGCGGGCTATGCCGGGATCAGCGGCTTCGGCCGCACCTCGGCCGGCCTGATCAACCTCGTGCTCTTCCTCGCGCCCTTGATGGGGCTCACCCTCGGCGCGCAGGCGATCGCGGGTGAGCGCGAGCAGGGGACGCTTTCATACCTCCTCGCGCAACCCGTCAGCGTGCTCGAGCTGTTTGTCGCCAAGTTTGTCGGCCTGGCGTTGGCGATTGGCGCGGCGATCGTGTTTGGCTTTGCGCTATCCACGCTGACCATCAGTTATCTCAGCGGTGGTGAGGGCATCGACGTCTTCCTGCGCCTCACCGTGCTGACCGTGCTGCTCGCATGGGTGTCGCTGGCGATGGGGTACCTCATTTCCAGCTTCTCGCGACGCACCTCAACGGCGTTGGGCATCGCGATTGTCGTCTGGCTGTTCCTGATCCTGATCGGCGACCTTGGCCTGATGGGCACATCGGTTGTGCTCGATGTGGAACCATCGGCGCTCCTGGCGATCACACTGATTAACCCGCTCGAGGTCTTCCGGATCGCGTCCATCAATCTCCTCCGCGACTCGATGGAGCTTCTCGGGCCATCCGGGCTGGTCGCTCGCGACTGGTTTGGTGGGTCGTCCACGATCGTGCTCACTGGCATCCTTGTGGCCTGGCTCGCGGTCGCGTTGGTGGTCGCGTATTGGACGACGAAGCGGGAGGAGCAGCGATGATCGGAGTGCGATCGGTCTGGCGCGTCGCCGCCGTGGTGCTTGCTGCCTGGGCGCTCGTCGCCTGCGGCGGGACCGATAACGGGGCTGGTCGGAAGCCGCCCGACATCGAGTATGGCGTCGATATGGCCGAGATGGGCATGCCGGTGGTCGATCCGCGATATACCGCCGCAGTGCTGCCAGAAAACGAGGAGGATTGGATCCTCTTCGACGACAACGGCGAATTCCTGAAGTACGTGCAGACACACGACGGGTCCTACGACGCGATGTGGGTGCACGATTTCAACGACGAGTCGTGGGTGAAGGCGGAGGACGCGTGGTACCTTGAGAGCCGCGAGCTGACGACGTCGCCGATGGGCTGGGGCGTGGCATCGTTCAAGGATCAGGAAAGTGCACGGACGGCCGCGGACACGCACGGCGGGGACGTCTATTCATGGGATCAGGCGCAGGACGAAACATGGGATCGTCCGCCGGCGCCGGGAGAATAGGCGACATATCCCATTCGGTCACGAACCACGAAACTGGCCCCGGCTCGCAATGAGCTCGGGGCCAGTTCTCTGTCTATCAGATTTTCTGGTCGGGGTGAGAGGATTCGAACCTCCGACCTCAGCGTCCCAAACGCCGCGCGCTGCCAGGCTGCGCCACACCCCGTTCCGCGTCTCCGCGACCGGGATTATACCGCATCTCCGGAGGGTCAGTCGCCGATGACGTGGTAGACGACGCTTTCGCCGGAAGTGAAGACCGGCTGCAGACGCGTGCCGACCAGCGACTCGAGCGACATGATCGCTTCGGCGGACCCGGTATCGATGCAGTCGTTGCCCTGGATCGTCGGGTAGTGCCGTTCGGTCTGGCCGACGATCACATATTCGACCTCGTACTGGTCGATGATCTCGAGCTGCCGCTGCGTGTCAGGGTTGGTGTAGAGCTCGCGCAACGCGCTCTCACGGAACCCGAGGTCGTCGAGATACCGCTGCTGCTGCTCGTGGCGCTGCCAACCAATGACCGCGGGAAGCCCGGTGGCGATAGAGAAGCGCGAGCCGTTGCAGCGATACGTCCCAAACGCCGCTTCCGCAATGACCGGCGTCCCGTGCACGTTCTCGTTCAACCAGTCGATGATCGCGAGATCGTCGCGGTAGCTGAGGGGTTCCTCCGGCACGCGCTGGTTGTTCTGGTCGATCCTGAAGAGCGGGATCTCCGCGTATTGCATCCAGGCGTAGGCATCGAGCGTCAGGTCTCCACCGGGGACGCGAGTATCGAGACGGATCGGGGTTGCGACAACGGCATAGGCGAGCGTTGCGAACACGAACGGCACGACCATCGCCGCGGTGATCCATGTCCACGCGCGCGATGGCGCGGGCGGCGCGCCGGCGACTCTCTCGTCGCTGTTGGTCGCAATGTCCCATACGGCACGGCCAGCGAGTACCCCGGAGGCGATGCCGAGCAGGTTCCATATCTGGTTGTAGAACTTGAAGATGGTGTTCATCCGATACCAATCGCCACCCGACAGGTCATCGACGAGGTAGACCAGCTCGAGGCTGCCGCCAAGGAGCGTTGCCCCGGCGACCAGCATCATCACATAGCGTTCCGACGGTCGGGGCAGCGCGAGCCAAAGGATGCCGGCGGAGAGGCCGATCCCCGCGAAGAGGGCAAGCGTAAGACGATCGGCGAGGACCAGAACGACGACCGCTCCGGCGACCATGATCACCCCGACCCGGAGCGTGTCGGCTACACCGCGCGGCAGCGTGCCGTGGGCGACGGTCGCCACCCACGCCGTCAGGAGCCATACGGCGGCAATGGTGAGCACGACGCCGCTTTCGGCTGGCTTGGTGGACACGGAGGCGTTGCTGGTGGCCAGCCACTGCAGCAACAGGAAGAAAGCGAGCAGGAGCGCCATCGTGGTGGCGACCGTCACGTGGGCGGCACGCGACCAACCGGACCGCGTCCAGACCAGCGCGGCCGCGCCAGCGGTGACCAGCAGGAGTGGCGCGCCCAGGTGCGCCTCGATGCCGAGGAGCGGTGTGCGGTCATGGACGGTATCGATCTCACCGAACAGGGCCACATAGTGAAGGTTGAAGGGGAGGGCAACGAGGTAGCCGAGAGCGCCAATCATCACGAAGAGTCCCGTGACGATACCTGCCCGCCGCGGAAGATGGCGTATCCCGGCGGTCATCATGACGATTGAGACGCCGATGATGATCGCGTACATCGGCAGGTCCCACGCGTTGATCATGAACAGGGAGCCAAGCGCGAGCGCCGCAATGACTGCCGGAGCGAACGTCGACATAAGGTCGAAGCGTTGCACTCGGGAGCGATGCGTCAGGAGGGGAAGTGTTCGCCACGAGGCCGCCATTTGCCACGCGAGCGCCAGGAGGAGGATGGTGAACGGCATGGCGATGACGTGCGGATGGAGGTCGGCATAGAGCGCGCCGAAATAAGGGAACTCGGTGATGTTGGTGCCGCGGTCAGGAGTCGGGAGCGCACGCGACGGCGACCAGACCCAGTAGCCCCAGTCGTCAAACGGGCCATCGTCGCGGATCGCCTGCATGATGAGCCGGGACGCGACCACCATGTTGCCGGAGAACTGGACGAGGATCGCGCTGAGGATGCCGGCGATCCAGGCACCCGACCGCGTACCGATCATCCGCTTGCCGAGACCGGAGCCGAGGCTGAAGGAGGTGCTCGCGAGGAGTGCAGGGAAGGTCGGCTGGGCGAGATTGAACGCGTACTCGACCGGGATGCCGGTGAGCTTGATCAGGAACGCGACGAGATAGGTGCCGTAATAGTAGTAGTTGATGAAGCCGCCGCTGTACCACGGGTCCACGGGCGGGAAGTGTGCGCTTCTCAGGATCGCGTTCAGGTGCGCAAATTCCATCGGCTTCTCGCCGCCCCAGTATGGGTGGTAGGAGTCCGGGTTGATGAGTCGATAGAGGAGGAAGAGCGCGAACACACCCCAGAAGATCGCCTCCGAAGAGATGGCGATGGGGTTGCGGTACACGGGGACACTATCGAGGTCCCGGGTTGCACGACGATGGAGGACGATGCCCACTGCCGCGACAACGAAGATGGCCAGTGCCGCCCAGACCGCCTGGAACCGGATCACATGGAGCGAGGCGAGCAGCCAGGTCAGGTATCCGGCGAGCAGGATCGTTAACGGGCGGGAGAACGCCCAGCCCCGGTCCGGCAGGATCGTGAACACGCGCCGCGCGAGCGGCCAGCCAACGGCCTGAAGCGCGATCAGCAGGAGCACCCACATCAGCAACGCGCCCCACGAGTTGCCCGTGAACGCCGCGCTCCACCGTGCATCACCGACCACGGGGAGATTGCCCACCGGATCGTCGAAGGTCAGCGGCGCGCGCTCCTGGAACGCGATCCAGCCTCGCACCGGAAGGGACAACAGGACGGGGAGAAGCGGCATAGGTGACTCCGGTTACCCGCGTAGGTCAGAATAGGGCCAGGCCCAACGGCGAGTGTACAGCAGGGGCGTTTGAACCGGACCAAGGGGGGACCACAGCGCATGAAGCCACGCGTCATCTATATGGGAACACCAGAGTTCGCGGTTCCGGCGCTCGAACGACTGGCCAAGAGCGACCACTGCGACCTCGCGCTCGTGGTGACGCAACCGGACCGTGCGGCTGGCCGGGGGAAGAAGCTCCAGTCGCCAGCGGTAAAGATCGCGGCTGACCGGCTCGGCCTGCCGGTTCTGCAGACCGGGACGTTGCGCGACCCGGAGGTGCGCCAGCGCATTACCGATATCCAGCCCGCCCTGGTGGTGGTTGCGGCGTTCGGCATGATTCTCGGTCGATGGATTCTGGAGCTGCCGACGCACGGTTGCGTGAACCTCCATGCGTCGCTCTTACCCAAGTACCGAGGCGCCAATCCGATCGCGGCGGCGATCGCGATGGGCGAGCGCGAGACCGGGGTGACCCTCATGCGCATGGACCGTGGGCTCGACACCGGACCAATGTATGCCGCCGTCACCATCGTTGTCGGGGACGACGACACGACGGAGTCCCTGACGCCGAAACTGGCGAATGTTGCCGGGGATCTCTTGCTGGAGCATCTGGCCGCCTTGCTGGACGGGACGGCGGTCGCCACACCGCAGCCGGAAGGCGCGACACTGACGCGGCAGATGACGAAGGCGGATGGCTGGATCGACTGGAGCCGGCCGGCGAACGAGATCGAGTGTCACATTCGCGCGACGTGGTCTTGGCCGCGCGCCTGGACCACGGCGGAAAACGGAGATCGCATCCAGATCCATCGCGCGCTCGTGAGCGACTCGGTACCGGGTGTCTCCGGCTCGCTGCATCACGACGGCGATCGCATCGTTGTCAGTTGCGGCAAGGACGCGCTGGAGCTCCTTCGCGTGCAACTTCCGGGTGGCAAGCCGATTGAGGGGCATGCGTTGCTCCAGGCGAAGGCGATCGCATCGGGCACCGTTCTCGGCGAGGTAGGCGCTCCTGACGGTTTACCGCCGCTCGTCGTGCCGGTCGATGAGGGGTAGAGCGCCGTTGTGCGGCCGATATATCCACCTGCATTCGTTTGCGGATAACCTATCTTGTGCGAAAAGGAACATCCCCTTGGCTTCCTGGCAGTGAAATCCATAACCGGGGCCCTCTGGCTGGATGCCTACCGGCTTTCCGGTTGTGGAGCACAACCGCTCGCGAGAATCTGTCGACACATACATAGATCGCCGACGGCATGGTGCTCGGGGGCAAGGCGGGCGCCGACCCACGCAAGTTGCTCGAGGTACTCTCAACCAGCTTCGGCGGCCGCCGCATGCTCGATCGTGGCGTGCCACGTATCGTCGAGCGCAACTTCGGCGGGGGAACCCCGGTCGACCTGATCCGCAAGGACCTTGGCATCATCCATCAGGTCGCGGAGTCGCTCGGCGTACCGCTGGCAACCGGGGATGAAGCCTCCCGGGGCTTCGACCGGGCGGCCGAGGCAGGCTTCGGCGACAACGATATGACGGCGATTGTCCGTCCGCTGGAGTCCGAAACCGGCATCGAGGTCACGTAGCGTCTCTTGCGGATAATTCTCGTGTCATAGACCGGCTGGTCTGATAACGACAACAGGGAGCGGTATATGCCGCTCCCTGTCGCGTGTGCCGTTTTTTATGCCGAGCAGCTACCCGTACAGCTCGTCGACCTTCGCGGTCAGGTAGCGCACCAGGGGCTGCGCATCCAGCGCGCGGACACCGAGGACGCGGTCCAGCAGGTCGTTCGGCGTGTAGAAGCTGCCGTGACGGTGGATATTCTCACCCAACCACTCGCGCAGGCTTCCGAGCTCACCCTTCGCGATCTCGTCCTGCAGGGACGGCAGCTCGACGTTGATCTTCTCCCACAGCATCGCACCGAGAACGTTGCCGAGCGCGTACGTCGGGAAGTAGCCGAAGGAGCCCTGGCTCCAGTGCACGTCCTGCAGCACGCCTTGGGCATCGTTCGGGACATCCACGCCCAGGTACTCCCGGAACTTCGCGTGCCATGCCTCCGGAAGGTCGTCCGTCGTGACGGTGCCGGCCAGCAGCTCGCGCTCCAGCTCGAAGCGGATGATGATGTGCATGTTGTAGGTGAGCTCGTCCGCCTCGATGCGGATGAGCGATGGGCCCATGGCGTTCACAGCGCGGTACATGTCGTCAGCGGACATGCCGGCGAACTGCTCCGGGAAGGTCTTCTCTACCTCGGGCGCCGCCCAGCTCCAGAACGGGCGACCACGGCCGACGAGGTTCTCCATCATACGGCTCTGGCTCTCGTGCCAGGCCATGGAGACGCCGCGAGCCAGCGGCGTGCGCTCGAACGCCTCGGAGATCTGATGCTCGTAGAGGCCGTGCCCAAACTCGTGCATTGTCCCGAAGAATGATGGATTGAAGTACGACTCGTCGTATTTGGTCGTGATGCGTACGTCGTTAATGGCCATAGATGACTCGAACGGGTGCAGGGTTTCGGCGAGATCGAAGGAGTCATCGGTGTAACCGAGCTGATGCACGACCGTGGTGACCAGCTGGCGCTGCTTCTCGGCGGGGAACGTACCGTGGAGCACCTTATCGCGGTCGTTCTGCCCGCTGGCGACCACCTTACCGAGCAGCTCCTTCGTCGCGACCTTGAGATCGTCGAAGACGCGACTCACGTCGGACGTCTTCATGCCCTGCTCATAGTCGTCGAGCAGGATGTCGTAGTCCTCTTCGGCATCCGGGAAGTAGCCGCGCTGGGCGTCGGCGACGTCCCTGGTGAGGGAAATGTTGTGCTGCAGGGCGTCGCGGAACTGCATGTAGTCCGACGCCGCGCGCGCCTTGTGCCAGGCAACATAGCCGGTGCTGGACGCCCGCTGGCGCTCGACAGAGAGCTCCTTCGGGATGAGGCTCATCTTGTCGAAGCGGCGTTTCACTACCCGTAGCAGCGCGCCCTCGAAGGACGCTGGCCCCTGCTCGTCAGCGTACGGTTGCGCCTGTTCGATCAACTCGCCCATCTCGTCCGACGTCATCATGTCGTGCGCGATTGAGACGAGCGTCGCGAGTCGCTCGGCCCGCACCGCAGCACCGTTCGCCGGCATGTGCGTCCGCTGGTCCCAACCGAGCAACGCGCCCGCGCCCATGATGTCGCTCAGCGTCTGCGTTCGTTGAAGAAGCTGGTCGTACGATTCCTTCGACACGTGTGATCCTTTCGGGAAATGACGAATTCGGCTAGACGGCGGCCTTTTCGAGCGCGAGGATCGAGCGCAGCATCCGCAGACCGTCCGCGCCACCAATGAGCTCGTTCGTCGCTCGTTCGGGGTGCGGCATCAGCCCGACGACATTACCACGTTCGTTGGATACAGCGGCGATCCCTGCCACCGACCCATTCTGGTTCGCGGCCTCCGTGACCGTGCCGTCCGGCTCACAATAGCGCGCAACGATTTGGCCGTTCGTCTCAATCCGCCGCAAGCCATCGTCGTCGATGAAGTACGCGCCTTCGCCGTGCGCGACCGGCAGGTTCAGCACGTCGCCAACCTCGAGCGCGCTCGTCCACGCGGTGGTGTTGTTCTCGATGCGGATATTGGACCGGTAACAATGGAAGCGCAGCGTCTCGTTACGCAAGAGCGCGCCCGGCAGCAGATGCGACTCGGTAAGAACCTGGAAGCCGTTGCACAGGCCGAGGATCGGCATGCCGTCTTCCGCTGCTCTTTGGATTTCATTCATCACTGGCGCGAACCGGGCGATTGCGCCGCAGCGCAAAGCGTCTCCGTACGAGAATCCGCCCGGCAGCACGACGGCATCAAGCCCGGCGAGCGTCGTCTCCCGATAGTCAACGCGTCGGACCATTACGCCGAGGTCCGCCTCGAGATTTGCGAGAGCGTCATGGTCGCCGTTCGACCCGGGGAAAGAGATGACTCCGATCCGCATCGCTACCCTCTCCCCTCTTGGCCGTCCACCGGCTTGACCGAGAGCGAGTACTCCTCGATAACCGGATTCGCGAGGAGCTGGTCGCACATCTTCGTGCCCATCTCGCGGGCGGCGTCTTCGGTGTCAGCCGCTACGTCGATTCGAATCAGTTTCCCGACCCGGACGCGTGCCGCGTCGCTGAATCCGAGCAGGCCGAGACCGGAGAGCACCGCCTCGCCCTGAGGGTCGTTGACGCCGCGCTTCGGCATGATCTCCGCTTCGACAATCCACTGCGTGCTCTCTGCCACGATTCAGCGTCCCTTCTCTGATTGGCCCGTAAGGCGTTTGTAGACGTCCTGGTAGCGTGCGCGGGTGCGCTCCACAATCTCTGTCGGGATCTCCGGCCCGGGGGCCGTCTTGTCCCACGGCTGCGTTTCCAGCCAGTTGCGCACGATCTGCTTGTCGAAGCTCGGAGGCTCCTCGCCGGGGGCCATCGCCGCCGCGTCCCAGTATCGAGAGCTATCCGGCGTGAGCAGCTCATCGATCAGCGTCAGCGTACCGTCGATATAGCCGAACTCGAACTTGGTGTCCGCGAGGATGATACCGGCCCTCCCCGCGAGATCCGAGGCGAATGCGTAGATGCGAAGAGAAAGCTCTTCGAGCGTCGTGGCGAGTTCTTGCCCCACGATCTCTGCGAGCCGGGCTCGCGAGACGTTCTCGTCGTGCCCCTCGTCGTTCTTGATCGCCGGCGTAAAGCGCGGTTCCGGAAGGCGGTCGCCTCGCTGTAAACCGGCCGGAAGCGGCTCTCCGGCGAGCGTGCCATCGGTGACGTATTCCTTATGACCTGATCCGGCGAGATACCCGCGTACGACACACTCGATGTCGATCCGCTCTGCCCGTCGCGCGACCATTGTCCGGCCGCGCAGATAGGCCTTCTCATCCTCCGAGGCGACGAGCGACTCGACGTCGGTCGAGAGCAGATGATTCGGGACGATATGCCTCGTCTTCGCGAACCAGAACGCCGAGATCGCCGTCAGGAGCGCTCCCTTACCCGGGATCGTCGTGGGCAGGATCACGTCGAACGCGGAGAGTCGATCCGTCGCGACGAGCAGCAAGTGATCACCCGCATCGTAAATATCTCGCACCTTGCCGCTGCGGATCAGCGGGTAGTTTTCGAGCTGTCGCGGCCCGGTGGAGGCGCTCATGCTGACGCCTGCTGGATCAGGCCGAGGCGTTCGAAGGTCGCGTCAATGTTGCCGAGCTGGTCCCACGGGTCAAACGCTTGCGCGATCTTGTCGGCGGGAACGCGCGACTGCACCTCCGGATCCTCCGCGATAAGTTGGCGGAAGGGCTTTCCGAGCTCGTCGGCATGGTGCGCGTATTTCTGCACCAGCCGATACGCATCCTGACGGTCCATGCCGCCATCGACGAGCGCGAGCAGGATGCGTTGCGAGAAGATCAGTCCGCCGCTCATTTCCAGGTTCGCCTTCATCCGCTCCGGGTAAACAACGAGGCCGCCGATGATCTCGTCTGTCTCGTGGAGCATGAAATCGAGGACGATGCAGGCGTCAGGGAAGATCACCCGTTCGGCGGAACTGTGGCTGATGTCCCGCTCGTGCCACAGGGCGACGTTCTCGAACCCAACCGTCGCGTAGCCACGAACGAGGCGCGCGAGGCCGGCGATGCGCTCGGATTCGTGCGGGTTGCGCTTGTGGGGCATCGCGGACGAACCCTGCTGCCCCTCGCCGAACGCCTCTTCCGCCTCGGCAACTTCCGTCCGCTGCAAGTGGCGAACCTCGACGGTCATCTTCTCGAGCGTGCCAGCAACGCCGGCGAGGACAGCAAGGAAGAAGGCGTGACGGTCACGCTGGATCACCTGTGTGGAGGCGAGCTCCACGCCGAGATCAAGGTCGGCGCAGACTTCGTCTTCGAGCTCGGGCGGAACATGCGCGTGCGTCCCGACCGCGCCCGAAATCTGCCCGACCGCGATGTGCTCACGTGCCATCTGCAGTCGCTCGCGCTGACGCCGTAGCTCGTCATACCAGACAGCCAGCTTGAGCCCGAACGTCGTGGGCTCGGCCTGCATGCCATGGGAGCGCCCGATGGCGATCGTGTCCTTATGCTCGACCGCGCGGCGTCCCACCGTCTCGATCAGTGCCTCGAGATCGGCGAGGAGGAGGTCGGCGGCGTCTCGCGCCTGCATCGCCATGCCGGTATCCACGACATCTGACGAGGTGAGCCCCAGGTGGATGAAGCGGGCTGCGTCGCCCACCGTCTCCCCGGTGGCGCGAAGAAAGGCAATGACGTCGTGATCGGTCTCCTTCTCGATCTCGAGCATCCGACCGAGGTCGCAGGACGCCCCCCGGATCGCTTCCATGGCCTCCTGGGGGATTCGTCCGCGACGCGCCCATGCCTCGCAGACGGCGATCTCGACGGCGAGCCACTGCTGGATCTTGTGGTCCTGGGACCAGATTGCTCCCATCTCCGGGCGGGTATAGCGTTCAATCACGTGGGATCTCTGCTCCTGTCGCGGGACATATAGCGCGCCGGGGATGACGCGCCTCGTTCGCGAAAAGTATACCCTTGCCCTCCTTGCGGTGGACGGCATCAGGACGCTATGCTTCAGGTGGATTCGCTGTTGGAGGCTGTTCGTACACTAGAGCGCCAGGACCCGGGATCGAGGTTTCCGGGTTGACGAGGTGGGGATCTATCGAAACATTCGGCGGATGGTCCCCCGGCCGCACAGTCGTGATGACGCGCACAAACCGGTTCGGCGACGAACCGACAAAAGCCTGTCAACGTGCATTCCAGCCGCAAGGCTCCCCTCCACAAGAATCCTCCGGTCAATCACAACTGCATGCCTTGCTCGCCGCGCGTGGACGTTGGTGGCCTTGAGCCCGTTGCGCTCGTGGTCCTGTCCGCGGCGTGCCGGGCGTTGCCACTCTTTCTGGAGGAACACGACATGTGCGGTATTTACGGCTACGTTGGGACCACGATCGATGTCATGCCGATGGTCTCGGGCGCGCTGCGGACGATGGAGTACCGGGGCTACGACTCCTGGGGCATCGCCTGGGCGGACGAAGATCGGCTGCAGTCACTGAAGGCGCCGGGCCGGGTGCCGGGCACCCTTACGGACCGGGCACCGTCGTCCCTTGCGATTGGTCATACGAGGTGGGCCACGCACGGGGCGGTCACTGAAGACAACGCCCATCCCCACTTCGATGACCGCGCGCAGATCGGCGTGGTCCACAACGGCGTGATCGAGAACGCCGATGCACTCAAGTCGCAGTACCTTGCCGACGTCACATTTCGGTCGGAAACAGACAGCGAGATCGTCCCGCACCTGATTCGCCGAAAGCTTGATGAGGGCCTCCGCTTTGCTGATGCGGTCGCCGCCGTGTTCGACATGCTGGAAGGCAGCTCGGCCATCGTCGTGGCGAATCGTGCGACGAACGAGATTGCCGCGATCACATCGCGGTCCCCATTGCGTCTCGGCAAGGCCACGGATGGATGGGTACTCGCGTCGGACCCGCTTGCCCTTGCGCAGCATGCCTCCGAGATGGCGATCATTCCAGACAACGTGCTCCTCCTGCTCTCAACGGATGACGCGCGGCTGATCGCCCCTGCGAGCGGAAGTGAGCTGGTGATCGACTGGCGGGACGTCCCTGCAGACGCCTATGTGCATCAGGGCGACTTCGCCCACTTCACAATCAAGGAGATTCACGATCAGGTCGAGGTCGTCGAGCGACTGCTTCAGCACCAGGACGACGTCGCGCCGCTCGCATCGGCGGTGCGGAACAGCCGGCATGTGCTACTCACGGGCTGCGGATCGGCGTTTTACGCGGCATCGCTCGGCGCCGAGTGGCTCCGACGCGCCACGGACGCGTGGGTCGACGTGGTTCCTGCGTCTGAGATGGACCAAACGATCCGTCACATGGGTCCAGGAACACTTGTTATCGCGATGACGCAGAGCGGCGAGACTGCGGACGTCGTCGATGCGCTCCACATCGCGCGTGGATGGGGCTCCAGGACCGCCACAATCGTCAACACGGAGTCGTCGACCGTCGCGGCGATGGTCGACATCGTTGTCCCGATCCTCGCCGGGGTCGAGCGCAGCGTGCTCGCCACAAAGTCTTTCCTCGCGATGGTCGTACGCCTGCTTCAGCTTGCCGAGGCCTTGCGGGGCGGTGCTGACGACGCCCAGACCGCGGTGTCGTCAGCACTTCCGGTGATCCGGCGCGTTCTGGCTGATCCCCACGTGTCCGACCTCGTGGCCCACATTGCGGACCAGCAGCACATCCTGACGCTTGGCAAGGGAGTTGGCCGCGCTGTCGCTCAGGAAGCGGCGCTGAAGATCAAGGAAGGGTCATATGTCCACGCCGAGGCGTACCTGACTGGTGAGCTGAAGCATGGCCCGCTAGCCCTGGTGAGCGATGGGACGCCGGTCATGCTCTTCGCGACGACCGACGCGGAGCTCGCCAGCGCCCGTATCGCGGCGCGAGAGGTGATGAGCCGTGGAGGTTGGACGATCGGCATTGGCGAGTTCGATGAGGGGGAATGCACGACCGTCGTGCGGATCCCGGACATGAGCGTGGCCACGCCGTTGATCCAGCTCGTATTCGCGCAGCGCTTTGCATACGAGCTGGCGGTCGCCCGATCTGTTGACCCGGACTTCCCACGCAATCTCGCGAAGAGCGTCACTGTTCGGTAGTACAATCTCGGCATGAATACGAACGAGACGAAAGCGTCATCGTCGCCGTGCGCGATGATCGATACCCACTGCCATTTGGATGACGCCGCCTTTTCCGGGGACCTGGATATGGTTCTTGCCGCGAGTCGCGACGCTGGCGTCTGCGGCTGGCTCCTGATCGGATACGCGCCTGACCGTTGGGAGGACGCCGCGCTCATGGCCGGGAGCATCCCCGGCATGCGACACAGCCTGGGTGTGCATCCATCCCATGCTCAGGAGTGGTCTTCCAACGTCGAGGCGTCGTTGCGGACGCTCTTGCGCTCCACCGGAGCGGTGGCGGTCGGCGAATTCGGGCTGGATTTCTATCGTGACAATGCGCCGTTCGAGGTTCAGCGAGAAGCGTTGATCGGGCAAGTCCGGATCGCCCGGGAACTCGACCTGCCGGCGATCTTTCATATGCGGGACGCGGAAGACGCTATGGTGGACGTCCTCGAATCAGAGTCCGAGCTTCCGCGCATGATCTTCCATTCGTTCGACGGCGGAGACCGGTTGGTGGACTTCATCCTCAAGCATGAGGCATGGGTTGGCGTTGGCGGCCTGGCGACGCGGCAGAAGTCGGAAGCTTTGCGGCGGCACCTGAAGCGCTTCCCGCTGGAGCGGATGATCCTCGAGACAGACTCGCCCTATCTCGTCCCGGCACGGCAAAAGGACCGGCGAAACGTCCCCGCGCATGTGCGGACCGTCGCTGAGTTTCTCGCGGGGCTCGTTGAAGTGCCGCTCGAAAAAATCGCGCGCCAGACCACGGCCAATGCGGAATCACTCTTCGGGAGAATGCTGCCATGACGCTGTCGACAGATCGAACGATCGTGCTGGCGTCTGGCAACCGGGGCAAGCTCGAGGAGTTGAGGGCGCTTCTGGGGTCGTCGGTGACGGTGGTAACCGCGGTTGATCTCGGCGCGGAGATGCCCGAGGAAACCGGCACGACCTTCGCCGAGAACGCGATCCTGAAGGCAAAGGAGGTCGCCCGGCAGACCGGGCATATGGCGATCGCCGACGACTCCGGCCTGGAGGTCGATGCGTTGAACGGTGCGCCCGGTGTCTACTCGGCACGGTATTCCGGCGATGGCGCCACAGACGAGCGCAACACGCAGAAGTTGCTCGAGGCCCTTCAGGGACTGCCAGCTGAGGAAAGAATCGCGCGTTTCCGGAGCGTGATCGCGATCGCCTTCTCTCCGCAAGATATCGTCACGACCGCCGGGTCGTGCGAGGGGCGGATCGCTGATGCGCCAAAGGGGACTAACGGCTTCGGATATGATCCGATCTTCGAGCTTCCGGATGGACGAACGATGGCTGAGCTGAAGCCGGATGAGAAGAACGCCATAAGCCACCGTGGTCACGCGATGCGAGATGCGGTCGAGGTCATCAAGGAGCGCCTGGCGCACGACGAGACCGCGGTGGAGGACCACTGATGCTCGTATCCGACCCGGTGCTTGTTGCCGCGCGGGATGTGTCGTTGCTGCATACGAGTTTTCGGTCCTGGCAGCGCGATACAACGGTGAACGGTGTTCTCCCGATCGTGGGCATCGGCGGAACACGGGGCAAGAGCACGGTGCTCCGCCTGGTCGAGTCGATGCTCATTACGATGCACCTCCGTCGGGCGACGTGGACCGACCTGGGCGTGCAGATCCAGAGCCGCAAGCAGCGCGGTGAGCTCGCGGGCTGGCGCCATGCGCTGACCCGCCTGGCAGAGGGCTCCATCGATATCGCGTTGCAGGAACTGGACTGGGCGACGGTGAACGCCGCGGGGCTGCCAGCCGGCACCTATCCGATCGTCGTGCTCAGCGGCATGCGTGATCAGAGTGACGCCGCGGACAGATCCGAAGAGCTTCAGCGAGCGATCAAGGCCGCGCACATCTGTGTCGGTGCCGTCCATCACAACGGCTTCCTCGTCGTCAACGCCGACGATCATTACGCGGTTGAGGCGGCGCGGAACTGCGATGGCACGTCCATCTTTGTGTCGCAATCCTTCCTCTCACCCCTATTGCAGGAGCACCTCGCAGACTCTGGCGCGGGCGTCTGGGTGCGAAGTGGTCAGGTGTGGCTAGGCGACAAGCAGCATGCGACGCGCGTTGGCCGGGTCATCGATTTCCCGATCACGATGCAGGGGCAAGCGACGTTCAATATTACGAACATGTTGCTCGCGATCGCCGTCGGGCGTGGCATGGGGCTCGATATTCCTTCGATCGTCCAGTCGCTCCAACGCTTCCGGGCCGCCTGGGATCTCTTGCCGGCATCGATGAACGTCTACGACACAGACGACTATCGCGCGGTGATCGACCAACTTGGGCCGGGGTGGATCATGAAATCCGTGCTAAGGGCGATCAATTCGAATGCCGAGCACCGGCAGATCACGGTTGTCGGCGACCTGGCCTGGGTTGCGGCAGAGGACATCCACGAGCTCGGCCGGCAGTTGGGCCGATATCACGGCGCCATCGTCATGCACGGCGATCAGGAGCGGGAACGCCTGGACGACTTTCGACGCGGGCTTGCCGCAAACGAGTACCCGCCACTCTTCATCTGGCTCCCGACGGAGCGCCGGGCGATCAATCGGGCCTTCAAGACGCTAAAGCAGGGCGACGTGCTGCTGATCCTGACGACGCACGACTCCTCCGCGGCACATCGGGCTGTCAGGCGACATATCGCAGGAGACTAACAAACTTCCCGTTTGAGATGCTTTGGTTAGTAGTTACTATAAGCAATGGGATATGTCGCCTGACAGCCCCAAACGCCGAAAGGCTCACGCGGCAACCGTCGCGTCGGAATTGGCCACAGGTTGCAGTTCAGTGCGATCCAGCCATGCCCGTCCCCGACCGACGACCGCCTCGAGCTCTGAAGCGGTCTCCTCCGTCCAGTTGATCCGCCGGCTACGGCTGCGCATCCGGACCGGTTCCCCTTCCCGATCGACGATCAGGACGACTTCGGCATCGCCCTCATTCTGCCGGATCACGTCATCGAGACGCTGCATCAGTTGGACATCCTCCCAGTACTCGCCCGTCAACGGCAACTCGATGACCACTCGCGGGGCTGACTTGGGGCGGATATTGAACTCCGGCAACGAGCTTGACACGCTTTCGAGAATGATCTGCTTCTGCTCCCCCCGCTCATCCAGCTTGCCCGTGATCACGAGGAGCGTATCCGGCTCGAGCTGGGCGCCGACTGCCTCATATGTGCTTGGGAAAGCGACCGCCTCGATCGTGCCGGTCAGATCCTCCAGCTCGGCCACCGCCATCGTCTTGTTCTGGCGCGTGGTGATCCGGCGCACGCCGGTCACCATAGCGATGATCTTCACTTTCTGGTTGGACGCCATGCTGGTGAAATCGACGATCTCGCTGAAGCCGCTCGGAACGCCGTTCCCCGTGATCGTGGTGAGGGGGTGGCTGCTCAGGTAGAGTCCCAGGAACTCTTTCTCCCACTCGAGAACCTGGCGACTGTCGGCTTCCGGGACATCAGGAAGAACACTCGGTCCGTCCGAAAACGACGTATCCTCAGCCATCATCCCGAAGAGATCCATTTGGCCTCGGGCGGCCGCCTTCTGACGCTTCTGCGCGGCACCGATCGCCTGTTCCAGTCCGGCAAGCACCGCCGCACGGTGTCCAAAGACATCCAGCGCACCGGCCTTGGTCAGGCTCTCGACGACTCGCTTGTTCGTCGTCGACCAGTCGACGGCATCGCAGAACGCATCAAGCGTCGGCAATGAAGCGCCGTCTACGTCGTTGCGGGCAGCCACGATCGCCGTGACCGGTCCAACACCAACGTTTTTCACCGCGCCAAGACCGAAGCGAACCGCCTTGACGCCATCGTCAACTGCTTCAACGCCGAACTCGACGCCGCTCCGGTTGATGTTCGGTGGAAGGACAGGGATCGCCGCTCGCCGGCACTCGGCGACATTGAAGACGGTCTTCTCGCTATTCGCCATTTCCGTCGACATCAGGGCGGCCATGAACTCGACCGGATAATGAGCCTTGAGATAGGCCGTCTGCGCCGCGATTACCGCGTAGGCCGCGCTGTGCGACTTGTTGAAGCCGTAGCCGGCGAAGCGCTCGATCATGTCCCAGACATCGGTCGCGAGTTTCTTGTCGACCCCCTGCTCTTCCGCACCTGAGACGAAGCGGTCCTTGTACTCCGCCATCACCGCCGGGAGCTTCTTACCCATGGCCTTGCGGAGGCCGTCCGCCTCCGCCATGGAGAAGCCTGCGAGGATGTTCGCGATTTGCATCACCTGCTCCTGGTAGAGCGCGATGCCGTACGTCTCCTGCAGGACGTCCTCAAGAAGGGGATGAGCGTACTCGATCTCCTGTTTGCCATGCTTGCGGGCGATATAATCCGGCGCCAGCTCCATCGGACCCGGCCGGATCAACGCCATGAGGGCGATGATGTCCTCAAAGCTCTCCGGCGCCACATCGATCGTCATGCGGGTGGTCATGCCACCTTCCAACTGGAAGACACCAACCGTCTCCCCACGGCGGAGAAGCTCGAGGGCCTCCTGGTCGGCCATCGGGATCGTGTCAAGGGATATGTCGCTTCCACCGGCCCGCGCCAGTTCGACCGCCTTGCCCAGGACGGTCAGTGTCTTCAAACCCAGGAAGTCCATCTTGAGGAGTCCGAGATCCTCGAGATGACCCTGCGTCCACTGGGTCGTGATATCACCCTCGCTCTTTCCGCCTGCACGCTGCAACGGCACGTGCTCGACCAACGGCTCATGGGAGATCACCACGCCCGCTGCGTGGGTCGATGAGTGCCGCGCCAGACCCTCTACCTTGCGTGCCGTGTCGACCAACTCGCGGACCTGACCATCCTGGTCGTAAATCTTCTTGAGCTCCGGAACCTCGTCCAGCGCCTTGTCGATCGTCATCTTGGGGTCTGTCGGGATGAGCTTCGCCACCCGGTCCGTATCGCCGAAGGTCAGGCCCATCGCCCGGCCCACATCGCGGACAGCCGCCTTCGCCTTCAGGGTCCCGAAGGTGACGATTTGGGCGACACGATCATCGCCGTACTTCCGCACCACGTACTCGATGACCTCGCCACGTCGATCGTCGGCGAAGTCGATATCAATGTCCGGCATGGAGATACGCGACGGATTCAGAAAGCGCTCGAAGATGAGGTTGTACTTCAGCGGGTCGAGGCCCGTGATCTCAAGGCAATACGTGACCAGGCTTCCGGCAGCAGACCCGCGACCCGGGCCGACAAGGATATCGTTCTCCTTGGCGAACTTCACGAAGTCCCACACGATCAGGAAGTAATTCGTGAAGCCCATGTCGGCGATGATATTCAGCTCGTAATCGAGCCGCTCTCCGATTTCGCCTTCGAGCGTCCCGTAATGCTTCATCGCGCCCTGTTCGCAAAGTTTGCGCAGGTAGATGTCCGATGTCATGCCCGCAGGCACATCAAACTCCGGCAGATGGTAGCCCTTGAAGCTGAGATCGACGTTCGCCATCTCGGCGATGCGGATCGTGTTCATCAGCGCTTCAGGCGTCTCACCGAAGAGCCTGGCCATCTCGGCCGGGCTCTTCAGGTAGAACTGGTCGGACTCCTGCTTCATCCGCTTCGGATCATGGATCGTCGTGTTCGTCTGAACACAGACCAGGACATCCTGTGCGGAAGCGTCCTCCTGATCGTTGTAGTGGACATCGTTTGTCGCAACAAGCGGCAGACCAAGCTTCTGCGCCAGTGGGATCAGCTCCCGGTTAACGTCGAGCTGCTCCTTCAGGCCATGGTCCTGGAGCTCGATGAAGAAGCGTTCCTTGCCAAAGATTTCCGCAAGGCGTCCGGCGTAGTCGTATGCCTTCTCCGGTTGGTGATTAAGGAAGTTGTTCGCGACCGGACCGCCGAGGCAGGCGGACGTCGCGATGATACCTTCGCGGTGCTCCTGCAACATCTCCAGGTCGATCCGGGGCCGGTAGTAGAACCCGTGGAGCGCCGCCTTGCTCGCCAGCTGCATCAGGTTGCGGTAGCCCCGCTCGTTCTCCGCGAGCAGCAGGAGGTGGTACGACTTGCGCTCTCGCTTCGCGACCGGCCCCTCGGCCAGATACGCCTCCATGCCGATGATCGGGTGCATGCCCGCTTTTGTGGCCGCGTTATACCAATCCATCGCCGCATACATCACCCCGTGGTCGGTCACGGCCATGTGCTGCATCCCGAGCTGCTGCGCGCGCTCGATGTACTGATCGATGCGGCCCATGCCGTCGAGCAGGGAAAACTGGGTATGCAGGTGAAGATGGGCGAAATCGGTCATGGATCGTTTCCTCACGGGTCAACGTCGGTGCGACGGGCGCGCCGTGACAGTTGACCGTGTGCTGGGCCTGGACGTGCGTGCTCACATTCGGCGGGGACGAATGGAAGAACCCGATATCTCCGCCGGCGTTACGGGGGACATCGGGTTCATTATGCGACAGGGCGCGGCGTCCGTACACCCGGCGGGGTGGATGCGCGGACGCCCTGTATCTCGTCTCTACGCCGCCGCGACAGCGCCGTCCCTGAGCACGAGGCGGGCCTGCTCGGCGATCGCCCGCAGCACCTGACGCATGGTCTCCCGATAGGCCTCGGGAACCTGCGCGTTCTGAAGGAGAGCGAGGACATCGGTCAGCTCCGGCTCGCCGGATAGGAGGCTCGAGACCTCCCCAGGCAGGAAGCCGGCCGAGGCCAGCAGCTCGTCCTGCTGCACGCGCTCAAGCTCGAGCGCCTGGGAAAGCTGGTGCACCGCCTCGCGGGTCGGTTTACGGGCGCCACTTTCCAGACGACTTACATAGGAATGGTCGAAGCCCGCACGTTCGGCGAGCTTGCTCTGGGAGACCCGTCGTCCCTCCCGGAATGCCTTCAGCGCCACACCAAAAATCATCGCTTCCTGCTGCATTGCCATGATCCCCACCTGCTCTCCGGTTTGCGGAGCGCCAACCCGATCGGCCCGCCCCGTATTGCCAGTTGGTCACGTCAGTGACCGTCAACACCATGATCATACCCATAGATTGCCAGGCTGTCAACACGATGTACGTACTATCCACAAGAACGTCGGTTTGACATCTAACAATGACACTGATGCCGGTAAACGTGACAGTTCCCGGCGGATGCAACACTATTTGACAGCACCCTGTTGTTTGGGGCCCAAGAGAAGGATTTTGCGGGGATAGTTGGTGACCGTAGTGGGGACATTTCGCTGCGCACAGGGCAACCTCGAACGTTCTGGGCCACTGCTATACTTCGGGCGATAGCTCGACGGCGGAGCGGAAGACCGCTCCGCCGTCACTCGCCCCTCCACATCGGGACACAAACCGTGACCATCCAGACACCACTCGAAACCAGGCTGATGCGGGGCAGCGCCCTTGCAAAGCGCCTCCGCGCGGAGATCGCCTCAGCGAAAGCGCTGTTCCACGATGCAAGCGGCCGATCACCAGTCCTCGCAACGCTTCTTGTCGGGCAGGATCCCGCGGCGCTAGCCTACCGGGCCTCCATCGATCGCACCTTCCGCAAGGTAGAGATCGAGCACCGCGCGATCGAGCGCGATGCGAGCATCGACAACGACGAGCTGATTGCGACAGTCGATCAGCTGAACAATGACGACTCCATCACCGGGGTGTTGGTCCTTATGCCGCTGCCGGCACACCTCGACCCCCACGTCATCCTCGAGCACCTGTCTCCATTGAAGGACGTGGACGGCATCACGCCGGTCAACGCCGGGCGCCTGCACCTCGGTCTGCCGTCGTTGCGTCCAAGTACCCCGGCGGGCGGCATCGAGCTATTGGACTTCTTTGGGATCAATCTCGACGGAGCGGATGTCACCGTGATCGGCCGCAGCAACGTCGTTGGCCGACCACTCGCAACCCTGCTCTCGCATCGACACGCGACCGTCACTCTCTGCCATACCCACACGCGGGATCTCGCCGAGAAGACGAGGCACGCGGATATCGTCTGTATCGCCGCCGGATGCCACGGCGTCCTCACTGGCGACATGATTACGCCGGGCACCGTGGTGCTCGACTTCGGGGTAAACGTGAACGCGGACGACAAAATCGTGGGCGACGCGGACGCTCAGTCGCTGGAGGGAATCGCAGCCGCATACACGCCGGTCCCCGGAGGCACGGGGCCGGTCACGGCGCTGGTTCTCGCCCGCAATGTGCTCGCGGCTGGTTTCGCGAGCATTGGCGGAACGCTGGATGCGCTGCAGGAACTCGCAGACGCTCTCAAGTCAGTGCGTCGCGAATATCCGGGAACGCATATCACCGGCTGATCGCCAGACTTGACCCCATATCGGATCAGGGGTACACTAACTGCCGGTCGATGGGGTGTCGTCTAACGGTAGGACACCTGACTCTGGATCAGGCAGTTGGGGTTCGAATCCCTGCACCCCAGCCATCGAGCCACAGCCCCCGGACGATGATTCGTCCGGGGGCTGTGGCGTTAAGAGATCACTCATCTTGCCTGCATGGCGTCAACTGACAGGCGCTGGCTCACGGTGCATGGCCTTCTCCGCTTCGACGATGACCGGGATCGTCTGGAGCACGCGTTCAGGGCTGAGCGATATCGAATCGATGCCCTCCCGCACGAGGAACGCGGCGAACTCAGGGTAGTTCGACGGCGCTTCGCCGCAGATGCCGACAGAGGCGCCGACGCGATGCGCGGCGGGAATCAGCATGGCGATCATCCGCTTCACTGCCTCGTCTCGCTCGTCGAACAGCGATGACAACTCTCCAGCGTCGCGATCCAATCCCAGCGTCAGTTGCGTCAGGTCGTTGCTGCCGATCGAGAAGCCGTCGAAGCGCTGGCCGAACTCCTCGGCGAGGATCACATTGGAGGGTATCTCGGCCATGACATACGTTCGCAGTGCGTTCCTGCCGCGCTCCAACCCCTGCTCCGCCATCACCGCCAATACCTTGTCGGCCTCGGCCACCGTACGGCAGAACGGAATCATGACCGCGACGTTATCAAAGCCCATCTCCTCGCGCACCTTGCGAATCGCCGCACATTCCAGGGCGAACCCTTCCCGGTACCGTTCGTCGTAGTATCGGGAAGCGCCACGGAACCCGAGCATCGGGTTCTCCTCCTTCGGCTCGAACGCCGCGCCACCTATGAGGCCCGCGTACTCGTTCGTCTTGAAGTCGCTCATGCGGACGATCACCGGGTTCGGGTAATGCGGCGCCGCGATGCGGCCAATGCCAAGGGCCAGGCGGTCCACGAAGTAGGCCGTCTTGTCCTCGTACCCGCGCGTCATCTCGTCGATCAGGGTCCGATCGCTCTCATCGGCCACCCGCTCCGGATGGACGAGGGCCATGGGGTGGATGCGGATGCTGTTGCTGATGATGAACTCCATACGCGCCAGGCCGACGCCACTGGTCGGCAACTGCCACCACTGGTACGCAGTACCGGGATTCGCGACGTTTACCATCACCTTTGTGCGTGGCGTTACAATCCGTTCGAGATCGACCTCATTCACCTCGAACGGCACCGCCCCGTCCAGCACGTCACCACGGTCTCCGGCGCTGCACGAGAGCGTGATGAGCGCTCCGTCCGGGATAACACGCGTAGCGTTCCCTGTACCAACGATCGCCGGGACGCCGAGCTCGCGGCTGACGATCGCCGAATGGCTGGTGCGCCCGCCATGGTCGGTAACGATGCCGGCCGCGCGCTTCATGATCGGCACCCAGTCCGGATCCGTCTGTTCGGTTACGAGGATCGAGCCCGGCTCGAACCGATCGATCTCGGCGACGCTGCGAATCACCTGGGCCTTGCCAGTCGCAATCGCCGACCCGATCGCAATGCCCTGTGCGAGAACGGGAGCGGTGCCCTTTAAGCGGTACGAGCGCATCGATGTGGAGCGCCGCTGGGACGCGACAGTCTCCGGCCGAGCCTGGACGATATACAGGTCGCCGGTCTGCCCGTCCCGTGCCCATTCGATGTCCATCTCGCGACCATAGTGATCCTCGATCACCGCCGCCCAGCGGGCCAACTGCAGTGCCTCGTCGTCGGAGAGGACGAACGTGGCCCGCTCCTCTTCGGTCGTTATAACTGTACGTGTCGGCTCGTCCGAACCTGTCGGGGCGTAGACCAGCTTGCTTTCCTTGGCGCCGAGCTGCTTGTTGATGATCGGCCGTAATCCTGGCTGATTGAGAAACGGCGAATACACGTCGATCTGGTCGGGCGTGACGATTCCCTTCACCACCGATTCGCCGAGGCCCCAGGCGCCACTGATGATGGTGACGTTTGGATACCCGGACTCCGTATCGAGCGTGAACATCACGCCCGCGCCTCCGACGTCTGATCGCACCATCTTCTGCACACCGACGGAAAGAGCGATCTGCATGTGATCGAAACCGTTCGCGTCGCGATAGGTGATGGCGCGGTCGTTGAACATGGAAGCAAAGCAGCGCCGGCACGCGTGAAGCACCGCCTCTCCCCCACGGATATTCAGGTAGCTCTCGTGCTGGCCGGCGAAGCTGGCAGTCGGTAAATCCTCCGCCGTGGCGCTACTCCGCACCGCGACGTCCGTCGCATCGCCCCCGTACAACGAAGAGAGGCGGCGATACGCATCTCGAACCGCCGTGTCGAGTTCGGCAGGGAGCGTGCCGCCTTCGATCATCTGACGGATACGTGATCCCGCCTCGTGGAGCGTAATCGTGCCAGCATGATAATCGTCCAGCGACTGGCGAATAGGACCTTCGATGTTGTTGTAGTCAACAAACGCACGATACGCGTCGGCCGTGGTCGCGAATCCGTCCGGGACGCGTACACCCATCGGGCGCAGTGCGCGAATCATCTCGCCCAGCGACGCGTTCTTGCCACCCACACGCGCAACATCTTCAATGCCCAGATCGGCGAACGCGACGACGTAGTTCGGGGAAGCCATGGCTCCATCCTTTCGAGACCGGATCGTGCCGGGCGCAATCCGGAAACCCTTTGGTTCAGTGTGGAGAGCGCCATGTCACAGATGCGACCGTTTCCCGATCACCGGCGTCACAGTCCCGTGCCAATCCAGGCGCAAAAAGACTCCCTGGACGACGTATCGCCTTCCGGCCGTCGCTCAGGGAGTCCCAGAACCCGAACTGGGATATGTCGCGCCTACTTCTCCGCGACAACGATGCCGATCAACTCCAGGCCGTCATCCTCAATGATCGAGACCGCCTGTTGCAGGTCACCCCGGTCCGACTTGCTCTCGCGGGCGACAAGCACCACACCGTCGGCAATTGCCGCTGCGCTGAGGGCGTCGCTATGCGCCAACATGCCGGGTGTGTCGATCAAAACCACGTCGGCCTCCGCGCGTGCACCTTGCAGGAGCGACACAAACCGCGCCGACCCAATCAACTCGGACGGATTCTCGGCGCGCCCCCCAGCCGTAAGGACGTGGAGGTTCGGCACGGTGGTTGCCACCGGCAAAGCGGTCTCGTCGCCCGCAAGGAGCGAGGATAGACCAGCCGTGGTCTGCAAACCGAACAGCGAATCCTGCCGCGGGTCGCGAAGATCTGTGTCGACGATGAGCGTGCGGATGCCGGACTGAGCCATCAATACACCGAGGTTGCCTACGACGTTGCTCACCGGGGCTTCACCACGCGCGCTCGTGAAGACGAGGGCAGAACGGCCCCCGCGCGCGACTTTCCCGGCGAGATGCGCACGCACCATGCGCACAGCTTCGGTTGTGGCGGAATCGGGCCGCTCGATGGCGGCCAGACCCGGCCCGCTCTCCGCTGGCACACTGGCGAGGACGCGTGTTCCGAGGAGCTCCTCCACATCGTCGCCACGCCGGAGGCCCGTATCCATAAACTCCAGGACCGCGACAAGCCCGAGACCGATCAAGCCGCCGAGGAACGCGCCGAGGATGCCGATCAGCAGCGGCCGCGGCGAGTCAGGCTCCGCGGCCACAACGGCCTCGTCCGCCACCGCCACCGGTGTCGTCGACGTGACAAGCTGCTCATTGATGGTGCGGATCGAGGAATCCAGGTCGGCGACCGTCTGCGCCACCCGCAACCGTTCGGACTGGAGGCCACTAAGCTGCGACTGGATCTCGGTATCGTCGGCGTTGGCGTCGGTGTCCAGCTCAGCGATTTGCGCATCGAGCTCATTCACGCGCGCGGTGAGGGTGTCGGATTGAGCCTGAAGCTCGGACAACGTTTGCTCCAGCTGACCGACCGTGAGGGTCGCCACCTGGCTCTCGAAGTTCCGCGCGGTCGCATTGGCGATGTCCGCGGCACGCTGGGCAGAATCGTCCTTGGCGGTGATCTCGATAATCTGGGTGTTCATCACCACCGTGGTCTCGATCCGCTCGGCGAGCTCACTGCGGTCGACGTCCAGGCCGAGTTCCAGGATGACGCGATCGAGGACCGGCCCGGACTCAACGAGCGTGCGGTACGTCTCCGCGCGGCTTCCGCCGTCGATCAGCGTGCTGGACAACGGCGTTGTGACGAGCAGCGAGGTGGTCGCCGAATACGTCGGGGTTTGAAGGCTCGCCAACCCGTAGCCAGCGACGCCACCCAACACGACGAGCAGGACGATCGTCCATCCCCACCGCACCAGCGCGCGGATAACCTGCCTGAGATCGATCTCCACGAGTGCTCCCCATTGTTGCGGCGGTGTTTACGGGCGCCGCGCCCATCGGCCGCATCAGGGCCAATCCATCGACCTTTGGTTCGGGCCCAAGGCCCGATTGCCCCGCCAATCCTACCATCGGCAGGGTAGGCCGCGATTACACTGTCTCCGTCCTGGACACACTACCCTCAACGACCGAGCCGGCTACGAGATGCACGATCGGGAGCCGGTCGAGTGCCGGGTGATCAAGCGCCTCCTCCCCCGCCGACGTGACGAGGATCTGGCACTGCTCAGCGGAGATCGCATCAAGCAACAGGCCGCGGTGCACATCGTCCAGCTCGGAGAGCACATCGTCCAGCAGGATCACGGGCCGGTCCCCCGTCTGGCGAAGGATCAGGTCCGCCTCGGAGAGCTTGAGCGCGATGACACCGAGACGCTGCTGGCCGCGCGAGCCATACGCGTGAATCGAGCGGCCGTCGAGCGTGAGCTCGAAGTCGTCCCGCTGGGGGCCGAGCACGGTGGTACCGCGTCGGAACTCTTCGGATCGCGCCTCGGCAAGCTGTCGGAGGAAAAGCTCCTGAACGCGCTGCTCCACGCCCGCCGGATCGGCTATCTCATCGTCATCCCACTTCGGCAGAAGGAGGCGCGGAAGATAGTCCAGACCGATCTGCCGGTTCGAGATCAGGTCGTGCGACCGCTCCCCGACGAGCGAAGACAGATCCCGCAGGGCCAGCGCGCGCGAGGCGACGATCTTGGCGCCAGCCGCGATCAGCTCCTCATCCCAGAACGAAAGCTGCGCAACTGCGGATTGCGAACGAGGGTCGACGCGATCTCGTGAGAACTGTCGCAGAAGCCCGTTCCGCTGCGAGAGCACCTTGCCGTATTGGGAGAGGGCCCGCAGATACGTGCGATCGATCTGCGAAATGAGGATGTCCATCTGCCGCCGCCGCTCCGCGGGAGGACCAGTCACGAGCTGGACATCTTCCGGAGAGAAGAGAACGACCCGCAGTACGCCGACCATGTCGTGGGCGCGCACGCCACGACCGTCGATGCGGAACTTCTTCCGCGCCATCCGGGTCGTGCCCTCTGGCAGCTCGATGGATATCTCAAGGTGACGCGTGCGCTCGGGAGTCTGGACGTCCGCGCCAAGGCGCGCGTAGGGCGAGATGCCGTAGTCCTCACCGCTCCCCCAGCGCACCACCTCGCGTTCGGACGAGGTACGCGGCGAGCGCGTGGTTGCCAACATGACGAGTGCCTCCAGCAGGCTCGTCTTGCCGCTCGCATTGAGACCGACAATCCGGAGACCTGCCGCAGGCACTGTCACATCGAGATGGTGATAGCTACGAAACTCGTCGAGCGTGAGGCGGGTTACATACATGGAAGAGCGATCACTGACTGGACCACTACCCGCCGATAACCATCGGCATGATCACATGCGTGCAATCCTCATTGCTGGAGCCGCGCACGATACCCGCCGCGTTCGCCCCGTTAATCCCGAGCATAACCTGACCCGTGCGGAGGACCGACAGCACGTCTGTCAGGTAATGGCTGTTGAACGCGACGCGAATCTCGTTGCCCGTCACGCTGGCGTCGACAAAGCTCTGGCTGTTGCCTCGGTCGGCGGCATTGGCGGAGACCTCGACATTGCCCGGCGCGAGGTCGTCCTCGCCCGGCTGGACCGTCAGGAACACCACGTCATTGTTCTCGCGCGCGAAATAGCTCGCGCGGCGTACGGCGTTCAGGAGCGACTCGCGCCCGATGTCGACGCGCGTCGCGAGGTCTTTCGGAACGATCTGCTTCACGTCAGGGAACGTGCCGTCGATCAGGCGCGAGACCCACTCGGTATCGCCGACCCTCGCAAGTACCTGACTGCGATTCGGCGTCACTGCGAGGCGGATCGTGCCGTCTGCGTCCCCGATGATACGCGCCAGCTCCCGATAGGAGCGCGCCGGAATGATGAGGTCCTGCCGCTCGGGAACCGGTTGGTCGAGTGTGTGTTCGACGATCGCCATCCGGAATCCGTCGGCCGCGGCAAGGGACATCTTGTCGCCATCGAGGCGGGTCATGACGCCGGCGAGCACCGGGCGACTCTCGTCCGACGCGGCGGAAAACTCGACCAGGCCGATCGACTCGCGCAACAGCTGCGCGTCGATGTCCACATGGAAGCCCTCGTCAGAAACGGAGGGGATGACCGGAAAATCCTCCGCGTCGATGCCATTGATGCTGGCCTTGTCGCGTCCGGACTGCACGGTCAGAGACAAGCGAACGTCATCGGTGGTGAGGGTAACGGTACCCGCAGGAAGCGTGTTGACGAACTCGCCGAGCAAGCGCGCGTCGATCGTGATGCGGCCCTCTTCCTCGATGTCAGCATCGATCCAGGTGGTGACACCGATCTCAAGGTTGGTCGCCGCGATACGCAACCGCCCATTATCGGTGGAGAGCAGCACGTTGCTCAACACGGGCAGCGCGGTACGGGTCGCAACCGCACGCCCGACACGGCTCAGGGCGCGTTGCAGTTGTTCCTGAAGGCATGAAACCCTCACGGGTCCACCTCACTTGTTCTAAAAGCGAATAGAAGGCGACCGGAAGTATAGCAAAGGGCTTCTCGCTCCCGCCTCACCGGCGTTCCCCACGGTCGGCGCAATTCAACGTCCGTGGCCCTCTATTCTCGCATGATTCCGGTACTGACGCAGTGAACGGCCACCCCTTGACACACTGGAACATGCGTTCTACAATGAGTTCAGAACAAACGTTCTACGAACCGGACGCCATCATAGAGAACGAGGATCACACCATGGCGAACTCTACGTTTGATCCCGGACAGCATCTGACGAAGATCAAGGGCCAGGACTATCTGGAAGTGAAGTGGCGCATCGCGTGGCTCCGTGCCGAGCATCCGGATGCGGTCCTGACGACCGAGCTGCACTCTCACGAGAACGGCCGCGCGATCTTCAGCGCCCACGTGCAGCTCCCGGAGAGTGGTTCCGCCACAGGATGGGGCAGCGAGACGGCCGACACGTTCGAGAACTACATCGAGAAGGCTGAGACGAAGGCGATCGGCCGCGCGCTCGCCGCAGTCGGGTACGGCACCCAGTTCTGCGACGACTTCAACGACACGGGAGCCATCGCCGACGCCCCGGTCGCGATCAGCCGCGGTGGCGGTCAGCAATCGGCCGGCGACTCGCTCGCAACAAGCGCCCAGAAGAGCATGATCCAGTACAAGGCCCGTCAGGCGCAGTTCGAGCCGGAGCAGCTCGTTCGCTTCATCCACGATGAGACCGGCAAGGAGTTCAACGAGCTCACGAAGCGTGAAGCGTCGCGAGTGATCGATGCCCTCGGCGAACAGCCGGCGCCGCAACCGATGCGCAAGGCGTCCTGATCCGGATGCCGACGGAGGTAACCAGCATGAAGTCGACCCATCCCACCCCTTTCCGCCAGCTTCCCGAGGAGGAGACCCTCCGCCGGCTCGAGCAGCGTCTCAACGACGGCTACGAGATGATCGAGGAGCGCCGGGCGGCCGGGCTGGACGTGACGAAGCTTGAGGATTTCTGGATCGAGCTCCTCCACGAGTACGAGGCCCGCTGCAACGACGAGCCCATCGCCGCCTAGTCCAACCCACCCAACCCACTAGACGCAGGAAGGGCGACCGGATTGTTCCGGTCGCCCTTCCTGTTGCACTCGTTTCGAGCTATCCCCGCGAACTAGGCCTCGCCGATCGTCACCTTGTTCAGCGTGACCGGCTCGGCCGGGGAGGAAACCTCTCCACTCGGGCCACGGTTGACCGGCGTGTTCGAGATCGCCTCGACAACGTCCAAACCAGTCGTGACCTTGCCGAAGATGGTGTAGTTCTTCGGCAGACGACCGCGCAGGTCCTCCAACACGATGAAGAACTGGCTGCCGTTGGTGTTCGGGCCGGCGTTCGCCATCGCAAGAACGCCCTTCTCGTAATCCTTGCGGATCGCCTCATCCTTGAAGCGGAAGCCCGGGCCACCTGTGCCAGTGCCCGTCGGATCGCCGCCCTGGATCACGAAGCCCTTGACGATGCGGTGGAACGGGGTGCCGTCGTAGAAGCCTTCCTTCGCCAGGGAGACGAAGTTGTTAACGGTGACCGGGGCGTCCTCAGCGTAGAACTCAACCTCGATCGTGCCGTGGCTGGTCTCGAGGGTGCCGGTGTATGTCTTCCCGTCCTCGAGCTGGTTTTCGAACGGCTGCGACCACTGCTTGGCCATGAAGTGTCCTTTCGGTATCCCGGGAGTGCGCCATCGCGCTCCCGCGATCAGTTATCCGGTGAGGCCGAAGCCTCGCCCGCGAGGCCCAACGCGTCCGCGTCGGCCGCCATCGCGTCAATGATAAAGGCAATGTGCTCGTCGAGATCAACGCCGAGCTCCTCTGCCCCCTCGATCAGTTCCGCACGATTGACGCCGGCGGCAAAGGCTTTGTCCTTGAACTTCTTTTTGACGGATGAGACCTTCACGTCGCGGATCGCCTTCGACGGACGCACCAGCGTGACGGCGGAGATGAACCCGGTCAGCTCGTCCACAGCGAACAGCGTCTTGTCCAGCTGCGTGGTACGCGGGTAGCGCTCGTCGAACCCGTGGGCCAACAACGCGTCGGCGATCCAGTCCGGATAGCCTGCGTCGCGCAACGCCTGCGATCCGACGATCGTGTGCTCCTCGCGGGTCGGATAGCGCTCGTAGTCGAAGTCGTGCAGTAGCCCAACGATGGCCCACGCCTCTTCCGGCTCGCCGAACTTCCGGGCGTACGCCCGCATCGCCGTCTCCACGCCAAGACAATGGCGCCGCAGGCTCTCGCTCTGGACCCACTCTGTCAGCAGGCTCCAGGCGTCCTCGCGCGTCTTCCCGTTCAGTTCCGGATACTCATGTCCCATATGTCGATCTTTCCCTCTTGCTCTGGCCCCGTGATCGCAAAATGCACCCGCTAAGTGTAGGGGGCGACCCGAAGGGGTGTCCTACCCGATCGACCGAAGGTCGATCCCCCAGCGAGTCGTTCCACCGGGCGCCGCTCTAGACGATCAGCATCGCGTCGCCGAAGGAGAAGAACCGGTATCGCTCCCGGATCGCCTCCTCGTAAGCCGCGAGCACATGCTCTCGGCCGGCCAATGCACTGATCATGAGCAACAGCGTCGACTTTGGCAAATGGAAGTTCGTCAGCAGCACGTCGACCATCTTCCACTCGTAGCCTGGTGTGATGTAGATACTGGTGAAGGCGTCGAAGGGCCCCGGCTTGCCGTCGGCCACGCGTTGACCCAGCGACTCGAGCGTACGCGCCGACGTGGTCCCCACCGCAACAACGCGCCCTCCCCGCTCCTTCGTGCGAAGAATCTTGCCCCACGTCTCCTGCGGCACCGAGCACCACTCGCTGTGGATGTCGTGGTCCTCGGCGTACTCCACGGAAACGGGGCGGAACGTGTCGAGCCCCACGTGGAGCGTCACGTCCGCCGTCTCGACGCCACGTTCGCGGAGCCGCTCGAAGATCTCGGGCGTGAAGTGCAGCCCGGCCGTCGGCGCGGCGGCAGATCCGTTGCTCTCGGCGTAGACGGTCTGATACCGCTCCTCGTCGTCAAGGTGATGCGTGATATACGGGGGAAGCGGCACGTGACCATAGCCCTCGAGATGTGCGTTAAGCTCGTCGCCGATCTCAACGACGACCTGGCCCTCGCCGACCTTCTCGCGCAGCACCACCTGGGCATCGGGGGCTTCGGAGCCGTCACGCGGTGGAATGGTGATCACTTCGCCGACGCGGAGCCGGCGCACCGGCTTCGCGAGCGCGCGCCAGAGCCCGGCGCCTTCGGGCCGCAGGATCAGGATCTCGACGTGACCGCCCGTCTCCCGGTGCCCGAGCAACCGCGCCGGGATGACGCGGCTGTTGTTGACGACCAGCAGGTCGCCCGGATTGAGCAGCGACGGCAAATCCCGGAACATTCGGTGCGCCACCGCGCCGGATTTACGATCGAGCGTCATCAGGCGACTGCCCGAGCGGTCCAGTAGTGGTTCCTGGGCGATTAGCTCGTGCGGGAGCACGTAGTCGTAGTCATCAATGCGGTGCCGGCGTTGCGGAGAAGAGGTCACTCGGGATCCTGGAAAAGGGCCTGCTGACCGGCGCGCGCGGCGCCCGACGAGGCGTAGTCGTAGCCAAGGTGCTCGTAGGCGCGGCGGGTCGCGATGCGCCCACGCGGCGTGCGCTGGAGAAAGCCAAGCTGGATCAGGTACGGCTCGTAGACGTCCATGATCGTGTCCGTCTCCTCGCTCGTGGCCGCCGCCAGCGTGTCGATCCCGACCGGACCGCCATCGAACTTGGTGATCACCGCGTGGAGAATGCGCCGGTCCGTGTCGTCCAGCCCCAGCTCGTCGATGTCGAGCAGGTCGAGCGCATGGTGAGCGATCCGCTCAGAAACGACGCCAGCGCCCTTCACCTGGGCGACGTCACGGACGCGCCGAAGCAGCCGGTTCGCGATGCGCGGCGTTCCGCGGGCCCGACCGGCGAGGGCGCGAGCACCTTCCGGCTCAAGGGTGAGGTTCAGGATCGAGGACGAGCGCTGGATGATCTCCTGCATCGCGTCATCATCGTAGAAGTCCAGCCGCAGGACAGCGCCGAAACGGTCGCGCAGCGGCCCGGTCAACAGCGCAAGGCGGGTTGTCGCGCCGATCAGGGTGAACCGCGGGAGGTTGATGCGCATCGTCCGCGCGGCGGGTCCCTTGCCGATCACGATGTCGACCGCGAAGTCCTCCATCGCCGGGTACAGGACCTCTTCGACGACCCGGTTCAGCCGGTGGATCTCGTCGATGAAGAGCACATCGCCCGGCTGCAGGTTCGTGAGGATGGAAACGAGATCCCCCTGCCGCTCGATCGCCGGACCAGAGGTCACGCGGAGGCTGACACCCATCTCCCCGGCGATGATCGACGCCAGCGTCGTCTTGCCAAGGCCCGGCGGACCATAGAGGAGGACGTGATCCAGCGATTCGCCTCGTCCCTTCGCGGCCTGGATGAAGATGCGGAGGTTGTTCTTCACCCGATCCTGCCCGATGTACTCCTCGAGGCTGCGCGGGCGAAGAGAGCGCTCGGCGACGGGATCGTCATCTTCCCGCTGGCGAGCGGTCACGAGGCGATCAACGTCCTTGTCTTCATTGGAAACGGTGGATTGGCGCCCGCTCGGGCGGCGTTCTTCGCTCATGATGGTAGTATACCCGATGATCAGAACATTCGTTCGATTTGTTACGTCCCGCTCCCCGGCGCCGCAACCTCCGGACTCGCCACCGGCGTCGTCTGGTTCAGTGACTGGAGCTCCACCTCCGCCTGCTCGGCGAGGAACGAGTCCGGGTTGATCTCCACCACCCGCTGGAAGTGCGCGATTGCCTCATCCTGCCGGCGCGGTTGCCAGTCCATGTAGAGCTTGGCCAGGTAGTAATGGCCGGAGAGGCTGTCCGGCTCCTGCTCCAGTACCAGCATGAACTGCTCCTCGGCGTCCGGCTTCATGTCGCTCGCCTGGAGCGAGCGCGCGAAGTCGAGCCGCACGCTCGGGTCGTCCGGCGCCAGGTCGATCGCCTGCTCGTACCAGTCGATCGCCTCGCTCATCTGGCCGGTGTTGGCCAGCAGGTTCGCCAGCAGCAGGACCTGGTCGACGTCGTCAGGGTTCTGCGCGACCACCGTCTGCTGCTCGGCGATCAGGTCGGCGTTCGGGTCGACGATGACGTCCTGCTCCCCCCGCTCCACAGGTTCGAGAAATCGATCGTCGCGAGCGCGACCGCCAGCATCGAGCAGATGACGAGGCCAGAGAGGATGATATAGACGATGTTCAGGCGGCTGGCATTCCGCAATGGATTCGTAATGGGAGACGACGGCGGGCGCCGTCGCGGGGATTTGGGCGAGCCCGGTCGCTGCACTGCTTTGCCCTCACGCGCGATCTTCAGTACACTATTCCGCAGCGACAGTCGTCGCGCGGTGGTGTTGAGAGTACACCACGGGGCTCGCCAGATGAGCCCTTGGCGGACGGGCTGGAGCTTTGTTATACTGACGCGGCCTTGCAGAGAGGTGCGCCGACCTAGCTCAGCCGGTAGAGCAGCTGTTTCGTAAACAGCAGGTCGCGGGTTCGAGTCCCGCGGTCGGCTCCAGATCTGCAAGAGGGTGCTCGCCGAAGTGGCGGAATCGGCAGACGCGCTACGTTCAGGGCGTAGTGAGGGTAACCTCGTGGGAGTTCAAATCTCCCCTTCGGCACCAGCGAGACGGCGGGCTTGATGCCCGTCGTTTTCGTTTTCCGCACCGGCCGGTGCCTCCCTCTTTCGGGTGACATTCGGACGCCGGTGGTGTATAAAGAGTCGTGCTTCGGGCGCTTCCGCCCGGCACAGCACCGCGCGTGACGCGGTCGCACCTTCAGAAATGAATGTGAGCGCAAGGGACAAGGGCATGGTCGCTGACCCTCTCCGGAGGGATCAGAGGAAAGTCCGAGCTGCATAGAGCAAGGGTGCCTGGTGAAAGCCAGGGAGGCGCGAGTGATCGCGTCGACAGTCCAGATTGGCGCACGCTTCGGCGTGCGAGAGCAACAGAGACCAGGCCGCGCCTTCGGGTGCGGAGTGAAAAGGGCAATCCTCCCCGCAGCAATCTCCGATTCGGCCGCCAGCAGGCTGCTCGCCAAGGCCGGAAGTCGAGAGCCGTCACGAAGGCGACGACGTGACCAGTCCTCAGGATTGAGAGAGATGATCATCCAGAACAGAACTCGGCTTACTCCTTTTTCCTTGCCTCACATCTCATGGTGCCTATAGCTCAACGGCAGAGCGCTTGTCTGTGGAACAAGAGGTTCCGGGTTCGAAACCCGGTAGGCACC